>CAZEQK010000001.1:0-158398 GCA_964514395.1 uncultured Bacillaceae bacterium
ATATAAAAAGAAAATAAAGGATATATTTTTTCATCACTTTACCTCCTTGATTAAAGTTTCTACATCCCCTTCTCCATGTTTTTGTTCCCATATACATTACCTCTCATTGTAGGTTGAGCTGAAAAGTAAATTCTCAATTTTAATATCATGTAACGTTTTTTTGAGATAGCTTTGTTCTTTCTTATCAAAGACATAGTCTATTAGACTAACATTATTTGTACTATCTATTAATGCTGCAATATGAGTATTTTTATCTTGAGGGGAAGAGTAGACCCAAAATTTCATTTTTCCTAACGAAATAGGGCCATCATAAAGTGGATATATTTTGTCATTATCACGTACGAGCAATTTCCACATATTACTATCCTCGTACATTAATTCTCCGGATTCATTCTTTGTTATGTTTGCATATAATTCTATAAATTCGTCTTTATAATCATCATCGATATCATAGTTATACCTTTCTAACAATGTTAGATTTTGATTATTTAACTCACTCTCTTTATTAGAAACTCGTTCATAATTGGCATTTGAATAAATATGATAAATCCCAAAGCCTATGATTAATATCATCAGCATGATCATTGAGAGTCTGATTAATTTATTTTTCAAAATTCTCACATCACTTTTTAAATTTTATAATTAGTTGAATCAATTTCATAAATTTTAGTCCTTGTCTTATAAGGGAATGCAAAAGGGTTTCCATAAAATAATTGCATACGTCAATGACCACCCAGAAGAATACCACTGGACAGAGATTAATAAAACCTTTAGTGTAACCGAGATTACGGTACCACTTCCTGCTTGGGACAGAGCAAGGAGATTTGTTATCATCAAAAAAACACTCCCTAAAACAGATAACGGACAACTCATTTTTGATGAATTCACTTATGAATTTCAAGCCATTGTAACAAACATAGATTACTTAACACCTGCAGAAATCTTTCATGACTACAATCAAAGATGTAATGTTTAAACAAAATAGATGAGCTAAAAGAAGGTTTTGCCTTTGCTGAAAATAGCCAGATGAATCACAAGTGCAATGAGCTATTTTTGTTGATTAAAATGATTGCTTTTAATCTGCATAACTGGTTCAAAAGAAGCTTTTTACCTGAAAATCTAGCCCATCATGAAATCGACACGGTTAGAAGATTTTTTTATAAAGAAGCAGGAAATATGGTCGGAAATGGCTGGTATAAACACATAAACTTTGCACCTAATAGGTTGCTTGAAAGAATCGTTCTTCATTTACGAACGGCACTTTCAGCCTTTAGAAAGACGGTGATACTATAAAAAACGTTATCTTGACACATGCTAGATACCATTTTTTTAAAAGTCATACATGATATGGCTTGTTAAGCATACCTAAAAAGACCATTCCATGAAAACATGGTATTCGGAGTTGCTTATTTGCAATGACTAATCAACCGTTTAATGTAAAATATTGCGTTTTATGCAGGTGATGATTCTTTTTTTGTGTCACTTGCCGAATTCAAGTTTAATATAAATAAATAGCAGCAAGTAAAATTAAATATCGAGAATTATTATTCATTTCATAATTAAGAATTGGTCGTTAAGTATATTTTAAAAATCTGTTTCTTCATTAAACCAAATACCGAATAATCTATCTCTAAGTACCTAACATTTTTAAGATAATCATCAGATACTTTAACTTTTATGATAATATTCATATCTTTATTCTTCACTTTATAATTTTGAATATCTGCAAATTGAAAGTTTTCTTGATCGTCTTTTTTTGATGTTGACCCAATATGTTTTGATTCGTCAACAAAAAAATCTAACTTATAACTATTACTTTTCTGGTTTTTTATGATATTTTTATTGCTATCTAATAAATATACGTTTTTTACTTCAGGGTTAGAAAACCCCTCCCACCCAATTCTATATCCTAAATAATAAACTTTATTAAATTCATATAAAGACATATAGTCTTGTGATTTTAAAAATGCATTACTACTAATAAATCCAGTAAATATAACAATTATTATTAAAACTACTGCTATAAAACTTATTATAAATATCTTATACTTCATATTTATTCCTCCATATATAAAATAAATCTTTTTATTAATATATTATGATAAGCGCACAAAATGGTCATATTAATTAATTAAATACGATAAATAGTTGCATTTTGTATTGGTCTTCCCTATATGGTACTCCTAACTATTGAAGATTCAAACTCGTCCGTATATATTTCTTGCCAGTCTA
Organism: uncultured Bacillaceae bacterium; assembly: GCA_964514395.1. Classification (GTDB taxonomy): domain Bacteria; phylum Bacillota; class Bacilli; order Tepidibacillales; family Tepidibacillaceae; genus CAZEQK01. The sequence goes on from CAZEQK010000001.1 coordinate 2,233, forward strand.
ACTGCGTCATGAGCTGTCGTTATGGACGAACCCAAAATTATAATGAAAAAAATATTTGGTCGTAAATTGGGGTACGAGTTTAGGTAATCGCCTGTTGAATGGAACAATCGGCCATGGTCTGTATCCTAACTTCCATATCCCTCTACTTGGTTTTGGGATTTCAACACGGCAGACGGGTAACGAATGATAGGTTACAAGAAAAACTCCTGGAGATTATGTCTCCAGTTTTCTTGATAGGCCATGTAGTGCTTTTTCCAGGCATCCATTCACTCAATGGCTTCCTTTATCGTCTATGACTTGTTTGAAATTGATACAATCTTCTCCATCACATGTGATATAATCTCCATCGGAACCGTTTATCTTTCTTGTCATGCAAATATACTCCCTCTTACCATACCGCGTAGAATTCACCACTTTTTCCGTTGGGTATGAACTTGTTTTCTGCTATCAAATAACATGTACGTAATAGCGTAACTCTATGTGCATGTCCGTGCACACTATAATTAAAATAACAGGCAATATGCCTGTTATTTTAAATTTCTATTTTATCTACTCTTATTTGATACATATATTTGCTTCCAATTCGTATTTCTTCCATATGTGTAATATTTAGAGTACTTTGTGCCAAACTTAAATTCTATTTTAGTTAAAGAGTTATAATCTGTAGAAACTCCCAAGGTTACAGTTCCTAAGTTAAAACCATTAACTATAACAGGAAAGGAAGCAGCAATACTATATGTTTTTCCTTCAGTAACTTCATAAGTAGATACAGCACCTGGTAAATGACTTGCCCAATCTGACCCAAGGCTATTAGACTCAATGTCTGCGGCTGGCGCTCCATCACCAAAGATAATTGAACCCCATTCACTTCCACCATTATAATCAGCAGCGTAAACTTCATATGTTGTTAATCCAGACCAATACGATATAGTCTCACCAACTTCATATCTAAAATATGTGAGTGCTTGTTTACCATATCCTGATGTGCTAGTAGTTGAAAATTCTGGCCATTGTTCTGTCCAACCTGCTCTTTTTAATACACTACCTCCAATACTCCAACTATCACCAGTAGAAGATTTGATACCTACGTCTATTTTTACTCCAGAATTAGCTGAAAATATAAATGTAGATGTTACACTATCTATAGAATGTACTTCTCCTACAACTGTTAATTTACTACCTTGATCATGAATAACATCATACAATGCATTAATATCTCCAGTACCAGAGGTATCGACTGCTTTTCCTACAGGAATAATACCTTTTTTAATCATATCTTCTTTATCTTTTTTTGTGATTTTATGAACAGGCTTCTTTTCAGAAATTTTGTTGTTATCCTTTAAATATTTGAAGACTTTCTTAGAATATTCGTCAGTTACGAGTGTGTTATTTACCTTGTGCGTATAAGATAATTTCAGGTCTTCTATATTATTTTTTAAAAATTCCGCTTTTTGCTCCTCACTCATTTTGCTATCATCAATTACGTATGTTTTTGTAAAGTAATATACAACTAAATCACCATCTTGTGGAGCAGCATATACTGTTAGATCAATATCCTGCAATTCTTTTTTACTAAATAGCTTTTCATCAGGGTTATACTTTAGTTTGAAATTACCATTCTTATCTGTATAACCAGAATCTACAAACTTTTTTTCCAAATGTGAGTATAAAGTTACATAAACATTGTAAGCAGGTTTGTTATTTTCATCCACCAAGTTAACGGTTATGGAATAATTTTCAACACTTAATTTATTATTCGCAAATACATGTATATTAATAAAACTAAAAATTAAAACTAAGCTCAGTAGAAAAGAGACTAACTTTTTATTTATTTTCATAGTTACTATTTCTCCTTATATTTTTATTATTTTAAAGCCTTTAATCCATCTACTAACCCATTTCCATATTCAAACGAATCTCCTAAATATGTTGCTAAGTCATTTAATAGATTCCTCAATTGAACGTTGGTTAGGCTCGGTTTAGCTTCCCATAGCAGAGCTACTACCCCTGCTACATGTGGAGAAGCCATCGAAGTACCATTATATGAAGCATAACTATTATTTGGTACGGTACTTAAAACATCAACACCTGGTGCCATAAGTTCTAGTTGTCTGCCCACACTAGAAAAACTAGCACGGTTATTCTGTTGATCAACTGCACCGACAGCAATGACGGAATTATAGGCAGCTGGATAAGTAATAGTACCTTTCTTTGCATACCCATTATTTCCAGCAGCGGCAACTATTAGAATGCCAGACTCATAGGCTTTATCTACTGCTTTTTCTAAGGTTTTGGATTTAACTGTTCCGCCTAGACTCATATTGATGATGTTCAGGTTGTTATCAACCGCCCATTCAATTCCTGCTACAATGTCGCTATAGCTACCATTACCATATTGATCCAATGCTTTTATTACATAGATTTCCGTTTGTGGAGCAATACCAACTACTCCGATGTCGTTATCTAAGGCCCCAATAGTTCCAGCAACATGCGTACCATGACCGTTATCATCCATATAATCATTGATCCCAGCTACAAATGATATTCCACCAGATACATTTAAGTCTTCATGTGTATAATCTATTCCTGTATCTATGACTCCTACTTTAATCCCTTTTCCTGTATAACCTAGAGTTTGTGCATCAGTAGCTTTTACATGTGGTACACCCCATGGCACTACTTGACTATTTATATGTACTGTGGCATCCTTTTCTATATAGGCTATATTAGGATTCTTGACTAAAGCTTTAACCGCTTTGTCAGGTAATTTTGCAGTTATAACTGGAATATACTTATATTGCCTTTTAATTTCCCCGCCGTGAGATTTTATTATATTCTGATCAGTTTTTGATTTGAATGCTATAAAATAAGTGTTGGACGCACTATTAGGTGGGGAATTTTCTATGGCAAAAGCAGAGGATGTAATTGTAAATAATAGAGCTAATAAAGTAACTATTGATAGAATTTTCCTCATTCTTTAACTCACCTCCTTTCGAACTACCTTCAATTAAGATATAATAAAAAGGTAAAAAATAACTATATTCACAAAAATTATATAGCAGAAAATTATTCTTGTATATTGGGAAAATAGTGGCTTTATTCATGGCGATATAAACATTTATTTTTAGGATTTTCCCAACATCAAAAAGGAGGGGTTTTGATGAATATTGGTGAAAAACTATATTATTACAGGAATAAAATAGGCTTAACCCAGGAACAGTTAGCGCATGGTATATGCTCTGTCTCTTATTTAAGTAAAATTGAGAATAATAAATGTGATGCAAGTCCTGAAGTATTAGAGTTGTTAGTTGGAAAATTAGGTATTCCCCTCGAAGAAGAAAGTCAAGAAAAGCTTGCAGAAATAAATAGATTATTAGAAGAATGGTTTGAATTTCCCAGGCTTTACTTCCCCTTGCTGGGGCTGCATATTTTCTAATATCTAGCGTCTTTTTGAAAAATATCGGTAATAGAGCATAAAAAAGCTACTGGTTTTATAAACCAATAGCTTTTACGTCTCTTTACAAGATAACGTGATCCTACATGCTGCCTAATGAAATAACCTGTCTAACTTTATGGGGTCACTTTACTAGCGTATGGTTTTCTTTTACTTTTTATTCTTTAGTTATAGAATATTTCTGCAGGTAGGTAACAATTTGATCGATTACATCATAACTTGTTTGAAAATTTAACTTTTCGTCTTTAGAGTAAATAGAAATCTTAACTAGTATATTGTAAAATGATAATATGGCTTCATCGATATTTTGAATTACTGGATCATCTTTTAGATGGTCCGTTGAGTTACTCCTCCAGAAAATCATATCCTTGCCAAGTGACGTATCTAAATAAATTAAGTCTATTATTAATACCACATGGTCATTATCCGTATAGATAATTCTTTCCTGGGTTTCTTCATTTGTTTGTTCACCTGTTAATGTTAATACTGATCTATTATTAAATGAGAATTTTTTGTCTATAGCTATAAGATTAACGCCATCTGATTGTTCAAGTTTTTTATAATCTCTGATTTCTAAATAATTAGACATACGATTAAATAAATCACGATATTGACTATAACTCATCATGTCATTACTATTTGCTGGTTTTCCCGAATAGTCATTTGTAAATTGAGTATTACAACCAATAAGAGTAATTATAAATAAAATAGATAGTGTTAAAACAAAAAGTCTTGGTTTTTTAATCATAGTTTATATTCTGAATAAACCAAAGTTGTATCGTTATCCACAGGTACCCAACCGCTCTCACCTGTATAGTACATTCCTATCCAAGAAGTTCCTCCAGGAGCATACTTTTTCCACTCTGCTTGCCCTTGTCCAAAGGCACCTTTTCTATATTTTGTATACGATGCACCATACCCAGGAGGAATATATGTAGGCCCAGCTTCAATTGTAGTACTTGAATAAGTAGTAGAACTTCTAGCAACAGATAATTCTAAGGATGTTTTAAGCTTCGCTATAAATTTATTTCCTAAATCAGCTTCTGCACTTATTTTACTACTTACAACCCAATTGGTTTGAACAGTTTCTTGCTGAATGTATTTAAGAGGTAGTGGTTGCGACCCTTTGTTTTCTAATGTAACTCGTGATACAAAAAAACGCTTAGAGTCTGTCAGATAATTATTTTGTGCGTAATCATTAAAGACATACACATATCCATCAGCATCAACCCAACTCATTGTACCAATTTTACCATTTTTTATGATGTTTGTATTTCGTTTAAATACAATAGATCTAACAGGAACAACTTTACCTTGTTTATTGGTTTCCCAAGCCTTACTTTCAGGTAATTCATATTGTTTTTGTCTTTCAATTTCTGTAGCATCTGGTACTGTACTAAAAACACTATAATTTCCACTAGCTAAAGTATTAGATTGGAATAATGGGATGAATAAAATTAAGAATGCTAAAATAAAGATACTAATTTTTTTCATTTTTCTTCTCCTCTTTTCTACAATATAATTTTACAGCCTTCAACTATTTTCCTTAAGATATTAAAATCATTTTCACGCTTTGACATCTACTAACATCATATTCAAAAGAATCTCTTAAATATGCTGTTAATTCATTTGCTCAAATTTGTAGTAAATTACTCACCTCCTTTCGAACTACCTTCAATTAAGATATAATAAAAAGGTAAAAAATAACTATATTCACAAAAATTATATAGCAGAAAATTATTCTTGTATATTGGGAAAATAGTGACTTTATCTATAGAGATATAAACATTTATTTTTAGGATTTTCTCAACATCAAAAAGGAGGGATTTTGATGAATATTGGTGAAAAACTATATTATTACAGGAATAAAGTAGGACTAACCCAAGAACAACTAGCACATGGCATATGCTCTGTATCTTATTTAAGTAAAATTGAGAATAACAAATGTGAAGCAAGTCGTGAGGTTTTGGAACTATTAGTTAAAAAATTAGGTATATCCCTCGAGGATGATAATCAAGAAAAGCTTTTTGAAATAACAATATTATTAGAAGAATGGTTTGAAATAATAGTTAACACAAGAAATAAAAAAGAGTCAACAAATAAAAAAGAAATGATTACTAAAAAAATACAAGAAATAAATGATCTTTCTACCATCATTACATATCATTTAATCGACCTAAGATATGAATTATCAATTTATAATATAGAGGAAGCAAATATTATAATTAAAAAATTAAATCCTATGCAGAAATATTTTACTCAAGAAAATCTATATTTCTATTACTATTTTCTTGGCTTATATAAATATATTAAAGGTCAATTTATAGCTTCATTAGATGATTTTAAACAGGCAGAATATATCGATAACCAAATTAATGTGAGGGAAACAGAATTATATTATCTTTTAGCACTGGTACATAGTAAGCTTTATCATGTGACATCAGCTATATATTATAGTCAATTAGCAGTTGAAGCATATAATCATAAAATGTATTATTTTCGAAGTATAGAGAGTCAACTTATCTTGGCTATTAATTATATTCGTATACAAAATTTTGATAAAGCAAATTACTATCTATTTAATTCATTAAAAATAGCCAAAAATATTGATAATGATTATCTTATTGGGAGAATAAAACACAATCTAGGATTTCTTCATTCTAAATTAGGAAAACATAAGGAAGCTATATCTTTTTATCTTGATAGTCTTTACCATAAGAAGGATAATTTAGAGGATTATACACATACGATATATTCTTTAGTCAAAGAATATATTTCTATCAATCACATTGAAGAAGCTGAGAAATGGCTGCAGAAAGGGTTAGAAATAGTAGGTTTATATAACTATAAGCAAAATGAGATGAAGTTAAAGGTATTGTATTTTCGTTTAGGTAACGGAGAGTATTTAAAGTACATAGAAAAGGAAGTAATCCCATACTTTTTAAAAAATAAAGAGCGTCAGCTAGTTTCCGAATATGCAGAAATACTTGGGGATTATTTTTCCAGTATTTATCAATATAAGAAATCTTCTACATATTACAAATTAGCAAATGATTCAAGAAAAGAAATATTAATGTGAGGTGATTTAAAGTGAAAAAAGTACTTATAGGTCTATTATTAATTATGGCTTTAGTAATGACAATTTCTCCAATAACATTAGCTGTTGATGAGGAGCATCCACTTCCCACTAACTACGAAAACGTAGCCTAAGCTTGTTAAAAAAAAGAATCCCTTCGAGGGATTCTTTCTTTAAATGTATCTTTTATTTAGTGGATAGGTTAGCTTCCATCGCTTCCCTAATGAACAGGTTTTTGAATGGCTCTATCAACTGAACGCAAGCGTTTCATATGATATCAAAACGACTGCTGCACCCCATTATCGCAGATATGTTTTGCAGCAGAAAGAAAAAATAGATAGCCAATCATTTGACTTACAGTCAATAGAAAAGAATAGAGACCACATTGGTAGAGCAGCAGGTATAAATGATGGCAAAGGGTTTGTATTTATATCCCATATTGGTGAAGTCTATCCCAGTGGATTTTTACCGATTGCAGTCGACAATATAAGGAATAATAGTCTAAGCAATATTTACCGCCATTCAAAAATATTTAAACAACTTCGAAATACTGCTCTATATAAAGGAAAATGTGGAATCTGTAAATATAAAGAAGTATGTGGGGGCTCTAGAGCAAGGGCTTACGCATTAACTGGAGATTATTTAGAAAGTGACCCATTTTGTACTTATTAACCGGAATAAGGGATTTCTACAAATTGTAAATAGGGCTGTCTCTCAACTTAGAGACAGCCCTTATTTTTTTGTAACACATCTTGATATAGTCACATAACTATATTATGTATAAAAAACTAATAAAAGGGGGAATAGAAACCATTCCCCCAAGGAATATTAGTGATACCAGCCAATAAACCAGAAGAAAATGATCACTAATAGGATGAAAAGAAGTAATGTTCTATATCCTCCATAGAATAAATATCCATATCCATCTGCCATTTTCCGCACCTCCTTAGATGATATATATTAAATTACTATATAAGTGTGTGCAGCATATTTGTTCATGGTAATCATAAACTATTTATCTAGATTTAACGTTAATTGTACCAGCCAATAAACCAGAAGAAGATAATCACTAATAGAATAAATAATAGTAATGTTCTGTATCCTCCTGGAAACAAGAAGCCACCATATCCTGACATTTTATTACCTCCTTAAATAATATAGAATTGTGCCCATTTATATGGGCACAGTTAGAATCAATTCAAGAGGGTAGAGAAATCTTTAATACCAACCAATGAACCAGAAGAAGATAATCACTAATAGAATGAATAATAGTAATGTTCTGTATCCCCCTGGGAATAAGAATGCCCCACCTGCAGGTACACCCATCTATGTCCCCTCCCTTCAAATTTAACTTTTTGGGATTAATCAAATTCGCTGGAAAATCATTACTAGAAAGAGTAAAATATTTTTTTACAATAAGGCTTTCTAACATAGAATATGTCTAAAGTTATTTCTGTGTATAGTCAAACATCCTTATTAATGAAAAATAGTTGTTTGACTAATAATAGCCATATCCTGGGCCATATGCTGGACCGTAGCCTGGTGAACTACATAACCACCAGAAAATCCAGAATAAGATAAATATGATAATTAACCACAATATCCAGGACCATCCTCCAAAAAAGCTAACTTTTCCAGACATCATTACCCTCCTTCCTTGTCCGTTAAATCAATATATAGGGTAACTCCCTTTTGGAGTCAAAAATATTGCTAATATAACGTATGAAAATCATTATCTTTGTGTATAGTCATTAACCTTGATTTTAAATTTTTTTTCTTATACTACAACCTATGTCAAAAGAATTTTTTAGGTATAGTGGAAAGCCTATTAATAGAAAAAATGGGTTCCTAACACAAAAAAAGAGCTACCCATGTGTGATAGCTCTACTATAATTTATATAAACCACCAGCCAAATCCAAAGAAGATCCATATTAAAACAAAAATAATAATAATCCACCAGAACCATCCGAATCCAAAGCCACTAATACTTGGCATAAATACCCTCCTTCCACTGCTATCTATAATTCTAGTTTATGACATATCTGTTTTTACGCTTGTATAGTAACCTAAAATTAAAAAAAATCAGCAAATATTTAAATCATTCAACATATTATAAAATGATACAAATAGATAGAGGAGAGAATCCTGTGAATAAATATAACTATCTTGACTTATTGTCCCAATTAGGGATAGATAGTGCTCACCCTGGGGGTTTTTTATTAAGCAAAAAAGTACTCCTTTCTTTACCTATAAATAGTAAAAGCAGGATACTAGATGTCGGCTGTGGCACTGGAAAGACAGCAGCCTATATAAAGAAAAAATATCATTGTCAGGTATTTGCCATAGACAGTAGTCCTGTAATGATTAAAAAGGCTAAGGAAAGATTTAAAAAGGAGCAAGTAAATATAACGGTTTATAAAGGGACTAGTGAATACATGCCATTTCAAAATAATACATTTGATTTGATACTAGCTGAATCTACAACTATATTTACAGATATAAAAAAAACATTAAGTGAATATGCGCGGATTTTGAAAAAAGATGGTTTATTAATAGATATAGATATGACCGCACAAACCTCTCTAAAGTCTTGGGAATATAATGAAATAATAAGCTACTACGGATTAAGCATGATACCAACAGAGCAAGAGTGGATAAAAAAGTTTAATGAAGCAGGATTTGATTCTGTAAGAATCATGTATGGTGGCTCTGTGTTTTCAGCAATATTTCAAAACATGATACCAAATCGTAATCAAAAGTTATTAAGCTCAAAAAAGCTAAATGCTGCCCTACAAGACTTATGGTTAGATCACCAGCGATTAACTTTAAAGTATGGGCATGTTTTAGGTTATCGTGTCTTTATCGCCACAAAATCATTCAAAATGAGGTGAATTTATGAACCCAATATATCGTAGAATCATAAATAATAAAATCAATCATATCACCTATGAAGAATTAAAAGATTTAGCAAGGCAATATCGTGTTCCCGTTACTAAAACCGAAATTAAAAAAGTCCTGAATATCATTAGAAAAGAAAAGATAGATGTTGGAAATAAAACTCAAATAGAGAGACTCCTCAAAAAAATAGAAAGAGAAGTAAGTCCTAAGGTGAAAAATTTACTGACTCAACTCATCAATATGGCAGAGAGTTATTAAAAGCGGATATTCTAACTTTAAACGAATGGGAAGGTTACTTATAAATTTATGGTGACATATAATACATTGAGGTGATTAACATGAGAGCGAAACAGCCTTTATTATATGTTGCCATAGGTGATTCATTAACTAGAGGAGTAGGTGCTTTTTTTGGCCCTGGATTTGTCTTTCGTTATATCAAGATGACTGAGCAAATCCTCAGAAAAAAGGTTTTATTACATCGATTTGGTAAAAATGGTGCCACCACTAGCCAGATATTGGATATGATTCAACACCCTCTAACAGAAAGAGCTATACAATATGCAAATATAATAACCATCACGGCTGGAGGTAACGACCTCATTGATGCTGAAGAGCTATATTTTAAGACGGATAATGAAATAGTATTTGAAGAAAGCCTTTATCGTGCAAAAAATAACTTATCTCTCATGATTGATCACATTGTAAAATTGAAAAATTACGACTTAAATCACGTGATGATAAATATTGTGAATTTGTATAATCCAACACCTTTTATTTATGAGACTCAAAAATGGATACAAAGCTACAATTACTTTCTATTAGAAAAGGTAACAGACCATATACAAGTAGCAGACGCATATTCGGCTTTTTATGGTCGAACAAAACAGCTACTTTCTTTTGATCATATCCATCCAAATAAAAGAGGTTATCAAGCGATAGCTCAATCACTTACCAATATTGGCTACAATGGGCTATTTAGTTAGTTTGTCACCAGTCTCAAGCTTCAACCGAAGCTTTTTTTTATGCTTTTATCTTCGGTTTCAACAAGACTCCCTCTGAACCAAGTCTTCTTTATTGAACTTTCTTGAATGGAGGGATATACTTTTTCTTAGTAAGAGGGAGGGTCATTCAATGTCAAATCGTTTAGATTTATACCAGTATACATGTCCTGCATGTGACTATACGTTGTTTTCAAAATCTGATCATGAGGAACTTCATTGTCTAACAAAGGATTGTCACTTCAAAGAAATCCTACCTATAAAAAATGTTGTTGAAACAAAGATTGAAAATGATAGTCGCATATACGCTGCGAAGGAATCATTTATGGTTGACCATGGCTGTCATGAGGTTCGACCAATTACTAAGGGAACGAAGGTAGAAGTCATTAAAATCAAAAAAGGGTGGTATTTAGTAGAAACAATGGATGGATTTCATTTTTTTACACCTCAAGATCGCTTTGAACGTTTAAAAAATAAAGAGGGCGATAATGAATAAAGAGAAAAGGAGCTCTAAACATTAATAGCCCCTTTTTTATTTTTTATTTTTTTTTATTTCTATAGGAATAAACATATATCTTACCATTTTTTCTAATTATTGTTGTACCCTTTTTTCTTGGAGGCGGAGGTGCATCCTTCATAATCTGATCCATCAATTCTTTTGCAGTTTTCTTTTTTATCTTTTTTCTATCTGCCATACAGGCCATCCCCTTTCATATTATTATATTATAGGATATGAAAGGAATGAAATATTTGAAACGGTACTTGCCTTAGCTAATCGTAAAAATGGGTAAAAAACATTTTACATAGAATATTTTTGTTTATCGTAGAAAATATAGCTGGTTAATAGCATAACAATGGATACCATAACAAAGGTGATATCAAAATTAAATAATTGGATGATAAATCCACCTAATAATGGAGATATGACAATAAATAGATTAAATGTACCATTTACACCAATATAGGTAGTTCTAGACTCTTCAGGCGCGATCTCTAGTAAGTAGGGATCAAAACCAATTTTTCGACCACTTATTAAAAACCCGATCATTAAAAATATTATAGAATAAACGTTTGGTCCAAAGTAACCAAAAAGAATAGCAAAAACTGGTGTTAAAGCTCCAATCAATATACAAAGCTGTACGATTACCTTGCTTCCCCACCTTCTATTTATTTTCCCCCAGAAGAAATTGGATAAGATAGTCCCTGAAATTTGAAAAAGTAGGTATTGACCAATATAGCTATTATCGATATGAAAGGTTTCTTTTGCATACACCATATAAAAAGGTAAGAGCATTAAGCTAATACTAGTTAAATTCTGAACAAAAATAAATCGAGAAAAATTTTTATCTGCCTTTAATATCGTTGGTATCTCTTTCAGAAAGTCCATAAGCTTTTGCTGTTCTCCCTGAGTTGTTGATGGTGGCTCTTTTATTAGCCAAAAGAGGATACTAGCAATGATAAGGCCACTAAAGGCTATGAATAAAACAAGGGAATAGTTATTGGGAAAGGCTAATGCACGGACATCAAATATTTTTTTAATAATAAATCCGCCAATTAATGCCGATACACTACTCACTAATTGTTTAGTTGTAAAAAATTTCCCCCGTTCCTCATGACTTATCACTTTGCCAACGATATCTAAATAGGCAATCCCTGCAAATCCACCACTTAGTGAAAATAAAAATACTAAGAAAAAAAAACTTCCAACCACTATGGATGGTTGATGTTCTGCAAAAAAATAGACGAATAATGCCATTCCTAGAAAGGAAATTGCTCTAATTGTGATTCCTAATAATAAATATTTTTTCTTATATGGGTCTTTTCTCATGACATGACTAAAAAAAAGATTAAACATAAAAGGAACCCCGAGCATAATCGAATAAAGTGTACCAAAAATAATCTTTGAATTTGATAGTTTATCTATTAAAGCTGGAAAAACAGTATTAAAGTCTATCATTGACATAGTGATAGCCAAAAGCATACCATGCCCTAAAAAAATAATATAATAACGATATTTATCCAATGTTTTTATCATGTATATCCCTTCTTAGCGCTATCATTTATTCTCTCATATTGTAACAGAATAACTATGAATATTTGAATGCTTATTTATCATTTTTTAATGTGATATTTATTACAGTTTTTTTTAATAAAAAACACGCCGTTCACTAACGGCGTGTTATTATCCTATATTTTATGAGGCTTCATAAATAGATATCGAAACAACCTTATTATTTTCTACCTTGAATTTTATTGCAAACCAATAATCTTCTGTTGCATAAATGAGTTCACCCGTTTCTTTCCACTCTGGGGTTTGAGGCTCCCCGTAACTCTCAATGATATCATCTACCGTGCTACCTACATGGATTTTTCGATAGGTATTTACTATTCCTAAATCATTTGTATCCATTTGCTGAATATATGGCTCATCCCCTTCAAGGGAAATATAAATTGTCACACCTTGATATTCCATTCCTAGACTATAGCCATTCATCTCATCATAGGTTAAAAATCCCGTCTTTGGTTCACCAAATTTTTGTAGGACTTGATCAATTTTGTTTCCTATTAAGATACCTTCAAATCCTAATTCATTATAATTAATTGGTTCAATGCTGTTTGGCATTTCAATATTTTGTACTTTTGGTACGATTCCATTGCCTATTAAATCCTTTAATAATTGAAAGGTAATGATGGTATCATCTGGATTAAATATAATGATAAGCTGATAGCCCTTAATATTATCATATATCCAATTCTTACTATCACCCCATTGATGATGCTCAGTTGTTATATGATCTGGCTTTCCAAGAATTTTCTCTGTTTCTTCTTTTGTTAATCCAATTTCAAATTGAGGTACCACTTTACCTATAAATGCCTTTGGATTACTCATGATGGTATTATTAAAAATTTCTTTAAATGTTGCCTTTGTTTTAATTACATTTGTATTTGAATTTACATCTGTAACATCACTAGGTGCATCATTACCTGCTGTTTGATCACTATTTTGATTTGGTGACTGTTGATCAGTTGATGTAGCTGGTTCTTTATTTTCGATGCTTTTATTACAACCTGTCATCATCGATAGTAACAATCCTACTATCATGATCATGATGATATATTTTTTCATTATGTCCCTACTTTCTTTCCTTTGATGCTATTCATTTGTGCAAATATTTGAATAGACACAATGATAGCATTTATCCGTATTTTTTTGATAATCTTCTATATTTGTCGATTTGTTCATTTTATCTAGTGTTAACTCTAGTTTTTCCTGCCAATCCTCTAACTGTTCCACACTTAATGTCAGCTCTTCTATCTGATTATGTCTAATAAAGTATAGGATTCCCTTATAAGGCTGAAGATTAAAATTTTTCATGATTGCTAATGCATAGGTCAAAATCTGTGGCTTATATTTTTCCACATCTATTTCTCTGTCTGTTTTATAATCTACAATAGTGAAGCGATCCTCTTGATTTACTTCCAATCGGTCGATGGTCCCTCTCAAGAAACCATTATTTAAAGTGAGGATAAAATCATACTCAGTCTCAATTTTATGATCGTTTTCTGTAAAAAACCTACTATCTTTATAATTATCCACATATTGGGCAGCTTCCTTCATAAATAGCTTCCATTCTTCTTGCTCTAAGATTTCCTGCGATAAATGGCTTCGCAGCATACCTTGTTTTAATTGTTCTTCCCAAGTCTCTATACTTTGGGGATTTATCGTAATACTTTCCAATAATTCATGAACGAGAGTACCTTTTAGAGAGGGGATTAATTCTCTTATTCGACTCTCTTCTCCTTTATCATAAACAATCTCATCCTCATCAAATTCAAATTCAGTATTCAACCAACCAATCGAATCATATAAAGATAATACATCTGTATAATAATAGTACCTTGGACAATGCTCAAAGCGTTTAAGCGCAGAGATACTATAGGTCGGCAGTCTACCAAAATCTAATGGTTTTGTATAGTAAGTAAGATCTTCTTGATTTGTTGCAGCTAACTCATTATAGTCAAACCTCTCTATGTTTCCTAGAGGATTTTTTGAAGCTTCCCTATTTTCATAGTAAATAACCTTAATATATTCGTGGTGATTACCTTTTATGTGGTAAGTCCATTTTTTCTCTTCTAGTGAAATTTCTTGGTAATTTAACACAACATCTAACCATTTACTCCATGTTTCTGCTTGTAACACATCATCAACTTCGAATTTACCCTTCGTATCCTCTACTTTACCCGAGAGAATCAATCTCTTTTCTGCTCTTGTAGCTGCTACATAAAATAGTCTCACAGCTTCTTCACGTTCTAATTGCTTCTCTTTTCTTGATACAGTGATGTACCTTAGGGGTGAAGCCCATTCTTCATCCTCTAGAGGTATTTTACATGTCACTCCATAGCTAGCATTGAATTTTATTAAAGCATCATCATTTAAAGGTTTCCTTGATAAATCTGGAATGAATACATAAGGAAATTCAAGCCCCTTTGATTGATGAATCGACATTATTTTAACTGTATTACCTGCCTCTGATTCGATAGCCGCATCCTTCTCCTGCTGATCCTCTTCTATTAACCGATTTATTCTTTGATTAAATTCATAGATGGAATAAGGGTTATCACTAGAGAAATTTTTTGCTATTCTAATAAATTTATCAATATTTGCTACCTTTTGAATGCCTCGTGGGAACGCTAAAAGTATCGGTTTATATTGGGTTAATTCGATGATCTCTTCAAGAAGTTCATAGACCTTGACTCTACCTATTTTACTCGTAATCGTATTCATCCATTTCATAAAATGCTTTAGCTTTTCCTGTTCCAGCATAACGAGTCGATTGATAAATTCATCCCACTCTATATATCGATGCTGATAGATCTCCTCCTTCATCATTTGATATAGGGTATCATCACTTATACCAACCATTGGTGATCTTAATATTCCCGCTAATGCTATTTTGTTCGTTGGATCTATTAAATATTCCAAAATATTGATTAAATCAAAAACCTCTTGTTTTTGATAAAAGCCCCTACCACCGATAACGTAATATGGAATTCCCATATTTAATAAGGCTTCCTCATAGATATTTACATTGGATAAGGATCTCAATAATATCGTAATATCTTTTGCTCCCACTCCATCATGAATTAATTCCTTTATCCTTGTAGCAATCTGTTCTGCTTCTAATTCTCTTATACCCTTTTCATTATCCTCCTCTTGATAGATTGGGATAAATTCAACAGCAGCATCCGTTTCGAGGGAATCCCTTTTTGCAATCGTATCCTTATAGTAATTTGGTGATGCTGGATCATTGGTCATAATCATACTGAAAAAATGATTTACAAAGCTTATTATTTTTGGGTCAGAACGAAAATTATAGATTAATGGAGCGATTCTTCCTGATGCATCCTTAATTTCTCGTTCCATTTCTTTAAATACATGTACATCAGCACCACGAAACCTATAAATAGATTGTTTCGGGTCTCCTACGACAAATAATGAACCAGGCTGCATCTCTCCCTTACTATCCTTTAAAAGTAACGAAATTAATGACTTTTGAATCTGATTATTGTCTTGAAATTCATCAATCATTAAAAAAGATATCCTTTTTTGAATCGTACGCTGTATCTCACTATTTTCCTTTAATAGCTTGATGGTTCTCATTTGCATTTCATCAAAATCGACCCCATTTGCTCCTTCCTTCTCCTTTGTAAAGGTTAAGTCAATTCGCTTTAATAAGGAAAAGAATCCAAGCATATATTCTTTTTCAAACTCATGGTAAACAATCGCGTCGATTGACTCTTTAAAGCTTTTTGCTAGATCATTTACTTTTTTTCTTTGCTCCTTCACCGCTTGCCCAAAATTACCAGCTGTTAATTCAATCATTTCATTGATTAAAAAGTCGACAGTTTCATTATTCTCTTTGTTTCTTATGATGGCATCTTTCATAGCAGGCCAATGATCTATGAATGCATGATATCTTTTATTATTGCTTTCACTATGAACATAAAACAATTCGTCTCCTGCTTTTAGTAGATCGTCCCAACCAGAGATAAATTCGTAGGGAGATAGCGTCAAATTACCTTCAGTAAATGCTTGTACCTCTGTGAAATTCATTCCTGAATTAGAGATTTGATGGTAAAGCTGAATGAGCTGTTTTATTGTTCGATTGAATCCCGCCATAGAGACCCACTGATAAAAGGGGGAGACTCCTTTTTCTTGTTCTTCCTCAATAAATTTCTTTAATTCCTTTTCTGCCACATCATGTAATAACCACTCTGCTTCCATCGCATCAAAGACTCCAAACTCAGGATCAATATTAGACTCCACTGGATATTCTCTAAGGATTTTAGCACAAAAGGAATGGATGGTAGAAACGGTAGCGCGCTCTAGCTTTTGAATACTTTCCTGCCACATGAAAGCCTTCTCTCTATCCTTTTGATGTATTGATTCTTCCCTTCTCTCTATCATTCCAGCCCTTATACGTTCCATCATTTCCTTTGCAGCCTTTTCGGTAAAGGTAATGGCTACAATATTCTCGATAATGCTTGGATTTGAAACAGCGTATTCTTCAACAATTTTTAAATACCTTTCTACTAGCACTCTTGTTTTACCAGAGCCAGCACCAGCCGGAACAATACAATTTACGTTAATCGTATCAACGGCAAATTCCTGCTCTTCTGTTAATGGAAAAGACATTACCTCACCTCCCTTAAGCTTTTTTTCCATTTGGTTCGCTCTTCATCTTTTCTACAAATATGCTGAAAAGGGCAATAGACTGGACACTCTGTTTCTGGTAGAACAGAATAATCACCATTCTCCATTTCAATGATTCTATTCTCAATCTTTTCCTTGATATGATGAATCCAATCCTGCCATTTAGATTCTTCAATTTTTGAGCTAATTCTTTTACTCAATCCGACTAGCTCTAGATACTGCTCTTTCCATATCCCACGGTTACGACTATCGGTAATCTCACCATGCTTATTCTTGGTGCCTTTTGTATAATAGGAAGCACCAATTGCTTTTTCAAGGTCATAACCTAGCAATGCTTCTATTACCAATAGATATAGTGGTAGCTGCAATTGAAGTCCTTCCTTTATCTCTTTGTTGTTAGCTGCTATTCCTGATTTATAATCATAGATCACAAAATGACCATCCTGATTAACATCCATCCTATCAATTTTTCCACGTAAGGAGATAGAATTTGATAACAAGCTTATTTCAGCTTTTTCTTTTATAGAATTGGGATCGATTTCTCCTTTTTCTAATAAATCATCATTGATTGGCAAACCAAAGGAAAGCTCTAAGTATTTTGGATAGAAATAGGATTGACTATTTTTTCTAAAATAGACTTCATGATTAAATATATGTAATACATCTCTTCTCAGCTTTTGCCAATCTAATTGACTAATAACCGCATCTATGTACCTTCCTTCTTGATTCTTAAACTGATTCCATTCCTCTTCAGCTATGTTTAAAATGACTCTCTTATATTCTTCCTCCTTCAATGGATCAAAAACAGTTTCCTCAGCATTTCGAAAGAGACCAAGAAAACGCTGCAATATTCGATGAAGAATGTCACCTTTTTCAATCGGTGATAATGATTCTTCTTGCTCTTCCCATTTTGATAGCTTTAATATATTTTGTGCAAAATATGCAAAACGACAGTTCATTGCTAGATTTAATTGGGTGGTGCTCCAAATATTATGATTCACTTTCGTTTTTATCTCTTCTAATGTAGCAGGCCATTGCAGAACCCCATCATATGGAGACATTTCTAACCAGCGTTCCGATTCACTTTCCATTCCATTTAGAATGGTATCAATAAGCATCTGGTTCTTCCGCTGATAAAAAACAATGTTTGCCTCTGCCCTTTCTTTATCAGCTACAGTTGACGTTAGATGATTTAAGCTATAAAATGACTTATTTATTAATTGGCTATCATACACACATTCTTTCCATTTTTTAGGTAAAATATCAGAAACCTCTAATGTTTTTTTATTGATGGTGGTATCTATAAATAAATCTAGTAGCTCGTCAATAAAAAATGATTGTAACCGTTCTTTCCCTTCTTCTGTTTTTGCTGAATATACTAAATAAAGCTTATCAGTGGTGGCAAGGGTACTTTGAAAAAAATGATATTTTTGTTGATTTTCATAATCACGTGACATGCTTAGATGAAAGCCTTGCTTCCTAAGAAGGTAGCGTTCATAATCAGGAAGTAGCCAATCATTTTTTATGGCTCTAGGAAATTCACCATTAGTAAGACCTAATACGAAAACTACTTTATATTTTCTACCACGTATTTGGTTTGGTGCCAATAAATAAACACCTGTCCCTTTTCCTTGATTGTAATTATATTTGCTATTCTCTATCGCTATGATTAAAGTACGAATCCAATTCCAAAAGGTCATTTTATCTGTCTCTTGTAAATACTTATCGATTAAAAGTAGGTCAGTCTTTAATTCCCTCCACTTTTCATAGGCTTTAATATCCCGAAATGCTGATTGAAGAGTAGGATTTGCAATAAAATAGCTCTTTATATTTTTTTCTACTTTAAGGCTTTGCTCTAGCTGATCCATGTACTTTATAAAGTCTTGATACTCTCCCTTTTTCGGAGCCGCTATCATAAAATCAAAAATTTGCTGCATAACTGTATCATATTTTTGTAATTCAGCTTTTCTATCTTCATGCTTATTCACATAGATTTTAAATCTTTCATTCCATGCCTTTCTACTCATTGGAAAAGATAAATCTCTTAATATCATCATTAAAGTTGTGGATGTAATCTCTTTGCTCCATGTAAAATAGGGGCTATATATAATGTTCATCCAATCTTTTTTTTGAGCATGAATTGCTTTTAATAGACTGACCATCGATTGAATAAATGGATTTTGGATTAATGCTTCCTGTTTTCTTAATCTTATTGGTATGCCTGATTTTGTCATGACCTTATTCAATAATTCTTGATACTGGTCTATTCTTGGAGTTATGATTGCAATATCATCTAATGCTACCCCATCATCTAATACTAAAGCTTTTATCTCAGCAGCTATCATATCAACCTCTTGATTCATTCCTGATAAGGCCATGATTTCGACTGTACCATTTGCATCTATTTTCTCTGGAAATTCAGAAAATAGAGAATGCCTGATTTGATTTAATGGATTTGTTTCGCTATGGTCTACTCGAACCACATTCTTTTTCTTAAATCCTAACTGGTTCAAGTATTTTATTGTGTTGCTATTCCATTGAAATAACTCCGTCCGTTCATCATCCATCGTGATATGTATATTTATTTCATGTCCATTATCACCTAATTTATTAAGTACTCCCATTTGTATAGGGGAGAAATCATAAAATTGATCTGTAACAATACCATGATAATCAGATAAAAAATCTTCTTGTTGGTTTTCCTGCGCTAAAAAAGTCAAATAGGGTTCCTCGTGGTCTATCAATCCATACTTTTTTAATAAATCTTGATATGCATCATAAATCATAGCAAGCTCTCTATACTTTTCTGAGTGGTTCCCCCATAGACGGATTAAAGCTTCTGGTGTGATACCTGCTCTTTTAATTTCTCCAATCCACATTTCTACTTGATTTACCAAACCCGTCTTTTTCATAGAACCCTGAAAATAATCTAGTTTACCCATGCTATTCATTTTTTCAATCGCTTTTTTAACAAGCAATTCTTGCTCTTCTTGTATTAATACTCTTCGATGATCATTAATCGTAATATTTCTCATCATTTGATCAAATGTCATAATATCTATATGTTTTTGTAGTCTACTATGCTGAATAACTAATAAATCCTTTACAACAGGTATTAAAGAAGCACTAGGTACAAGATAAAGCCATTTTTTATCTTCCTGTGGCTCTATATATTTTAGTCCATATCCTAATGGGATATATATGTCGTGAAGATAAATATTCTTCATCAAAAACTCCTTTCCGAGTTTAAATATTAACAACTCCTATGAAGTAAATCTATATAAGTATGCTATCATATTTTTTTCCAATTTAAACAGTATTTTTTATGAAGAGGATGAGAAAAATCGTCTTATTATATAGATACGAAAAGTTAAGATATTTATAGGGGTTCTTCATTTAGATAGAAGGTAGGGAAAGAAAATAGGGATTGCTAGATTGGAAGTTAAACAAAAGAATGGCGGTGAAATACACCGCCCACTGAAACCATTTTTATTGAGTTGTTAGAACTTAGTTTGTTGAGTTGTTCCAGATAATTGTTGTTCAGCCATTTGCACTAAACGGCGAGTAATGTGTCCACCAATAGAACCATTGTCACGGGAAGCAATATTACCCATGTAGCCATCTTGTGGTATTTGAATTCCTAGTTCTTGTGCAATTTCATATTTCATTTGTTGTAAAGCTTGTGAAGCTTGAGGTACTACTAACCAGTTGCTAGAACTTTGTTGTCCTTTTGCCATCTGATATCACCTCCTTATATGGTGGTAACTATATCCTGTGTATAAAGGATGATATCCATACTGTGTTATTTTTGGTAATGATGTTATTTTTTGGTATGGTTAAAGCTTTATGAGCTCTTTTGTAAAGGAAGTCAATACATCAACCCCTGTTGCCTTTACAACCACATCATCCTCAATGCGAACACCACCAACATCAGGTACATAAATTCCTGGTTCAATCGTAAAAACTAAGCCTTCATCTAGTGTATCATTGTTTTTTTCATGAATAGAAGGTAGTTCATGTACATCTAAACCGAGCCCATGACCTGTTCGATGAATAAAATAATCTCCATAGCCATGCTGGCTAATATAATTTCTTGCAGCTAAATCAATATCCTTAATCGGTACATTGGGTTTTACAAAGTCAATCGCTTGCTGCTGTGCTTCCTTTACCACTCGATATATTTCCAATTGTTTTTCATTTGGTTCGCCAACTACTACTGTACGAGAAATATCAGAGCAATAGCCATTCACTACAACCCCTAGATCAAACAAAACAAATTCATTCTTGTTGATAATGTTTTTACCAGGGTTCCCATGGGGCATGGCTGTTTTACTACCAGCCAAAACCATGGTATCAAAGGACATTTTCTCAACCCCATCCTTCTTTAGCCTATATTCAATATCAGCTATAATCTCTAGCTCACTCTTCCCAATCTCAATGGATTCGATCCCGTATTGAATAGCCTGATCTGCTAGTATCGCTGCTTCCTTTAAATACTTTAATTCCACTTCATCCTTTACACTTCGGAGGTTAACAAGTCCCTCTTCGATATCTTCCATATGCTCAATTTGAAATAACCCTTTTAACCAAGAAGCCCTTTTATAACTTACATTATTTTGTTCTAAACCAATACTTTTTTTCGATAAGGGTACATGCTTTAATAATACATCATCGGCTCCTTCACTATCAGAGTGCCCATAAATATTACGTATCGTAGTACTTGTCCTTGCTTCATTCTTATCCAATTCAGGAACGATCAAAATCGGATCTTGATTCTTCAATAGGAATAGCCCCATAAAGCGTTCATGTGGATTTGAATAAAAGCCAGTGAAGTAATAAATATTCATAGGTGAAGTGATTAATGCCGCATCCATCTCTTTATTTTCCATCCATTGATAAAAACGATTTAACCTATTAAGATACGCTTTCTCCATCATACCCCTCCTAAAAATCTAAGTGAATTACATGTATTATAACAAGAAGCCAGATAACAAACCAAGTAATAAGTTTAAAAGTTTTCCTTGCTACCTTATCCTCAATACCTTTATGTTTACCAGCTGATCCATACACTACGATTAGTCCGTACAATAGGATACCTGATATAATATTTTGAGTTAACGGTTTGGTCACATTCCAATACCAGATGCCATGAATTGCGCCAAAAGCAAAAATTGCTCCTTCTACCAATTTTTTATAAACTTTTTTTAATCGGATTTTCTTAAAAGGATTATCAATAATCAGAAATATTACGATTAGAACAAGGATTAAATATACCAAAAGAATTACTCCTCCCATAAAATAATTAAAAAAACAAAATTCTTCGATAGACTTAATTTACAAACAATAAAGTGACTATATTCGTCAAAATCAAAAAAAAATAGCCAAAATGCTTGTTTATTTTTGCCAGCTCGGATGATAAGATAATAAATGCACTTATTGAAAATAAGGGGGATAAAAATGTCTTTTAAAACTGAATCCATTCCAACATATCTGGATGAATTAAGATCTTTGAAATTGAACGGTGTCATCAGAGATATGAAAAAATTAAACCCTGATGAATTAGTAAGAGTTAAAAAAGAATTAGAAAAGCTTCTTATGTATGAGGAAAAGAATGCATGAGCGATTACTTAAGGTCACTTATACAATTGTATAAAACACTTGATGAATCTAAAAATGTATTAGAAGAAGCAATCAATCAGATTGGAGTGGAAAATACAAAACAGATTAATACCCTCCCAGAGGATATACAATATCTAGTTGAAAAAGCATTGGAACTTACTCCTGAACAAAGAAAAACACTATTAAGATTCATTGAATCATTAAATCAAGAATGACATCATTCAAAACAACTTACATAATGTAACAATCATATATATATAGGGCGACATAAGTCGCCCTTTCTTATTACTTTCTCGGTCCAATATTTTTTTAAGTTTTTATTAAATTGCATCTGATTCGTTTGTTGTTTGCTCTTATTTTTTATCGTAGCTAACTCTAATTCTTTTTAAGTACCCTTTGATTATGATAGTGCCTTTTCCACTGCCATTTCAGCATGAATATAGGTGGTATCAAAGAGGGGAATCTCTGTATCCTTCTGTTTCACAAGTAACCCTATTTCCGTACAGCCCAAAATGATCCCTTCGGCTCCATTACTTACTAATTGGTTCATGATACGTAAATACTCTTTTTTTGACTCTTCTTTCATTACGCCTAGCACTAGTTCTTCAAAAATAATCCGATTAACTAATTCAATATCTTCTTTATCAGGGGTCAATACCTCTAAACCATAGTTCTCTATTAAACGTCCCTTATAAAATTCCTGTTCCATCGTATATTTTGTTCCTAGTAAGCCAATCCTTCTGATCCTTCTATCCTTAATTTTTTCAGCCGTAGCATCTGCAATATGTAGCATCGGTATCGCTATATTTGCTTCTATCTCACTTGCAACCTTATGCATCGTATTGGTGCAAAGTATAATAAAATCAGCACCTGCCTTCTCTACGCTTTTAGCTGCTTTTTCTAAGATATCAGCAACCTTGTCCCATTCGCCACTACTTAAATAGGCTTCAATTTCTTCAAAGTCCACACTGTACATGACGCTTTTAGCGGAATGTAACCCACCGAGCTTTTCCTTTACTAATTCATTGATTATACGATAATATTCCATCGAGGACTCAAAGCTCATACCACCAATTAAACCAATTGTTTTCATCTTTTCACCTCTACCTAAAGTTTTTTCAATAATATCATACCATATTATGAAAAATCACTATACTTCTATCCTATCAGGGTTTACTTCATAGTGTAGATGACGGTTATACATGGAAATGATTGCAATAAAAAAGAAGATAGCAATTATTAAATGCCGTAGCTCTAATTGTAGAGTTCGGCATTTTTTTGTTATAACAAAATAAGCCACATGTTCATAGTATAAATCAATATCACTTCCTAATCCCCATTGAGGATAGGAATTAGGACTATCATTCCTACTAATCATTTTTTGATGTGAAGTATAAGAAAAAAGGTGGTATAAAATGTCTGAGATAAGCTTTCGTTCGGCTAAAATAGAAGACCTACCTGGGATTGTTTCTTTATATCAAATAAATCCGAAACAAAAAAAATACCGACAAATTCATGAATGGTTAAATCACCATCCCGAAATTTTTCACGTTGCTGAATATGATTCAAAGCTAATCGGAGGGGTAGCCATTCGTTTTCCACAGCCTACAGAGGCTTGGTTATCACATAAATACATCAATAACGATTATCGAAATACAGGAATAGGCTCTAAAATGTCTGCATATGAAGAAAATTTTGTAAAGGAAAAGGGAGCGAATATCATACGATTAGCAACAATGGTTGATAACTACCCTATCCATTGGGTGATGGGGGAAAAGCTGGATTTTTATAAGCTATCTAGATGGATGCGTTTAAGAGGCTTAACAGCAAAACCAATCTATATCAATACTTCTATCCTGCAATTTCAATCGCTTAAAAACCCAAAATTATTTTGGTACAAGGATCTTTCTACTGTTAAAGAATATATAAATAAGCATGCGGATTATTTCATGACAGATAAAATTGTCCCAGGTCGAAATGATTTAAGTATTTATGCCACATTAAACCTTGAGAATAACAATGTGGTAAGCTCCTTTAAAGCATTAGCTGTCTATGATAATGAGACAATGAAAGGTACTGCCATATTCAAAATGAATCAAAAAACAAATGAATTAATGATTTATCAAATCTATGCAGAGCAAAGGGAATATTACCTTTTTCTAATCTATCATCTTATTCAACATGCAAAAAATAATAGGTACTATTTCTCTTTACTAGCCTCTAAACCGAACTACCCTATAAAAAATACGTTAAAATACTGGACACAATCTCCAAAGGCTTATTACCTACGACCTGATTGGTTTGTTTTTAGTAAACACCTAAACTAGATGTTAATGGTCCTTAATAAAGGTTCAGCATTTATTTTATTTTCATCACATACTTTTTTTATAATAATCCTTTTTATCGGCCAATAATTCCATCTTAAAACATATTCGTAATCAGCTTGTAGATTGAAGCTCAATATACGAGGGATACTTAAAAAATCTCCCGTCTGTAATAATCGTGCTAAATTCAACCATTCGCTTTGATACTGCCCTTCTGACATATAATCATAAGACCAACCACCAATACCTTTAAGCTTATCTGTTCTGTATATAATCGGACTAGGGGGCAGTGGTTTTTCAAAAAGACCTTTTAGACCTTCTATCTGTCTATTCACTTCCTTCCCTAAATATTTAAAGGAAGGGCGCAGACTAAATAGTTTTTTATTTCCATACACACATAGATATTGCTTTTCATTGACTTCAGCTTCCTCCATTTTTTCTATAAAAACCTGTATCGCTTCCGGATTTAAGACTTCATTAGCTGATAAATCCATCACATACTTTCCCTTCACTAATCCTAAGGCTTGATTAACTGCGACACCCTTTCCATTGATGTGATATAGGCTAAAAATTTTATAGGGTATTTTATTTTTATTTACAAAAGATTGGATGATATTTAAGCTTTGATCCGTTGAACGATCATTAATAATGATCAGCTCAAGCTTTTGGTAATTTTGGTGGCTAATGCTTTGTAGCGTATAAGGGAGTGTAATCTCATTATTTTGAACATAGATAATAATCGAGATTAATGGATAACCATACTTTAGCTGCCCCTTTGGCTTGATCGAGACTGTTTTTATTTGTGAATTTTCGTCAATAATAAAAGGTTCCTTCCATTCCATTAATGCATTAGCTAAGAGGTATTTGTAAATGGGGAACCAGGCATATTTATTTGAGCTGGTAATATTACTAGTATGTCTTCGCACATACATCGTCGTTGCTGGTAAATAACTCATCTTATACTTTTTTAGTAGCTTCAATATCGTGGCTACATCTTCATATAATCTACCCTCTGTAGGATAATTGGTATCCCAACCATTGATATCAAGAAGTGCTTTTTTAAGATAAAGACGTGAAGTTGGAACAAAGAAATGTTGAAGCCAATCAATTCTATCAACAAAAGGAGCTCCCTTTACAATCTCATAGCTTGCTTTGTTTTGGATTTCCCAAACGCTAACATAATCAGAATAGACGAGGGCAACCTCCTCGCTCACATGATTCATATGTTGAAAAAAATGCTGGAGTGCATCTGGATGAAGCCAATCATCCCCATCTAATTCTAGGATATACTTTCCCCTAGCGAACTGTAGTCCCTGGTTCAACACTTTGCCTTTTCCTTGATTCTGTTGAAATCTTCGATAGATGATTCTTTTATCAGGCTTTAAGTGTTGAATAATTTTTTTGCCTCCATCCGTTGATCCATCATCTAATAATAATAATTCCCAATAGGGAAATGTTTGCTGTAGTACGCTCATGATCGCCTTTACTATATATTTTCTCTCATTATGAAAGGCAAGAAGTATAGAAACAATTGGAGCCGAGCTATTATTTTGCATGTTACTTCCCCCCCCATTACATAAATGATATAAATAACTATATTAATCATATTATGTTTTCTGTGAAGCTTCGAAACGGCGAATCCCTATACTCCAATTAAAACAGCTTGTAAAATATCACCAATAGGTCATTTGATTTACAAGCTGTTTTTCATAAACATGATATTTATCTTCGGTTTTAACAAGACTCCCTCTTTAACACCGTAAGAGGGAGTTGTTTCAATCCTTAAGTCTTCTTTATCATCAATTAAACTTAGAAACGTGTGAAAAATGGCTTTAATAATCGCTGATGATAGATAGCGAGTTGACGATGATAGGTTGAGATGATTTCCTTGCGTTGCTGTGAGATATACTGCTCAAGCTGAAGAAGCTGTTGCTCTATATTGGGAGAGTCTGTTGAAATGACAAGTCTCTCAAGAGCGAGTGACCTTGAAAAATCAAACACCTTAAACCGGTATCCAAGTGCAATAAATGGAACATCCGCCGCAACAGAAATAATATTTGGATGTAGCTTGAAGTTGATGGTAAAGCTAAAATGTTTGATTATACTTCTTAATTCGTGTTGATTGTACAGTTTGCTTGTCATTCGAACATTTTCATTATCTCCAATATGATGATACAATCTTGTGCATGCTTCTATATCCTTATCCCATACAGGATATATATATATTTTATAGCCCTTTTGAATAAGTTTTTTAACACCTGCCACTAACTCATTCTCTACCCGCAATTCATCTTCTCCAAAGATTTTATTGAGTGAGGTCCCCCAATTAATACCTATTACTTTATTAACACCAGTCCAGACGTTCGAATCCTTTGGTTCTGGCCTATAGCGATAGAGATGCAATATAAAGCCAGGATCTCCACTAATTTTTGCCTTTTTCATATTTACACCTAAATCCTTAAATAATTTATAAGTTAATGGACCCCTTATCCCTACAGATGGGGCGTGCATGATGACTTGATTTAATTTGCTTATCGTTTTTGGATCAAACTGTTTTCTGTCTAATTTATTCTGTAACAATAACTCCATCTCTGATTTTCCCATTCTATCAAAGCCACTTCCCCAGATATAGACCCTTTTCCCTTTTTTCAGTGCATTATATACGATATTTATGTAGTTTGGCGTTATAATTGATCCTCCACCTAAAACTACGATATCATAGGTAATTTTGTTTATATTAACATGAGGAAGTAAAGGAATAACTCGATATCCCTTTTTTTTGAGATATTTACTACTCATATCTCTAAAAAGGTGCCACATCATATCATCGCCTAGATTTTTATGTCCAATCCAACCTAGGTATAGAATTTTTTTCATATCGTCTCACCTTTTATTTTTTATATATTGTATGACTAATGTTTTGTAATTGCTAAATAAGAAAGTGGCTATTTGTATAAGAAATGAATACTTTATGTAGTAATGGAATGTTGTATAAATAATGGAGTGGTTCTGTATGAAGAGAAAAAATAAAAGAATATTGCTATGCTACGGTAAAACACCCTATACCCCAGGACGATATTTAGAGGATGGAATAAGGCAAATCGGTATTCAGGTGGATATTGTTCAAAAAGGGGTTGATTTTAGTAGGGTAGATTTAAGTAGCCATTCAGCTGTTATCTTTATTGAAAGTCCATCAAAGCCACCTGTACATGTAAAACATATTGATCTAGTTAAAATACCAAAGCTTTTCTGGATTCACCATGGGGAAAATCGTTTAAAAACAAATCTCGAGCTTATTGAGCGATATCAGCCAGATATGATCCTTATGGCTCACTCCTTGCAGTTAGCTAGTCATTTTTCTAAACCTGTAAAGTTTTTTCCTTTTGCAATGGCCAACCATATTTTTAATTGTTCAAAGCCGCTAAAGCAACGACCATTAGATATATCCTTTGTAGGCAGTCGAAATACAAAGATATATCAACAAAGAAACCTGTTATTAAAAAGTATGAAGGCTGCGTTTTATCGAAAATATAAAATGTCCTTTTACTCAAATGTCTATTTAGAGAAACTAGCAAAGCTCTATTGTCATTCAAAAATCGTATTTAACCATTCTGCCGATGAATTAAAAACCATCAATATGCGTTTATTTGAAGGAATGGCTAGTGGAGCACTTATGATGACTGATTTAGTACCAAATCAAGAAACTCTATTTATTGATAAAAAGCATTGTGTAACATTTCACGGTAAAGAGGATCTCCTTTCGAAAATAGAATACTATCTTAAAAACCCTGTACAGGCGCAGCGAATTGCAACAGCAGGCTATCAATATATGAAAAACAACCATACCTATAAAAATAGAGCATATGAATTATTACAATATATTTCCGAAGTAAACCAATCAAAGAATAGTTCATAGGATAATGCCTCTAAGGTAGTAAATAAATGATAAAAAATAGATATTTACCACCTTACATGTCCCCTACTCTTTGCATAAATTATTATGAACCCTATTTTGAAAGGAGGAATATTCTTTGGCAAGTAATCTTTTAGAAATGCTAAAACAAATGAATAGAACTGCCCAAAATTCTAGAGCAAGAAAATTCCTAAACAAAAGAAGAACAAGAAGACATTCTCGATATGGTAGTTATGGCTATGGGTCATTTCCTGGCTATGGTGGTGGGTTTGGCGGTGGTTATGACGGCTATGGATATAATCCAGGGTATGGTGGTAATCCAGGATACCAAGAATATGGTAGTCATAGCCCTGAATATGGTAGTGGATACACTGGTTATGATGGCTATGGATATGATAGCTACGGTCACGATGAGTATGATGGATACTATGGTTATGGTTATGAGAGATCAGAAAGCGCTAGTAGAGTAAATGTTCCAGGGCGACCTCCTATAGGACCTTAAAAAAAGCCGGGCTAATTGTCCGGCTTTTGACTGTGAAATACTGGACCAGATCCAGCTTAAAATCACTGTTGTTTATTTATAATGTAATCCCTAATAATTTTAGGGGATAAGGCTTCATCTGTTTGTGCAGCAATATCCTTAAGCTCGGTGGTAACAGGAAGATCACTTGGTAAATGGAAGGTTTCATAGATTTCATTTTTATCTAATCCATATCCTTTTATCACCTCATCTAAAGTCATCCAACCCTTAATTTCATCTACATCCTGCCCTGTGATGGCAACCTTTGAGCCGTCAGCCTGTAGTTTCCCTGAAACCTGCCACAGCTCTGTTTCCTTAGCAATACCAATACCTATTAACAGCATTGCCAATATAATAATTCCATATAAGAATTTCCATGTATTTTTCATAAAATAAACCTCCACATATTAATCTTTTATTGTATTATCAACTGGAGTTGATGGAATTGCTTTTCTAGGAAGTATGAATTTTAAGTCCAATGCACCCTTTGTTGGACAATAATCAACACATTCATGGCATTGATTACAATCCATTGACGCTACGTTTTTTACATGGGCCACATCAATGTTCATTGGGCAGGATTTCGTACATATATTACAGCTAGTACATACCTGTTCATCCCTTGTAACACGCAACGGACTAATTTTCCCAATGATACCTATTGCAGCCCCAAGTGGGCAGGTATATTTACACCATGGTCTGTCTGTAAAAAGTGAAAGTATGATTACGATTCCAAGTATCACTAAGCCGCCAATAGATTCTAATTCAGTCACCTTTATTAAAGCTACAAAAGGATCATAATCTCGAAAAATTAATGTTGCATAGTAAAAAGCACCAAGAATGGCCCATAGAAGGACAAGATATTTTATATATCTTGCATACTTATCAATGAAGGATAAACCCTTTGCATGTTTTTTTAATTGCTTTTTATATTTTCTATTGATTGGCTTAATAAAAGCTAATCCCCCAAACCATTTACCCACTTTTCTGATAATGTCCTGAAGCGTACCAAATGGACAAAGCCACCCACAAAAGCCCGTTCGAAACACCAATGTGATCAGCAGGATTACAGCAAAAATGATAATATTTGAAATATGAAGATGGGATAAGGTTTTACCCTCTGTGATATAGCGATAAAGGCTCGCCAGACCGCCAAGCGGACAATATGCCTCAGGTGAAATTGTTACAGCATCCTTTGAGGTAGTTAGTACATCCTTTATCACCAGCTGTAAAATAAAAATAAAGATAAAAGCTTGAGTCAAGTAACGAAAAATTCTTGTTTTTTGATACCATTTCTTTTTTACCATATATTCCCCTTCCTTTCTTCTATACCATATCCAAAAATAGTTAATATCTGTTTAATAAAATATCAAGAAAGTATGGAGATTCAAAAAAAAACACCTTAATAGGTGTTTAGACTGTTGAAGTTTCTCACAGTCTCCAGAGTCTAGACAAAATCTACAAACTGGTGACTTTATATACTTACCTGCTCATCGGCATGATAGGAGGATCGAACAAGCGGTCCACTTTCACAGTGCTTAAAGCCTTTCGAGAGCGCTATTTTCTTAAATTCAGCAAACTCATCTGGATGATAATATTTTTCTACCTTTAGATGCTGCTTCGTAGGCTGTAAATATTGTCCTAATGTTATAATATCAACATTATTTTGACGTAAATCATCCATTACTTCGATGATTTCTTCCTTTGTTTCACCTAGACCAATCATAATGCTCGATTTTGTTGGTATATCATTCTGTAGCTCCTTAGACCTTCTTAAAAATTCAAGGGAGCGATCGTATTTAGCCTTCGAACGGACTCGATCGGAAAGTCTTCGAACTGTTTCAATATTGTGATTAAGAATATCAGGACGCGCATCCATTAAAAGCTTTAAGCTATCAAAATCACCCATGAAATCTGATGGTAATACTTCAACTGTAGTTAATGGACTTACCCGTCTAATTGCCCTAACCGTTTCAGCAAATATAGCAGCACCGCCGTCTTTTAAATCATCTCTGGCAACACCAGTTATTACCGCATGATTAAGCCCCATTAATTTTACAGATTCAGCTACTCGTTCAGGTTCCTGCAAATCAAGCTCAGTAGGTAGCCCTGTCTTCACTGCACAAAATCGGCAAGCTCTAGTACAAATATCTCCTAAAATCATAAAGGTTGCCGTTTTTCTTTCAGCCCAGCACTCATGAAGATTAGGACATCTTGCTTCCTCACATACGGTATGCAGCTTCTTCTCTCGCATCATCTTTTTTATCCCATGATAATTCTCATTTGTGTTTAATTTTATTTTAAGCCACGGGTGCAATTCTCTTTCCGTTTTTGCCATCTATTTATTCAGCCTCCTTAGCCTTAGGTAAATGATTAACGACTATAGGTCCATACATCATTGGCATATTTTTTCTCAACCAATTGGTTTACAAAATCAATTTCTTCCTTTGTCAGTTCATATGGCTCCAAATGAACATTCAAACCTCTTTCAAAGCCCTTTTTAAAAGCAATTCTAACTTCTTCCAATGAAATCAACCGATTGGCTACCTCATTGATTGCTACCGCTTTATACTTAAAGTTACGCTGTAAACGTTCTCTAATTTTCTCATTAGGATAGTTGAATAAATCAAATAGCTTCTCCACATCTAAATCTAATGGTATTGAACCATGCTGAAGCAATACACCTTTATGTCTTGTTTGTGCACTTCCAGCTACCTTTCTACCCTCGACCACTAATTCATACCAGGATGGAGCATCAAAGCAAATAGATGATCTTGGATTTTTAAGTTTATCATGATCTTCCTTTGTCTCAGGTACAGAAAAGTATGTATCTAGTCCAAGCTCTTTAAAGCCTTCAAGAAGACCCAGACTAATCACACGATACGCTTCTGTCACCGTCTTTGGAATCATTGGATTTTTTTCAGATACGATTACACTATAGGTAAGCTCTTTATCATGAAGAACGGCTCTGCCACCTGTTAATCTTCGTACAAGCCCAATTCCATTTTCCCTCACCTTGTTTAGATTTATTTCCTTTTTTATTTTTTGGAAATACCCTAAGGATAAAGTGGCTGGGTCCCAACCATAAAATCGAACGGTAGGTGGAATAAGATGTTGGCTGTGCCATTCTAGTAATGCTTCATCTAATGCCATATTAAATGCTGGTGAATAGTATGAAAAATCAATAAAACGCCATGTATCCACTATCTTCGCTCCCAATATTTGTTTAAAGCTTATGAATGATCATTCTTCTATCAATCACTAGCTCTCTACCATTATACTCGATAATCGGCAAATTTTTAAAATCTTTATCTATTTTTATCACTTCAAATTCACGTTCCACCTCTTCATGTGGTAATTTTACAATAATTTTGTCGCCTACTTCAATATCCTTATTCTCTTTAAAGGTCATACAAATTTTTTTGGGCAATTGCTTACCTCCCTCTATTGAAAAAACATTCAATCATTATCTTATCATAATCCTATCAATATTTGCTGGATAACAAGAAGCTTCATTTAATATTATAGGTCCTTTATGGCTTATGTTGAATACACAAAAACACTTTATCAATAATGTAATCAGCAAATATCAGCATTCACAAAAAAAGAAGCCTTTAAACATATAGCAGGGGCTCCTTCTATCGATATTTCACTTTTTAATTAGTGTTGTTCTTGTCATCTATACTGATTTGTTTAACTGAAACATCAATCATTTCATGATTTTGCTGATAGATACTTAATTCCCTCTCCACTAAAGACCAAACATAGGCGATAGCTACACCATCATCCACATAACCAAGTATAGGAATAAAATCATTAATCACATCAGTTGGAATAATAAAATATAAAAGGCCTGCACCAATGATTACTTTTTTACTCTTACTCGTAGCAGGATCTTTATAGTATTGATATAACAGCTTTATCTTATCTAAAAGTGCTCTTGCTCCCTTTGCAATGCCAAGCTTCTTCTCTATATCTTTATGAATACGATCCTTCCCTTTATCTGATCCAGCAATCTGCGTTAACCTCATGACACGAGCTATAATTTTCTTGTGGTTCATCTTCTCTCATCCCTAATAATATTCTCTTATTATTAGTTATTATACTATAAAGTCCAACTTGTTCAACTTGTTTAACTTCATTCAAACGAAATTTCTGAATGTATATAAAAAACTTGAAAAAACTGTTGGAATACTTCCAACAGTTTTTACTTAATACTCGTCCGATTCAGTTAGCTTGTTTAACAGCTGTTCTGGACTTTTATAATCTTTTATCCTTATATGCTCATGACTTTGATCTGCAAGATCAAAAGCAAAATAATCTCTCCACTTGCCAAAGTCATATTTATGCTTATATTTCATGACAGTCCCCCACAATGAAATATTCTTTACTATTACTATTATCAAAAGGGGGGAACATTATACAAAATAAAGGATTGTTATGTTTATCCATTATTATCGATATCATTAGCGATCCGATCCATGAGTGCTGCCATCTGAGCTCTTGTAACGATGTCCTTAGGATGAAAAAGACCATCATTATAGCCACTAAAGATATTTAATTGATTTAATGTAACAATGTTTTTATATGCCCAGTTACTTGTACTAACATCAGAAAATGGGCTAACCGTATTATCGATTGTTACTGCTTGTTTATTCTTTATTACCCTTGAAAGAATTGCTGCCATTTGCGCTCTTGTTAAGGGTGCATTTGGATCAAATTTATCCTTCGCAACACCACTGACAAGTCCATTTTGATAGGCAACCTCAATCGATTCCTTTGCCCAATTACCATCACTCACATCAGTAAAGAAGTTTGTGTCATCACTATTTATTCTATTTAAACCAAGGGCTCTAACCAGAACGACAGTACCTTGTGCCCTTGTAAGTGGTTTATTTGGCGAGAATTTATATTGAGAGGTCCCAATCATCCAGCCCTTTTGAAGCATGGACAAAATATCTAATTCAGCCCAATGGTTTTCTGTATCAATAAAATAATGTCGACCATTTAACCAGGGATCATAATAATCCCATATTTCTTCAGGTGCTTCATTTAAGCTCCAGCTACCTGTCCCTAGAAGATTATATTTTTGTACTAAATTTAGCTTCATTTTAATGGATTGGTCATTCTCATACCATATCACATATCTACCGGGATATAATCTTTTCCCGTGAACATAGACATAATGTCCATATGGAATGTAAATGTAAGCATAGGGGGATTTGGATTTATCATCAAAATAAACCTTACCACCATAAGTATTAATTAAATCATTTACATTTGTAAGAGGAATACCATTTCCTCCTTTATAACCAACTTGCCAATATCTACCATAAAACGGAATTCCTAAAACTATTTTATTTGCCGGAACTTTTGTTAATGCGTATTGTATTGATTTTTCAGCGTAGTCGATGCTTGAAACTGGACCAGGTGTACTGCCATAATAGCTTTCATCATAGGTCATTAGCATCAAATAGTCACTATACATTCCTAGCTTCTCATAATCATAAGAGGCTGGCCAGCCTGTGGTGACTGCATGGGGATTGGCTGCCACAGCGACAGATAATTCCTTTTCTTCTGGTAATTGCTCTCTTAAAAGCTTTACAAAATCTGTATAATTATCCCTGTCAGCCTCCGTTAGATGTTCAATGTCAATGTTAATTCCATCAAGATGATACTGATTTACTTCATCAACGATTTCCTTGACTAAGCTATCTCTATTGCTTAATGCTTTCCTTCCTATCTCTCTATCCCAATTATTACTTAAAAATGGAACGACTCTGATATTCATTTGATGCATTTGGTCAACAAAATTTGCATCAACTGTAGATTTTAATATTCCGTCACTTTGTAAATTAAAATAGCTTGGAGAGACAGAATCTAGTGAATTGTTCGTTTTAAGAACCTGTTTTATATATGTACTCGATTGACCAAAATATAAATAACTCATATTGAATTTCTTTGCCTCTACATCTAAAGGAATGGTAGAAAATGAAGAGACTAATAGAGTCGTTAGAATAAAAATAACCATTTTTTCCCTTAAATATTTCCCCATTTTCTTTGTTATCCCCCTCAATTTCTGGTTTCACTCATTATCTATCTTGATAGATTTATCTTTTTTTATCAACCCTCAAATTTTAGAAAATAAAAGCTCCGATTACTTATTGATTACTGATGGATACCTTCTGCTCTGCTGATATCCAATTCACTTTTGCACCTAATTTTTCACTAATAAAACGAATCGGTACATAGCTTCGTCCTCCTGACTCGATGGTTGCACCCTGATCGATGGTTGTTGATTGACCATTTACAATGACACTATTCGAATTAATCGGTAATTCTATAAACATATTATCCGTTTTATAAACAATTGTTTTTGTCGTAGGATTCCAGGATACATATGCCCCCAACGCATTTCCTAATGCTCTAAATGGAACCATGGTTCGTCCATTTGTAATATATGGTACAACATCAAGTGGGTATACTTTAGAATCAACCCAAGTAAAACGCTGACCTAGCTTAAATTGAATCGTTTTTGCATTCTGACTATATGGAGGATATTGCGTGTAATGATGTAATGCTTGGACACCCATACCTTCCTTCTCTTCTGTAGTGAAATACCATGATTTAGTTATCGTTTTATAGACACTATTTATTTTCACATCAAGGGATAGCTCCACTTGGTATTTACTAGACAGCTTCAAAGGATATTTTGGAATCAAGATTACTTCCTGACTGAGCTCACTATCATTTCCCCCTGAATCCTTCGGTGAATTAATATAGATAGGAATCACATTTTGATTACTATCCAATAGCTTTGCACTTATCACTCTGACTGTGGTAACATTATTCCCATATACTCCAGCGACTATAGGATAACCGAATTTATTGGAAGTCGTTTTATAAAATCTAAGAGGATCAGGCTTCTCATAAT
The DNA here is from genome assembly GCA_964514395.1 of uncultured Bacillaceae bacterium. Lineage (GTDB taxonomy): Bacteria > Bacillota > Bacilli > Tepidibacillales > Tepidibacillaceae > CAZEQK01. The sequence continues at coordinate 38,685 of CAZEQK010000001.1, forward strand.
CCTCCCAAGCAATCGGTATATTTACTTGATTTGCCACAGGATAAGCTACAAACTGATAGCTAGCATCCATTTGACTACCAAAATCAATGACATGGTAATAGCCATCTCTACCGTATCCCAAATAATCAAGGGATGGAATCAGAAAGGGCAGGCGATGATATGGTGCATCAAATAAAGAATCTATTGCAGCATGAATAGAAGAATCAGACTGATAGCTAATATCCTCTGCTACATCACCATAGAAGCCATAATAATTGGCGCGATCAGAAACGGTCTCGCCAAAAAAACCTTGATCACTGGCATTTTCATAATGACTGAATACGTTCAAGTTCGCCTGATAATCTGCATGCTTTTGTGCTGACATATTTAATGCTCTATTAAACCGAAATAAAGGTATATCTAGTATATAGCGGTAATCATTTGCTAGATTAATTGCAGTTAATTGCTTTTGATTAGGATTTGGCAGATAGCTTAAGCTACCTTTATTTACGGTGAATGTCCATGATTTTTCAATAATATTATCCCAATTTTTAATTTTTATTTTTGCTTTTACATTATTCATTCCCGAAAGAAGTAAACCAGGTATCGCATAAAATGTTTCTCTTTCCTTGCTATAATAAACCTTTAAAGGTTCATTATTTAGTAAAAATTCTGCACTAGCTACTTCATTGCCCTCAAGTAAGATTTTCCATCCTATTTCAGGCCTACTAATACCAATATTTCCTTGTGGATAAGGAGCGTATACGTGAATCGTATTTCCAGCCTTTGTCGAAATAGGAATGATTATTAAGATAGTAAAAATAATGATTAAAACGATAATAAGTCTATTATTTTTTTTCATTAGATTCACCCGCTTCTCTATCTATATTTATCAAAAATACGAGCTAATTCTGTAACCTTTCAACTCTTTTATCGTATTTATTATATCATTTATTGTGCTATTGACCTCTACTGATTGATATTTACAAAAAAATAACAAATTCTAATGTAGTCAAGTTATTTTTTTATATTACAATAGTAGTAGGAAAAAGCTGAATACTCAACAACAGAATAAATATTGATTTTTCAATCCGATTAAGGAGGACATGATGACGACTATTTTACAGGTTAGTAAACTAAGTAAATCCTTTCACAAAAAAGTTGCCGTTGATAGCATCGATATCTTTATAAAAAAAGGGGAAGCATACGGACTTCTAGGCCCCAATGGTGCAGGTAAATCAACCACCATTAATATGATTGCTGGGCTTCTCGAAGCCGACGATGGAGAGGTGATGATCAATTCCTTTTCTATCAAAAAACAAAGAAAGAAAGCACAAATGCAAATAGGTGTTGTACCTCAAGAGATTGCTCTCTATCCAACAATGAGTGCTGAAGCTAATCTGAAATTTTTTGGTAAGCTATATGGATTATCAGGAGCGAATCTAACAAAGGCTGTAGAGCAAAATCTAAAGCTAGTAGGTTTATTTGACCGACGAAAAGAGCCAATCGATAAATATTCAGGGGGTATGAAACGAAGAATTAACATAGCCGCTGCGTTATTGCATCAACCACAGCTATTAATAATGGATGAGCCAACAGTTGGGATTGATCCACAATCAAGAAGTCATATATTAGAAACTGTGAAAAAACTCCAATCTGAAAAAGGAATGAGTATTTTATATACCACTCATTATATGGAGGAAGTAGAGACTATTTGTGATCGAATTGGCATAATTGACAATGGAAAGTTAATTGCCGAGGGCACATTAAAGGAATTAAAAGAAAAGTACGGCACAGAAGCACAATTAGACATAACGCTTAAGCAAAAGGAAAAAATCATCCCTCATTTGGATAATCTACAAAGGCAATTAGAAAAACCAATTAAAGAGCATGACGATGGTATCAGAATTATTACCACTACACCTCATGAAGATCTACCAGCAATCATGAATATTTTTCAAAAGATAGCATGTGAAATTCGTGCTATCAATATTTTAGAACCAAACCTAGAAACTATTTTCCTATCATTAACTGGTAAAAGTCTACGAGATGATTAATTTGGAGGTTCCTAATGAATATTTTATATTGGCTTAAAGCGATTTGGCAGGTGATGCTCTTTACGTTTGGGCAGCTATTAAGAGACAAAAAAAGCTTAATCATCTTACTACTTATGCCTTTTATCCTTATTGCTGTTCTTGGGTATTCCTTAGCCGGTGTCATGAATGATAATGCTTATACCTTTGAAAAGGCTAAAATCGGCATTGTTGATGAAGATCAATCAAGTGCTAGTAACACACTGATAAATAGCGGTTTTAATAATAAACAAATGAAGGAGCTTATCGCTTATCAAACGTATAGTAAGGATGAAGCAGAGACTAAATTTAATAATCGTGATATCGATGGTATCCTATTTATTCATAAGGGGTATGGAAATAATTTTATGAATGGAAACAAGGATAAGCTTCTGTTAGTGATGAATCCTACACAAACAATACAGACAGATATCATCAAGCAATTCCTTTTACAGTACCATAGTCTTGAGAAAATAATGATAGATGCAACAATGAATAACCCAGCAAATACTGATTATTCTTCCTTTCAGCAAATACTTAATCATCCATCGTTTTACTTAAAGGTAGAATCGGAAAATCCCAATGATAAAACAATCAATTCCTTTCAGTATTATGCTGTAGGAATGGGGGTTATGTATACCCTGTTTACCATGTTTACTGGTATCGGTTATATCATCATTGAGCATAGACAAAATACACTAAATAGAATCAAAATTTTACCATTACCGATAGGAGTTTTTTATGTTGGTAAAAGCTTAACCTTTATGTTCATCAGCATACTTCAGCTGATTATTCTCTTTCTTAGCTCTCATTTTGCCTTTGGGGTTCAATTTGGGCAGGATATAGGATATCTTTTACTTGCTATTTTCCTTTATTCCTTTGCTACTACAGGTCTCATGATTCTATTATTAAATTGGATCACAAGTCAGAACAGCTTAAACATCTTCTTCGGTATGGGAGTACCTGTTATAGCTGCATTAGGTGGCTCCATGATCCCAATTGGCTCTCTTCCTTGGTTTATCGAACCATTGACAAAAATATTGCCTAATCGCTGGGCAATGGATGGTTTATTTCAGATTATTCTTGAACGACCTGACAATGCACGTCCAGCAATGATTTTCTTGTTATCCTTTGCTTTGATTACTGCTAGCTTAGGGATTCTATTGATGAGCAGAAGGAGGGCTAGGATCGCATGAAAAATATTTGGAATGTAGCGCTTTGGAAAACCAGGTGGATGTTTAAAGAGAAAAGTACTTGGATTAATTTATTTATTCTTCCCATCGTATTTGCATTAATTTTTGGTGGAATGCAATCAGACAATCCAAATAAGGATGCTTTAATTAAGGTTGGTATGGTGAATGGTAATACTCAGGTAAGTGAAGAGATTTTGACCGATGTACTCGCTCATCAATTAACAGCGGATATGGTTTCATTTACAACAAAGGATAAAGCAGTACAGGCTCTGAAAAACGGTGACATAAGTGCATTAGTTTTCTGGCCAAAGAATTTTGAAAAGAACTGGGTAAAGGGAGAGAAAACCCCTTGGACCTTAGTCTATGAGAAACAGACTTCACAAAATTTTTTATTAGAACAAAACATGCAGCAATTAATGGTTGGCTTAAATGCTGTTACGATTATGGGAAAGAATCCAGAAATGACAGCTAGCGAACAGGTAGATAAATGGCTGACCAATTGGCAGCATTATCGTGATTCTAATATTTCCGTTGAGGTGCAATATGGTAAGCAGGAAGGAACCTCTGCTTTTTCAAGGGTATTTGTAGGCTTTGCTATCATGTTTCTCATGTTTGCACTAAATCAATCTGCATCGACTATTCTAGAGGAAAAAGAGATTGGCACATGGCAGCGAATGTTGATTGCCCCTTTAAAGAAATCTCAGTTACTCATTGGAAACATCTTGCATTTTCTACTTCTTGGTTTAACCCAATTTATCGTTTTAATGATCTTTACTTCGATTGTTTTTAAGGTTAATTGGGGCCACTACCTTGATACACTTATTTTTACAGGTCTTATCATTTTAACTGTCTCAGGATTGGGATTTATGCTAGCCACCATTGTTAAAACTAAGGCCCAACAAAATGTGTTAGGTTCAGTCGTTATCACGGTTAGCTGTATGTTAGGTGGTGTCTATTGGCCTTTATCCTTCGTCTCAGCAACCATGCGGAAAATAGGGAATTTTGTACCGCAAAAATGGGCGATGGATGGCTTGATGGAGCTTATGTCAGGTGGCTATCGTTTATTTGATGTGATGTACTCTGTAGAGATTCTACTTCTCTTTCTTATCGTCTTTTATACGATCGCTTTTATTAGAATTAGGAAGATTTAAGCTTAAATGGCAAAACCTTGGAAGCAACTGCTTCCGAGGTTTTGTAACTGTTGATAAATTGCCTATTTCGTTGTTGTTATCAAAATCATCGGCCATCGAGTACCTCTATGTACACTCAGTCCGTCGATTTATCAACGCCTAGAAATCGTCTAATTTCTCAAAGTCACCAGATTGTATACTATGTCTACAATCAGAAAACCATGGAAGCAACTGCTTCCATGGTTTTGTTTTAGTTTTATTTTGCAAGCTTTAGCTTTATTACTTCATTGTACTCTCCCAATTGATCCGTCCAAGTAATATCGTAGCTAAGATGATCAAATATGTTAGCAACTTGACTTTCTGAGGAATGATTGTCTATTTGTCTATTTTTCTATTTTGTGTATCTGTAAATAGCTTTATTTTTTTCTGATTAAGAAGTTTGGGATCATTAATATTTCCTCCACGACCATTTAAACCGTCAAGCGTCGCTTCATAAACAATATGGCTAATTGTATTATCCTTTAAATTCTCTATATATCCATCGATGGAATGAGACTGTATGATAGCTTCTGCTTTCCAATGTTCACTAGTGCCTACAAAGGTATATGACCAATTGTTTATGATTAAAAGCTTCAAGGATATGAATAGAAAAAGTAAAATGGCGACAATAATGAAAACCTTTTTTATCATGCCCTCTCCCCCTATTTAAGCATGCTTCTCTTCCCTTTGAATAGCTTAGTTTTATTGAAAAGGTCTATACTTCACAGTATGTTTTCAACCTATTATGTATGTATGAGGAGCATCTATTTAATACCATATATTCCTATAGTAAATATTACCATCTTCTCTTCTTATGGTCAATAAAAAAAATCCTACCACCCAATAGATGGATGGCAGGAAATAGTGAAACTAATAAGTTTTATGATTCAAGCCTGATTCCTTCGATTTTTCTGTTTAACAAACCCCTAATCCATAGGCTATTAATAAATAGCAGGAAGGAGGTAAATAGGAATACTCCGTTAAATCCAATGATAGCACCGAGAGACCCACCAACAATAGGCCCAAGCATATTTCCCAGGAAAATTGCACTATTACTGTATCCATAGGTTCTACTTTCCATTCCTTTTGGTGCAAAATGTCTTACTAGCGCGTTAACAGAAGGCAATAAGCCTCCTAAGGTCATGCCAAGTAAAAATCTCCAGATCATCAATTGCCAAACATTTGTTGAGAAACCCTGGGGTATGAAAAAGATAGCTGCTCCAATAATCGAATAAAACAAAACCTTCTCTGAGCCATACTTATCCCCTAGCTTCCCTAATCTTGGCGATGCAATCATATTAGCAAATCCTGTAGCTGCTGCTACTAATCCTGCAAAAAGGGCAATTCGTCCACCAGGTGCCCCTAATTTTTGGATAAATAATGGTAGTACTGGAACTACGTTTAATACAGCAAATTGAATCAAAAAAACAACAAAGAATAAGGATAGAAGTGGCTGAGTCCCAACTATTTTTTTAAAATCCTTAGTAAAACTGCCGTTTTGCGAGGATTCATCAGGAACAAATTCTTCTTTCACAAAAACCAGTACAATAATAGCAGATACTAATATAAATAAGCCTGTATAGAAAAAGATTTTTTCAAAGCCAATATAATCAGCCAAAAATCCACCTAGAAGCGGCCCAATAATCGTACCAGCAACCGCTCCTGATTGTAAAATCCCAAGGGAGTAGCCTACTTTTTCCTTGGGTGTATTCGTTGCAACAAGGGCTATCGCTGCAGGGTTAAAACCAGCAATGACTCCATTTAGAAGCCGTAAGAATAGAAGCTGGTATACATTTGTAGCAAGTCCCATTAATGTAACCACTATTGCCATACCAAATCCAGACCTTAAAACCATTAATTTTCGACCATATTTATCAGCAAACTTCCCCCATATTGGTGAAAAAATAAATGCCGTGAAAAAATTCGCACCAAAAATAAGGCCAGCCCATAAAGAAACTACGGCTTCAGAATGTATTCCCATATCCTGTTCAATGTATAATGGTAAAAATGGCATGATTGATGTCATCGCAGCCATTAATAGAAATGAGGCACTCCATAATATATATAGGTTTTTTTTCCATTGCTCCACAATGCCATCCCCTTCATTTAACAAGATACTTATTTATCTTTTACAATATATCTATTATATGTTTCGTAAGACGAAATATAAACATAAAAAAAAAACTTCATTTAAAAACGAAATAAAAGAATTCTAGTTCATACACTGGTATGAACTAGAATTCTTATTCTTAACTAGGTTTAACTTTTACTCGGAAATTTGTAATTCATTTCTGAACGATAAGAACGTTCAACTTTATTAACAAAATGCAAATTATTGATATAGGAAATCTTTTCTTCTATTTCGGATTCATTAACATACAATAACACATAATTTAATCGTCTAGATATATATATAATATTCCCGATTTTTTCAAGATTTCTAGCTGATTTAATATCGCTAACCCAGACTACTAGTCCACCTCTCTTAGAAACCATGTTATCTCTCCTTCAACTGCGATATAAACTTTAGAAACATACTACCATTACTTGCTATTTTTAGCAAGAAAGCTAAATTGCACAGCTTCCTTTAAGACCACAGGAGCTACATGTCCCTGTACTACAAATAGCTTCACTTAATAGGTCATCATTTCCTTGAACAATAATCGATTGGGACACTGATTCAGATAGACCTTTGCTAATTTCATAAAGCAAACGATTAACTTCTTCCTCTGCTTTTTTGTATTTTTTAATAATTTGATTAGCATTAATTTCCTCTAAGGTTTTATCAATTCTCTGCTGTGCTTGATTATAGTCTGGGTGAAACTTTCCAAAACGTTTTGTCTCTTCATATAATTCTTTGTCCTTTTGTAATTGTCTTCTTAATTTTAAAACTTCTGATTCATTATCTAGCAATTTTTTATATTTAAGGTATTCAGCTACCTCTTTAGATGAATTGATCATTTCTGCTAAATCATAGGTTTGAAGAATGATTTCACTATCTAAATTCATGCTTATCCCTCCTAAGCATATTATAACATGATATTAATGGTTATATAAAAGCTACAAGATTTGAATTGTACTTTCATCTATTTTTTCTATTCCCTTTATTCGAACGATTTTGTTCATAAGATCGAATAGGGCATTATCCTTTTGTTTGGCTTCTATCATTACATCTAAATGAGGGAGCGTCGATTTTATCTCTAGTAAAAAGGGAAGTATTTGATTTATATCAATAAAGTCAGCATGAGCCCTTATATCTTTATCACTTTTAGGACTAGATATATGAATTTTGGGAGGTAATGTAGATTTTTCCCATGTTTTCATAATATCAGGCCATAGCTCAAACACCCCTTTTGTTGAGGGATTACACCAATCATGATGAAGATCTAATACCATAGGTATACGTAATTTCTCTGCTGCATATAAGGTTTCCTTCGTAGTAAAAGTTTTATCATCATTCTCAATAATGATACTTTCCCCTAAGTTTTTTTGCATCTGTTTAAATCGTGAGATAAACCTTTCTAATGCTTTATCCTTATCCTTTCCTTTTCCTCCAATATGAATGACATTCCGGTGCTTGGGTGATAAGTTCATTAATTCTAACATTGCTACATGTCTTTTAATGATTTCTACGGATTGATGAAATACACTCTCTCGTACTGAATTAAGCAAAGTAAAATGGTCAGGATGGAAGCCTACTCTCATGCCAGTGGCTTGGATGATTTCGCCTATTTCCTGAAATAAAAGTTTGAGTGGTGATAAGTAATCCCAATCCTCTAATAATTCATGTCCAGCTAAGGGAATAAGTCTTGAAGAAAAACGATAAAGACGGATATTCTCTCCACGATTATATTTTAATAGCCTGATTGTATTTCTTAAATTTTCTTGGGCAATACGTTCTAGCTTTCTGATAGCAGCCTTCCTATTTTCAAGCTCTTTAAATTTCTTGACTGTCATTGTTTTTGATGGAGAAGCGTTTTTTAAATGAAGACTCATTGCAACGTAACCAAATCTAATAATCATCGATTCACCTTCTAATCAAGCATCATTTCTTGATTAGTATTCCAAAGAATCTCCTCTACCTATACTTTTTTTAACTAAATAAAAAGAAGCCAATCATGCATAGCATTGGCTCCTCCTAATATAGCTTGACTTTTATTCATTCTTGCTTTCTTCTGTTTCCACAGCACTCTCTGTTGTTTTACTTTCTTTTGTTTCTTTTGCATTAGCTTTACTTGCTTGCTCTGACATATTGCTTTTACCTAAGAAGGTTCCACCTTCATCAATGATAAATGTTTTCGTCTTTATTTCACCAGTAAGTGTACCAGTTGATTTAATTTCTAATCTTTCTGAAGCCTTTACATTTCCGTCAACACTTCCAGCAATCAATAATTCATGAGAGCTAATGTCAGCTTCAACAATACCTTTTTCACCAATCGTTATATTGCCAGCACAGAACACTTCACCAATCACTTTACCATCGATTCTAATACTGGTTTGTGAATTGATTTTTCCTTCGATTACTACATTTTCCCCGATAACAGTTTCAACGACAGTTGGATCTACTTTTTTATTGTTTTTAAACATCAATGTTTCTCCTCTCATAGTTGTATTGCTATAAAATATTCTCTATGTAATCTAAAAAAACCTTTATTTTTATTATAAATATTTTTTTTGGATGATGTATAGGTAAAAAGTAAAACTTATCACTAATTATAAGCTTTATTTCTCAAAAAAACCTGTTGTAAAATTAGGAAAAATATTTTCGATTCGATAATCTTTATGCCTAACTACCTCAAGTCCTTCATCATATTCTAGCAATTCTTCGTCTTGACGGCCTGTCCATATTTCTTTAATTGGTTGGTAACCCATATGCATTAGCTTCTCTAAAAGATTTTCAAAATCATTTTTTTTCACTATTAAATGGGTTGGCGATATTTCACCAATGATCCATACTTTTATGTCTTTCTGTTGCTTTAAGATTTCAGCTATCTCCTTTGTTTCACATTGTAAAATCCGAACATCCATAAAGGATATCGTACCATAGTTCTTCGTCCAATCAACTAAGGTATGCTTTACATTCTCACTGATTGGAATCACACTATACTCTGTTAATAATTCTAATATGGTCTCAAGCGTTTCTCCATATTCTAATCCTTTTAATATCGATTGCTTCGTTAGCATGTATCGATTCATTTTATCAAGCTGGATGATCTTTGCAAATTTTTCTATTCTTAAGCGCAGATGATATGGAAAATATCTTGGTATTAGCAATTCAAAATTAGGCTGGACGTAAATTTGGGTGTTGGCTTCTTTTTCTTTTTGGTTCCATAGAAAATAATGCTGATTATTATGATCTGTTGCAAGATTTAACCAACCAATTGAATAAAGAGGTATCATAATCTCTTGAAATGCACGATTTATTATTTCTTCAGCAGCTGGACGTTTCAAAAATTTAGAGACTTTTGTTAATGCTTCAGTTAAGGAATACCATTTTTCAGTTGGCAAATGAAAAATAAAGAAGAAAAGATGAGTTAACAAGATATCTGATGACTTAAACATAGAACGAATGATTTGCTCTAATGACTCCCTTCGTTCTTTTGAGTTTAATTGATTCCATAAATCAACTTTATTCGTGACGGTTAAGCTATCTAGCAGCTCTATTAATTCTATTGTATTGGCCACCTCTAAAAGCAATACAACATTTTTAGGATACTCATTCATAAAGCTCTGTTTTATAGGAAAATGCAAAAGGTTAGCTTCATTCATTAATAATTGCTCACTAATTTTAGCAATATGACGCTTATGTATCGTACCTTTTTGGGTGATAGGAATATTTTCTGTTTCCACATAGGTCAATAAGCGAAACAGGTCTTCTTCTAAACAACCAGTTGCTTCCTTCATCACTAGCTGCTCTTTTTTCACTTCCTTTAATTCAGAAATCATATGGATAAAAAAGTAACGATGCCAGATATGATATAAATCCTCAGGGATGATAAATCCAACCTCTCCCCAAGATTTTCTTAGGGTAAATATGATTCCCTTTCTTCGCAGTTTAGTAAGTCCATATTCAAACTCATCCCTTGATATTCTATAGCTTATTCCCTCTAACTTTCGGTACAATAGCATTTGGTTAGGATTGTTGAAAATTAAGTAGGTTAAAACATCCTTCTCTTCCTTTGTCATCTCCTGAAATACTGCTGATGGATTTTTTATTAATAACAGATCAACCAACAGCGTTACTAAATCATTTGGAGCACTATGTGTGACTTCTATGCTATGCTCTTCGATTATTTTTTTTAGAGTAGAAGGTGATAATTGCTCTAAATAATATTTTAATTGCATTTTTTAGTACTCCCTTCTATTCTAGACTTGCTCTTCTATCTTATATTGATAACCCTGCTCGACTAAAAACAATTGTCTTTTCATGGCATAGTCTTGATCTATCGTATTTTGACTTACAATCGTATAGAAATGAGCTTGATTATTTTTCTTTTTTGGTCTAAGGATTCTCCCCAATCGCTGGGCTTCCTCTTGCCTTGAACCAAATGTTCCAGATACTTGAATAGCTACACTTGCATCAGGTAAATCTATCGCAAAATTGGCTACTTTGGAGACGACTAATATTTTTATTTTCCCTGCTTTAAACTGCTGATAAATATAATCACGTTCTTCTTGTTTCACTTTACCTGTGATTAAAGGCATCTTAAACTCATTCGCGATTTGCTCTAATTGATCGATATATTGTCCAATAATTAAAATAGATTCATCCTTGTGCTTATCCATAATGCGTTTTATCACTTCATTCTTTAGGGGATTTGTTGCCGCAATTCGATATTTCTGTCTTCTTGGCGCATCATAGTAATCCTTGTTTAAGCTGTCTGATAATGGAATTCTGATTTCTGTGCATAACGCCTCAGCAATCCAACCCTTGTCCTCCATTTGAATCCAAGGAATGTCATATTTTTTGGGACCTATTAATGTAAATACATCGTCTTCCTTTTTATCCTCTCTAATCAATGTAGCTGTTAAGCCAAGTCTTCTCTTCGCTTGGATATTAGCCGTGTGTCGAAAAACAGGAGCAGGTAGCAAATGAACCTCATCATAGATAATTAATCCCCAATTTCTTCTTTGAAATAGGCCCATATGGGTGAATTCTGCCTCACTATGTGGACGATGGGTTAAGACCTGATAGGTAGCTACGGTTACAGGCTTTACATCCTTAATATCTCCACTATATTCTCCAACATCATCGACAGTTAATGTGGTTTTATCCAGCATTTCTTGTATCCATTGTCTTACTGACGTTTTATTGGTCGTTAGAATTAAGGTTTCATTTTTTATTTCCGACATGACCCCAAGCCCAATAATTGTTTTACCAGATCCACAGGGTAGAACTAAGACACCACTTCCACCATGAACAGAACCCCCAGCATAGAATGCTGAAATCGCATCATATTGATAATCTCTCAAATGAAAAAGCTCTCCTTTTTTTGAAGCTGGCATTAAGGAAATGGATAATGGCTCTCCCTCATGATAGCCTGCTAGGTCCTGCACTGGGAATCCTAGCTTAAGCATTTCCTGCTTTAATATTCCCCTTGCATTCTCATCGATAATTAAGGTCTGGTCATCCAATTGTTTAATAAAGTATTTTTGTAGTGATTGATATCCGATTATTTCCTTTAGAATATTAGGATCTTTGGATTTACATATTAGGTTTTTTTGATCTATTTCAAAGGTGATTAATCCATAGCGTCCTACGTAATCCTTTATATCTTTTTTTATTTGAAGTGGGATGTCAAATTTACTAAACCGTTCTAAGTCTTCTATGATTTTGTCTCCTGTTACCCCACTAGCCGCTGCATTCCATAATGACAGAGGGGTTATACGGTAGGTATGAATGTATTCTGGGCTTTTTATAAGCTCTGTAAAGATTGCAATACTTTTTCTTGCTTCCTCAAAGGCTTGGTTTTGAACTTCAAGTAATAATGAGCGATCGCTTTGTACGATTAATGGTCTTTCAGGATGTACAGACATATTCTCCACCTCAAAGTTTAAACAATATTATCATTTTATTTTACCATAAAAAGAAAATTTCTATGTGCTTTAAGGAAATGAAAAAACCAACCTAGTTTGTATAGATTGGTTTATTCATCTTCTTCATCATAGGTGACGTATATTATTTTCACATTTAAGCTCTTTAAAAGCTCAAGCACCTCAACATTCAATGTTGGATCATGTAAAAGTCCTATCTGTTCAACAAGCTCTAGCTCTTCTATATAACCTTTTTCAGCTTTTTTAATTAAATCAATGATATCCATTAGATTGCGTTCTTTAAGCTGTTCCATTATTTCCTCTTTAGTCAATGACCATCACCCCTTTAGCTATTTTTTATTTTTTCCACATTCCTATCTGCTCATGCTGAGCCTCTTTTTGAATTCGTCTAAATGGATCCACATATTTTACATTAGGTGGAAAGACAACCACTTTGGCTAGACCATTTTTTAATAGTTGTTCATTTAGCATCGTTCCATCCTTTAAATAAACATAAGCTAAGATTCTTCTATATTGATCTCGTTCTTGAACATCTAATTCAAGGGAGACGGTTTGATTTTCTAATATTTTCTTCGTAAAATTAGAGGCCTCTTTTCCAAATGGTTCTACAGGCTTTGTAGGATGAACCGTTTCTGGAGTATCTATAAGCAAAAGTCTTATTCGCTCCGTCCTGCCATATACCCTTGCAATGAACGTATCCCCATCTATCACACGTAATACCTGTGCCGAAATATGATTATTTTTTTCTGAAGAGACAGTACAGCCAGTTGATGTGATAAGTGTTATGAAGTAGATAATCGTGATGAAAACATTTAAATATTTAAAGCTTCTCACCTTATCATCCCCAGTATTGTTCCATTTAGCCTTGCAATGAAGGTATCCCCATCTACCACACGTAATACCTGTGCCAACATATGATTGTTTTTTCTATCTTCTAAACATACCTAATACCTTTACGGTCTCTGTAATATTGACAAATGCATTTGGGTCTACTTCCAAAATAAATGGTTGAATCAAAGATAGATCGTATCGATTGATTACTGTAATTAGCATTTTTCTTTTTTCCTTAGTGTATGCACCCTCAGCATCTAATACAGTAATACCTCTTATTAAATGCTCCATGAGCTTCTTCTTCATTTCCTCTTCCTTATTCGTGATAATCATCAGAGTCAGCTTGATATGACTAGTATGTATCGAATCAATGACCTTTGCTGATGCATAAATAGAAAGCATCGTATAAAGAGCTAAATCAAAGTTAAAAAGAAATCCCGAGATAAGAACCACAACCACATTCATTGTAAATAATAGTTCTCCAAGGGGAAAATCCCTTTTTCTTGTAAGTAGCATCCCTATGACGTCAAATCCTCCCGTTGAACCCCAATTCCGAAAAATTAAGCCACCTGCAATCCCCATTAGTACTCCTCCGAATATAGAGGAAAGAATCGGATCAGAAACGAGTGGGGATACAGGAATATATTGCATCGATACTGACGTGACAACAACTGAAAAAATGGTATAAAACATAAATCGTTTCCCTAGCTTTAAATAACCGATAATCAATACTGGAATATTCAAAACCAATAAAACAATACCCGTATTAATATTTGTTAGTAAACTTGTAATCATGGATATCCCACTAAATCCAGCACTTAATATTTTATGGGGAAGTAACAGCATATTAAGGGAAAAGCCAGCTAAAATCGACGAAAAAAATATAATAATTAATCTAAACAAATAAATCATCTCTTTACTATATGGCGTTTGATGCTAATGATTGTACAGCCTAAACCATATCTAGTCAATAAAAATAAACTATTTTTTTACTTCATTTTTTACTCTGCTGATTATGATTATTTTACACTCTAAATAAAGGGGATTTATGCCATGAAGAGAATATAACAGGTAAGTGATTAAAATGGGAGTGGGAGTATTGAAGAAGATTACATTACTATTGATTGTTATGACACTTCTTTTTTTAGTAGGATGCAATCCGAGGATTTTTTTTAACGATAAGAAAGCAGTGGCACCTGTCAAAACAGAGTATCATGTAAATAATCCTACCAGTACCTTTGCTACTGATTTTGATATCCATACATATAAACAGACAGAGAAAAGTGAAAAGGCATCTAATAAGATAGAGCTTTTATTTATGGGTGATGTCATGATGGACAGCGTTATGGCTGATTACATCCAGCAATATGGTGTTGATTACCCCTGGACAGATGTATCTAACATAACAAAGCGAGCAGATTTAGCCATCGTTAACCTAGAGACAAGTGTAAGTGATCGAGGGACTACCAAAAAACCAAAAGGCTTTGGGTTCCGCTCAGCTCCATATACTCTACAGGGATTAAGTGATAGTGGTATTGATTTAGTCTCATTAGCTAATAATCATGTAAAGGATTTCGGAAATCAAGCTTTTTATGATACCTTGGTTAATCTAGATGCCTATCACATTCAATATGTGGGAGCTGGCAAGAATCTGAAGGATGCTCAGCATGTAAGGATAATAGAGAAAAATGGGATAAAGCTTGGCTTTCTCTCCTATACCTCTATCCTACCCTATAAGGATTGGCAGGCAACAGATCAAACACCAGGAGTGGCTCCTCTCATCATCAATCAATATGATGATTTATTAAAAAATATTAGGGAAACAAAAAAATCAGTCGACCTACTCATTGTAATCCTGCATTGGGGGTCCGAATATCATAATACACCAAATGACTGGCAGATAAATTTAGCTCATAAAATCATTGATAATGGTGCTGATATCATCGTTGGTCACCATCCCCATGTATTACAGGGCATTGAACTTTATAAAAAGAAACCCATCTTATATAGTATTGGTAACTTTATCTTTTTGAAAAAAAATGATAACGCAGGAAAAACAGGTATCTTTCGATTAGTTGTAAATCAAAAGGGATTAGTTGAAGGGTCCATCTACCCTGTCCATATACTATATACAAAGGCTAATCTACTCAGTAGCAAAAGTAAGCTTGGAAAGGAAATTATCGATGACCTAAAAAGTCGTTCCGAAATGTTCCATACGATATTTAATGAGGATGGAAGCTTAAGCTTGCATTAATTTGTCTTTATTTTCAAGCACTAAGGCTTTAAACTGTTTTTCGCTTTCTGCCTGTAAAAGATAATTGAGAAAACGGTGAGTATAGATAAATCCTCTAAATTTTGCTTTTACTACTCTAACCGTTGGCTGTTGCTGTTCTTCAATGATACTGCCCCCTAGCTCCTTCATCCTCCTTTTTATTTGTCGTAATTCAAATTCTATTTTTAATTGAATTTCACTCAGTATTTCTCCATATACTCGTGTTAGCTTGCAATTGGATTGTTGAATAATTTTTTTATCATACTCTATCACTCTAATCATAATGTGTAAAACAACATATCGCTTTAATTGCTGAGAAAATTCAACATATTCTTTAGGGTACATTAACATCTCTAAACCTCCTCTGCTTTACCCGTCTTATTTTTATTATATACAAACATACGTTCGTTTAGAAGTGTAAAATTTAACCTCCCATAAACATAAAAAAGAGCCAACATTGATTTGTTGACTCTTTTAAAGGGTAGTTACTTACATTTCAGGCTGAGAAGGCTGGGAGATTTGACTTAAGGCTTCACCAGCTTCATCAGCTAAATCATGTCTAACCGCTAAATCTCCAATTGCTACAATTCCTACAAGCTGCCCATTTTCTACAACTGGTAAACGACGAATTTGTTTTTCTGCCATTAAATTTGACGCATCATCGATGGACATATCAGGAGAGCCAACCTCTAGATCCTTTGTCATCAATTCTTCAACCTTCGCTGATCCAGATCGTTTTTGTGCATAGCCACGTATTACTAAGTCGCGGTCTGTAATCATTCCTACCAAGTGATCACCATCAACTACTGGAATTGACCCTACATTTAATTGATTCATTTTTTCAGCAACCTCAAACGCATTGTCTACAAGACTAACTGTAGATACATCTGTTGTCATAATATCTCGTAAAGTAGTCATGTTTTACAAATCCCTCCTTTTCCTTTTTATCTTCGGTTTCAACAAGACTCCCTCTTCAACATCGTAAGAGGGAGGTGTTTCAATCCCTCGAAATAAGGGCGGCTAAGGTTCAGGTGGAGATAAAAATTCCATCTGAACCAAGTCTTCTTTATCATTCCCCATTGCCAAAAAATAATTCTTCCATTTAACACAAGAACAGCTCTACGGTCGAATAAACATCTGGGTCCAATAGTATCTTCCCGAACCACCCTCAGCATAACCTACCCCAATTTCAGTAAAATTACTGTTTAATATATTTTGGCGGTGACCACTACTATTCATCCAGCTATTCATCACTTGTTTTGCAGTAGTTTGCCCCATAGCAATGTTTTCGCCTGCCGCTTTAAAGCTTATCCCATAATTTTTAATCATAGTAAAAGGGCTACCATAGGTAGGAGAGGTATGGGAGAAGTAATGATGATCCCTCATATTCTGAGATTTATGTCTTGCCACCCTTGATAATTGCCAGTTAGGTCTTAAAGCCTTTAGTCCAGCCTTTGCTCTTTCTTGGTTAACAAGCTGAATTACTTGATGTTCAATAGCCTTGACCCTATCAATATTAGGAACTGTGACCTTTTGATTAGGATAAATCAGATTATGGTTTTTTATTTGTGGATTTGCTTCAATAATCTCTGTTACCCCTATCTTATATTTAACAGCAATGAGCCATAAGCTATCACCTGGCTTTACTACATACGTATTTGTTCCTTGGGCAGAAACATGAGAACTCATTCCCACCATACTAAAGATAAGGACACTTATAATAAGCACCTTTAAAAACTGATGTCGAAGACGATTCATTCTAGCTTCCCTCCTATGAAGTATTCTGATGTTAGCTTGTGCTTATTCTGCTGTTTCATTCAAATAAATTCAAGTTTAGGTAAATATGATTACATATAAAAATGCAGGAAATAAGTATGAACATATTGAATTACAATAGAGACATATATTTGTCATTTACTTTGAAAGGAGATAAACAATGAAACCCAGTCGTGGCATTCCAGATTTTCTACTTATATTTCTTACATTAGGATTGGTTGGGTTTGGAATCGTAATGGTTTTTAGTGCTAGCTTTACCGTATCCTATTGGGATAAAGGAACTCGGTGGTTTTTTACTGAGCGACAGTTGATACGAGCAATCATAGGTTTAGTGCTTATGTTTATTGCCATGAATATACCAATTGATTTTTATAAAAAACGTTTTTTTCTTTTTTTAACAGCCTCTCTAATCCTTTTGCTCCTTGTATTTTTCCCTTATATCGGTATATATCGTAATGGAGCAAGGAGTTGGGTTGGCTTTGGTTCTTTTTCCATTCAACCAGCCGAATTTGCTAAATTGGGTTTAATTATTTATTTAGCTGCTCTGATTTCTAAAAAACAGGATAAGATGAAGGATCTAAAGTATGGATTAATGCCTCCGTTAATTATCACGTCTGTTTTCTTTTTATTGATTGCTTTACAGCCTGATTATGGAACAGCCCTTATTTTACTTGCAACAGCAGGAATTATCATTATGGTAGGGGGGGCAAGTCTCAAGCATATCTTCTATTTAATTTTGGGTAGCTTTGTGTTTTTACCTTTAATTATTATTTCTGCAGGATATCGTTTTTCAAGACTGACTGCATACCTCGATCCATGGAGTGACCCATATGTTAATGGGTATCAGCTTATCCAATCATTAATCGCACTAGGAAATGGGGGAATTGTTGGAACTGGCTTTGGTAAGGGGATTCAAAAATTCTTTTATCTGCCCTATCCACAATCTGATTTTATCTTCTCAGTTATTGGAGAAGAGTTAGGTTTTATCGGGATTGCTCTCTTTATTCTTTCCTTCTTAATTTTCTTATGGCGGATTTTACTCATATCCATCCATTCAAAAGATACATTTGGAACGTTAGTCGGTGTGGGTATCTTTACTTCCCTTGCTCTACAGGTATTTATTAATATTGGAGGAGTGACAGGTACAATCCCAATAACAGGAGTTCCTTTACCATTTATCAGTACTGGGGGATCATCACTAATCGTTTCTATGACAGCAGTAGGTATAATACTAAGCCTATCTCGTGAGAATAGTAAAAGCACCCATTAAATTGGGTGCTTTAGACTGTGATAAACTGCCGATTTCGTTGTTGTCTTCAAAATTCACGTCCGTCATGTACCAGTACGTACACTCAGTCCGCAAATTTTTTGACGCCTAGAACTCGACTAGTTTCTCACAGTCTCCATTATCTAGGTAAACTGCCGATTTCGTTGTATTATTTTACTCGAGCGTGGTTATGTGGTTCTTCAACCTCTGCGTCCTCATCTTTTAGAATTTCTACACCTTCAACATGTACATTAATCTCAACAACATGAAGGCCAGTCATAGATTCCACCGCATCCTTTACATTTTGCTGTAAATTAATGGCGACTTCATGAATTTTATACCCATATTTTACAATAACCCTTAAATCAACAGCAGTTTCTGTTTCCCCAACTTCAACCTTTACTCCCTTTGCTACATTTTTTCCACTTACTCTCCTAGCTAAGCCTTCTGTAATACCACTAGACATACTTGCTACTCCCTCTGTATCAGAAGCGGCAAGTCCTGCTATCATTGCTACTACATCACTTTCAATTTTAATTTTCCCTATGTCTTTTTCCTCTGTCATCATTCATATCATCTCCTATATTACAAATTATTACCTTCTATGATGATTACATCCCATAGATTTTACATTTAAATATGCTTGTCAAACAGTTATATTAAACCATATGTTTTGATTACTTATTTTATTATACCAAAATCAAAGATATTAGAAAGAGGATTAAAATAATTCCTTGAAAATAGCCTAAGCACAAATAGAAAGGATAATGACATTAACCACAACACTCATTTCAACCCGTCTCCATAACATATTATATACTTCTTTTCTCCAGCTTAGTAAGTGAATAAATAGAAGTACCTTCGCCTGGAGTAAAATATACGAGGAGTGAAAATAATGAATAAATATGTTGGCATTATTGGGTCTGTCGACGATGAAATCTCCCTTTTAATCAAAAAATTAAAATTAATGACAATAAAAGAGTCTGCTGGACATAAATTTTTTATCGGAACATTATTTGGTATAAGGGTAGTTATTGTAAAATCAGGGATTGGTAAAGTGAATGGTTCTTTAATTAGTCAGAGCCTCATTAGCCGTTTTCCAATTCGATTCATCGTTGGTACTGGCACGGCTGGCTCCATTGTACCATATTTAAATATTGGTAATAGTGTATTATCCACAAAGACACAACAGTATGATGTTAATTTTAAACCAATTGGATTTAAGCCTGGGATAATACCCGAGATGAAGACATCTGTCTTTCCTGCCAATCCACATTTGATTCAATTAGCTGAATTAGCTGCAGCAAATAAAAGAATAAACATAGTAAAAGGAAAGATATTGTCTGGTGATCGATTTATTGCAGATGAGAGCCTTGGTCTGAAATTAAATAAAGCCTTTGATGGGATATGTGTAGAAGTAGAGGGAGCAGCCATTAGTCAGGTTTGTTACCTTAATCGGATTCCCTATATTATTATTCGAACAATTTCAGATAGAGCAAACAGCTCTGCCCCTATTGACTTTTATCAATATGGAACAAAAGCTGCCCTTCAATCCCAAGTGATTATTTTAAATATGCTGAAAAAATTAAAACAGCTTGAAGATCTTAAGACGCATAAATAAGATATAAGGAAAAGCGTAATTCCTAATGGAATCACGCTTCTTTATTTGACCCTTCTACTTTATGATTCGTTTTGCTCCAACATAGCGTGTTTGCCAATAGCTATTAAATGAACCAACCTCCACGCCTTGTGGATTACGATAGGTATGAAGTAATTTGCCAGGACCATAGAATATTGCCACATGGTCTATAGTACCATTTCTCGTATAATCAAAGAAAACCAAGTCTCCCCTTCTTAATTCCGTTTTTTTAATATAGCTGCCTGGTGGATATTTATACTGAGAACGGGATGAACGTTTGATGGTAATACCGATATCTCTAAATGCTCTTTGTGTAAAGGATGAACAATCAAAGGTTCGGGTTTGACTACTGCTTGCACTAAGCTGATATGGTCTTCCCTTGTATTTTAACCCTGCTTGAATTAAAGCATCTGCCTTTGCTTTCCACCCTGTTGAAGTACCACTATTTCCATTTTTCTTGTTTTGAGGTATTTTTATTTTTTGTCCAATAAATAAGCTACTAGGATTCTTTAATCCGTTCAATTTAATAATATCTGTCATCGAGACATTGTACATTTGTGAAATCTTCCATAGGGTATCCCCATAATTGACAAAATGAGTATACTTATCAGGTACTTGAATTTTTTGACCTATTAAAAGCATGGTTGATTTCATGTTATTTGCCTTCATTAAAGCTATTGGGCTTGTACCATAGTTTTTTGCTATCCTCCAAAGTGTATCGCCGGATTTAACGGTATATGTTGCAGCTGAAACAACTCCAGAAAACACCAATGTAAAAACTAATGTTAAGGTGATTATGATTTTTAGTTTTCTTCCCATACTAATTAATTACACCATCCTTTGTTTGCAAATTAAAATGATATTTCTATATTGATATGATTTGCCTCCATTTCCGAAAATATATAATGCAAATAATGGAACAGCTAAATCCTCTTTTATCCCATAGGATATAAAGAAGGATTTAGCTGTACTTATCAAGAATTATGAACATAATCAATATTTTTGAATACATTTAGAAATTTTACTGGGGGGAAGTAAATGAATCTAAATCAAATGACCTTTAGCAGAAATAAGCTGATGAGCATATTGCTATGGGTCGCTATTATGCTTGGGGGAGCTGGATCAATATTAAGTGGAATTCCACTGAGAGTCATTATGCTAGGAACAGGGGTTGGAGTAATCATCGCCATCATCATTACAATCCTATCACTAAGGCGAATGCTGGAATACTACATTAGATTTTTTGTCGTCATAGGTTTAACTATTGTTTCATATTTCATTATTAATGCTTCACCAAAAATATCTTCTTATTTTTATGTATTTTTCACTCTTATTATCATCACCATCTATAATGACTACAAACCGATTATCCTATCTGGTATATCGGGTATAGGTTTAACCTTATACGCATTTTACTTTCATCTAAACGAAATGTTTCCTGGCCTTGAAATGAAGGATTCCATCCGTTTTTCTTTTTATATTATTTTAACCACAGTGTTATTAGCTGCCCAAAGTAAAATTGGTCAACAACTCATAAAAAATATCGAATCGGAAAACAGTAAGGTAAATAAGGCCAAATTACATATCGAAACCTTATTAGAGCAGCTTAAAAAATCGATCACAGTATTGAGTACTTTTAGTAAAAATCTCTTTGAGAATATCAGTCATAATAATCTTATTGCGAAGGAGATTACATTCGCATTTGGTGAGATTTCGAAAGGAATAGAATCCCAAGCAAGCAGTTTAAAAGGAATTAA
This sequence comes from uncultured Bacillaceae bacterium, assembly GCA_964514395.1. Classification (GTDB taxonomy): domain Bacteria; phylum Bacillota; class Bacilli; order Tepidibacillales; family Tepidibacillaceae; genus CAZEQK01. The sequence continues at coordinate 60,695 of CAZEQK010000001.1, forward strand.
TCATTCCATGAAGGATATTAGCAATAAGGTACAGCTGTCTGGAGAATCCTCTACCAAAATGGCAGATATATCAAGCAATATATCTGCCATATCAGAAAAAGGTAATGATATAATGATTACACTTAATGAGGAGTCGAAAAATAGCAACAATACCATCATTTCATCGATTCATTTTATGAAGGAATTGAATAATCAAAGTACAAGAATTGGAGAAATATTAAGTACAATCAATGATATATCTGAACAGACCAATCTTTTATCCTTGAATGCTTCCATTGAAGCGGCAAGAGCCGGAGAGCATGGAAAAGGCTTTTCTGTCGTAGCAGATGAAATCAGAAAGCTAGCATTAACATCTAGAGATTCAATTGATAAGATTTCAGATATTCTAACAGAAATCTCAAGCAAATCAAATGAAGCTTACAATCGAATGATTAACAGTGAAAAAGTAATAAAGGCTAATGAAAATGCGGTGAATGCAACCATTGATTTGTTTCATGAAATATCGGTCTACTCTATACAAGTGATAGACCAATCAAACTATATTGAGAAGGAATTAAATGAGCTAGAGCAATATTCAGAAGAATTTATGCAGGAGATGTCGTCGATTGCAACTATAACAGAGGAGCATTCTGCTACAGTGGAAGAGGTATTGGCTAATGTGGAGGACCAAAAGGAAAGATTTGAGCATATTACCAACCATTTTAAGCAATTAGAGGATTTAATTGAAAATCTAAAGGGCTTAAGTAGTGGAGAATGAAAAATATGGCAATAAGAAAAAGGGTATCCCAAAAAGTGATATTGGGATACCCTTTGTTTCTTATTTATTTTCAAAAGGCAAATCAGAGAATAGCTGTCCATACTTCTCCATACTTGCATCACGGAAGGTTTTTGTTGTGGTAGCGTATGCTTTAAACCCTGGTGGTACTAATCCATAGGCAGGTTTAAAGAGATTTCCAGTCATAATTTTAGTAAACATTTCCCTATCAATCGCCATAGAAAGCGCCTTTCTTACCTTTTGATTATTAAAAGGTTTCTTTGTTTGATTAAATTCAAGATAGAAAGTTACAAATTCGGAATGAGGCTGGAATTCAGCATTATTTATATTAACTAAGCTATCATTATAAGTAAAAGGTAAATAATCATAGTAGGAATACTTGTACGATGGAATAGAAAAGCTGTAAGTCAAATCTATGTAGATATTGTCTAATGCTACATTATTTTTGTCCCAGTAAGTATCATTTTTTGATAATACTAATTCAGTTACGTTGTCATTTATATTAGTAAGTGTCCAAGGTCCGTTATATAATAATTTGTCTGTATTTGTTGCATAATCATCTACATGTTTCTCATAAAAAGCTTTGTTTAATGGCATGTAGGTTGGATAAGTAGTCAACTCTAAAAACCATGGTGTAGGCTGTGTCAACGTCACCTCTAATGTCTGATTATTTACTGCTTTAATACCAACTTGAGAGAAAGAAACTGGTTGTGGATTTGTCTTTATCCCATATACTACTTCTGAAGGTGTTTTGCTTTGATATAAATCCTCAAATGTAATGGGATCATTATCATATAAACCTTTCAACTTCTTATAAAGGGTATAGTTATAATAGTCCTTAGCTCCCTTTATATAATCAGTAATGATAGAATAATTATTTGAATCGGTTTGAGCATTGATGGCACGTTCCCAGCCATACACAAAATCCTGTGCTGTTACCGGTGCATTATTACTCCATTGAGCATTATTTCTTATTTTAAAAGTATAGGTTTTTCCATCATCACTAATTTTCCACGATTCAGCCATTCCTGGAGCAACGCCAGAAGGGCCAATTCTTACTAAACCTTCTTCTAATGCAGTTACTACCCAAGACTGTGAAGTTTGAGTATCAAGGTTTGGCATGATAGGCAAGAATAGGTTCAATTCTTGTTTCTTAACCTCACCAGGCTGTAGCATCTTCGTATCAGGTAGTTCTTTACTAGCCCATTTCAGCTCCAATTCTGGACCCATTCCTTTTACAATTATGCCCTTTACATTAGGATTTAATAAATAACCATAATAGCGATAATCGATTGGTGCGATTCCAACATCATCTTTTACTAAAATTTTTTCTGCTTCAAGGAAATCATCTAAACGCTTTTCTGGATCTAATTCTGTCTTAGCCTTTTCAACAAGGGAATCATATTGTGGGTTAGAATACTTCCCAGCATTATATTGGCCATCTGTCTCAAATAAGAGCATCCAAGTTAATGGATCGTTATAGTCAGGTCCCCATCCAGCATAACCAACATCAAAATCCTGTTTACCTAAGCGGTCTAGCTTATCAGTAAAACCAGCACTATCAATGTTAACATTAATTCCCAACTGCTGTTTCCACATATCAACTAACAAATTATTACCCTTTTCTGCAAAATCATTAGAATCAGATAATAATTGAAATGTGAAATTATCGATGGACATCCCTTCTTCAGCAAGGCCCTCTTCTAAAAGCTTTCTTGCAACACTCTTTTTAGTAGTATCAAGAGTGATAATCACTGTTTTTGTGGTTCCATCCCAATTAACTTTTGCTCCTAAGGCTTCACTTACAAAGCGTAACGGTACCATCGTATAGCCACTTACAATCTGTGCAGGTACAGACAAATCTACTTGTTTCCCATCTACTGTTGCTTGACTATCTCCTATTTTTATATAGATTGTTGTGTTATCTTTCGTTGCAGTAACAGAATGCTCTTTACTATTCCAAGAGATACTAGCACCGAGCACTTCAAAAATCGCTCTCATTGGTACCAAAGTTGATCCACTAATAACAACTGGAGGCTGGCTGAAATGTTGAAGCTCTCCATTTATACTGACTTGAATATCTGAAGCTGCCTTCACATTTACGGTTGCTCCAAATGAAAAGAATAAAGTAACAAACATTAATGAAAATACTAAAAAAATAGATAATGACTTTTTCATTGTTAACCTCCTCGTATCATGTGCAATATTTACCATCTTTATTTTGTTTTCAACAAAAATTTACAAATTCCTTCACATTTTTGAAATTTTTTCTACGATTTATTTTTGTCCCAGTAAGTATCATTTTTTGATAACACTAATACTAATTCAGTTACGTTATCATTTATCTTAGAAAGTGTCCAAGGCTCGTTATATAATAATTTGTCTGATTTGTTGTATAATCATCTACATGTTTCTCATAAAAAGCTTTGTTTAACGGCATGTAGGTTAGATAAGAAGTCAACTTTATGAGTTATGTATGGGTAGCTTTATAATTACCTGTGTTCCTTTCCCCTTCTCACTTTTAATCGTAATGGTTCCCTTCATCGCCTTTATAATACTAAATACTACCATCATGCCTAATCCGGTGCCTTTTTCCTTTGTGGAAAAGTAGGGCTCTCCTAAGCGTCTGATTTCTTCTGGACTCATTCCTATCCCACTATCGGAAATATTGATAATCACCGTATTATTCATAGAGGATAGGTATATAGTTTGTGTTCCTCCATCTGGCATAGCGTCCTTACTATTTCTCATCAGATTGATGAGACACTGTTCAAATTTATCCTTATCACCAAGCACATAGTAGTCACCTTTTGCATGTAGAGAAATATTTATTTTTCGCATTTTATGGCAGGGTGAAAACAAATCAATTATCTTATTTATTGACTGAGTAATCTCTATTTTTTCTAACGTTTCTAGAACAGGCTTTGCGAAAATTAAATAATTAGAAACAATATCATTTGCGCGATCAATTTCTTTTAATGCTAGCTGCATAAACTCCTTTTTCTTCTCCATTGATACATCATAGCTATCTAAATATTGAAGAAAACCCCGTGAAACTGTAAGTGGGTTTCTTACCTCATGAGAAATAGAGGCAGCAAGACGGCTAACTACTTCTAATTTCTCCTTTTGTTTTATATTTTCCCTAAGCATCACATTGGTCTTTATTTTTTCAATAAAGAAAGTCTCTAACAGTAAAACAAAGCTTTGGAAGAAAAATAGTAGGACTGGTAAGTATAAAAAATTCGTTTTAAAGTCACTGAAGAAAAACTCACTGGAGAGAAGTAATATGGAACTAATCGAAGATATACCTACTAAAACAACTTGTTTTTTTATGATATTATAACCCTTAAATTTAGTACTTAATAAAAATAAAAAAAGAAACAGCAGGGAATTGATATAAATGGTGGATATGAAATTCCCTCCATCTAATATGTATTGATAAAGAATAATGATGAAGTATAATCCAAATCCAATCCTATATCCATTGTATAAATAACCAATGATAAAGGGAACCTGCCTCAAGTCAATAAAATAATGATGTATATTGATTGGAAAGGTCATGACTAAAATAATTTGTAGCATCCCACCGATAAATGTAATATTTCGTTTCGTTTTATTTTTCATCGGTTTATCAAATATGAATAGCTGGTTTAGAAATAAAGTAAAAATAATAAAAAACATATTTACAAATAAATCCTTAATAACAAGCATTGATTCATCCACCTAATAATTTAATAAACGCACTATTTTAATGTAACATATTTACAGCATTGTAAACAGCTATTTTTTCCCTTTTTTCATTAAATTGTTATTTTTGGTCCCTTAAAGTAACTGAAATAAAAAAACTACCAATTTAGGTAGTTTTCTGTTTATTTATGAGTGAATTTCTGATGATGGTCTAAGTATTGATATAGATCATCCTCTTGACTATCCGACAATTCACTAACTGGTATCACCATTTTATTATCTGTAAAAATTCCTTTCACCTTTGCTACTAGCTTATCTTCCATATACACATCATAAATCGTGTATTCATTCAATGGCGATGCTACCTTAATATGAAACTGCCCTACTTGATTCATCCCCTGCTCATTTACCAAAGTAACCACATCCTTTTTTTATCCGTTTTTACTCTTAAGATAAAGATTGTGCTATCTATAAAAGTGTTTCTCATAATGGTCATAATTATTATTTTTTTTGAATGTGCATCTTTAAAACTTTTTTAAAAAATAATGATTGATTTTAGGTATTACGTCGTTCTATACTAAAATAGGTAATATAATATAAACCCGTTAGGTGAGGTTACTATACAAAAATATGCTACTGCCCTGAAACATCGAGAGATGCCAAAGGGTCAGCAGGCAACATCGGATTAAGGTGTTACCTAATGTAGCTGGGATTGCCCTTACGTTGTATAGAGCTAAAACCGGGACGAGTGGGGAACATATTTATTTATGTTGGTAACCCACTCTTTTGAGTGGTTTTATTATTTTTTATGGAGGTGAACGGAGTTATATGGATAGTGACCCTGGTGAGAGTCCGAACAATTTAATAGAAGGAGGTTACTGGCATATAAGTTCACCTTATATAAGTGACCTCTTTTAAAAGGAGGTTTTTGACATGTTAACAATCAAAAAAACAGTGGTTGACAAAACGATAGCCCATGACAAATTCGAAAAAGGGGTATGGATTAGTTTAACTTCTCCTACAGAGGAAGAACTTCAAACAACTGCTAGCGAAACAGGCATTTATTATGATTTTCTTAAATATCCCTTGGATGATGAAGAGCGCCCTCGTGTCGAAATTGATGATGGTCAGATTCTAGTCATTATCAATGTTCCTGTTTTTAAGCAGGGGGATGCCATCTATGATACCATTCCACTTGGAATGATCATTACAGACAGCTACTTTGTAACAGTTTGTCTGGAGGATAATACGGTACTAGATGCTTTTCACAATAATAAAGTGAAGAATATGGCCACCTATAAGAAAACACAGTTTCTATTCTTAATCTTATATAAGGTCGCTCAGCTCTATTTAAAATATCTTCGTGAAATCAATAAAAAGTCAGAGCAAATTGAACTAGAACTACACAAATCAATGAAAAATAAAGAGTTAATCAGACTTTTAAATCTAGAAAAGAGTTTAGTCTACTTCACCACTTCCCTAAGATCTAATCAGACAGTGATGGAGAAGTTAATGAAAAGTAACAGTCTTAATAAATATGAAGAAGACGAAGATCTACTTGAGGACGTCATCATCGAGAATCAGCAGGCGATTGATATGGCAAATATTTATACTAATATCCTAAGTGGTACCATGGATGCCTTTGCTTCTGTTATCTCTAATAATTTAAGTATCGTGATGAAATACCTTGCAGCAGTCACCATCGTCCTATCTTTACCAACAATGGTAGCTAGTTTTTTTGGAATGAACGTTCAGTTGCCTTTTGAACAATCACCACACGGCTTTATTATCGTTGTAGCCATTTCTGCTATATTATCTATTTCTGGAACAATCTATTTATATCAAAAGAAAATGTTTTGAAGTTAAAAATCCTATCAGTATAATCACTGATAGGATTTAGACTGTTGATAAATCGTCTAATTTCTCAAAGTCACCAGGATGTAGACTTTGTCTACATCCTGAATCCTATCAGTCTAATAAACTGATGAAATTTTCTATTCTGCGTCGGTATGCTTCTCTAAATAACCAATAGCTGCTACTAATAAGGCTTTACCTGCTATTAGCATCGCGTTCTCATCAATATCAAATTTAGGATGATGATGAGGATAGCTAGCCCCAATCTCAGGATTACCAGCTCCAACAAAGAAAAATGAACCCGGTCGCTCTTTTAGATAATAAGAAAAATCCTCTCCACCCATAATCGGAGCTATTTCCTTTACATTCTCTTTTCCAAAAGTTTTAGAAGCATTATCCACAAACAGCGTTGTCTCTTCCGGATGATTGTAAATAGCAGGATAGCCTTTATCATACTTGAAATCATAAACTGCTCCTGCTCCACGACAGGTCGAGTCAACGATTCGTTCTAGCTGCTCTATAATAAGGTCTTGCACCTTCTGATCAAAGGTGCGCACTGTTCCAGTAATCGTAGCGGTATCAGCGATAATATTATTCGCATGACCGGCGTGAAAGGTCCCAATCGAAACAACTGCTGACTTCAAGGGATCAATACGTCGACTTACAATTTGTTGAATATTGGTCACTAATGAGGAGCCAACCATGATAGAATCCACCGTATCATGAGGTGAACCACCATGTCCACCACTACCCTTTATCTCAATCGTAAAGGAGTCTGTAGCAGCCATCAAATGTCCTGATCTGTAGCCTATTTGTCCAGCGGGAATCGTGGCCCATAGATGGGTACCAAATATTGCATCCACATTATCAAGACAACCAGCTTCGATCATTGGCTTTGCACCTCCTGGAAGCAGTTCTTCCGCAAATTGGAAAATAACCACCACATTCCCATGTAGGTCTTCTTTATTTTCATTCAATACCTTTGCAACGTGCATTAATGTAGAGGTATGTCCATCGTGGCCACATGCATGCATCACGCCAGGTACTCTGGATTTATACTCTGTTTCCTTCTCATCCTGAATAGGAAGTGCATCAAAATCAGCACGTAAAGCAACCGTTTTGCCAGACTTACCACCTCGAATAATGCCGACGATACCATTGCCACCTACTTTTGTTTTTACCTCAATACCATGCTTTATTAGATAGTCAGCAATCTCTTTTGCCGTATCTTCTTCATGAAAAGAAAGCTCAGGATTCATATGAAAATATCTACGTAACCTTACAATTTCAGGATACAGCTCATTTAATCGTGCAAATAACTGTTCTAACATAATGGCCCTCCTAGGCAGTATGATGCAGTACCTTTATTTTATATTACGTTACAAACACTTTATAAGCAAATGGAGAATAAACAAAAAAACCATTCCTCATTGGAATGGCTCGACACTTCATTCTATTCATTTTTACCAAAATCAAACCTAATAGTTATTAGCCAACTTTTTTAGTTATTGGGCTGATATAAGTCCAAGTTGATTCTAAATCCTTCGTATAAAGATATTCATCTAATGTCATCATTGTATTTTCGTACATTACTTCATATTCTCCAACAGTTTCCTCTTTTTGAGATACTTCCTTGACAGGACTAGTTTGAGTATCATTTATATTAGAAAATCCCATGCATGAATCCTGCTCTTTTTGAAGCAAATATTCATCTAGACTTAATGTTTTCCCATTATACTTCGCCTGATAATTATTAACTTTACCCTTTAGCTCAAAAATATTGAAAATATTCATTTTTGATCCCCCCTATTTGGTTACAAACACATTATACACCTTTTTTTATCGTTTGTATGTGAAATTTGTAACATTTTTATGAACATCATTAAAGTTCTAATTTTTAGAAAAATCAATACATTATCCTGAATATAAGCTGATATTGTTTAGTTATACGCTTATTTTTGTATGTCAACATTGAAAGCGTTTTCTGTATTTTTGAAAACGCTTACTTTTTATTGTGAATTTATTCACATATTTAATTTTTAAATCTGCGGGGGGATTTTATGAAAAATATAGGGATCACGTAGCTTATTTATGATCTACTATTTTTACTAGCTTTGCAGTATCTACTGTTGGCTTTGCCATAATTGATTGAACATGATAATCCATAAAGGTTGCCGTAAAAACATCTTCAGCTTTCAATTCTTTGGCCTTTATCTCTTCTGGTTCTCCAATATAAAAGGATATTGGGTCGGTTAAATGCTTGATTTGATAAGGCATACTCTCTAGTCCGTCAGCCACTACAAAAAAATACCCCTTCATCAAATCAGCAGCTTTAAGTTTTCCATTTACCGTAAACTCTCCTTTAAACTTAATATTATAGGATAAAAGCTCATTCCCATAAAAATGAGGTGTACTCTCTTCTACCGTCAATCCAGCTATTACCTCATCCTTTTTTAACGTATAAGGGTTGTACATGTTGAAAATACTGGGAGAATGATTTCTTAACCATTTAATTTCCTGCCAGTTCTTTTTTATTTCTTCTCTATATAATTGATTATTATACTCCAGCATACCATTATTACTATTATTGTTGCTTATACGACCTATTTCTTCTTGAAGCGTCTTTATTTTATTTTTATCTGTCGTATTCGCGGTTTTTAACACGGTATTCTCTTTTAATAAGGTTGTATTTTCAGCCTCCAAAGCACGAACCTGTTTTTCTAAATTATTTATAACCTCTTGAGATTCACTACTCATCTTATCCTGTGTGGTTATTATTTGATTCACTGGTAACTTACTACAGGAGCTTAAAATAAATGGATATAAAAATAAGAGTACCAGCATCATCATTCGATTCCATTTCATCATAAAGCCTCCACCATTTTATTATTGATTATAATTTTATACTTTCATCTATCATTTAAAATTATAGCTATACTTTAATTCACCAATTTGACCCGCTGGTTCATAAAAAAATGATATGTTATCTATATCAAAACTCCAATTAAAATCCCTAAAAGCTATTCATCCCATAAGCTTTTCAACCTCTTGATAATATGGCTGTGGTAATAAGGTGCCTACACCATACATATGTACACCCCTTACTTTCTTTATCACTTTAATGGTTATTCTCTGAATTTATCCGTTACAGTAGCTTGAATTTTAAGTCCATATGTTTAAATTCAACGGTATCTACATCAACTAAATCTTTAATATGATTTATTTTCTCTTCGTTCATTTGATTTAGAAAAATAACAACTCTATTTGCTTCTTCATCAAGATCTATTTCGGATATATCAAGCTCAGTCATTCTCTTGTTTAGTATTTCCATTGTTTCTTTTAGCTTTTTATAAGTATTCGTAACGAGATGATATTTTTACATTATCACTGCCTATAATCTTTTTAATCTCATCTAAGTTGCTAACTACATTCACATTTATACTTCCATCCTTATCAATATAAACTCCTGCATAACTATCTTCAAATCTTTTGTTGTTCTTTATTTTCTCAATAATAATTTGAATTGGTGGAACCGAAAAATGAAAAACTCGTGTTTTCACATTCATTTCTGTCGTAGAGTCCTTTGCAAATGTACCACTAAGTATCACGATGATTAGTAACAAGGATGTTAATAATAGCCCAAATAATTTTCTATATTTCATCAAGATCACTCCAATATTTTATGTAAGGCTAGTATAACATACATATATTGGTTATTATTGTATTATTTTTCTAATAAGTTGCATCCCTTATTGTCCATAAATCATATTTTTTTACCAATAGAATACTTATTTCCAGTAGCATGGAGAAATTGAATATTATCACCATATTTTTCATGTATGTAATATTTTGCATAAATGATTGCAGATTGTTTTTTTATCGCATTCCCTTGAAAAAAAACATATATATTGAAAATAGCAAATCCAATAACTATAAAAATTAATATCATTATAAGACATCTTTTCATACTGATTTAATTATAGTTATATTTTAGCATTTTCATTTATATATTTTGGCAAATTTTGTTGAAGACAATAGAATAATAAAATATTATAAATATTATTTTTCATTCATTATGCCAGTTGTTTCTTCACATCTATATAGACATATATATTTTTCTAACAAACAAAAATAGCTCCTACCATATCAGATAGGAGCTTGCTTTTAACTGCTACTCTTTTTCCTTCCACTTCGATAAAACTCATTAAATAGCTTCATCAGTGCTCTTTTTTCTATTCTTGATACATAGGAACGTGATATACCTAATTCCTTTGCAATTTCTCTTTGGATCTTTTCATGGCCGTTTATTAGGCCAAACCTGCCAACAACTACTCCCTCACGGTCATTAATAAAAATTTAAGGATAGCTTCAAAAATATATGAGTAGGTAATAAAAGTCTGATTACCGCAGACTTTTATTACTGTTTTATAGTCTTGGATCAATCGGATCTTCTTCTAATGCAAGCGTTCCCAAAACACACTCATGAATACGATCAATCGAATCCTTAGTTACAAACCGTCTAACACTTTCTAATCCTAAAGCAAATTCCTTAAGAGCATTCCGTTGTTTTTTTCCAACATTACGCTTTTTTAATCTCTTTAAATTTTCTGGAAGTAGATAATCCATACCATAGATAATGTGCAAATACTTCCTTCCTCTTACTTTAATTGCTTGTTGAAGAAGTTGTCCTTTTTCATTACGAGGTATAAAGCTTTCTGGCTTAACTACAAAACCCTCATGACCATTTTGAGTAATTTCTTTCCACCATCTAATTGCTTCTTTTTCTGATTTTTCATCCGTTACAATTTTATATTCAGTCTCAATAAATAAGTCTGAAATATTAGCGAATTCACGATTCATCTGCATATGCCATTCATGGGTCATGTTAAAGAAGGTATCTGTACTATGGGCTAATATATGAAACGGTGCAATTTGTATTCCTTTTATACCATCAGTGTCCCAACAATAAAATTGAAAGACTTCATTAAATACTTTAGCATTCTGCAGTTTCATTTCATTCTCAGCTATCCAATTCTTTATATCCTTGCCATTAGTTATAGCTCTATTGAGGTTTTCTTGTAGTTTTTTTCTGTCCATTAATGCAACTTCTGATACATGAGAATATTGACTATTAATTAATTCTTTTGCTTTTAAGTTCCATGGTAATATTTCAGCATCTAGTAGAACAAAATCTGTATGATACTTATCAAAATAGCCATAACGATTTAAGTCATGATTTAATTGATTTAATATCTCACTCTCCATATCTTTAGTAAAAAAAGCTCTTCCTGTACGGGTATAAATCGTTCCTAGTTTCTCTTGATCTATATATTGCTTAGCAATGTCTTTATTCTTAAATAGTAGCATTACAGCTCTACTACCCATATGCTTTTTTTCAACAACAAGCTTGTTTATCCCATTAGACTTGTAATATTGGAAAGCTTCTATAGGATGTTCTAAATAATTATCTAATTCTGATGTCTTTGGAGCAGGGCTCATTGTAGGTGGTATATATACAAGCTCTTCTATCGGTATAGTAAAATGTGATACAGCATCAACTGCTGGTTTTGCTAATTCACTAAAGATTTTCACTTCACCATAATCAGTAGTTAATACATGGTATCCTTCTATAAATCGTATGATATTCGGAGGATCTAAACGTTTTTGTTCCCATTCCTTTAATGGATTGTCTTCCATGCCAGAATAATCTTGCTTCGCCTTAACAGAAATAAATTTTCTTTCAGGGAAACTATAAGCAGTTAGACTACCACCAAAAACTGCGCCTTGATCTATATTCACTGTATTATTAATAATTAATGGTGCTGGCTTTGGGTCATGTCCCCATACGATAAGTTCTTGAGACTTATGATTAATAAACCAATCCTTTCTGATGGGTTTACCTTTTTCATCAAACCCATCTGTATCACCATATCTACAAAAATCTGATATTCGATCTGACTGCTTCCCAATGTAATGGTCTTTTATTCCAGCATGGGTAGTTATTAAAACAGGAACTCCATTTTTATAAAATACATAATGAGCAGGTGATGATAATAAAAGGTGTTTTAATTCTTCTCTTAGTTTATTTGCTGCTTCTTCTCTATATCCCCTTGTATATTGTTCAAACTCTTCAGCAAATTTTTCATCACCATGGCTTAATGAAACTTTTCTACCTTCTAACCAACGAGCAATTTTCCATCCATGATTACTATCAATCATATAAGCTAACCCAGATTCAATGTGTTTTTTAAAGAAGAGTAATGTATCAAGTGATTTTGGTCCTCGACTTATTACATCTCCAATAGAAACAAATCGTCTACCTTCTGGATGAATATATAGCCCTTCTTCATTCTCTTTATATCCCAGCTTATCTAGTAATTCTCTTAGTTCATCAAAGCATCCATGGATATCTCCAATAATATCAATTCCATTACCAATATTAAGCTCTAAAGGATTAATACGTCGGACAAAAGTAATCTTTTCAATATCTCGATAATCTAATACAAAGCTGGCTTTAAATCCTTCCTTTTTTAAAAAACGAACATTCTGCTTAAAGGTTCTGTATTGCTGCTTTATCCGCTTCCTTCCCCTTGGGAAATCGCGATTATCATCCCTTTCAATAAGAATGCCTTCTGGCACGTCTAATGAAATAGCTATTACAGGTACATGATGTTTTCTTGCTATTTCTACATATTTTTTACGATCATCCGAGTATAAATGAGTCGCATCTATCACAGTTAATTTTCCTAATCTGCATCTAACTTCTATCAAATTATCCATCACATCAAAAGCTTTTTTAGAAATTAACTGATATTCATATGATAAAACATCTGCCTCATCCTTAGATCTACCGCTCCATTGAATAAAGTCCGTATCACTAACTAATAATCTAAATTGATCAGAGCTAACCACTTCTGTGTTCTTTAAAACCTTTTCTTCAACTAATTTATTAAGAAGTGTCGTTTTACCACTATTAGAAGGTCCAATCATTAAAACGATTCCAGTACTTGGCAATGTTATCTGGTTTTTCATGTTAATCTAAATCCTTTCTCTCAAAAATACACATTTGAGTTGGATGTCCATATTTCTCATGATATTCTCCTACACCTTTTATATAAAATTTGTAATAATATTTATTGGATAGGGTAGTACACCATTGATTAAATTTATCTCTAGTCCACTCAAAACGATGATCAGTATGTCGCATCTTTCCCTCTAATTCATATACCGCATTATATTCACTATTAGGAGTAGTAACAATTAAAGCCTTAGGCTGATAATTAGAGAGTATTGTCTTCATCGTTTTAGGTAATCTAGATTCATCAATGTGTTCTATTACTTCTGATAAAACAATGACATCTTTATTCTTCAGTCTCTCATCATAGTAAAATAAAGACCCTAATAATATCTTAGGTATAATAAATGCTTCATTTTTTTTGACTTTTTCAAATCTCTCCATTGCTCTTAGTTGCGATTTTTCAGAGGGTTCAACCGATAATATCTCTTTAACTCCATCTACGAATCCTAACTTTACAGAAAGCTTTCCTTCTCCTGAACCAAGATCGACTATTTTTTCATGTACTGGAAGAGATTCTATTGCTTCTATGATTGCTTGATAACGTAATTCATTTAAACGTACCTTTGGTTCTGTAGAAAGTAAATTATCATCCTCAGCTATTTCTTCTTCCACATTTTTTGACTCTAAGTGAAGATTTACTTTATCAATTAACTCTCGGAAACGAAGGGCATGCTTAATAATAAACTCCTTTAATGGATGACTATCAAGCCAACCTTCCCCATAGCGTTCCAATTTTTCAATTTCTTTTTCATCTAAATAGTAATGTTTGTAATTATCTAATACAGGAACCAAGATAAACAGATGCCTTAATGTATTTTGAAGAGTAACACTTCCTTTTAATGTTAGAAATCTAACAGAACTTCTATGTTTCATATCAAAAGAATAGTCTATAGCTTCTGACTCAATTTCCACCTTATAACCGATTGGTTCAAATAATTCATTTATTCTTTCATCTGAGAAGCTTGATGTTATTGGTCCCACACCTATCTCTAAGTTGAATCTATAATCTACCCGTTCTGTATACTGTTCCTTAGGTTTTCCATTCAATGCTGTTCCTAAAGCTGATCTTATGTAGGTAAAAAATAAACTACTTACAGCAAATTCTCTATCATTAACATATTGAGTAATGTCTGATGTAGACTGATTATTTCTTACCAAATCTATTGAATCAGGCGTCACATATATTAATGCTTCAACTTCATGATCTGTGAAGACTGTATAAACTATTCTTACCCTACTTCCTTTTACCTCTCTATCGTATAAATTATCTGGATTTTTAGCTAATAAGTGAGACAAATATTTTGCATTTTGACCCATAGCCTTTATCGTTAATTGCATGTAAATTCACAATCCTTTACAATATTGTATTATTCTAAGGTTACACTTTATAATAAGTAAATTCAAGGTAACTTTCATCTCCACCTCTGTTCATCCTAGTTAACATGATTTCCGTAGCCTTTTTTCTTGAATCAATTGTATTCATCATAAACGTATAGATATTTTATAAACAACACAAAGCTCCTACCATATCAGATAGGAGCTTGCTTTTAACTGCTACTCTTTTTCCTTCCACTTCGATTAAACTCATTAAACAGCTTCATCAGTGCTCTTTTTTCTATTCTGGATACATAGGAACGTGATATCCCTAATTCCTTTTCACGATCATCTAATTGGCACGCTAATTTTTTCCTGTATATATGTTTCTCAAAATTTATTATTTTGGTATATATAGAATTACATTTATTTTAGATTGCCGTTGTCTATTATCATTAAGAAAAAAATTAGAAACAGTAAAAAGGAAATTATAAATATTTAGTGAATATATACTGTAAAGGTAATAAATAGTTTTATTTACCTATATTTGTATAGGAGGCTATAGTGAGTGAGTTATCTTGATGAATTAGAGAATATAAAAGAAAATGTTGATAAAGTGATAAATAATGTCAAAACAAACCAAATGATGCTAGGAAATAAATTTTTTCTATTTCCTCTAGTTATTCTACCTTTCAAAAATATTAAAGGGTTAAAAGATAGGTACTCATTATTTATAAGTTTTTTTTCATCTATAATCCCTGCGATTTTAGTAATGATAGGGATACCAATAGCCAATCACTTAATCTCTGATACTAATAAACAAATTCCTATTAAATATTTACTTATCTTGATTGGAATTACTTACTTGTTCTCTCTAATTATATCCTTTCAAAGAATGGTGACGATAGGGGATAAAAACTTTCATATCGATGCATACAGACGTGTGAAAAAGAAAGAATTTGAGTTTTTCTCGAACTTTTTCAACAAAAATTTAACTTATAGTGGCTTATATGATCACTTAAGAGATCTATCTGTAAAAGGTGAAATAAATACAAAAGAAAATCTAAATAAGCTACAACAGCAAATGCAAAATATGGAAAATAATATGCTTTATTATCAGGAAGAAAATGCTGAATTGCAGGAACAACTTATACAACTAGAAGAAGCATATAACGACGAAATAAATGAGACTATTGAGGAATTTGAAAATTATATTGGAGAGTATGAAGAATTTGTAGAGGCAATTGAGAAATCTGAAGGATTCTCAGCTAAATTATTAACGAAGGCCACAAATTCGTTATTTCGATTACATGATGGAAGTTTTAATGAAGAAGATTTAAGATTAATATCTGATTACTCAGTATATCAACTTAACGGAGACAAGCTTGAATTAATAAAAAATGGTGGTCCGCCTGAAGTACCGAAGATGATTGAATTGGATAGTAAAGATCAACGTTGGAATGCTATGTTACAAGCAGCATCATCAGAATCCGAAGACGAAATTGTTATGAATAAACCTAGACTTACTTGCGCGATGGTTAGTAAATATGTTAAAATGCCAAATAATGTTACATGGGTGTATAACTTCCATTTTTATCATTCCGATTCTCTATACAGTGATGTTATAAGGGATATGGAAACCTTGGAACCAGATAGAGAAAGAAGATTGGTTCATATAAAATCACCTGAAATCACAGCTTTAATCAAGGCACTATGTTATAATGTATATATGAACTTTTTACAAGAGAAGGAGGCTGCGATAAAATGAGCGCAGAAGTAAAAGTTCGCGATGGTGTTGTAGTTGTTAAAGTAAGCAATAGAACAGATGTTGAAGCTGCTAGAGATAACTTGCGTAAAGAACTTAGGAAAAAAAGAAGAAGGACTGCGAAAGATGTTTCCGTAATTAAAAGTCGTCCTCTTATGACAAGAGAGGAAATTATACAGAATTTTAAGGATATGAAAGAGGATTTGAATAAATTAGCCCATAGATAATCTATGGGTTTTTTTAGTATTAAGAAGCTACCAACTTACATATATTAAATGAATAAAAGTGAGATTAAAGGGGTTACTATGAAAGAGGATAAATATCTTCAAACCAACAAAGATGATAGTACCAAGCCTGTAGTACGGAAACTGGAATCGATTGAAAAGGTAATTATTGAGAGACAATTTTTTCGTAATGTACGATTAGAGGAGTTTAAACGAAAGATGAGAGAAAAACATTGGAGAAAGAAAAAAGAATAATGAAACAAGCTCCTATCGTTTCTGATAGGAGCTTTCCCTTAACTACTACTTTTTTTCCTTCCACTTCGATAAAACTCATTAAACAGCTTCATCAGTGCTCTTTTTTCTATTCTGGATACATAGGAACGTGATATCCCTAATTCCTTTGCAATTTCTCTTTGGGTCTTTTCGTGGCCGTTTATCAGGCCAAACCTACCAACGACTACTTCCTTTTCTCGATCATCTAATATATGTAGAAATTTGTATACCTTGCTCTTTTCGATTTTAAACTCCACTTCATTAATCACATCATCAAGCTCAGTACCTAGCACATCGATTAGGGTTATCTCATTCCCTTCCTTATCTGTTCCAATCGGGTCATGAAGAGAAACATCCTTCTTCACCTTCTTCAAGGAACGCAGATGCATTAGGATTTCATTCTCAATACACCTTGCTGCATAGGTGGCTAACTTGGTTCCCTTGTTGGATTGGTAGCTTTCTATTCCTTTAATTAAACCGATGGTGCCAATGGAGATTAAATCCTCAATATCTTCTCCTGTATTTTCAAATTTTTTTACGACATGGGCCACAAGACGTAAATTATGTTCTATTAGGGTGTTTCTTGCTTGCCCGTTTCCTTCCTTCAATAATTTAATCTGTGTTTCTTCTTCCTTTTCGTTTAAAGGCTGCGGAAAGGCATTGTTTTTAACATAGGATACAAACAATGATAATTGTTTAATAAATAGTGCAAGTGCGGTAAATAGACCAAGCACGTTGTCACCCCCTATCGTTATTAAAAAATGACATAAGCCTGCTTTTTAGAAAAGCCTATGTCATTTCGAAAACTATTATATTCTATGCGGATAGGGCTTGTTATCGTGCCTGATTGTTGAAAACTTTTTAAATTTGTCATCGTTTTGTGCCGCTTATTCACAAAAAAATTTGCGGCGGTTAACTACCAGTTTAAAAATGAGTATTCTGTGTAATTGGTTACTTTGATTGTGCGGTAATCTGAATATTTACCCCTTCATCTTTATTTTCTTCATCTATATATTCAATCAAAATCGTAATCCCATAGCCACCTTTCGTTCCGCTATAGATAGACATACCCTCCATATTCATTCGGCTCGTTTCTGTTGCTCCATCTAATACTTCTTTATAGAAATCCCTTACTTTTTCTATATCTGTTTTTTTGTGCAACGTTAGCATAAATAATTTACCATCGTTACTAGCCATTCTTGATGCATCCATAATTTCAGCATGACCGATAACTGGGACTACATCCTTTGGAAAGTCATCTGGTAGACTGTTACCCTCAGAGGATAATTCTGTTGTCCCATCATTCCCTTTGATGACCACTTTATCCCCATCCGTACCAATACTTGTTTTTTGACCATTCTCATCCTGAACCTCGATACCTTTGCCATCTAGGTTTATGGTTCCTTGATCTGTTTTTATACTTATCTTGCCACAGCCTATTATACTTGTCATCATCACTAGCATGATTGCTAGTATTAAAATTTTTTTCATTCTTACACCTCTCCCCAATCATAATATAGGAATAAAAATATTCTATACTAAAAGCATATACAATTAATTTATAATAATTCAGGGAGCAATTCTTTTCTCTTCTTGCTTTTTTTTTATAGCTATCTTGCTAATATAAAAATCCCATGGTCTCCTAGAAGGAGTGCATGGGAGTCATCACTATTCATTCATTTCCGCCAACCCATCCATGATACCGATAAACACTTTTTTGGCTAACGGATTGCTGGTTTTGACGTTCTTTACAACTATTGCAATGGCGTATTGAGGATTTTCTGTAGGACCATAGCCAATAAACCACTGGTGATTTCTATCGTTGTTTGTTTCTGCGGTCCCTGTCTTTCCTGCTATGCTCCACTTCGCTTGCTTTAATAGCTGACCTGTGCCCTCCTTTACCACCTTTTCCATTAAAGCTCTAATTTCTTGAAAGGTATCACTACTTGCAACCTTTGAATCTGTTTGATGGACAGGAAAATCATAATAGTCTGTACCATTTCGATAAATAACCTTGCTTACTAATCTTGGTTCATGAACGATTCCGTTATTTAATATGGTTACGATCAAATTTGCTGCTGCTAGTGGTGAGATCCTCACATCCTGTTGACCAATCGCTGTCCTCATGATAGAACCCAGGTCATTGATATTCGTATCAGGATGAAAGACTCGATTCGTCTCTTCATTTTCAATTTGGCTAAAGGAATCATTGTTGAAAAACTCTCCCTGCCACCCAATCTTACCTACTAAACCAAGTTTTTCTGCATAGGCTTCAATCTTTTCTGGTCCTAATCTTTCTGCTACTTCAGCAAAAACGATATTACAGGAATCTGCATACCCTTCAGCAAAGGTAAGATCCCCATGAACCGTATGACAGGAGAAATGATAGGCTGGAATTACTCCTGAGCAATAGAATTGTTCGTTGGGAGATACGATTCCCTCCTGCAAACCAGCAATTGCGATTAATGTTTTAAAGGTGGAGCCTGGTGCAATCACTTGGACTCCTTTATTATTCCAATCGGATGAATTAGGGTCCAGATGGAGTAAGTCAAAATCTGGTACACTTGCCATCGCTAAAATATCACTATTATCGGGATTTAATACAACAACACTACCATCCTTAATCCCATATTTTTTAAATTGCTCCTCTGCAATCTGTTGAATTTTTTTATCAATGGTTGTCACTAAGGATAATGGGTAATAGCTATCCTTTTGAAGATTATACTTAGAAGAAAGTCCATTTAGTGGGTGTCCTTGATTATCCACAAAATAGGCAATCTTCGATTCGCCGATACCCATCAATAATTCTTGAAAGGACATTTCTAGGCCTGACCTACCGATTAAGCTATCCTGTTTGAGAATTCCCCGTTCTACATATTTTTGATAATCCGTATTAATCACGTCTGGGGCTTGACCCAAATATCCTAGCACATGCTTGGCTAGAACCTCATTGTAATTTTGGATGGTATAAGGGATAGCAATTATTCCTGGAATCGCTAATTGATTGACTAGTTCCTCCTGCTGGTCTGTGAGTTCGATTGGCTTTGTTCCTTGTTTTAAATAGGAAGGGCGATCTAAATCCCTAATCTGTTGATAGAGATCATCTTGGTTGGTATCGATATCCTCTGCTAATTGATTAATCTTCTCTCTATTTATCATATCCTTACTAAAGGGAAAGACAATAATGGTCTTTATTTCCTTTTGTTCTAATAAGGAATCCATGTTTCGATCAAAAATATTGCCCCTACCTGATGACAAAATGAACTCCTGCTCTCTTTGCTCTACAGAACGCGTCAAAAGATCAATATGTCGATCTGAAAAATCTCTTACCTCTAGTATTTGAATATCTAACAATCTAACGAATAATACAAACCAGCCAATCACGATTACGATTAATATATGAAACATTCTCCGCTTGTTTTTTGTTGAATTAGTCATAGAAACCTCCCCCAAATGATGGTATTACTATCATCGCCACGATTTGGGAAAGGTATACAATTCAACAATCCAAAGAAATGAACATAAAAAAAACACCTAAGGTGTTTTTTTTATAGACTTTGAGAAATTAGGTGATTTCTAGATATTGTAACAACAAAGAAATCGGCAGTTTATCAAAGTCTAAATTTGCTTGGCTCCACGTTCACTTAATATCGTTTTAATCTTTGTCACTAATAAATCAATCGCTACTTTATTTTTACCGCCTTCAGGAATAATGATATCTGCATAACGCTTTGTTGGTTCGATGAATTGCAGATGCATCGGACGGACCACCGATAAATATTGCTCAATTACCGACTCCATCGTTCTTCCCCTAGAACGGGTATCTCTTATTAATCTTCTAATGATTCGAACATCAGGGTCTGTATCAACAAATATTTTGATATCCATTAAATTACGTAATCGCCTATCTTCTAAAATTAATATTCCTTCGATGATAATTACATCTTTAGGCATTACTCGGATTGTTTCTCTTTTTCTAGTATGAAGCTTATAATCATAAACTGGTTTTTGGATTGGTTTAAAATGTAATAGATTATTTAAATGCTCTAAAAAAAGTTCTGTATCAAAGGCAAAGGGATGATCATAATTAGTTTTTACTCGTTCCTCAAATGGAATATCGGATTGATCTTTATAATAGGCATCTTGTTCAATCATAAGAACCTCTTGATCAGGGAAACTTTTTAAAATTTGTTTGGAAACAGTTGTCTTACCTGATCCCGTCCCACCGGTCACTCCGATTACAACGGGTCTTACCATAGTTCTAATTCTCCTTCCGTATCATATCAAATGGGCTTACTGGTTGATCTACTTTTACTTTTACAATCTGCAATGGATGTCTTGCTGCATCTACTTCATTTCCTTCGTCATCTTCAATGTGATGAATCGTTTGAATGAATTTGGTGTCTGGGCCAAAGAATTCAACTTCTTGACCAACGGCAAAATGGTTTCTTTGCTGAATCATTGCGATTTGAGTTTCTTTATCATATTCCAGTACAAGTCCAACAAAATCAAATTTTCTTGCTCTTTGCCCTAAACCATAAATTTCGTCTTCGCTACCTGGATGTTGATAGAAGAAGCCCTTTGTTAGTGGTCTATGACTTGCTTTTGCAATCTCATCATCCCACCTTGTATCAAAGACGTATTTTTCTGGGTCTGCCATATAGCTATCGACAACATGTCTGTATGCATTCACTACTGTTGATACATAATGAATACTCTTCATCCTACCTTCGATTTTTAAAGAATCAACTCCTGCATTAATCATATCTGGTATGGAGTCAATCATGCACAAATCCTTTGAACCCATTGTATAGGCATCATCATTTTCTGAGAATAGTGGCAAAGCTTGATCTGTTTCTTCTGCAATCTCTTCAAATAAATCATATTGCCAACGACAGGATTGCGCGCAGCCACCACGGTTAGCATCACGACTTGTCATATGATTGGATAGCACACAACGACCTGAATAGGAATTACACATTGCACCATGAATAAATGCTTCAATTTCAACATCTACATGCTCTTTAATTTCTCTTATTTCCTGT
Organism: uncultured Bacillaceae bacterium; assembly: GCA_964514395.1. Classification (GTDB taxonomy): domain Bacteria; phylum Bacillota; class Bacilli; order Tepidibacillales; family Tepidibacillaceae; genus CAZEQK01. The sequence goes on from CAZEQK010000001.1 coordinate 82,710, forward strand.
AAGGATACTTCCCTTGCTAGCACAATTCGAGAAATTCCTTCGTCTTTCCAAAATTTCACGGTTTGCCAGTTTGTTGTTGACGCTTGAGTACTTAGATGGATTTCCATATCTGGTACCATATTCTTCGCTGTGTAGATGATTGCTGGGTCAGCAACGATGATCGCATCGATTCCTACCTGCTGTAAACCTTTTAAATATTGATCTAACCCCTTTAAATCATCATTATGGGCAATAATATTGGTAGCAACAAACACCTTAGCACCATGCTGATGGGCAAAATCAACGCCCTTTGCCATATCTTCAAAGGTAAAATTCCCCGCCTTTGCTCGCAAACCAAATTGTTGTCCACCTATATATACTGCATCTGCACCATAACGTACAGCAAACTCTAGCTTCTCTATATTACCTGCTGGAGCAAGTATTTCCGGCTTTTTAATCTGAACCTTAGGCTTCATGATGAGACTCATCGATATGCCCCGCCTTTCTACTAGTATATTTGATTTTAATAATATTGTTCTTTAAAGTAAAACCCAGTTGTTATAGGTATATTTTTAGGTTGTATGGCCATAATTTTATCTACAAATTCTGATACATCCTGATTATCATATGCTTTATCAATCGCTTCACGATACAGCTTTGTCACATTTACTACATAATCTGTATCATGCATGATTCCTTCAATTTTTAAGCTATCTATTCCTGCATCAATAAACTTATCCAAGTATTCAATCATAGAAATATCATGATCACTCATAATGTGAGTGCCATGAATATCCTCATAGACTGGATATTTTTCATCGGGACGTTTATGCTCCTTAAGAAATAAGCCACCCTCTTTACTTAAATCATCAGTTGTTTTACCAATATGATCTAAATAATCTGAAACTAAGGTACGTTTTGAATGGAAAATACATGTCATTCCATGAACCTGTACCTGTACTTCTATATCCACATTATTTTTGATAGCTACCACTTCTTCAAAGGAAAGCTCTCTAGCTAGTATCGCTCTAGTCGAGCCCTTTCTAGCCCAATAATTAACGGTTTCATAGTTTGTCGAAGTCGTTTCTGTATTCCATTGTAATGGGAAACTAGGTGCAATCTCCTTCACTGTAACCAATACAGCAGGGTCACCATAGACAATCCCATCAATTCCAAATCCTACGATCGCTTTCACATAATCTTCGATACCAATTAATGCCTCATTATGCAAAAGCGCATTCATCATCACATAAATTTTTACATTTTTCTTATGGGCGATGTTAACGCTTTGTTCAATCATCTCTAAAGAAAAATTCCCAGCTACTCGAAGACCATATTTTTCATGACCAACATTTATTGCATCTGCCCCTGCATCAATTAATTGTTTTACTTCGTTTACATCCTTTGCAGTCACTAATAATTCTGGTTTTTTTCTAATTGTCATCATTAATCCTCCGTTTTATAGCAGATAGCTAGTCCGTCACCTATAGGAATAAAGGATGTTTCTACCTTATCATGATTAGCAATAAACTGATTAAATTTGCGGATTTTTCTTAGCATTGGCTTTGTTTTAGCAATATTCTCATCGGCTACATAGCCTCGAAAGAGAACGTTATCAAAAACCAGTACGCCACCTTTTTTTACTAGAGGATACGCCAAATCAAAAAATTCGATGTATTTCCCTTTCGCTGCATCGATAAAAATAAATTCAGTCTTAGGAAGGGTAGGCAAAATATGAATAGCTTCTCCTTCATGTAAGATAATTCTACTATTCAAACCAGCTTTATCAATATTATATTTTGCTTTTTCAATCATCTCTTTTTTTCTTTCAATCGTATGAATCGTGCTATTCGGAAAGGCTTTTGCTAGCCATATGGTTGAAAAACCAATGGCTGTACCAACTTCTATAATCGTTTTAGGCATGATTGTTTTTAGAAACAGCTCTAAAAGCCGGATGCTTGGGACCTGAATAATCGGTACATCATAATCTAAGCCTTCCTGCTGCAATTCCTTTAATAAATCATCCTGAATAGGCATCAGATCATTTAAATAATTCTCCACTTCATCATTTATAAAACCCATTTATTTAACCCACCTCTGAAATCTTACCAATTCCCCTTTGATTTCAAATTATAATTTTCATGCTGCTGAAATGTTTTGGAGAAATAGTGTTCTCCAGACCCATCCTTTTTCGTTACAAAGAAGAAGTAATTTGTTTTAGCAGGAAACACTGATGCTTTTATAGATATGAAGCCTGGATTTGCAATTGGTCCTGGGGGAAGTCCATAATTTACATAGGTATTGTATGGATTTTTTATTTCTAAATCCTTATCCGTCAGTCTGTCCTTCTGTTTTCCCAAAACAAATTGTACCGTTGCACAGGATTGAAGCATCCATGAATCATGCAATCTATTATAAAAGACTCCTGCAACGGTTGGTCGCTCTTTATCAGCCACTACTTCTCGTTCAACGATGGAAGCAAGCGTTACAATTTGGTGCATCGTCATATTATTTTCCTTAATCACCTTATCCCATTCTGGATTCCACTCTTTTTGGAATTGGGATAGCATTTTATTAATAATATCTTCTTCTGTCGCTCCTTTTTTTACTACATAGGTATCAGGAAATAAATACCCCTCTAAGCGATAGCCAATATTTTTATTATCTGGTACTTGCTTAAGAAATTCGTAATCAAAATTCCCCTCTTTCACAAGCTGAAGGAATCGATCCTTATTGACTAAGCCCAGACTTGCTAAACGATCAGCAATTTGCTTGACATTAAAGCCCTCTGGTATGGTGAAACGAGTTGTTTCAATAATTGCATCACCCTGAATAAGTGTCTGCATGATCGATTTTAGATCCATGCTTTTTGATAATGCAAACTTCCCAGCCTTTAGATCTGCATCATAATGATTAAATTCAGAATACATTTTAAACATCAATTGGCTTTTAATTAAATCATTGTTTTTTAATATACCAGCAATCTGATTGGTATTGCTACCTTTTGGAATAACAATATCAATTTTTTCAACGAAATTTTTGTCTACTGGATTAAATAAAGAAAAAAGATATAATGTCCCAATGAAGTTTATGACAATAAGAATTCCCATCGATATGCCTATATATTTTAATTTTTTATTTACTAACACATAGTCCCCTCCCAAGGATTAATCTTTGTTAAGCAGTAAGTTTCACTATATATCTTTGTCCTAACAAAAACTATACTAGGAATATATATTTTATATCCTTTATAAATTAGCACAATTCGACAAAAAAAACAATGAGAGAAGGATATCCGACTCTCATTCGTAATTGTTTATTCTGTTGATAATGACCATTCATCAAATAGCTCTACTGCACTTTCCCATTCGTCATCGTCATCGATTGTTATTAAATCTAATGCTCCATCGACATCCTTGACTACCTCTAAAACCTCAATATCATTTACTTCATTATTCTTCTCTTGAAAATAAGCATAATGTTTACCGTCTGCAACTAACTCAAGTATTAAATGAAAAACATAATCCTTCCCTTCTTCATCAGAAAGGGTGATTTCAGCGCCATACTGCTCATTTAATATATTTGTCGTTTTTATATCCATACTTTTCACCTATACTCCTATACCTCAAATTCATGATTTAAAGTATTAAATACCTCTTCAACCATGTCCCATTCTTTATCATCATCAATGGTCTCCAATTTCAATCCATCTTGGTCCTCTTCATACCTAAAAGCAAGTACCTCTGCTTCTTCCTCATCATTGTCAAAATCAGTAGGAACGACTAAGATATAATTCTTGCCTTCATGTTCAAACTCATAAATCACTTCAAACTTATCCTCATTACCCTCTTCATTTGTTATGTAAATATAATCATTTTGATCTTCTTCTATCATTATTCTCACCTCTTAAAGTCTAGGTAGCCCTGTAATATTAACATGGCAGCCATTTTATCAATAACTTTTTTTCTTTTTTTTCTGCTGACATCGGCAGCGATAAGTGTTCTTTCCGCTGATACCGTAGTCAGTCTTTCATCCCAAAAAACAATCTTCAGCTTGAAAGTCTGCTCCATTTTTTTTGCAAATGCTTTAATTATTTCCGCCCTAGGACCAATTGTTCCGTTCATATTCTTGGGCAATCCTACCACAATTTGATCTACGTCATTGGCATCGATAATCTCTGATAAACGCTTTAGATCTGAATCTACATTGGTGCGTCGTATGACTTCTAAGCCTTGAGCTGTAAAACCTAATTCGTCGCTTAGAGCTACACCTATCGTTTTATCACCAACGTCTAATCCCATTATTCGCATACATTACCTCATTCATTCATCACCTGTTTAGATGATCATTTTTAATTCGTCATTACAGAATAAAAAGGGGATGCAGCATCCCCTTTTATGATCCTTACTCATGGTGTTGTTTAAGGTATGATTTGACTAATTCCTCGATGAGTTCATCCCGCTCTATTTTGCGAATGACATTCCTAGCATTATTATGTCTTGGAATATATGCGGGATCACCTGACAATAAATACCCTACTATTTGATTTATTGGATTGTATCCTTTTTCCTTTAAAGCTTCATATACAACAAATAACACGTCTTTTGGTTCCGTTTCAACTTCTTCAGACCTCACATTAAATTTCATGGTATGATCCATCGAGTTCATTCACAACACCTCTTTCATGAAAAGAAAATATGTTTGTTTGTCCTCATATGTTTATTTTAACTGATTTTACGTATTCAGTCACGTAATTCAATGCAATTTCTACTTTTTCTGGTTCCTTGCCACCTGCTTGTGCCATATCTGGGCGTCCGCCACCGCCACCGCCAACTAGCTTTGCAGCTTCTTTGATTAACTTACCAGCATGGAAGCCTTGCTTCACCAAATCATCAGTGACTGCAGCTACAAGATTCACTTTATTTTGATGAATGCCAGCTACTAAAATAACACCTGAGCCTATCTTCACCTTTAATTCATCAACCACATGACGTAGGTTATCCATATCTACTGCTAGCTTTGCTTTTAATACTTGAATGCCATTAATAGTTTCTATATTGTTTTCTAAATTTTTGGATTCCATACTACTCAATTTTGCCTTTAATGATTCGTTCTCCTTTTGGAGGTCTCGTAATGAATCATGTAAGGCATCAATTTTGTTTGGGACATCGTCTGCTGTTGATTTTAGCTCCTTTGCAATTTGCTTAAGCATATTGAATTTTTGATTAAAATATTGATATGCCCACTTTCCTGTTACTGCTTCGATTCTTCTCACACCAGCACCGATACTGCTTTCGGATATGATCTTAAATAAGCCAATCTCTGCGGAGTTATTAACATGGCATCCACCACAAAGCTCAAGGCTATATTCACCGACTTTTACGACTCTTACCTCGTTACCATACTTTTCTCCAAATAGTGCCATTGCTCCCATTTGTTTTGCCTCTTGCAACGATTTAATCATCGTTTGGACTGGTTGATTTAGCCAAATTTGCTTATTCACTTTTTCTTCAATGATATGCAGCTCATCCTCTGTGATAGCTCCAAAATGGGAGAAGTCAAATCTCAATCTTTCAGCAGCCACCAAAGAACCTGCTTGATTCACATGCTCTCCTAGTGTATCCTTTAGAGCTTGGTGAAGTAAATGGGTAGCTGTATGATTTTTGATAATATCAGCTCTATTGTTTTCATCGACTGCTGCCCTTACCATATCCCCTATTTTAAAGGAACCCTTTACCACCTCGACGGTATGAACATGCTGCCCATTTGGCGCCTTAAATACATCAAGCACCCTAATTTCTTCTCCATTTTTCCCTGTAATCACTCCATGGTCTGCAATCTGTCCACCACTTTCCGCATAAAAAGGCGTCTTGTCTAATATGATTTTCACCCTTCTACCTTCGGTGATGAAATCAAGCAGTTGATCCTCTGCATCAATCATGTATAAAATTTTTGCATCTACTATCAATTCATTATATCCAAGAAATTGACTATTATCCTTAATATCGCCAATAATTCCACCTTGAACCTGCATGCTATCTACCTCTTGTCTTGCAGCACGGGCTCTTTCTCTTTGCTCTTCCATTTTTCTTTCAAAGCCCTGCTGATTAACCGTTAAACCATTTTCCTCTGCATAATCCTCTGTTAGGTCTAATGGGAAACCATAGGTATCATATAGTTTGAACGCCTCATGGCCTTTAATTTCAGTTCTTCCTTCCTTTTTCGCCTGAACAACCATCTGCTCTAAAATGCTTAATCCATCCGATATAGTTTCATGGAATCGTTCTTCTTCACTTCGAATCACTTTTTCAATAAACTCTCTTTTTCCTAAGATTTCTGGATAGTAATCCTTCATAATCTCACCAACAAGGCCTGTGAATTGAGATAAAAATGGCTTTTCAATGCCGATAGATATGCCATAGCGAACGGCTCTTCTTAGCAATCTTCGAATAACATATCCTCTTCCCTCATTGGAAGGGAGTGCACCATCACCAATTGCAAAAACAATCGTACGAATGTGGTCTGCGATGACCTTTAAGGCAACATCTATGTTTTTGCTTTCATGGTATTTCACACCGGCATGATGCGCTGTTGCTTCTATTATAGGTAGAAATAGATCCGTATCAAAATTTGTTTCTACCTCTTGGATAACGGAAGCCATTCTTTCTAATCCCATTCCTGTATCAATGTTCTTTTTTGGTAGTGGGGTATAGCTACCATCTGGATTATGATTGTATTGTGAAAAAACTAAATTCCAAACCTCCAAATATCGTTCATTTTCCCCACCTGGATAGCATTCAGGATCAGAGGAATCGCAATAGCTTACGCCTCTATCATAGAAAATCTCCGTATTAGGACCACTTGGACCTTCCCCAATATCCCAAAAATTGTCTTCTAGCTTCACAATTCTCTCTTCCGGAATACCAATCTCCTCGTGCCAAATTTGATAAGCCTCTTCATCCTCAGGATGGACCGTAACATGCAGCTTATCAGGATCAAAACCAATCCACTTCTCACTTGTTAAGAACTCCCATCCCCAATGGATTGCTTCTTTTTTAAAATAATCACCGATCGAGAAATTGCCAAGCATCTCAAAAAAAGTATGATGTCTTGCTGTTTTACCAACATTCTCAATATCGTTTGTGCGGATGGACTTTTGTGAGTTTACGATTCTGGGATTTTCAGGTTTTTTTCTTCCATCAAAATATGGCTTTAATGTTGCAACTCCACTATTAATCCATAGTAGAGTAGGATCTTCATAGGGTATTAATGATGCGCTTGGCTCAATCCTATGCCCCTTGGAAACAAAAAAATCAAGAAAAGCCTTCCTTATTTCACTAGCCTTCATTTTTTTCATCTTTATCTTCCTCCGTTATCCTATTTTATCACTATACAAATTCCAACCAAAATAAAAAACACCATCATCCCTGACAGGGACGAAAGTGTTATATTATCCATTCGCGGTACCACCCTGCTTACCTATTACGTAAGTAAATATTTTATATCGTAAAAAATTGAAAACCGTAACAGGTCGCTCGACATTGTTAATGGAATTACCCAATTCATCTCAGGATTAGCCTTCAGTCATTCTTCATTTAGAGATTTTCTCAGACTATGAAATCTCCTCTCTTAAAAAGGGCTATGACTTACTCGATCCATCATCGACAAACATAATCTTATATGTAAGAAATCATAAAAAATAATAAGTGATTTTGGGAATCATTATACATATCCTTTATTTTAATGTCAACTAGCTATTTAAATAAATTCCTATATGCTGGATGATGACCTTCAAAATTGCAAAGATTGGAACGGCTAAGATTAGTCCAGTTATGCCACCAATCTCTCCCCCAATCAATAGGGCAAGGATAATAAATAAGGGATGAATATGTAATTTACGACCAACGATTTGCGGCGATACGATGTTCCCCTCAATCATTTGAACAATAACATTCACAATCAGAACAGATAGGGTCATTTTCCAGGAAATACTTAATCCGACTAATAGTGCAGGGGCAGCACCGATATATGGTCCAAGATAAGGAATGATATTGGTGATCGCAATTACTAAGGATAATAGTAATGCATAGGGCAAACCGATAAATAGAAAGCCTATATATGCTAATACTCCTACCACAATACAGACAATCAATTGTCCCCTAATATAATTCCCTAATGCCTCATCGATATCTCTAGCTAACCGAATCATTTCCTTACGGTTTTTTTTAGGAACAAAGGTGATAATTGTTTTTTCTAGCAGCTTATAATCCTTTAGAATATAAAAAGCAACAAAGGGAACAAGGGATAGGGTGAAAAGAATCCCTAATGTATTACTGACAAGCTGAATGATATTGTTAAAGCTATTCGCCACTTTACTTTCAAGGTTTTCAATCATTGTGTCGATCCCATCCTGAAAAGTATCTGGAAGGGGATTCGAATGGTCATGTCTGATGCCATCCATCCAGGTCTCTAGCTTCGTAATAATGGTGGGTAGATTTTCGGCAAACTCTTTCAACTGATGAACGAGCTTAGGAAATGCATTAATAGAGATGATCATCAAGGAACCAAAAAAAATAATATAAATGAGGATAACTGCAATAGACCTTGGTATTCCTTGATGATGAAGCATAGATACGACTGGATGAAGTAGGTATGATATTAAGACTGCAATAAAAAAAGGAAACAGAATACTTTTTCCAAATAAAAATAAATAAGAGAATAAAGAGCTAAGCTTCACCATTAAAAATAAGATGATAAGGATAAGTAATATTAAGAATAAATAAGTAAAGATCTTTTTATGTGGTATTTTGTACATATTGTTCTGCATACTTATCCTCCTTACCATGGGGCTTGTTCTATTTTTAACTATTTCGTCCCCTTATTTGAAAGTATATGCTTTATCTTAAAAATTTACGCATCATTAGATAAAATCGCTACCAAGACTTTAAAAACCAGATTGTAAAGACAGATGTAAAAACTTTAAAAGTTTATATATTGCGAATATTTAAACTTAATGATATTATTTTAGAAATAGGCACTTCAACATTTTAATGCTTTGAAGTGCCGGTTTTATTTAAAAAATAGAGCTGATTATCTTCTAAGCAATCTATTTTTCTTTTTTTAAAAGGAGAGGCAAAATGCATTCTATAGTAGAAAAAAACAAATCTAAAATCTTTGAGATATTTGATCATTTGCACAGCCACCCAGAAATAAGCTGGCAGGAGTATGCTACTACAGAATATATCAAAGGTATTTTGGAGGCATATGATTGTAAAATAACTACATTTGATGACGTGACAGGAATTATTGGTGAAATAGGCGATGGTAAACCAACCGTCGGATTAAGGTCTGATATGGATGCTCTATGGCAAGAAGTAGATGGTGAATTCCAAGCCAATCATTCATGTGGCCATGATGCCCATATGACATTAGCATTAGGAACATTAATCGTTCTAAAGGAATTAACAAATTTACCAAAGGGTAAAATTAAATTTATTTTTCAGCCTGCTGAAGAAAAAGGAACAGGTGCACTGAAGTTTATTGAAAAAGGGGTAGTTGATGATATTGATTATTTGTATGGCGTACATTTAAGACCATATCAAGATTTAACGATTAATCAAGCTGCTTCTTCAGTTCAAAATGGTGCTGCATGTTTGTTAAGTGGAAAGATACTTGGTGATGATTCTCATGGGGCCAGACCTCATTTGGGAGCAAACGCCATTGAAGTCGGTGCTACTTTAATTGAGATGTTTAATAAAATACACATCAATCCACTTGTGCCAAACTCGATAAAAATGACTAAATTTATGGCAGGTGGTGATAGTGCCAATATCATTCCCGGAAAAGCTACATTTAGTATTGATATACGAGCGCAAACAAATGAAAAGATTAATCTATTAGTAGATAAAGTTTATAAAGCAGTATATGTTGCTTCAGATTTTTATGATGTAAAAATTGAACTAGAGAAGACTGCAGAGATTGTCGCTGCTGAAATTAATAGTGAAGCAAAAAGATTCATGGGAAAAGCAATTCATAACGTATTAGGAAAAGAAAATGTATTTGAATCATTGATTTCAAGTGGTGGAGAAGATTTCCACTTCTATACGATTAAAAGACCTACTATTAAGGCTACAATGTTGGGCTTAGGCTGTGATTTAAAGCCTGGACTTCATCACCCTAATATGTCTTTTGATAAAAATGCATTAATTTCAGGTGTCGAAATCCTTGCTAATGTAATTTTGGAAACTTTGAACAACGAAAACAAAGCTGATGATCAATGATTAAAATTTTCAGTTTTTTATATTTTATAAAAACTGAAAAATATATAAATAAAAAAATGGAGGGTCTATTGTGAAAAAAAAGTCTTTATTTATCGTATTTTTAAGTCTCATGCTTTTATTTTCAATTAGTTTAACAGCTTGTAGCAGTGCTGATACTTCAGCTCCAGCTAAAAAAAATACTGATTCAAACATGAAAAATGATCAAGGAACCGCCGCTACAGCACCAGCTAAAAGTAGTATGCTAGAAAAAGTGAAAGAAAGAGGTAAAGTGGTCGTAGGTGTAAATGGTAAACTACCAGGCTTTGGATATGTAGATTCCAATGGTAAATATACTGGCTTTGATGTTGATTTTGCTAGAGCTCTTGCAGCTGCTATCTTTAATGATCCTAATGCTGTTGAGTTTAGACCATTATCCGCCCAAGAACGCTTCACAGCTTTACAAACAGGAGAGATTGATGTCTTAATTCGAAATACTACTTGGACCCTATCTCGTGACACGCAATTAGGAGCAAATTTTGCCCCAATAACTTTTTACGATGGCCAAGGAATTATGGTTCGTAAAGATAGTGGGATTAACAGCCTTAAGGATTTAGAAGGAGCTCGAATTGGTGTTGAAACAGGAACAACAACAGAATTGAACCTAGCTGACCAACTCCGTAAGCTTAATATTAACTACAAACCAGTTGTTTTTGACGATGCAAATGCTATGATTGCAGCCTATGAAAAAGGAAGTTTAGACGCATGGACAACAGATAAATCAGGTTTAGTATCCAGATTATCTACTTTATCCGACCCATCAAAACACAAGATATTAAAGGAAACTTTATCTAAAGAACCACTTGGCCCAGTAGTATTGCATGGTGATGATCAATGGTTTGATATTGTAAAATGGACAACATTTGCAACGATTGAAGCAGAGGAATTAGGAATTACACAAAAAAATATTGATACATTTATGAGTAGTAAAGATCCAGTTGTTCGCCGCTTCTTAGGTTTAGATGGAGATTTGGGAGAACAATTAGGCTTAACTAAGGATTTCGCTGTTAGAATCACTAAATCTGTTGGAAATTATGGCGAAATATTTGACCGTTACCTTGGACATGGTACTATATTTAACTTAGATAGAGGCTTAAACAACCTATGGACAAATGGTGGATTGTTATATTCACCACCATTCCGTTAATCTTAAATACTAATTAATGAAGTGGGCCTGTAAGCCAATTAAGGAACAGGCCCTTTTCATTAAAATCTTCTCGGTCATGAGGTGAACCTACAAATGAAAAAAAATAATGGCGCATTATCGACTCCTTTTTGGAGAGATAATCGCATTATTCCTATTATTATTCAAATACTATTTGTCATTTTAGTCATTTTAGCAGGAACCTATTTTATCTCAAATGCTATTTCAGGGTTAGAAAGAATAGGGATAAAGCTAGGATTTAACTTTCTAAAGAATTCAGCATCATTTTCTATTGGTGAATCTATGATACATTATACACCTCAAGATACTTATGGAAGAGCTATTTTAGTTGGAATTATAAATACCATAAAAGTTTCTTCAATAGGAATTATATTAACTACCATCTTAGGAGTTTTCATTGGATTAGCACGTCTTTCAAACAATTGGCTAATCAGGAAGCTTGCAGGGTTATATATAGAGATTCTACGGAATACTCCTTTGTTAGTTCAAATATTTATTTGGTATTTTGCTATATTTTTAGCACTTCCTAATGTAAAGCAAAGTATTAAATTACCCGGTCAAATCTTTTTAAGTAATCGAGGTGTTGCAATTCCATGGTTTGAAGCAACATCAAGTTTTAGTATATGGATTATATTTTTCATTATTACTGCAATCCTATCATTTGTTATTCGGAAGGTAACGTTAAAAAAACAAGTAGAAACGGGTAAAAGAAAATATCCATTTTTATTGGCTTCAGGATTTTTTATATCCATTTTAGTCATCTTAAGTATCATATTAAAGCAGCCTCCAGTACATTTCACATATCCTCATTTAGGAAAATTTAATTTTGAGGGAGGATATATTTTTACACCTGAGTTTTCAGCTATTTTGGTTAGTTTGGTGCTTTATACTGCTACATATATAGGTGAGATCGTGAGAGCTGGAATTATGTCTGTTTCTAAAGGTCAAATTGAGGCGGCTAAAGCGTTAGGATTAAAAAACTCGACAACTCAGCGACTTGTTGTTTTCCCGCAAGCAATTAGGGTCATTATTCCTCCTTTAACAAGTCAATTTCTTAATCTCGCGAAAAACTCCAGTTTAGCTGTAGCAACAGGATTCCCCGATCTTGTTAGTGTCGGTGGTACTATTTTGAATCAGACTGGTCGGGCTGTTGAAATGATCACTATTATGTTTCTTGTGTATTTGACCATAAGCTTAACGACCTCCTTATTTATGAATTGGTTTAATCAATACACTAAACTGGTAGAGAGGTGATCCGAGTTATGGAAAAAATAGATGCAAATAATTATAGTGATATGAAAGTCGAAACTGAACCCCCAAAAACATCGATTGGCGTCATTGGCTGGGTTAGGGAAAACCTTTTTAGTAGTTGGTTTAATACATTATTGACCATCATATTTATTGTACTTATATATTTGGGAGTAAAAAATACATTAAAATGGGCATTTTCTTCTGCTAAATGGGGGGTTATTAGTTCTAATTTTCAATTATTTTTCGTAGGTCAATTTCCTACTGACCAGCTATGGAGAGTCTGGCTAAGTTTAGCACTCATATCGGTGTTATTCGGGTTTTCTGCAGGATTATGGAAGGGGACTTTAAGAAGACTATCCTTTTTTTTCTCAGCTATTCTTTTAGTCATCATAAGCCTACCATTTGTAACGCTTTATACAAGGATATGGTTATTTATTAATATCCTTTTGATTATTATTGGGTACTTTGGTGTTTCAATATTACCTAAAAAAGTCACCATCACGATCGTGGGATGGTTATTATCCTTTCCAATGATTATCCTACTCTTGAATGGCTTTGGTGTTTATAAATCTATCTCGACAAATTTATGGGGAGGTTTATTATTAACCATACTAATCTCGATTGTAGCCCTTGCATTATCCTTCCCTATTGGAATATTACTGGCTTTAGGTAGGATGAGCAGGTTTCCAGTCATCAAGTGGTTTAGTATTGCCTATATTGAACTAATCCGCGGCGTTCCGTTAATTACTGTCCTATTTATTGGGCAATTAATGATCCCTTTGTTCCTTCCTGAAGGAATTGAAATCAATAATGTCATTCGAGCGATGATTGGTTTTACCTTATTCACTGCCGCTTATTTGGCAGAGAATGTTCGGGGTGGACTACAATCCATTCCACGTGGACAGTTTGAAGCTGCAAAGGCTATAGGTCTTAATTCAACTTATACCATGATATTTATCATATTACCACAAGCATTACGTGCTGTTATTCCAGCGATTGTTGGCCAAAGTATCGCAATGTTCAAGGACACCTCTCTTATTTCCATCGTCGGTTTGTTTGATCTAGTTGGCATTTCAAAAACAATTGCAGCAAATCCTAAGTTCTTGGGAAAGCAGATGGAGGTATTTCTATTTATCGCTTTAATCTATTGGATCATAAGTTATTCCATGTCTTATGGTAGTAGAAGACTTGAGAAATCCTTAGGAGTAGGAGAAAGATAAAAACGTTAGAAAATAAAGGAGGAGCTAAAATGGTATCAGAAAATAATGCATCAATGCCTATCAATGAAAGTAAAGATATTATTGTTTGTAATAATATCAATAAATGGTACGGAAAGCTACATGTATTAAAGGATGTTTCCTTAAACATTCAACAAGGTGAAGTTGTCGTAATATTAGGTCCCTCCGGCTCTGGAAAATCTACTTTTATAAGAACATTAAACGGTTTGGAGGAAATACAGAAGGGTGAAATATTAGTCGATGGAATAAATCTTTCTCATGACGTAGCTAATATTGAAGCAATACGTAAAGAAACAGGTATGGTGTTTCAATCATTCAATTTATTTCCCCATATGACGATCTTAAAAAATATAACCCTTGCCCCTATTTGGGTTCGGAAGTGGCCAAAAGCAAAGGCCGAAAAAATAGCTTTATCATTATTAGAAAGAGTCGGAATTCCTGAACAAGCTCACAAATATCCAGGTCAATTATCTGGTGGACAGCAACAACGTGTTGCGATTGCCAGAGCACTTGCTATGCAACCAAAAATTATGTTATTTGATGAGCCTACTTCTGCATTAGACCCTGAAATGATTAAAGAAGTTTTAGATGTTATGAAAGAGCTAGCACGTTCCGGTATGACAATGCTTGTTGTGACCCATGAGATGGCATTTGCTCGTGAGGTTGCAGATAGAATCGTCTTCTTTGATTATGGTGAAATTATTGAAACAGGTACACCTGATGAATTATTTGATCATCCCAAGCAGGATCGAACAAAATTATTCCTCTCGCAGATTTTATAAAGTAAGACTTTTGGTTGAATATAAAAAAAAACACCAAGAGAACTAAAATGTACCCTTGGTGTTTACCTTTAATTCCCTATCTCATTTTGACCATGTTTTTAAACCATCTTGATCTACCCATTAAACGAAAAGCTCCAACTCTTCCCATCATGTTAATCATTGAATTCATGAAACGATTCATCATATTCGTGTTCCTTGATGCTGATCTTCTCATGAACATACTTATAACCGTAGCGATTGCGCCACCAGTGATTACACTTCGAATTAGACGAGCCATTAGTCTCCCCCTTTAAAGAGATTCTTCATAAAATTTTAATTCTTCTTCCGTAAATAAATCATCCAAAGAACTAAGACTGCCATCTTCTTCAACCTGATGAGTAAAGAGACGATCCCCATCAATCGATAGCTCAATAAAGCAATTCCAGCAATAATATTGATTAGATCCTATTTTTCCGATATCACGACTTTGACAGTTAGGGCATGAAAGCATATTAATCCTCCTCATTCCTGCCCAAATATAACATCCTTTACTTCACTATTCGGTATGATGAGCGCATCCTCTCCTACAATAAATTTATTAGGGATTTGGATAGTTCTTCTACCTTCTGTTATATCTGACAGAAAACCATCTGAAATTTCATACCCTATAATTTTCCCCAATTCTTCCTTAAAATAAACGTCACTAATATGTCCAAGCTCATAACCATTTGTCGTGATAATTGGAAGATCCTTATAGGAGTGCTTGCCAGAATGAAAACCGTCGAATGGTATATGCTGTTGAATTGGTGTTAATGATTTTTCTGAACCGATGGTGACTGCATCATCACCAATGGCTCCTATTTCATTAAAATCTAAATAGGCTAGTTTATTAAAGATACCTTCCTTCTCAACAGCAAGTCCCTTCAATTCACCATATCGATTGAAAAAGCAATCCTTGACTGTTCCAGCCTTTTTTCCAGAGCTTATATCTAAAACGGGTAGACCAACCACATCAAGCATCTTTCTCATGATATATCCCCCTTTTTTAATAAGGGATATAACTAGTATATGAAATTCCAATTAAATCATACGATAAGAAAGCTGGTGATATCTGAAGTTATTGTTATTTTTTTTGTTTACTTTTTACAATATGTCCAATTTCCTTTGCTGCTTTTATCACTTCTTCTTCTGTATTTCCTAAGCCAAAGCTGATACGAATGGCAGAGGCTGCAATCTCCTTTGGAAGGTTTAAGGCTTTGATAACACGAGAAACGCTTAGTGAGCCTGAAGAGCATGCTGATCCTCCAGAAACAGCAATACCCTTCATATCTAGAGCCATCATTAATGTATGAGTATCGACGCCAGGAAAGCTTACATTTAGAATACTTGGTACGTTATCAGTAGGATGCCCATTCATAACAAAGCTATCTTCGCCAATCATCTCTTGCCATGTCTGAATCATCTTTTCTTTGAAGTCTGAGAAAAGCTGATATTTTTCAGCTCTTTTTATCATTAAAATCCTCACCGCTTCCCCTAAACCAATGATACCAGGTACGTTTTCTGTTCCACCTCTTCTTTTACGCTCCTGTGAGCCTCCTAGTATCGGTTGGATATTGATACCATCGCGGATATATAACGCGCCAACCCCTTTTGGACCATTGATCTTATGGGCTGAGATACTTAATAAATCAACGGTTAGCTTATCCACCGATACATCTAATATAGGAAAGGATTGCACCGCATCCGTATGAAAATAGATGCCCTTTTCCCTAGCAAGGGTACCTATTTCCTCTATTGGCTGTATCGTACCGATTTCATTATTTACGTGTATGATACTAATTAATATTGTATCCTCACGAATGGCCTGCTTTAATTCCTCTATATCGATTTTCCCATGGTGGTTAACGGATAAAGAGGTGATTTCAAAACCAAAACCAGTCAAAAATTTTGTAGCTTCAATTACTGCCGAATGTTCAATATCAGAAATAATA
Source organism: uncultured Bacillaceae bacterium (assembly GCA_964514395.1). GTDB lineage: Bacteria > Bacillota > Bacilli > Tepidibacillales > Tepidibacillaceae > CAZEQK01. Next base: position 99,411 of record CAZEQK010000001.1, read on the forward strand.
ATATGTTTACCTTTCTCTTGATTTGCTAAAGCGATTCCAACAACCGCTAGAAAATCTGCCTCTGTTCCACCACTAGTAAATACGATTCTCGGTGGTATGGTCTTTAATGCTTTTGCAACATATGCCCTTGCATCCTCTAAAGGCACCTTTGCCTTTTTACCTATACCATGGATACTTGAAGGATTACCATAGCGTTCAGTTAAAAACAGATTCATTTTTTCCATAACTAATGGATGAACAGGTGTTGTTGCACTATTATCTAAATATATTTGTTGCTTCATATTCATCCCCTCAATTTTATAATTTTAGACGGCTTTCCGTTGTAACTTTCTTAGAGTAAGCAAAAAATGGCTCCAGCTTTTTTTCCCACCAGCTGATACTGAATTGCATGATAGGACCTATAAATAATGCAAAAATAAAGGTACCGAAAAAAACAGGTCCACCTAAGAACCAACCTATCATTAATACAGATAGCTCCATTACTGTTTTAATGATTCTTATACTCCAATGATATCTACGATTAAGGGCTAGCAGTAAACCATCGCGAGGACCAGGTCCAAGCTTCGATGTGATATATAACCCTGCTCCTAAGCCCATTAATAATATCCCTACAATTAAAGTAATACATTGTAACAATATATCATCTATTGTTGGCATGATTCCCAAATATAAATCAATAAATACGCCAACAAAAATCATATTAAGTAATGTCCCAATCTGAATTAGGGTTCGATCAAAGATAAAAGTAAATATAATGACGATAAAGCCTACAATTTGCGACCATGTCCCTATTGTCAATCCAAAGGTGGTAAATAGACCAATATGTAGGACATCCCAAGGGGCTACTCCTAATTGAGCTTTTATAATCAATGAAATACCTAGGGTCATGATTGCAATTCCGCTGAAATAAAGAATTAAACGTGCTGTAAATTCTAATTTTGTCACTCTGTTCTCTCCTAAAGTGTTTTGAATTTTATTCACTTTAATTATTCTTTAAAACCAACTTTTCAAACAAAAAATTGGTTTTTTTATAGGTTTTCCATTACCTCTTTCGTTGCTGAAGCTTTGCCTCTGTTCCTTGATCACTCGGCTTATAATAGTTTCGATCCTTTAACTCTGGTGGTAAATAATCTTGTTCCACATAATGATTTGGGTAGTTATGAGGATACTTATATCCTTTACCATGACCAAATTGTTTAGCACCTTGATAATGAGCATCTCGTAGATGAAGGGGTACCGCACCTAATTCACCACTTCTTATATCTGAGATGACATGATCAATTGCATCGATCACTGAATTTGACTTAGGACTTTCCGCCAAATAGATGATGCATTGGGCCATATTTATTCTTGCTTCTGGTAAACCAACGGCTTGTACAGCGTGCCATGTGGCTATCGCCTGCTCCAGCGCATTTGGATTTGCCATACCGATATCCTCTGATGCATGAACGATCAGTCTTCTGACAATGAGCTTAGGATCTTCACCAGCTTCTAACATTCTTGCCATCCAATATAGGGCTGCATCTGTTGAGCTACCACGAATCGATTTTATCATGGCACTTAGCATATCATAGCGCTGATCCCCTGTATCATATCGCATGGAGGGCTGTTGTATCGATTCTTCTGCTATTTCTAAGGTGATGGTGATGATTCCTTCATTATTTGGTGCTGTAGTGGTTACTGCTAGCTCCAAAGCATTTAATGCTTTTCTTAGATCCCCATTTGCTGTAGATAATAGGTGTAAAAGTGCAGCCTCTTCAAGTCTTGCGTTATATTCCCCTATTCCACGCTCCTCATCGTCTAGTACAAGCTTTATCGCTTCCGATATCTCATCATCTGATAAATTTTCCAGCTTGAAAATTTGGCTTCTAGATAATAGGGCTGAATTGACTTCAAAGAAGGGATTTTCTGTGGTTGCACCAATGAGTATAATTTCACCCTTTTCCACGGATGGAAGCAGCCCATCCTGTTGTGCTTTATTAAAACGGTGGATTTCATCTAAGAATAGGATTGTTTTTTTACTATACAGATTAATCTGTTCCTTTGCTGTATGAATAACCTCTCTAACTTCCTTTACCCCTGTGCTAACTGCATTTAACCGTACAAAATGACTACTGGTCGCTTTACTAATCACATAGGCTAAACTAGTTTTTCCTGTACCAGGTGGCCCATATAAAATAATGGATGAAAGACGATCAGCCTCGATAGCCCGCCTCAATAGCTTGCCTTTCCCAATAATATGCTTTTGTCCGATAAACTCTTCAAGGGTTCTAGGTCTCATTCGATCGGCAAGAGGGGCTAATTGTTCTCCGTTATTTGAAAATAAATCCTCCATGATTTACCTTCCTTACTTTAAAATAATGGTTTTTGCTATCTTTGCAATTGCTTCTATCGTTGTATCAATCGCTTTACTTGTTATTTCTCGATGGGTTGTTAATCTAATGAGATATTCACCAAATGCACTTCCAAGAATATGCTCTTTATTCAGCTCAACTAAAAACTCCTTTGCTGTTAAGCCTAAATCCATGGTACTAAACAAGACAATATTTGTCTCTACATCAGCAACATTGACTGATATTCCATTTATTTCATTAATTCCTTCTGCTAATTGTTTAGCATGTTGGTGATCCTCTGCTAAGCGATCTACCATTTTTGTTAATGCCACAATTCCTGGGGCAGCCATTAGACCTGCTTGTCTCATGCCACCGCCTAGCCTTTTACGCCATTTTCTTGCATCTTCAATAAATGCCTTTGGTCCCGCTAAAATAGAACCCATCGGTGCACTAAGTCCCTTTGAGAGACATATTTGAACGGTATCTACATATTTCGTTAATTCCTTTACATCGATGCCAAGGGCCACAGATGCATTAAATAATCTAGCTCCATCGAGATGTACTGGTACATTTCTATCCTTTGCTACATCATAAACCTGTTTCATGTATCCTGCTGGTAGGATAGCTCCTCCCGCCCTATTATGTGTGTTTTCTAAGGTTATTAAGGCTGTCTTTGGTAGATGAATATCTTCATCTCTTATCGCATGACGTAGCTCATCAATTGGCATCTGTCCTCTATATCCAGCTATCGTCCTAGTTTGTGCACCTGTTAATGCACTAACTGCACCAGCTTCATAATAAAAAATATGTGACTCTGCCTCTAGAATGATTTCTTCCCCTGATTTTGCATGGGTCAGCACAGCAACCTGATTACCCTGTGTACCACTTGTCACAAAAAGAGCCGCTTCCTTACCTAACAGGTCCGCGGCAATTTCCTCAAGACTATTTACCGTTGGATCCTCTTTATAGACATCATCGCCAACCTCTGCTTGATACATCGCATCGCGCATCTCCTGAGTAGGCTTTGTTACCGTATCACTTCGTAAGTCAATCATTCTAATTCCTCCTCTGACAGGACTATTTTTGTGTATGAATCATAGTTTTAAATTGATGAACAAAGTCTAAACCCTGATACCAATCGCTTATTCTTAAAATATCATCAGGATAATTTCTATTATATTTCATATCTACAATTACCGTAGCTATCTTTGCAGCTAATAAATTATCAATATGCTCAGGATCATCCTCAAAAAACAAATCGATTCCTAGTTTTTGAGCTATCATCCCCTTATCATGAGAGTTCATGAATAGATTCTCTCCATTATACGGGAAGCCATGCTTCATCAACCACTCTTTTGTAACCTGCTCCACCTGTTTAAAATCAGGTCTTGCTGTAATAAAAAAAACCTCATGCCCCTCATCAACCAGCTGTTGTAATGCTTCTGGTGCATTTTCTAGTGGCACTCCAATTTTGTAGATCTTTGTTTCTAACTTTCGCCATATCTTTGCACCCTCTTCTGGGGTTAAACCATACGGCTCATCTAAATAATAGGTTTCTACTTCATCCTCTTTAATATTTAGGTCAAACTCCTTATTATAAACTTTGATTGCTGCTTTTTGAGTATGTTTAATTGTGCCGTCAATATCGATACCAAGCTTCATCATTTGCCCTCCATCCCTATATTTTTCTTTCTAAAACCAGGCATTCTAAAAATATATTACTACTATTTTAACACGTTTCTCGATAATTACATGTAAAAACCTCATAACCCTATTGATTTAATAATTCGCTCTTTTATTCGTGGTTTAATGCTTTGTCATGAGATGGGTTTTTGGTCACTTATATCCACGATACCTGGTCTTAAACAACAGATTCCTCTAATAATTAAATCAATCTTTATCCCAGCATTCGAGGCTTTATATAAAGCCATTATGATCTCTTTATTAGTCAAAACATTCATTTTTGCAATGATTCTACCTGGGTTTTCCTCTGTATGCTGTGCAATTTCCTGTTCAATTAAATCGATAAATCTATCCTTTAAACCGTTGGGTGCTGTAACAATTCTACTCCATTTAGGAGTTGCAGAATATCCAGATATATGGTTAAAAAATGCAGAAGCATCCTCACCAAAATCCTCTCGAGAAGTACAACCCATTATCGGTATAATACCTTGCAGTAATATCATGCTGTCATTCCTGATTTATTATCTGGATTATTAAAGCCCATTTTTAATTTTTCCTTTAAGCCCGCCACTCGAACCATAAAGAATTCATCCAAATTCGAGCAAGTAATGGCTATAAATCTAAGTCGTTCAAAGATAGGATTGTTCCTATCCTCAGCCTCTTCAAATACTCTTTCATTAAAGGATAACCAGCTAAGCTCGCGATTAATATAATATGCTGTATCATTAAGATTTGCCATTTTTTTCCCCTTTTACATACGTAGTTTCCTTCCTTATCTTCGGTTTCAACAAGAATCCCTCTTCAACACCCTAAAAGGGAGTTGTTTCAATCCTCGAAATAAGGGCGGCATAGCACGACTTAATGCTTTAGCATTTAGTGTGACTTGTGCCCTATGGGTGCTAAAGTTCTGGTGGAGATAAAAAAACTCCATCTGAACCAAGTCTTCTTTATTATTTCATGATAAGCTTACAATTATTTTTCATGATTGATTTTTAAGTAAAAGTGATTATGAAAGACCTTATTATATTTTTTGAGTAGATTTTCTGCTGATTCATACTCCAATAAATTCTCTAGACCTACACACTCTACAACTACTTTGGTCTTTTTCCTTTTTATTTGGATGGTTTTAACCGATTGCTGTTTTGAAAAATCAAAAGTATTTGCTAATTGTAGAATGAGCCCTAGCTTTCTAATGAGTTCTTCATCCTCTTTACTTAAAATATCCATATATTTTCTATTTTTTTCCCTCATCATCTTAAAATTCTTAAACGATGCTATTAAAGCAGTCAGTAATCTCTCACGATGAGTAAAGCCCATTAATAATACATTGGTCAATAAATAAAAGGTATGGTTTGCGATATTATAGATATTGATGGAACGTCCAATATCATGCAGTAATGCTGCAACCTCTAATATTTTTCGTTCCTTTTCAGTTAAATCTATGATATCCAATAAAGTTAAGCCTTCGTATATTTTATCCGCAAGCATGGCAACATGCTTAGCATGGAGTACATTCACATAGAACCTTGTATTAAATTGTTCTACACTATACATCACCATATCATTAAAATGAGTGATTTCCTTTAGCTTTAATACCCTTTCAAACATGATACCATCACGAATTCCTCGATTACTGGTTAATAGTGTATCACTATGAAACCATTGTAAAAGAGTAGAATATAGATTAATACCCGCGTTAATAATATCTGCCCGATCCTTCGCTAACCCTTTTACTTTTTTTCTCTCAGCTAACGACATATGACTTATGTAATCAAAAACCTTATGAACATCATCAGCCTTCATCATATAATTGTGTATACTAGCTATGGAATAATTCTTTAATCTTTGATTGATTTTCGCTAAATTTCTGGCCGTCCCACAATTGCAATCATTTGATATCCGATATTTTTTAAGACAGGTTCTATTTGAAGTTGCTTAGCAATAAATACTTGTAAGCTCTTTAATTCCTCTTCTTTAGATATCTCTGAGTGAAAGAAATTTTTAGATAGATTCACTGCTCCAAACTGTTTATTTTCTACCACCATAATTTCGGTGCTTCCTCCACCGATATCTACTGTAATAGCATCCTTGATATCTATACTATTTATCGTTGCGATATAGCCGTAATTCGCTTCTTCTTCACCTGTTAAAACCCTAAATCTTATACCGGTGTTTTCTTCTAATTTCTTTCCAAATCGATGATTCCAACATATTTTTCATCATATTTCATCCTTATCCCCACTTTTCTCTGCTTATTCACACGTTTTTCTTGTCTTAAGTATATATTACAACCATAAGGCTTTTCTATATATCTGCCATAGAAAAGTTTTTTATTTTAAAATTTCTCTTCCCTTTTTTTAAGAAAAAGGTTATAATCTTATTAAATATTTAGATAGTTATCTAATTATTTAAACGAAAGGGGAGAAATACCTTTGAATATTAATTGGATATTACTACTACCTATTATTGCTATACAGCTTGTTGTACAAATCATCGCATTAATCGATCTATATAGACAGCCACAAATCGATAGAACGAAAAAAATCATATGGACGATTATCATCTTACTGTTTAATTTACTAGGACCAATTGTTTATTTCATTATTGAAAGAAGGGAGAAATAATGGAACCTTTTATTCGTTTGAATCATATTACCAAAAAATATAATGAGTCTTTGGCCTTAGATGATGTATCCTTCTCTATTCATAGTGGAAGATGTGTCGGGCTTATAGGGGTAAACGGTGCTGGTAAAACGACAACATTAAGAATTATTAGTGGATTGATCCAAGAAACAAATGGAAGCATAGCTTTTGAAGGAAAGCAAATTCCCCAAAATACACCTGCTTTTAAAAGAAGAATTGGTTATTTATCTCAACATCCTAAATTTTATAATTGGATGACTGGTTATGACTTTTTATCCTACATGTTTGAATTATACCAACTTCCAAAATCACAAAAGAATACTAGGATTGAAGAGGTTCTAGAAATCGTGAAGCTTAAGGGTAGTGAAAGGAAGCGAATTAGAGGCTATTCGGGTGGAATGAAACAGCGTCTTGGCATTGCACAGGCAATTTTGCACAAGCCAGATTTTTTAATTCTAGATGAGCCAGTATCTGCTTTAGATCCTGAAGGAAGGCATCAGATAATTCAGTTATTACAGAAATTGAAAAAGCATACAACAATACTATTGTCCACCCATATCTTACATGATGCCGACAGCGTTTGCGACGATGTTATTATACTTCATGAAGGTAAAAAAATTGTTGAAACTGAATTATTAAGTCTTAAAAAGTTACATCAGGAACCAATCATCAAAGCTTCCTTCTTAAAGGAAACAAAAGAACTCCCTACTATATTAAAAGACTACGATTGGATAGAGCAAATCGAAACAGACCATCACGATCTTCAGCTACGTGTAAGTGATAAGGAGAAGGCACTCATGCTGTTACCCAGTATTTTTACAGAGAACCACTATGCCTTTTACTCCTTCCAATTATTTGAACCTACATTAGAAGACATTTTCTTAAAGTTGGTGAGTAACTCATGAGAATACTAACGGCAATGATAAAAAAAGAAATGGTTGAAATGCTCAAAAATTATAAATGGCTCATTGTACCTGTTTTATTTATGTTTTTTGGTGCCATGCAGCCAATCACTTATTACTATATGCCAGAAATTTTGAAAATGGCTAGTTTTCCTCAAGGAACAATACTTCAAATACCTGTACCTACTCCTGGTGAGACAATGATTTCTGTTTACAGCCAATTCAACCAAATAGGTATTTTAGTATTAGTGCTTATCTCCATGGGCGCAATAGCCAATGAAGTGAAAAGTGGAGTAGCTGAAACAATATTAGTAAAACCCATATCCATAAAACATTATATATCATCCAAATGGATCGCCTATTTTAGTATCACTATTGTAGGTTCTTTATTAGGCGTTATGATTGGCTATTTTTATACCATTCAGCTCATTGGTGATATTTCCTTTATTATTATCGTAAAGAGTGCTGTAATTTATCTTTTTTATCTATTAATCTATGTTGGCCTGTCCTTGTTTTTTTCAAGTATTTTTACAAGTGGTATCGCAGCAGGTGGAATAACCATTACCATTGCAATCGTTCTTTCAATTATCGGTAGCTTGCCGTTTCATCTATGGTGGTTGCCATCGTACTTGTTAAACATTAATCAGCATATATTGTTACAGAAGCCGTTAGAATATCTCTGGTATAGTATTCCTACTACCTTCATCTATCTTCTATTATTGTTCTATGGAAGTGTGGTCATCACTAAAAACAAATCGAATGTAGTGAACTAATAACCATTTCTATACAAAATAAAGAGAATTTCATATTTTGAAATTCTCTTTTAAATATTTAATAAGATCTGTTCAATTGTCTCTTTACCAAAATCTTTATTATAATAATTAAATTTGGATAAGACCGCTTGAGGATTTTTTAAAAATCGTTCTAAAAAGGTAATAAGCTCTTGTGGATCAGCCATAGATACACCTAGATTATTTTTAATAATATATTTACTATTGTCCTTTTCTTGACCAGGTATAGGATTTAATAAAATCATTGGTAATCCTTTATCTATTGCCTCTGCTGCTGTGACTCCACCTGGCTTTGTGATTAGTAAATCGGAGGCGTCCATTAATTCATCAACATTACTAACATAACCGTGAATACTAATATTCGGATGATTAAATAATGGATTTTCCTTTAGAGAGCTATATAATTTTTGGTTTTGTCCAGCTACTACGATTAACTGAATTTGATTTCTATAGGCAGCAAGCACATGCAATAGATCATTTGATATGCCTATACCTAAGCCGCCACCCATATAAAGAATGGTTGGTAAACTACTTAATGTTAAATCATTTCTTATTAACTGCTTATCTTTTTTTGACCAAAATTTTGGACTAGTAGGAATTCCTGTTATAAATATCTGTTCACTCTTCACACCAAGCCTTATTAAATGTTTTTTTGCAGCATGAGAATGCACATAGTAATAATCAACACCTGTACTAACCCACAACCCATGAGCACTAAAATCAGTTAAAACAGTGTGTAAAGGAATATTGAGTCCCATTCGCTTCAGACGAGAAATAACGGCACTAGGAAACGGATGTGTTGTAATAATAATATCTGGTTTTATATTGTTAATTAGGTGGATGCTATGGGAATATATCGTACGATGGAGAATATATTCAAACTGTCGCTTTACTGCTTTCTCTTTTCTTAAATGATATAACAGACCCCATAGCTTAGGAGAGTAGCGCAGGGTCTTTAAGTAGATTGCTGTTACCAAATGAATTAATTTTGGTCGAAGTCCAGCTCCTATCTCTAGAACGTTACTCTGCCAATCTGGTCTATATAATTTTATTCCGTCTCTTATTGCTTCAGCAGCTTTCGTGTGACCTGATCCAAAGCCTTCAGATAATACTAATATTTGTTTTATTGCCATATTTTCTTTCTCCTTAAAATAATAAAAAATAAAATTTTTTAAAATATGAAAAACTCTACTTACATTATATATTAAAAATGATACTGGCACTAAAAAAATTAACGACTATGAATGAAGTAATCGTTCCTATTAATACTCCTACTGCACAATCCGTGGGATAATGAAGTCCCAAATACATTCTAGAAATACTAACCACCGCAGCGATAGGTAACACGACCATCGCTAATATAATGGAGTGTAGAGAAAATACAACAGCAATAGCAAAGCTTGAAGTAGAATGTCCTGATGGGAAGGAATAGTCAATTAATGGATTAGTCAGAACTCTTGTGTCAGGAATAATCATATAGGGTCTTTTATTGCCATTTACCCTCACCTAATAAAATAATAATTAACATAGATGATACGGTAAAAGTAGCACCACCAAGATGAGTGATTCGCGAAAAAATAACATCAAGAAATGAATTTCTAAGCTGTTTATTAATAAATACAAATAAATTCCTATCATACATCGTTATCCAGCTTAATAATAGTTGCATTGAATCTACTCCCATCTTTTTCAACTATTATAAACTTAAAATGTAAAGCTCATATTGAATAAGTGTAAAATTATCATATCGTTATAAAGACGGCCATTTTATAAAAAAAGTTCATTTTTCTAACCCTCTAATTAGGGAGATGGATAAGTTGCAAAAAATTAAAGATTCGCCTATAATATAAATAAAAATTAGATATTTTTCTAAATATTAAAATATATAATGATAAGGAAGTGATGAATAGATGCCACCATTTAATAATACCTTTAAAGCTTTATCTGATCCGACTAGACGAAAAATCATACAATTATTAAATAAATCACCAATGACTGCCGGTGAAATTGCTGATCAGTTTGACATGACAAAGCCCAGTATTTCCCATCATTTGAATATATTAAAACAAGCTGACATGATTATTGATGAAAAGCGTGGACAGTTTGTATTATATAAGCTTAATACAACAGTATTTCAAGATATGATAAAGTGGTTCCTAGAAATCACGAAAAATAAGGAGGATGAAAAAGATGAAAAAATCTGATTGGCTACTTTTGTTATTTGTACTATCCACATTTGTAATTGGTATTATTTTTTATCCAAATATGCCTGATAAGATACCAATCCATTGGAATATCAAAGGGCAGGTCGACAATTATGGTAATAAATTTTTTGGAACATTTATGATACCTGGCTTGAACCTTGCTCTCTTTTTCCTTTTTCTCATTTTACCAAAGGTTGATCCAAGGAAAGAGAATTATAAGAATTTTAATAACTCATATACAATATTCCGTTGGACCATGCACATTTTCCTTTCCATTTTATTTATTTTAATCTTAATTAATTCTTTAAAAACGGCTTATGAGCTTCCAAGGTATTTTCAAATACAATTTGTTGTTTCTTTATTTGTAGCAATTTTATTTATTATTATTGGTAATTATCTAGGTAAAATAAGGGATAATTTTTTTATCGGTATCAGGACTCCTTGGACATTAAGCAGTAAGGAGGTTTGGTATAAAACCCACCGTCTCGCAGGTAAATTATATGTAATATCTGGTGTAATCGGCGTTATTGGCAGTTTTTTTGGTGGGATGATTAGTTTTATCCTGTTATTGGTACCTATTTTTCTTTCATCTATCTATAGTGTTATCTATTCCTATTTTGCATTCCAAAAGGAAAAAAATAAAAAATAGTAAATCAAGAAGCATCATATTAAATAAAACTGAGTCATACAATTCTGTTATTGTAGACTCTTTTTTTGTTTAATATAACTAGATATTAGTAGCTGGTAATAATTTAACATTGACAATGTTATAAAGGTATTGATAGAGTTAAATAAACGCTCAATATGAAAGGAGCACATAAATGAATCAACTTCACACATTCGGGTGGTATGCAAAAAAAATTTCACCTCTCTTGCCTAAGAAAGCATTTAAGCCCGTTCCATCACGCCTGTGGGGTGGACTTGCTTATTTTATGATTGCAGTCGCTGGTTTACTTGCTATTGGCTTATTTGATTTACATCTTCTCTACAATTTTGCTATTGCTATTCTATTAGGTTTGAGCTATGCAGGCATGGGGTTTTTGGGACATGAAATCTTACATGGTACTGTCATTAGAAAATCATGGCTCCGAGATTTGCTTGGAACGATTGCATTCTGGCCATTAAATACAGGATCTTTATTATGGAGAACATGGCATAATCTGAATCACCATGTTTATACACAGCATGAAGAGAAGGATCCCGATGCTTGGCCAAGTCTTGAGCAATTTTTAGATAAACCATTATTAAAATGGACATACCGACTACCGTTACCAATACGTTCTATAATTGGATTCATCTCACTATCCATTACTTTTACAATACATTCTTTCATGATGCTCATACGTTTTACTAAGGAATTGAATCGTAAGAAAAAATCCACTATATGGCTACAATTAATTCTTCCTTGGTCATCCTGGATTGGACTGTTATTTGTTATTGGCTTCAATAAATGGTTGTTTGCCTATCTATTACCACTATTGATTGCAAATTTCATTGTGATGAGTTATATTTCAACAAACCATCGCTTAAATCCCCTTGTTGATACCAATGATCCTTTAGCAAACAGTCTTTCCCTTAAGGTACCAAAGTGGGTGAATATTCTACATTTTAATTTTTCCTTGCACACGGAGCATCATATTTTCCCAGGTATGAACCCTAAATACTATCCTTTGGTAAAAAAACATATTAAAGCATTATGGCCGGAGAGATACCATGAAATGCCTTTAGGAAATGCGTTAAAAGCGCTTTGGAAAACACCACGAATTTATTATAAGAAAAAAGAAGTAATTGATCCCTATCAAGGGAAGCTATATGGATTATTAGGAAATGGATTAACTCTAAAGGATATAAAAATAAGAAAAATAAATTTAGAAAAATAATGGCTGAAAACTAAAAATCCTTTTTGCATATAACTGCAAAAAGGATTTTATTTGTAGACAAAATCTACAAACTGGAGACTGTGAGAAGCTAGTCGAGTTCTAGACGTCAAAAAATCTGCGGATTGAGTGTACGTAGTGGTACATAATGGACGTGGATTTTGAAGACAACAACGAAATCGGCAGCTTTGTCATCAGTCTTAATCTTATTTGCTTTCCCATTTTGTTAATAATGCTACTTCTTTTTCCTGTGTTAAACCAGCTTTTAATGGTTCGTCTATATTCTCTTTCTTTAACCAATCCAATGTATCTATGATGGTTTCTTGAAAAGGTCGAAATAATAAGCCTCTACTCACAGCTTTATCCACATTAATCGTTTGAAAACCTACATATTCCTTTGAACCCGGTAACCATAATGGTAAATCTGAAAAAGGAGCCACTTCCTGCTCGATTAGAAATTCATCATCAACCCATACCAATTCGGCAATAGAATTGGTTCGTTTATTACATTCAGATAAGACTTCACCAACGGTAGTTTGATGCTTAACTCCTGTTGCATTATAGATACCTGTCTCCTTCTTTTCCACCATCCTCACAATCCATTTCGATAAATCTCTAACATCGATGAACTGTGCAGGCCTATCAGGTATGCCAGGAGCTAAAACCCTACCACCCTTATTCATTCGATAAGGCCAATAGGTAAATCGATCAGATGGATCATAGGGACCAACGATCAATCCAGGTCGTATAACCAAACTTTTATTAGGTAGTTTAGTCATTACTTCTTTTTCACATAATGCCTTTAATGCACCGTAGCTTTCTCCATTCATCTCTTCTACTGATTCATCTGTTAACTCTGAAATACCATAGCTTTCATCAATACCTTCTTGTTCATAATCCTTATATACGGAAATAGTTGAAATAAAGGTGTAGTGATCTACATTTTTAAAAAGTATATCTACTGATTTCTTAACAATACGTGGAACATAACCAGAGGTATCAATAACTGCATCCCAGTACCTGTTCTTCAACTGCTCTAAGCTGCCATCTCGATCACCGATAATCGTTTCTAAATGAGGAAATAGTTCTGGATTTTCCTTTCCCCTATTAAAAAGGGTAATTTCATGGCTATTTTTTAATGCTGCTTCCACAATGTGTCTCCCTAAAAATTTTGTGCCACCAAGCACTAATATTTTCATCATTTACCCCTCCATTTTTCCTAGGTTTCAGCTCTACTTTTTTTATCTTCGGTTTCAACAAGACTCCATCTGAACCAAGTCTTCTTTATTAATGACCTTTAATGCTTCTCTTTTACTAAGTGGTGCCAATTCATTCGCTTCGACAAAGCTTTTTACTACCTCTGGCATTGTTTTTGAATATTCCCGTAATGCCCACCCTATTGCCTTCTGAATAAAAAACTCTTTGGATGAAGTAAAGCGTTTGATAATACTAAATAATAATTGTTCATCTGTCGTATCCTTATATTTAAGCTGAAATAGTATTGCAGTTCTATTGAGCCACATATTATCTGATGCTGTCCACCTTTGTACATACTCCATGATTAATGCTGGATATTTTTTTAATAGGATACCGATAAAGCTTACTGCTATACTGTCAACTGTATCCCACCAGGATTTATGAATCACAAGAAATTCGAATAACTGGATGGTATCCTTTGTCCAATGCTTTTTCATTCTATCCAATATAAATAGTGCGGTATATTGATATTCTCTTTCAGGGAGCTCCCATAAATCCTTTACAATCATATCTACACTTGCCACATCTGGCAAACCGTATTCTTTAACAAACTGCTTACTTAATTCATCTCGATCTGGTGCTTTGATTCCAAAAAAATCAAATTGGTCCTTTAAATATTTTTTCATTGCTATCGCTTTCTCTTGATCCCTGTTCTCTTCATATAGTTTCGTTAAAGGGTTAAAATAATCTACCATTATAATCTCCTTCTTTAAGATTAATCATCTTATTATAAAAAATATACCATTTAGTGAAACTTCATTTAGATGAAATTCCTGAATGTTAGTTGAACTTATCCTTATCCCCAATTATCTCTAGGCTAGTATTAGTGGCTGTTTGCTAATAATAAAAAAAAAGACCTGTGACAGGCCTTTAATTTATTTCTTCCGCTTCCGTTTTCACATTGTGCTCTGCTTTTTTTATGTTATTGATAGCCAATATAGCAATAATGATAGCAATTCCATAATATAGATACCACCGCAAATTAATATCGAATATAGCTAGCAATATATGAAGAATAACAGGTAATGTTAACGAATAGATAGCAATACTATATAAATTGCCAAATGTTAGTCTTAGGCTTCGTACTGCTGAAATAATTAAACCTATGAGACTAAGGATCAGAGCACTAAATAATTTACCAATCATAAAGAAGATTAATACTAGGGCACCAACAATAACTCCTAACCATTTTAAAATTGGTAGCCATTGAAGTACTACATCTTTATTTAAGTCCAAACCGATATCACTAAATCTATAAGTTTGTATTTGAAAAGCATTTTGTTTTACAATCACTTCATCCTTCAGAACTAAGATTCCTGCAGGTTCGTTAACCAATATATCTGGTGTTGTCACACCACTTGTATCAATGATAAATAAGTCTTCATTCTCTTCATTTAAAATAATTGGCATCTTTCCTTCAACATGTAGCACTCCATTTGACAATGTAAAATCAGGGAGTTCTGTTTCAACCTTTGAAATAAACGTATTAATTCCATTATTAAGCTTAGTAGCAGTTATAATTCCGGAAATCGACCCAAAAATCAAAGAGAATAACAATAAGTAGATAAAAGCCCTTCCAGTTCCTTCCTTGATCATCCTTGGATACTTATCAAATTTAGTAAAGCTGTAGTAGAGCTTTTTAAAAAAAGATACTCTCTCCATCATTCAACCCTTCCTTTTCTATTTAGTCATTCCACATGCCCGATAGCTAACTGACGCTAATTTTTCCTTAAAAAAAGCGACACTAACCTCCTGGATAAGTTCTACTAACATTCAGGTAATGCTTCTGAATGAAGTTTCACTAATGAAGAATATCTGTAATACTATTCCATCTTATAATGACTTTCAAAAAGTGTCTAGATTATTATTAAAAATTTTAACTATATCTAAAATAAGTATAGACATTTATTAGGCATTCTATTATAATTACTGCAATTTTACATATAATTAAATTTAATTAACTATATGGTTAATCTTTAGGAGGTAACAACACTGATAGCTTTAGAAAATTGGTTGAAAAAGCATGTGACTATTACATATATCCCAATATACGAGTTTTATTTAAGCTTACATGTGTTAGCAAATGCACAGCATCATATGACAAGATTGAATTGGGGAAATAAAATGCTCGAAAAAATTCCTCACTCATTAAAAAAAGAATTAACTTTCTTTAAGTCAATGACCTCTGATTATCTTAACCTAATGGACACAATAGTTCTTTGGGATGAATCAACTACAGTATCGATTGAAGCAGGCATAGAGATATTAACCACACTAACAGACATAAACTTTATTACTTATATGCTAGGCTATGATAAGGGTGAAAATATAATTGAACAGTATGTCAATGGAAATCATGCTGAGACCTTAGAAAGCTTTAACCCAGAAATGAAGCAGCTATTGAGAAACCCAAAAACAACAAGAAAAAAACTCATCCATTTTTTATATGAATATTTGACCTATTATCAAAAAGAGCATCGAAGAGTGGAGCCTTGGTTAATAAGATTTGTGCATGATAGCAGAAAACAATTTGATAAAGACCCCCTGGCTTTCATGGGAAAAATTCATCCAAGATTGACTGTTTATGATGATATGCTGCAATTCGATAAGGCTAAAACCTATCAATTTTCTTATAAAAATTTAAAGCATGTCTTTGTGGTTCCTTCTTCATTTGTTCATCCTCATCTATTATTAGGAATTCATCAAGATATGATATCAACAGCCATCGACGTTCATGTTCCAGGTGAGGATGCAATCTCAAAAGTTCCTGAGGATTTTGTCCAAATCATGAAAGCTTTAAGTGATCAAACGAGATTAACCATTTTAAAAATGCTCCTTCATCATCCTTATTGCATACAACAGCTGTCTGATCTTCTTAATATTAGTGAACCTGCCGTTTCAAAGCATTTAAGGATACTTAAAAAAGCAGATTTAATATGGAGTGAAAGGCAAGGACATTTTGTCTTTTATCAAAGTAATATTGGACGACTAGATATGTTACAGGTTGAAATTCATCAATTTATCGATATGGAATTTTAATGAAAAGGAGTGAACAATATGCTAAACGTCGCTAAAGCAACATTTGTCCGTAATACTATCTCTATGTTTCGAGCCTATCCTTGGACTTTTTTTATTTCTCATATCTTATCAGGTATCTATACGGTTTTATTTGGTTATTTTACCTTTCATTTTGTTTTTGAAGGTGCTTTAGATAAAAACTTTCATCACTTTGCTAATACTGGTGATTACCTCTCTTACGTCATACTTGGGGGAGCTTTATTTTCTTTTTCCGTATCTACTTTGATGAATGTGAGTCGTTCATTAATTACTGAATATCGAGAAGGTACTCTAGAAGCATTATTACTAACCCCTTCCTCTCGTAAGGGTTATTTCTTAGGAAATGTCATTCAACAAGTATCTAGAACCATTATTGAATTTGTTATAATCCTCCTGTTTGGCCTTCTGTTTGGCTTAAATCTAGCAAATATAAATATTTCAAGCGCTATTTTTATCTGGATTATTTCTATTATTGCATTTTTTTCTCAAGCCTTAGTTTTAGGTAGTATTATGCTTTATTTTCGCGATACCTATATTAGTCAAAATACTTTGTTTGTCACCATGGCTTTTGTTTCAGGAGTCACTTTTCCCATTCAATATTTGCCAGTTTGGCTACAACCACTTAGTTGGATGATGCCATTAAGTCCAGCGTTAAATGCTTTTCGAAATAGTGTTTTGGAAGGAAAAACGTTATTTTTTAATAGCCAGGAATTAATCCACATTGGTATGTTAACGATTATCTATCTATTGATAGGAAGCTATGGAATTTACAAAACGGAGAAAAAAATTATTGAGAAAAATTTAGGTTAACGGAGGAATTGAAGATGCTAATCGTAAATGGAGTGACTAAAATCTATCGAACAAAAGTAAGATTAAGTTTTTTTAAAAGTTCGTATAAACATGTAAAGGCCGTAGATCATTTATCCTTTCAGATGGAGCCTGGTAAAATCATTGGATTATTGGGATTAAATGGTGCTGGAAAAACAACAACGATAAAAATGTGTACGACTTTATTGGAACCAACAAGCGGAACGATAACGGTTGATGGATTCGATGCAATAAAGGATGACAAAAAAGTGAAGTCACTAGTCAATATGATCGCTGGTGGGGAAAGAATGCTTTATTGGCGTTTAACAGGTAGAGAGAATCTACGCTATTTTGGTCATTTATACGGAATAAAACAACCTTTATTAGATGAAACAATTGAAGAGCTGTTGAAGGAAGTGGATTTAAAGGATGCAGCAGATACTCCTGTTGAGCAGTATTCTAAGGGAATGAAACAAAGATTACAAATTGCAAGGGGATTAATTAATAATCCTAAGTATTTATTTCTAGATGAGCCAACATTGGGACTTGATGCGCCAATAGCGAAGCATCTACGATCCTATGTGAAAAAATTGGCAAAGGAAAAAGGAAAAGCAGTTTTGTTAACCAGTCATTATATTGATGAAGTGGAAGAATTATGTGATGAGGTATATATTCTGGATAAAGGTCAATTAATTATTCATGATACTCCTAAGCATTTAACCGCTTCTTTATTTAAAGATCATCGAATCCATATCTGGGTTTCAGAGATAGAACCACAAGTGAAAGAAAAATTAGAAAATCTATTAGTTGCTAATAAGGCTTTACTTGAGTCTATCAACAATACCGATGAAGGGATAGAGCTTATTATCTTAACAGAAGATGAAATTACAACACCCGTTTTAAATTTATTAGCTAGTTATCAAATATCTGTACTTAAATTAATTATTGAACAGCCAAAGCTTGAGGATGCTATTATCTATTTGGCAGAAAGGAGAGTAGGATGATAAATTGGCTTTACCTTTTGTTTGCAGAGGTAAAAAAAGAGCATCGGAATACTTTTCATAGTTCTTTGGTTTACTTTTCATTGTTAATTTGGCCTGTCATTGGTTTTATCTCCGCATACTATTCGTTTAAACCTTTCCAATTAGATCAAAAATCACCGATGACAAGATTTATTCAGCCTGATCATTTGGCATTGTTTCTTTTAACTGGATATTTAGCTTATATTTTCTTTTGGAGCTTGGTTCAATCTGCATGGCGAATGGGATATGAAAGACAATCAGGTACTTTAGAAATGATTTTTTTAACCCCTGTTAATCGTTTGGTATTTATCTTTGGTCGTTCATTTTCTTTTTTAGTAGAAGGTGTATGGCTGTTTTTCATCTTTGTGATGCTAGCCCTATTCTTTGTCAAAGGTATCCATATCAGCTCTTGGTTAAGTGCTCCCTTCGCTTTTTTTATTTTACTTGTTTCAGCCGTAGTGTGGGGGGGATTTTTAAATGCTATTTTCCTATTTTCTAGAGATGCTGGATTTTTATATACGATTCTAGATGAACCGATGACTATCTTTGCTGGGGTTCGGATACCACCCCTTGCTTTTCCACTATGGGCAAAGGGAATTGCTTTAATATTCCCATTGACCTATACCTTATATATCATGCGAAGGCTCGTCATGGATGGGGCGACGCTTATCCATATATTACCTTCCTTTGTAGTCTTAATCATCATATTGATGGCTATGGTATTTTCAACTGCACTTATTTTAAAAAAAGCAGAGAGTCATATGAAAAAAACAGGAAATATGGTTCTGTTTTAGAAACAAAATAGATTTCATACTTCATCTACACACTGAAACCCGTTATATCATTAACGGGTTTCTTTGACTGATAACAAACTGCCGATTTCGTCCAATTTGTAGAGCTATGCTTATTTGCCATATCTTGCTTTTTTATTCAATGCCACAGGCCTTGGCTAGGATATCCACGATATGAACTGAATCTATTTCTCCCACTTTATCGTGCTGTTCGATCCCTGCACGTATTTGTAAGAGGCAGCCTGGATTAGCCGTAACTACGGTTGCCGCCTTAGTATCTTCTATCTTGTCTATTTTTTTATCCAATATCTTCATCGATTCATTGAAATGTAGCACATTATAAATACCGCCTGATGCACAGCATTTATCACTATCCTCCATCTCTACATAGTTCATACCAGGTATAGATTGAAGTAATTTTCTTGGTTCTTTATATACTCCTTGTACATTCCTTAAATGACAGGAATCCTGATAGGTAATCGTTCCTGATAAATTTTGTTTAAATGGTAATGGGCCATATTGTACTAGTATTTCACTGATATCCCTTGATTTTGCCACAAAAGCCTTCACTCTATTTACCCAAGCTGGTTCATCGGCTAACAAATGATCATATTCTCTAAGTATGGCTCCACAGCCACCAGCATTATTAATATAATAATCAGCACCTGATTGTTCAAACGCAATGATATTATCCTTTGCTAAGCTTTTTGCCTCCTCTGTAATTCCTTGATGAACATGTAAGGCGCCACAGCATTTCTGTTTTTCTGGAGTAACGACTTCACAACCAACTAAAGCTAATAGCTCGATGGATAATCGGTTTGTGCGATACATCGTTGCATCCTGCACACATCCTGTAAAAAAGGCCACCTGAGCTTTTTTTACACCCTTTGCTGGAAGAATGGTTCCAGCTTTCACTCGCTTCGCTGGTAATTCTAGCATAGGTAATGCCTTTTCTAATGCAGCTAGTGGTTTTGAAATGCTATTGATTACCTTCGTTTTTCTTATCAGCTTGTACATACCACTTTTTTGATAAAACCAAACCGTGTTTCCCAATGCCCTTAGACGTTTAGGATAAGGAAATATTTGATTTAAAATTATTTTTTTAACTTTGCTATGAAAGCCCTTCTCTTTGCTTGCTTGCTTTTCTGCTACCACTTGTTTCGCGCTCTCTAAAATTCTTTCGTAGGGGACACCTACAGGACATGCTACCTCACAGGCACGACATCCTAAGCATAGATCGATTGGATCGGCCATGTGCTCTAATATATCTATTTTCCCTAATGATGCTAATTTAACAAGATTGATTCTACCTCGCGGGGATTGAGTTTCTTTTCCCATTGATTCATAAGTTGGACAAACAGGTAAGCAATAACCACATTGAACACATTTATTGGTTGCATCAAAGGATAAATCATACAGCTTCTGAGTGGCTTCGTCTATTAATTTAAGCGTATTATGGTTGGTTTGACTCATTTATGTCAGCACCACCCTGTTTTGCCCTGGCTTAGGAAAAATTTTCCCTGGATTTAAGATATGATTTGGGTCCCATGCTTCCTTTATTTTTTTCATCATCATTAATCCTGCTTCACCAAGCTCCATTTCCATGTAAGGAGCCTTTAATATACCGATCCCATGCTCTCCTGAAAGTGTCCCTCCAAGCGCTATCGCAGCCTTAAAAATTTCCCCTACCGCTTCCTCTGCTCTTTTCATTTCCTCTATGTTACGTTTATCCGTGATAATATTAGGATGCAAATTCCCGTCACCAGCATGACCAAACACGACAAGGTTTAACTCATATTTTTCTTTGATTTGTTTTAATCTCTCCATCATGGCTGGTATTTGACTTCGGGGAACCGTGGCATCCTCCGATATTTTAGTTGGACCCATTTGAGTGATTGCTGGTGAAACTGATTTTCTTGCCTTCCAGATTTCCTGTCTCTCTACTTCATCCTTAGCAGTCCTAACATTGGTCGCTCCCTGTTCTAGACAGATCTCTTCGCATTTTCTTACTTCTTCTTCTAAGGCTAATGGATGCCCATCTATCTCGATTATAATTAATGCTCCCGCATCGATTGGCAAGCCTGATGGATGATAATTCTCAACGGCTTTAATACAGGCATTATCCATTAACTCCATTGCAGCAGGGAGAATCCCTGAAGCTAGTATCTTTGTAATGGCATGACCTGACTTATCTAGCTGGTCAAAGCTAGCTAGTAGTGTTTTTACACCCTGTGGTTTAGGAATCAAACGTAAAATGACCTCTGTCACAATTCCCAAGGTACCCTCTGATCCAACAATAAGCCTTGTTAAATCATACCCCGTCACATTTTTCACTGTTTTACCACCTGTGTGGATAATTTCTCCTGTTGGTGTAACAACCTTCATCCCAATCACATATTCCTTTGTCGTTCCATATTTTAAACCCCTTGGTCCACTGGAGTTTTCTAATAAATTACCACCTATTGTAGAAACATTAGCACTACTTGGATCGGGAGGATAAAATAGTCCAGCCTCTTCCGCTTTTTTGTGTATGTCACCCGTAATGACACCTACGGAAGCAATTGCCAATAAATTTTCCTTATCGATCAGCAGCTTCTTATTAAGCCTAGACATATCGATTACCATCCCACCTTCAACCGGTAACGATCCACCGCTTAGTGAGGTTGCTGCACCCCTTGGATAAATAGGAAATAGATAGGTATTTGCCAATTTTATCAGCTTACTAATTTCCTCCGTATTTTCTGGTTGAATCACGATATCTGGTAAATATTCTCCAAATGATGCATCATAGCTATAGGAATATCTATCCTGTATATCTAAAAGTACCCGATCCTTCGGTATGATAGCCTCTATTTCTTTTATGATATGCTCTTCCATTTTTCACACTCCTTCCAGTATACATCGCTATACCTTGAGTATTCACCTCATTTACTATTCTTTGTTCTCTTCTTCCATTATAGCACTCTGTCTTTTATCTGATTAAGTAATAACTAATTTTTTACAAAGAAAAAGAATGGGTTATAACAATAACCCATCCAAAAAAACAGACATGATAATAGCTCTTAAATTTTTTCTATTTTATTCTTTGCATATTGAATTGCCATATAAGCAATCACTTCATTCGGATTAATTAATGGAATAGTAAAATGCTTTCCCTGTAAAATTAATGGTATTTCCGTACAGCCCATTATTAATGCTTCTGCCCCTCGATCTATTAAATAACGAGCAGCATTTTGCAGCATTTCAAGGTTTGCTTTTGTTAATCCGTCATACTTAAAGGAAAAAATCGATTTTTGAATCATTGTTTGCATCTCGTCATCGATCTCAATCACTTTAATTCCATGATTTTCAAAGGCATGGTGATAGATCTTTGTTTTCATCGCCCCACTAGTAGCTAAAACCCCTATCTTTTTAATATTTGGTACAAGATTCATTGTCTCTATCACTGTTTCTTCAATGATGTGGAGCATGGGAAGCCTTACAGCATTTTTTATTTCTTCAAAATAATAATGTGCCGTATTTGCAGCTAGAATAATAAAATCAGCACCAGCATTCTTTAAATTTAAAGCTGTAGCAATCATATCAGGAACAGGACTAATCCCATCATTTAAGATTGAATCCTGTCTACTTGGCATTTTTGGATTATTATCAATTAGTATTCTTAAATGATCCTCATCGGTTTTAGCTTTTGTTAATGCAACAATGCGAGAAAATATATCAACTGTAGCCTCCGGTCCCATACCACCTAGTATTCCAATTACCTTTTCTTTCACGACTGTTCCACCTCTATCTTGTTATTAATTCCCTTACAACAACACTAGCCATAATCATACCAGCAACAGGAGGTACAAAGGCATTACTTGCTGGAGGGATTTTCTCTTTTCTAATCTCACTTTCTTGTTTTCCAACGACTTGGTGCAGTTCATTCTTAGGAATCAATGGTTTCTCTGGCGAGAAAACCACTTGAACCCCTTTACTTATTCCCTTCTTTTTTAACTGCTGTCTTATGATTCTAGCTACTGGATCCATATGTGTTTTTGATATGTCTGTAACCTCAAATTTTGAAGGATCAAGCTTATTGGCAGTACCCATAGAAGAGATGATTGGGATACCATGTTTTTTGCTTTCCAATATCACACTAATTTTGCTACTCATCGTGTCAATCGCATCAATAATATAATCAGGTCGATATTTAAAAATTTCATCCTTTGTATCCTCATTATAAAACATAGATAAAGGGATCACCTTACAATCAGCATTGATTTCTTTAATTCTTTCTTTCATTAATTCTACCTTTGATTTTCCGATAGTGGACGTCAGTGCGTGAATTTGCCGATTTACATTCGTTATATCCACAACATCCTTATCAACTAAGACAAGCTGACCGATGGCAGAACGTGCTAATGCTTCAGCCGCAAAGGAACCAACTCCTCCAATTCCTAATATGACCACTGTACTTTTCCTTAGTACCTCTAATTTATCCGTACCAATACCAAGCTCTAATCTAGAAAATTGATTAATCATAACTTCACCTTTCTATTCTATAACCTAATTAATGCTGACCGATAGCTAACCGTCGCTAAACCACTTATGAAGTAAGCGGCGTTAGCCTCCTAGATAAGTTCTAATCCATTCAGGTATCATATTTGAATGAAGTATCGCTTACCATTTTATAATATCTAACGTTCATTTGCCATCATACTGCTCTCTTTATTCAAAAAAAAACCAACCTACATCATGTAGATTGGTTTAGTATACAAAAAAAATCATCAGAGCCTATTAGCGAGCCCCGAGTATGCCGTGAATCCTAAGTTTTGAACCTGCTCTAGCAGGTGGGTGCCCTGCCAATTGCTTCATAGTTCTATGATAAATCACAGCATCTTATCCACAAATGAACACAAACTCCCGATATTCTGGTGTTGGCTCAAAACTGTCGGTGAATCACGTACAACATAGGGCTCAATAAAGTTTTATTCTGTAGTAATATCTTATCATAATGATTGACTTAAAATCAAGGTAACGGTTTAAAACCACCCGTTAAATTATTTCCTGTTTTAGTACTTTAGTGGGATTGCCTCCAAATTAAAAAACCCCAAAAGTCAGCCAATTATTTAGCATTACTTTTGGGGTTTATCTTTAATTACTTAACAGGAACAGCTTGCAACTAAGGCTGAAGGAAAGGTAACTTTAGCATTAGAATCGTATCCCTGCTAAAACAATAAATTAACAGCCCATTTACCTGTATTGAGCATACTCACTATTTAATAATAATTGAAGATTTTTTTGCTTACTTATTATCTATTTGAAGATGGAGTTCCTTTAATTGTTTCTGATCTACTATGCTAGGTGCACTTGTCAACAAACAATTGGCTCCAGCTGTTTTAGGAAATGCAATCACATCACGCAAATTATTTCTTTTAGCTAATAGCATAACAATTCGATCAAGACCAAAGGCGATACCGCCATGTGGAGGGGTTCCATACTCAAATGCCTCTAAAAGGAAACCGAATTTCTCCCATGCCTCTTCCTTTGTAAAACCAAGGGTTTTAAACATTTTCTCTTGTAATTCCTGCTGATAAATCCTCATACTTCCTCCACCTAATTCATAGCCGTTTAACACCATATCATAGGCTTGAGCTCTAACCTTTTCAGGTTCTGTATCTAGTAATGGAATATCCTCGATCTTTGGCATGGTAAATGGATGATGCTCAGCAACATATCTTTGTTCCTCTTCATCATAACCTAGTAATGGGAAATCAGTGACCCATAAGAATTTATAAACATCCTTTGGAATAAGGTCTAATCTTCTTCCCATCTCCAAACGCAAATTACCTAGAGCATCTGCTACTACCCTTTTTGAATCTGCAACAAATAAAAGTAAATCACCTGATTCTGCCTCTAATTTTGCTTTGATTTGAGTAATTTCTTCTTCAGACAAGAATTTGGCGATAGATCCTTTGACTTCATTGTCTTTAAAAGCTAGCCAAGCTAAACCCTTAGCACCATAACGCTTAACAAACTCTGTTAATAGATCAACATCTTTTCGACTATAACTAGCACAGCCCTTTGCATTTATTCCCTTTACTTGGCCCCCATTTTCAATTGCAGCCTTAAATACTTTAAATTCACTCTTATCTGCTATATCACTAATATCCTTTAATTCCAACCCAAAACGAATGTCTGGCTTGTCTGATCCGTAACGTTCCATTGCCTCCTGATAAGTCATACGAAGAAATGGTCTTTCTACATCATAACCAATCGTTTCCTTTAATAAATCTGTCATCATTTGTTCCATTAAATCATGAAATTCCTTTAATGGCATAAACGACATTTCGATGTCGACCTGTGTGAATTCTGGCTGACGATCAGCTCTAAGGTCCTCGTCTCTAAAGCAACGTGTAATCTGATAATATCTTTCAAAACCAGATACCATTAACAATTGTTTAAAAAGCTGAGGAGATTGTGGTAATGCAAAAAACTCTCCAGGATGCTTTCTTGAAGCTACAAGATAATCTCTTGCTCCTTCAGGTGTACTTTTAGTTAATATTGGTGTTTCTATATCTAAAAATTCATGTTGATCTAAAAAATTTCTAATGAAGCTAGATATTTTATGACGTAAAATAAAAGTATTTTTCATTTCATTGCGTCGTAAATCCAAATATCTATATTTTAGCCTTAACGTCTCGTCAATATCAATATTATCCTGGACAAAAAATGGTGGGTTTTTGGCTTCATTTAAGATTTGTAGCTCACTTACTTCAACCTCTATCTCCCCCGTTGGAATATTAGTATTTATAGTTGCTTCACTTCTTTTTACAATCCTACCCTTAACAGCAAGCACAAATTCATTTCTTATTTTTTCACCAACATCATGCGCTTCCTTTGAGGTTTCAGGGTTAATCACTAATTGAACAATACCGCTTCTATCCCTAAAATCAATAAATATCAACCCACCTAAATCTCTTCTCTTTTGTACCCATCCATTTAAAATGACCTCTTGTGTTACATGCTCTTCTCTTAAAGTACCACATTGATGTGTTCTTTCTAATCCCATTACTTTACCTCCCTAGACCTAAGTCTTTATCTAATAGCTATTTATGAAAGCTCTTTTTTTATAGTAGCGATAATATCCTGCAAAGCTACCTCTAGCTGTTCACCAGACTTCATATTTCTCAGAATTGCCTTTTTATTGGCCAATTCATCATCACCTAGGATAAGGACTAATTTTGCCTGTAATCGATCGGCAGCCTTCATTTGGGCCTTCATCTTTCTGCTTAAATAGTCCATATCACAAGCTAAATTATTTTCTCGAAACTCCTTTAACAGCTTTGATCCATATAGCTTTGCTTGATCTCCTGCATGAATAAGATATACATCCAGCTCTTGTTTTAAATCAACGTTCACATTTTTTGATTTTAAAGCCAATGAAATTCTTTCAAGGGAAAAAGCATAGCCTATCCCTGGAACATCGTTTCCACCAAATTCCTCAACTAATCCATTATAGCGGCCACCACCACACAAGGTGCCAACTGCCCCAATGCCTTCTGACATAATCTCAAAGGATGTCTGTGTATAATAATCTAACCCTCTCACCAATCGTGGATTTTCTACATATTTTATCTCCATCATATCAAGATATTGCTTCACATCATCGTAGTGTGTTTGACAGCTTTCACATAGATGCTGACTTACTGTTGGTGCATCCTTTGTGAGCTCTTGACAGGTTTCGTTTTTGCAATCTAAAATTCTCATCGGATTACGGTCAAATCTCGATTGACAATCCTTACATAATTGATCCTTTACACCATGCAGATGGGTCATCAACTTTTCTCGATGCTGTGGACGACATACAGGGCAACCGACACTATTTATTTCTAAACGAAGTTCAGTCAATCCCATTTCCTTAAACTTGTCCATCGCCATGCTAATCACTTCTGCATCTAAGCTTGGGTCATTACTACCAAATGCTTCTACACCAATTTGAGTGAATTGCCTTGTTCTTCCTGCCTGGGGTCGCTCGTAGCGAAACATCGGCCCAATATAAAATAGCTTTACTGGATCTGGACTAGCAAATAATTTGTTTTCAACAAAGGAGCGTACGACAGATGCTGTCCCCTCTGGTCTTAATGTTAAGCTCCTTCCACCTTTATCAGTAAAGGTATACATTTCCTTTTCAACGATGTCAGTGGTTTCACCGACCCCTCTTTGAAAAAGCTCTGTATGTTCAAAGATTGGTGTTCTTATTTCTTTGTAATTGTATCGTTTAAATACATTTTTCGATACTTGCTCTACAAAATCCCACAACGCTGCTTCTCCAAACAAAATATCAGCCGTACCTCTAGGAATTTTATACTTCATCATATCAACCCCTTCATAAATATCATTTCATTCACTAATACCAGTCCAAGAATACATCTTTTTTTAAATAGCAAAAAATCCCTCGCCTTGATGCATATTCACTATTTGCATCAGGGACGAGAGATATCATTTATACACCCGTGGTGCCACCCTAATTGGATTAAAAATCCCACTCTAACCGTTAACGCCTTATACGCAGCTTAGTTATTAAATGATAAATCGTTCACTAAGCATCCTCCAAGATGTCTTTCTTTAGTTCGTAATAGAAAGATGATCTCAACTGTTTCATCTTCTCTCTGGCTATCCGTATACTAAATACTCCTTCTCATCATAGGATCACAAATATTTAATTGTTTACTATCATACTTTGCAAAATGAAGAATGTCAAGGTTAGATTGCAAAAATTTGATTCAATTTTTTTATCTTTTTTTCCGTCAATTCAGCAATGGTTTCAATATATTGACTTGGATCCTTTGGATTAGGGAATCGGCTTACTTTATCTGAACCTGGTATGATTAATTTACTTGCGGCACCACTACCGATGCCAATGATTGTTTGTTTTTCCTCCATGATAAGGATATTGTATAGGCTCTCGCTACCTTCCTTGGAATAGCCTATGTTTTCCAGGTTACCCAACATATTTTTTTGCCGATATAAATAATAAGGAAAATAGTCGTGTTCCTTTGTCCATCGAGTCGCATATTCCATCATCTTTTTGACTTCTTCAGGCTCAGTAATTTCGAATTCCTCCTTATTTTTTGTTAAGTAGGACGCCCTTTTAAAGGCCATCGTATGAATGGTTAAAGAATTAGGCTGTAATCTATCAATATGCTTTAATGAATCCTCTATCTGCTCTAGTCCTTCCCCAGGCAAACCAATAATTAAATCCATATTGATATTATCAACGCCATTTTCCTTTGCTAAGCTATATTTCTCTATTGTCTCTTTTACGGTATGATGTCTACCGATAATATCAAGGGTATCCTGTGTAAAGGATTGTGGATTGATGCTTATTCTGTCCACATTCCACTTCTTCAATATGTCTATCTTATCCATAGTAATAGTATCTGGCCTACCCGCTTCTACTGTTATTTCTCTCACCGTCTTTAAATCCAAGCCTTTTGCTAAATGAAGAAAAATTTGATCCATTTGTTCAGCAGATATGCTGGTTGGCGTACCTCCACCAAAATAGATGGTCGTAACTCTTCTTTTTTTTTCCTGTAGCCAGCTTCCGATCGCATCTATTTCTCCATAAAGTTCTTCTAAAAAACCATCTACATCACTATGTTTCCCATTTATTGCATAAGCGGGAAATGTACAATAGGCACACTTCGTAGGGCAAAAGGGAATCCCAATATAGATGCTTACTTCTTTATCAATCTCATATAGATCAGGAATCACCTTTAATTGTCTATTAACGATGTCCTGTAATAATTCGACCTTCTCTTTCTTCACTAAATAATCCTTCGTTAAAGATTCAAAAACCTTTTGATGTGATTTTGTTTGAAGCAATAGCTTATGGTACAGCTTCGTTGGTCGGATTCCAGTTAAAATTCCCCAGTCGTGCCTTCTTTTATAGATCGATTCTAGTATTTGGAGCCAAACGAAAATAATCGCTTTTTTCGCAATTTTATACTGTTCTTCTTTAACCGACTTTCTTTTATTTTTGAAAACAATCTGTTCTCCATTTATGATGGTTTTTGCCAATGCCTCAATATGCTCATCATCCACCTGTAATTTTAAATCGACAATAAATCCTTCCGTCTCGGTATCTGAAAAAATTAGTTTATCATCCTCTTCCTTAAATAAGCGAAAAATATTCTCTAGCTCCATTTGATATGGATAGTCTTGATCCTTGATGATAAAATTCATATTCTCCTCCACCTAACATGATATTCAAGCAAATCTATTACCTTTTAATCATACCATATCTTCTATTTGTAGAATAATCGATAGTTTTAGAAAGTGTTTATTGTAGGTTTTTCCCTTTCATAAAGGATGTATATTCTTCAATCTCTCGAGTAAAAAGGTTGTTTTCTAAAGCTATTTCCTTTTCTAGTTGATCATGAAAATCGGCATAATATTTTTGATTCCATTGCTTCAATAAAATTTCTTTTTTAGCCTGATGCATATCATCACCCCACTCTTTAATGTCCCTATTATTTTGCCCTTGTTTTGTTACCTTTACACAAATCTAATTTCTTTTCATTTTTTGAAGGATTCAGAAAGGGGAAAGGAGAATAAGGAAATTACACCTTAGAAAGGGATTGATAATATGCGAAAAACTAAAATCATCATAATGATAGCCATATTTATCATCGTATCCATGGTTCCCCATCCACAGCATGTGTTTTCTTCAGACAAGGAATTGATAAGGGTTAAGGTGGATATTTTAAATGTAAGATCTGGTCCAGGTTTAGAGTATAACGTAATAAACAAAATACATAATGGTGAAACATACCAATTAATTGAAGACAATAAAGCATGGATGAAGATTAAAATAAACGATTCGATCGGATGGGTAGCAGGCTGGCTCGTTGAAAAAGTGACTACAAATACAAAAGTGAAGACGGCAGAATCTACTGTAGATACACTAAACGTAAGACAAGGGCCAAGTACCAATTTTGACATCATTGATCAAATTCATCCTAATACTAAATATCCAATTATAGATGAAGAAGGGGATTGGATTAAAATCCAAGTCAATACAAACAAATTTGGCTGGATTGCGAAATGGTTTTCAAAGATTGCTGAAGAAGCAGCTACCAATGAATCTGTGCAAAGTGATTATGTGACCATACAGGTTAACATGTTAAATGTTCGTAAGTCCCCCTCTACTGATAGCGAGATTATAGGTGTAGTAGAAAAAGGGGATAAGGTCGAAGTTGTCAATATTGAGAATGGATGGTATAAAATAAAGTTTAAGAGTGGATATGGTTGGATAACTAGTAAATATGCAAGTCAAATCACAAAATCGAATGGACCATCAAATAATGAAGATAAACAGAAGGTTATGGTCAACACCAATATTTTAAACCTCCGCAGAGGGCCAAGTACGCAATATAAAATTATCGGTAAATTATTGAAGAATGATATATTAATTGTACTTGAAACAAATGGAGATTGGCTCCATATTCAAAAAGCAAATTCACCTGAAGTAAAAGGATGGGTTGCTAATTGGTTAGTTGTTAATTATAACCATATTGTTTCAAACCAGCCTACTGTCGTTATTCTTAATCCGGGTACAAATATACGTAGTGGCCCTTCGACGAATGATTCTGTCCTGACGATAGCAAAGGTTGGCGATCAATTTCCGATTATTTCAACTGCAGGAGATTGGTATCAGATTAAGCTAAAAGACGGTAAAATTGCCTATGTTGCAGGTTGGATTGTTTCAGTAAAGGGTATTAAACAAGATATTAAACATGGAATAAATAAATTATTACAAAATAAGGTGATTGTAATTGACGCCGGCCATGGGGGTAAAGACTACGGAGCTACTGGTACCCATTTTAAATCCACCGAAAAGGTACTTAATTTACAGGTAGCAAAGCTACTTGAAAAAAAACTAGAAGCTGCTGGTGCAAAAGTGGTTATGACAAGATCCACAGATATAAGAATCCCTTTACAGGAACGAGTAGATATCGCAGTCAATAATCATGCTGATGCATTTATTAGCATCCACCATAATACAAACGAGAACACCATCATTAATGGTACAATCACTTATTATTATAGTAGTAGAAGCAAAACTCTTGCTACTGATATTCAAACCGAGGTAGTCAAGCAAGTAAAGCTTGAAAATTTAAATGCCCAATATGGGGACTACTATGTGCTAAGGGAAAATCCAAGATTATCTGTTCTTGTAGAGCTTGCATTTATTTCAAATTATCAGGATGAATTAAAGGCACGTTCAAATAAATTTCAAGAAAATGCTGCTGAAGGTATATTTGAAGGCTTAATCAAATACTTTAGTAAATAAAAAACATAATAAACCGCCTTAGTATACTCAGGCGGTTTATTATGAATTAAGCTTCTTGATTCACTTTTTTAAAATCACTATCTAGGATAATGGTAACTGGTCCATCATTTGTAAATTGAACATCCATCATCGCACCAAATACTCCCGTTTCAACTGTTACACCACTTTGTCTCATCACTTCATTTAAAAGGTCATATAGCTTTTGAGCATATTCCGGCTTTGCTGCATCAATATAACTTGGTCTTCTTCCTTTTCTCGTATCTGCGTATAGTGTAAATTGCGAAACGGATAATATGCTTCCTTCCACATCTAATATGGATTGATTCATCTTTCCATCCATATCCTCGAAAATCCTAAGGTTAACAATTTTATCAGCCATGTAGTGTACATCTTCTTCCGTATCATCTTGAGTTACACCAACTAAGAGCACTAACCCATTTCGAATGGCTCCAACTATTTTATTTTTAACGATAACTTTACCATTCTTAGATCTTTGTACAACAATCCTCAAAAAATCACCACCTTTAATGAAAGTTATTGCATAATCCTTCGTACTGAATATACATCCTTTACACGTTTGATACGTTCTACAACTGAATGTAAGTGCTCCGTATTATGAATGAGTATTGTCATCAGAATCGTCGCCATCTTATTTTTATCTGATTTCCCAGAGACAGCAGTTAAATTGGTTTTTGTTTCTGAAACTGCCTGTAGCACTTCATTGAGTAACCCCCTACGATCCATTCCTAATACTTCTATATCGGCAGAGAAGGATTGATCCTCCACGTTATCCCATTCAACTGGTATGATTCTTTCATTATTTTCTTCATATTGAATATTCGGACAATCATTTCGGTGAATCGATACACCTCGGCCTCTTGTAATAAAACCAACAATCTCATCACCTGGCACTGGGTTACAGCACCTTGAAAAGCGAACAAGAAGGTTGTCCACTCCCTTCACTTTCACTCCTGCTGCTAATTTTTTCTTACGGGTACTAACAGGCTGTCGAAAATCCAGATCTGAGATAGACTCCTGTTCTGTTACTTTTTTTGCTTTTTCAGTTAGTCTGGTTACGATTTGAGCAGCAGTAATTCCACCATATCCTATTGCAGCCAGCATATCGTCTTCTTCATTAAAATTAAATTTTGTACCAATTTCCCTAAGTAAATCATTCGTCAAATATTGTGAAGGTTCAAAGCCTTGGCGCTGTAACTCCCTCTCGATGCTTTCTCTTCCCTTCACAATATTTTCTTCTCTTTTTTCCTTTTTAAACCATTGCTTAATTTTAGATCTCGCATGGGAGGATTGAGCTATTTTAATCCAATCCTGACTAGGACCATAGCTGTGCTTTGACGTGATGATCTCAAGAATATCTCCAGTTTTTAATCGATAATCTAATGGTACAATTTTGCCATTAACCTTAGCACCTATACAGCGATTACCTACCTCTGTATGGATTCTATAAGCAAAATCTAGAGGTACAGATCCTTGGGGGAGTTCTATTACATCCCCTTTTGGCGTAAAAACAAATACTAAGTCAGAGAATAAATCCATTTTTAAGGATTCCATAAATTCTTGAGCATCTCGATAGTCATTTTGCCATTCTAATATCTCTCTAAACCATTTAAGCTTTTCCTCAAATGAATCCTCAATCCCTGTTTTTCCTTCTTTATATGCCCAGTGGGCAGCAATACCATACTCTGCTGTATGGTGCATATCAAAGGTTCTTATTTGTACCTCTAATGGCTCTCCATTTGGCCCTATAACAGTGGTATGAAGAGATTGATACATATTAGGCTTAGGCATCGCTATATAATCCTTAAAACGACCAGGCATTGGCTTCCATAAGGTATGTATTGTGCCTAAGACGGCATAACAATCCTTTACTGATTCAACAATCACTCTGACAGCAAGTAAATCATATATTTCATTAAACTCTTTATTTTGCTTCAACATCTTACTATAAATACTATAGATGTGTTTTGGTCTCCCGTATATTTCAGATGGTATTTTTAAGTCATGTAGTCTTCCTTTAATATTGTTGATGACCTTATACAGGTAGTCCTCACGCTCTGCCCGTTTCTTTTTCATTAAATGAACAATCCGATAATATTGTTGTGGATTTAAGTATCTTAACGCAACATCCTCAAGCTCCCACTTTACCGTGGAAATACCAAGTCTATGTGCGAGTGGTGCAAATATCTCTAAGGTTTCATCAGCTATACGACGTTGTTTTTCATCTGGCAAATGCTTCAAGGTTCTCATATTATGCAAACGGTCGGCTAACTTTATTAGTATCACTCTAATATCCCTTGCCATTGCGACAAACATTTTTCGATGGTTCTCCGCTTGCTGCTCTTCTTTTGATTTAAATTTAATTCTTCCTAATTTGGTTACACCATCTACTAAAATAGCAACCTCTCTGCCAAAGACCTTTTCTATCTCCTCTAAAGTGACATTTGTATCTTCAACAACATCATGCAAAAGACTTGAAATAACAGTAACAACATCAAGCTGTAAACTGACTAATATTTCAGATACCTTGATCGGATGGATGATATAAGGTTCCCCCGAACGTCTTACCTGCCCTTCATGTGCTTGTCTTGAAAATTCATAGGCTTGTTTAATCAGTTCTATGTCCTTATCAGTCATGTATTCTTTTGCTTTAGTGATTAACTCTTCAAATGCACTTCCCATATATGTCGTCACCTTTTATTTTCCAAAGTTTAATATTGTCATTCTATTATCTTAAATTTACGTAATAATGTAAAGCTTTGCTATATATAAAAAACCCAACATAATGTTGGGTGTCTCATGATTTCATAATTTTAGTAGGTGACTATTGAGAAAATATCAATATCATCAAGGTTTTTTCTACCATCTAAGTAGCTTAACTCGATAAGAAAAGCTGCTCCTACGACTACCCCACCTAATTTACGTATTAAATCTATGGTTGTGTTTATAGTTCCACCAGTTGCTAATAAATCATCTGTGATTAATACCCTTTGTCCTGGGGTTATAGCATCCTTATGAACTGCTAAAGCATCCTTCCCATATTCTAAACTATATTTTGCCTCAATGGTTTCTCCTGGTAATTTTCCAGACTTTCTTATTGGAATAAAACCAACTCCTAAAGCATAAGACAATGGTGCCCCTATCACAAAACCCCTTGCCTCAGGTCCAGCTATGACGTCGATGTTCTTATCCTTCGCAAAAACAGCCAATTGGTTGATTGCTGTCTTATATGCTTCTCCATCCTTTAGTAATGTAGTGATATCTTTAAATTTTATACCTTTTTCTGGAAAATCGGGAATGACCCTTATTAAGCTTTTATAGTCCATGATATGCCTCCCTATATTATTTACCTGTACCGTTCAAACCAATTCTTTAACTTTTGGTGATTCGAATAGACAAATAATTCTTTTAACTGCTCATACTCCTGATAATGACGATATAATAATGATTCCGTTAAATCTTTTTTATCTGGGTCCGTGTGAATCGAAATTTTATCATCCTCTACTATTATAAATCCTAATTCACTAAAAACATCAAGTATAAATTTAAGGATTTCTGAACTTATCCCTAGGTTTTTAAAATAGAGTTCAGCTCTTTTCAAGGATAGTAAGGAATTGTTTTGTTTCAAGGTTAAATATACCTGTTTAAAATAATTTCTATTCATAAATTTATTAAATTTTGTATTTTTTTCATGTTCAAACACACAATAGATGCGCTCTATATGTCTAAATTCCTTTAATATTTTTTCCACGTGCTGTGTAGATGGTGGTAAATGAAGAAAAATAATATTTTTAATCTCATCCTTCTTTACCATTGTGTTATCATCATAGGCCACTGTAACCATCGAATCAGTGACTCCTTCTAATGAGATGCTTTTCTTACCATCTATAAATATAATACCATCCCTCGTCACATGCTGTAGGCGCTTCATCCAATTGGCATCTCTCCAATCAAAAACCTGCAGTGAAGGAATATGTATATCCTTAATAATAACCTGTGGATTCATTTTTCCTTGCCATTCATTAATAGTTAGTTCACCTAAAAGCTGTGCATGGGAATAAGGTGCGATATCCTTTATTAAATTACCCATTCGGAAGAAAAGTGCCTCAAGGGACTTATTTTCCCCTTCTAAATGGAGTTTTAAATGTTGTTTACTATTCCCTAGGGATAGAATATTAGTAATTTCCACTTGATCAATTAAAAACTTTGGACTTGGATTACCTATTCCAAAGGGTGCTAGACTATCAATTTGTTTGATTAAGCCAATATCTATATCATGGATATCACAGACAACATCCACTTTTTCTATCGGGATAAAATCTTCTTCTACTAGCCACTCATCAGCAACCTTATTAAGGCTTACCCGAAAAATAGAAATATTTTCTTCTTTAATAGTTAAGCCAGCGGCAGCTGTATGTCCACCAAAGTTAGTGATATATTCTTTCACAGCAGTCAATGCTTTATAAATGTCAAAGCCTTCAATGCTACGAGCTGAACCTTTTGCCATTCCTGTTTCAGCATCTATACTTAAAACGATAGTAGGCTTATAGTACTTTTCTAGAATTCTTGAGGCTACAATTCCAATAACTCCTTCATTCCAACCTTCTTTCGCTAAAATGATAACTTTATCGTTTTCCATATTACTAGAGAGGATTAGCTCATTTGCCTCATTCGTAATATTTTCGACAATGGCTTGACGTTGTTGATTGATGTTATTTAGACTTTCAGCCAATTCGTCTGCTTCCTTAGGATCATTTGTGATAAACAATCGAACAGCATTATTTGCTGTATCTAGTCTTCCACTCGCATTAATTCGTGGCCCAATGATAAAACCTATTTGGCCAGCAGAGACTTCTTTATTAGCTAAACCATTTTTCTCTAAGAGCGCTTTTAGACCGATATTATTCGTTGTACTCATCTGCTGAAGACCTAAGCTAGCAATCGCTCTATTCTCGTCAATAAGCGGTACAAGATCGCTAATCGTACCAATCGAAGCAATGTCCATATATTCTACAGGAAGCCTTCCTAATAATGCATGAGTTAATTTAAAGGTAACACCAACTCCTGCTAAAAATTTAAAAGGATAGTTATCCGTTTTTTTCTTTGGATTAATGATTGCATAAGCATCAGGCATAATTTCTGGAGGCTCATGATGATCAGTGATAATAAGACAAATTCCTAATTCCTTGGCAAATTTAGCCTCATCGACAGCACTAATTCCCGTGTCAACTGTGATCATTAACTTAAAGCCTTGATTTGCGGCTTTTTCAATCGCATTCTTATTTAAACCATAGCCTTCTGAAAAACGATTAGGAATATAATACGCAAAATTTGCATTTAGTTTTTTTAATGTTTTATAAAGAATTGATGTGCTAGTGACACCATCCGCATCATAATCTCCATAAATCAATATTTTTTCATTTTTTAATATAGCTGATTGAATTCGTTTTACTGCTTTTTTCATATCATCTAACAAATATGGGTCATAAAATATTGACTCATCCGTATGTAAAAATCGTTTAATATCTTCATTGCTTTTGATCCCTCTTAAAGCCAATATATTAGCAATAATGGGATGCATATCATACGCTTGAGTCATTTTATTTACTTCATCTTGGTCTGTTTCTTGGACATGCCAACGCCTTTTTGGTTTTAGCATATGCTTCCACCCTTTCTATCAACGACTTCATTATAAAGGAAAACCTATGGGGTGGCAATTGATATAGTCCTTCCTTAAATAAGATTTTCTATTGTAACAGAGGGTTACTTTCAGTATCATTATACGGATATTTCTGATAATGTGGGTTGATATGAATAAACACTCCATGAATATTCGGGAATTTTTCTAATAATATTTTTTTAACCTCTTTACCGATGCGATGTCCTTGTTCCACAGTGATCTTGGGATTTACTCCTATCTTGATATCAATCATTAAATAATGGCCATGCTCACGAGCAAAAAAATTATCGATATGTAAGACGCCATGGACTTTTTCCACCTCAACCATATATTTTTTTGCCTCATCTTCATGTAATACATGATCTAGTGTACTATGTATACTTTCTTTACCAATTTTGAATGCCATCTTCATAATTAAGATAGAAACAAAAGCCCCTGCTAAAGGATCTAAATAAAGTAGCAGTTTAATATGTAGTTCTCCTCCTAGTACAGCACCTGCTATCCCTATTAATGCCGCAATGGAGGAATAGACATCAGAACGATGTTCCCAGGCATTAGCGATAATTGCTTGAGAATTGATTTTCTTCCCTAGTCGATACTTATATTGAAAAAGTGCTTCCTTTACGATGATGGATAAGAGTACAGCATAAATCGCTGATATACCTGGTGCTTCAGAGACTGCAAAGACACTTTTTAATGAGCTATAACCAACCTCAGTCCCAACTAAAAATAGTATAACTGCAACGATGATAGCCGAAATATTCTCTGCTTTGCCATGTCCATAAGGGTGATCTTCGTCTGGTGGAACCTGTGCGACCTTCAACCCAATTAATACAGCAAATGATCCTACCACATCAGAAGCAGAATGGATAGCATCCGCTATTAGTGCTTTACTATTAGCTAAATAACCAATGATACCTTTTATCATAGCAAGCAAAACATTGCCCACTATACCAAGCCAAGCAGCAAATTCGGCCTTTTTAAATCTTGCATCAGTCATCTGATCACCTCATATCCATTTCAGTGTAACACTTCTTTTAGGATACTCCTTACCCATATAAGTGATAAAAAACCGCGGTCTACAACCGCGGTTATTTACATATTTATAACAAACATTATCTTGATTCGGGTTGAGGGTTAAAACGATTTTTAAATTCTCTTCCCTTCCAAACAATCCAAATCTGAGAAGCAATAAAGATGGAAGAATATGCACCACTAATTAAACCAAGTAATAGGGCAAAGGAAAAGTTTTTAATACCTGTTCCACCCAATAAATATAATGCTAAAGCGGTAATTAAAACAGTGATTACTGTATTGATTGATCTAGCTAATGTTTGATTAAGACTTACATTGACAACATCTTCAAGATCTTCAAACCGCCTTATTCTTGCATGCTTCATGTTTTCCCTAATTCTATCAAAAATTACAATCGTATCATTGACTGAATAACCAACAATCGTTAGGACAGCAGCTATAAATGGTAAATCAACCTCTAATCTCAACAGACTGAAGGCTGTAATTACAAAGAATGCATCATGCATCAAGGCTGCGATAGCTGCAATTGCAAATCTATATTCAAAACGAATGGCTACATAAACGATGATACCCAAGGAAGCCCACAATACAGCCCAAATTGCTTTTTTCGCTAATTCTCTACCTACTGTTGGGTTAACTGTGCTCTCATTGATGTCTACTTTGAAATCCTTTGTATCATATTTCGTGCCAAAGGTATCTCTAATAATTGGTTTTACTTTTGAATCGATGGTTTGATCGAATCTCACAACAGCAATTTCATTTTCTGGCCCAGCAACCCTTACGATCGTTGGAGCTAGATTGACATCATAACCAGCTTTCTTTGATGTTTCTTGTGCTTGTAATAAAAGATCTCTTACATCTTTTTCAACAAAATGCTGACCAATTTTAATTTCATAACGTGTACCACTTTTAAAATCAACACCTAGATTTAGTCCCATTACTAATAGGGATACAATACCTGCCAGCATAATTAAAGATGAAACGATAAAATAGACTTTTCTATGACGGACAAAATCAAATTTATAATTCACCTATCTCTTCCTCCTTTACACCGTAACCCCAAGGCTTTGTTACTAGATTTGATTTTACGAAGAGATTAAGTAAATACCTCGCACCAAATACTGCAGTAAACATACTAACAATAATACTGACGATTAATGTAATGGCAAAACCTTGAATAGGGCCAGTACCAAAAATGAATAATACAACGGCTGCTATAATTGTTGTGATATTGGCATCTAAAATAGTAGCAAGTGATCTTCTTGAACCTGCTCGAATAGAGGATAAAAGTGTCTTACCACTTCTTAATTCTTCCTTAATTCGTTCATAGGTAATGATATTCGCGTCTACGGCCATACCAATTCCCAGCACTAGAGCAGCGATGCCTGGTAAAGTCAAGGTTACATGCATTTGCCAGAATAGAAGCAGGATGATATATACATATACAATTAATGAAAAATTAGCAATAACTCCTGGAATCCGATAAAATAAAAGCATAAATAATAGTACAATGATAGAACCGATAATTCCTGCCTTTACAGTTAAGGATAAAGCCTGCATTCCTAAGCTAGCACCAACACTTTGGGATTGAATTTCCTTCAAATTCAAAGGTAATGCACCAGCATTAAGTAAATCAGCTAATTCTTTTGCCTTTGCTACTGATTCTTGTCCAGTTATTTGCGCTTTACCACTAGATATTACCACTGAAACATTAGGTGTCTGAATCGATGTTTCATCAAGGAAAATTCCAATTGGTTGTCCTAAGTATTGTTGTGTAATATCTCTAAATTTGGTTGGATCCTTAAATTCAATATCTACAGCAGGTCGCTGAAGGTTATCATAACCCACCTTTGCAGAGCCTGATTTAATGTCGTTACCATCTAATAAAATATCGCCCTTCGCATTTCTAAAGGTAAGTCTTGCTGGTTTGCCTAACAGCTTTCTAGCCTCATCTTGATTTGCTACACCTGCAAGCTTAACACGAATGCGATCTTTTCCTTCGATATCAATACTTGGTTCCTTTACACCGATTCCACTGATTCTTTTTTGAATAATAGATACAGTGTCCTTTAGAGCCTGGCTAGTTACTGCCTCTCCATTAGGTGTTTCTGCTTGGTATAAAACTTCGAATCCACCTTGTAAATCTAACCCTAATGTTAGATTTTTAACAACAGTATCCGTTGTGTATACCATTAAAACTGAAAGAGCTACTACTATAACTAATAGTCCCACTAAGCGCTCCCAACGAATCATTTCAATATCCTCCTTTTTTAACATCAATAAAACAATTATAACCATTTGTTTATCGCTGTGCAATTTGAATCTAAATAAAATATGTGTCTGTCGATAGGTAATAAAAGTAAATCACTTTCCCCATCTCTTATCATACCAAAAAATAACCCTTATCCTAAAGAATTTAAGATAAGGATTCAAAAATTATTTATTTTTTTTTGTTTATTGATTTAGTTGTTATTTTATTCATATGGAAGTTTTAATTTTTAATTAAGTCAGTTAATTTGTATATCTTCTCTACTGGAGAAAAGTCAGTTACAGGGTTATCTTTTAAATTTAGATACTCCAAATTTGTTAACTGCGCTAATGGTAAAATGTTACTTATATTATTATCACTTAAATCAAGTTCAGCTAGATTTGTTAAATTTTCTAAAAAAGAGATATTAAAAATGTTATTCCCACTTAGGTACAAACCTTCCAAGCTTTTTAGATTAGATATTGGTTTATAGTTTCTTATTTTACTATTCCCGCCCAATGCTAATACCTTTAAATGGTTTAAATTACTTAGAGGACTGATATTAATAATATTATTATTGTAGAGCGTCAATGTTTCTAAGCTTTTAAGATCTCTTAATGCGAATAGATTCATGATTTTGTTGTCATCTAATTCTAAGTCTTCTAACTTTGTTAATTGGGCTAAGGGGGTGATATCCACTACTTTATTATATGATAAATCTAATATCTTTAAATTGGATAATTGAGATAAAGGGGTGATATCTTCAATCTCATTATTATTCAAGTATAATTCCTCAAGATTCTTTAAATCTTTTAATGGTGCTATGTTTTTGGTAAAATTAATATTTAAATAAAGTTTTTTTAAATTTGTTAAATTAGTCAAAGGTGAAAGACCCTTAATAAATGTAGAACTGAGGTTTAGACTTTCTAATTTATCTAGATTTTTTATGAATGTTGCATCTTTAAAATTACTACCTTCTAATATAAGCATTTTTAAGTTCGTCAAATATTGTAAAAAGGAATAATCATTAATGGTACTCCACCCTATATTTAAATACTCTAAATTTGTAAT
The DNA here is from genome assembly GCA_964514395.1 of uncultured Bacillaceae bacterium. GTDB lineage: Bacteria > Bacillota > Bacilli > Tepidibacillales > Tepidibacillaceae > CAZEQK01. The sequence goes on from CAZEQK010000001.1 coordinate 141,169, forward strand.
ACTTTTTAAACTATCGTAATTAACTACATTTGCATTTTCCAGATTAAGAGATTTTAACTTTTTAAGATTTGCAATTGGTTTTAAATCAACTTTTGGTAATTGCTGTTTAATATCTGATTCTGAATCCATAAAGCTACTCAATGAATCAGCATTTAATTTTTCTAGATTTATCGCGTATTCTAAGCCTTCAAGGCTCCTTATTTGATCATAATAGCTCAAATCTAATTCAGTCAGCTTCTCCAAATCGGCAGTGGTTACTTCTCGAGAACCAATTTGATTTAATTGTGCTAGAATTGCTTCCTTTAAATATTTATCTGATATTTTGACGATTTGTGAAGTATTAATTACAAGCGTTTTGGACTCATCGTCCCACTTTACATCAGCATTAATCATTTCTCGAAGTAGATCAAGCGTAATCATAGTTGTTCCATCAATCATTTTAAACTTAGCAGACTGGACTTCTTCACCGTTTATTAGTACTTGACCTGTCTTTAAATATAATTGTATCTTTTTATCCTCATTTGTGACAGTTATCACTTTATTTTTACCATTATAGATAAATTTGATAGGAAATAAATCTAATATTTCTTTTAAAGGAACAAACCTCACACCATTTTCTTCCACGGAATGATGCTTCAATATATAGAAATTATCGTCTAACTGAACCTTGATAGGATAATTCTCATCGGTATCTTTATAAAGGGTTATATCCACATGATAAAAACCTGAAACCTTAATTTCCCTAATTTCTCTTCTAAAGCCGTCTGCTTGAATGGTAAGCAAATATTTACCTGGGTCTAAGTGACTGATGAAGAATTTACCGCTACTGCTTTGCTTTATATTAATATCATAAACATTGTTGTTCCCTGTCATATGAATCTTATAATCAGGTATTGGGTTACCATTCGCATCATGGACAAATACGGTAAATTGTTGGGTTCTTGCATACAATTGTAAGTATTTTATTTTTCCAGCTTCTAGCTTTATCCCACTATTTTCACTAATCTGTTGACCCTCACGGCTGATTTTCAAGCTGTATATTCCACTTGGTAGCCCACTAATTGAAAATGCACCCTCTGCATTTGTTGTAGCTTTCTTCACCAGTTCTTCCTGTTCGTTATAAACTGCAACGGTAGCATTTTTAATTTTATTAAAAAATGTCATAAAGGTTATTGTTCCATAAATACCAGCAGTATCTGAAGTGATTTCAGGTTTCTGGACATCATATACCATATTAACCTTCATCTTCAGAAGACTTTGAATATCCTTATATGCTTTAGAAGACTTATTGGTTACATCTAAATGATTAAACTCAACATTTACCGTAGGAATACTTTTATTATCATATTGTCCAATCATCCCTTTTTTTGCAAGATCAACAAGAGGGCCGATATCGGTAATTTCATTCCTGTCTAAATTAATGGTATACAATTTTTTATTGATTAAATGACTTAATACAGAAATATCAGTGATTTGGTTGCCCGTGAAGACAATATCCTGCAAGGACGGTAGCTTTTCCAATACCGAAATATCCTTTACCCTATTATTTATAATATTTAGATAGGATAATTTTCTAAGGGGCTCCAAAAACGAAATATCTTCTATCTTATTATTTTGGAGAACCAAATTATATAGTTTGTCTAAGCCATTTAGGTCTGGTAATTGAATTATATTATTACCAGCAAGATCAAGCCTTTTAAGAAATTTCATGTTTGTAATAAAAGAGACATCAGATATCCCTGTATAACTTAAATCAAGCTGGTCTACATAGATAAGATGTGACAATACCTCTGTATTTTTAAGTTTATTCCCACTTAAATCCAAATAATTGATATGCATATGCTCTAATGGAGATATATCTGCAATCTTATTATCATTTAGATCAACGTAATTGATATGCACAGCATATTCTATACCTGATAAATCCTTAATACCAAGCATCGGAGCATTTAACGAGGTCAATTGCTCCATATCACTTTTTGTAATAGTGCCTTCAGGTTTATGTAGCTCTTTACGTATTGCCTGTTCAAGCATTTTATCCTTAATTACAACCTGTTTTTGAGCTGTTTGTGTACTTGTGTCTGCATAAGCGGTAGTTACAGTACTAAACGTCATAAAAATAGTCAGCATCACTACCATAAACGTAGAAATTGTTCTTACTTCTCCCCTTTTTTTCATTATTACTCTCCTTTATCATTTAGTATCATTTCTATTTATACCTTTTTTCTTACCACTCTTATCCACTAGACATAACCAGTACGTACGCTAAAATAAAAGAAAGCCTCTCCTACTAATTAGAAAAAGGCTGTTAATTTATACTCAAAAGCAATAGGTTTTGGCAATCTGGCAATCATAGTCAAAAGCTATAAAACGATTGACTTTAGACCCATAACTTTGCGCCCTCACTTTTCAATGAGTTTGCCTTTATCCGTTCATATGTTGTTGTTAATGTTAATATTATACAAATAATAGCTAATACCTGCTAATTTTAGACATTTTTTTTAAAATAAAAAAAGCTTCTCTCGAAGCCTCACTTAAAACTAACATCTCCATCATTTACTCCCTTATAGGCATTTAGTGTCATCCAATTCATAAAAGCTGTGATTTTCATCGTTAATATGTCATTCACTATTTTATGAATAGGAGGGAGCTCGCCTTCTCCGTATTTTTCCGATACATATTTCCATATATCCTTGCCTGAGATATGCTCATAGCCCATGATTTCAAATTCCTCTGCCTTGCTGTTACATAACCCCTCAATTTGTTTACTAAGCTCATCATTACTCAATCTTATTCACCACTCTCACAAAAAACTAAGTAATAATAGAATACGATATTTTTATGTAATATCCTTCTTTTAGAACAATAAATTACTTAAACTTATAACAATTATTCCTGCAAAAACGACACCTAGAGCTATCGCTAGAAAGGCATACTTTATTTTTATCTGAAAAAAAGAGGCTAAGAATGCTGCTGACCAAGCACCTGTCGTTGGCAATGGAATGGCTGTAAATATTAATAGCCCCAATGCCCCATAACGATTTATTTTATCCTGCCCTTTCTTTACACTTCTATTATACAACCAATGATACATTTTTTGATACCAACTAAATCTTAGTAATATTTTACTAATTGGCTGAAACAAAAATAAGATTGGTAGTATAGGGATTATATTTCCTATTATACTAATGGTTAAAACCTCGATTAAGGGCATATGTAAGCCAACCCCAATAGGAATAGAACCTCTTAATTCGATAAAAGGCAGCATACTAATAAATAAAATATAAAGAGATAGTTTCATTTCCTCACTCCATTATGAACTTGTCATTAGTTTAACTTTTCTATCATATAACTAGACTAGCCTTTAATTAATCAATATTGAAAGAAGGGACAGCATGAAACAAAATTTCATAAAAGGAACGATGATATTAGTAACAGCTGGTCTCATTACACGTGGACTTGGTACCATCTATCGAATATTCTTATCTCGTACTATTGGAGCCGAAGCAATCGGTATTTATCAAATGGCGTTCCCTACATTAATCATGCTCATCACTATTGTTACAGCTGGAATGCCAGTTGCAGTTTCTAAGCTTGTTGCAGAAGCAGATGCAAGAAAAGATTACTCCATGATAAAAAGAGTGTTACGCATTTCTTTATTCATTGTCATTCTAGTCTCTCTTGTTATATCATTTTTCTTTTATTTGCTCATCCCTTTTATTTCAAAATATTTATTAACTGATGAAAGAGTTTACTCCACTTTGATTTGGATTGTCCCTATTGTCCCTATCATTTCCATATCATCCATATTAAGAGGGTATTTTCAGGGGAAGCAAAATATGATTCCTTCTGCATCCTCTTTAATTACCGAAACATTCTTTAGAATGACCTTTGGTATTGTCATCTCACTTTCCCTTTTACCCTATGGTGCTGAGTATGCTTCAGCAGGAGCGATGATTGGGATGGTAATTGGTGAAGTTACCGGATTTTTAGTGCTGATATTTCAATTTGCATTTCATAAAAAAAGAGAGAGAGCAAACATAATTAATGAACCATTTCATCAGCAGGAGAACTTGTATCATAAAATATCTCGGATAGCAATTCCTGTTACAACTAGTCAAATTTTTGGTTCCTTTGCCTATTTTATTGAACCAAGCATTGTAGCACACAGCTTAGCAATAGCGGGGCTTTCTACCAGCATGGCGACTACACAATATGGACAATTAACTGGTATGGCCATATTAATTATCACTTTTCCTACCGTGATAACCTATTCTCTATCTCAATCTCTTATTCCTGCTATCAGCGAAGCCGCTGCAATTAGAGATTTTACGAAAATATTCAAACGACTACACCAAGCTTTAAATATAGCATATATGATTGGATTGCCTGCAACTTTACTAATATTTATTTTGGCTGATCCATTAGCTATTTTGCTTTTTAATACACCTGAAGTTGGTCACCTTATAAAGGTCATAGCTCCCTTTGCAATCTTTTTATATCTTCAACGTCCGCTTGCTGCCACCTTACAAGGGCTCGATTTAGCTAAAGAATCTATGAAAAACACCATTGTAGGTGCCGTTGTAAAAACAATTGCAATCTTCGTTTTAGCCTCAAGACCACAATTTGGCATCGATGGAGTTGCCATCGCAATTAGTATTGGTATGCTTTTAGTAACCCTTTTACATTTTCGTAGCATCATTCATATTATTGGTTATACCATTAAGGTAAAGCCTATATTGATGATTGGTATATCCGCTTTAATAACAGGCTATATCGCAAATTATTTAATGAATCAGGGATTACAGCATTTTGCTTTAAGTATACGTTTTATTCTTACCTTAATTATTAGTGTGATTGCCTATCTATATCTATTACTCCTTCTACAGGTCATAAAAAAAGACGATTTTGAGCGAATTCCTTGGTTAGGCTCGAAAATCACACGGTTATTACCATAGCATTATGTGTGCCTCCCTTAATCCCTAATCATCTTTAGGATCTATATAAAATTTTCCTAGGTGATCTACACTAGCAAAATATACTTTCCGTAAATCCTTGTATCCGTATCTTGCTAGTTCCCTGATTAACCACTTATCATCTTTATTTATTTTTTGTAAATTCTTACTCATAATCCTACCATCAGCCACAATTGGTAATGGTAGTCCTAAATATGACTCACCTTTAATGTGTAAATCTTCCTTTGTAACTGGAAGATAAAGTGGCTTGGGAAAAACACTAAGCTTTCCTGAAGTTTCAAGAACAGCAAATTCTACATCTGCTACATTATTTATTTTTTTTTCTCTAAGCTGAGTTAACAGATCATCAATCGTGTAACGCTGTTTTTTCATTTCATGATCCTTTATTTTACCATTTTCAATCAGTATAGACGGTTTCCCTTCAACAAGCTCTCTTATTTTTTTACTCTTTAAGCTTATTTTCGAAATGCTAATTTGAGTAAGCATTAATGCTAGTATCGGAATGATTCCTCTTAGTATTGAGATTTTAGGATCTTCTATAGCAAACACAGCAATCTCTGCCATCATAATAGAGACAACTAAATCAAAAATGGATAGCTTACCAATTTCTCTTTTACCCATCACCCTTAATATAAGAAGTACAAAAAAATACATGAAAAACGTTCTTAATAGTACTGTAATAATCATTCCCATTTAATCCCCTTCTTTTTCATTCTTTACACCTATTATTTGATTATTTTCTTAATTCATGTAAAAAAGAGATTTTCAATATAGAAATATATCTTTTAATGGTCATGAATCAACAAAGAGATGCATAAGAATGTACAAACTTATACCTTTAAAGGAGGGAACGTGATGAAACTAAATCAAATTGCTTCCAATACAAAAAATAATGCCAATCCTATATTAGCTGGGCTATCCTATACATTTATCATCATTCTTGTAGCAATTATAATCTTAGGTCTGCTTTTATATTTTACATCCTTTTCTGATACCTATCTTCCTCACATCAGCTATATTGTTACAGCAATAAGCATTATAATCGGAGGCTACACAGCGGCAAGACGTACCAGTGAAAAAGGCTGGTATTACGGTGGGATTACAGGGGTCATTTATGGTATCATTCTGATCATTATCGCCTTTCTTGCATTTAATGTAGAGATTAATTTTAGAAGTTTAATTTTAGTTATTTTAACTTTTTTATTTGGTGCGTTTGGGGGTATTTTTGGCGTGAATAGTAAAAAATAAGAGGAACATTTCATTCACACTTGACATAATGGTTGAATATACAATATATTACATTTGATAATAAGATAGTAGATAATAACATATCGGAGGACAGATTTATGTTTCAATCTATCTATACCATCACCTTTACTGTCATTATTCTAAGTGTGATGATTACCTCATTCATACTAAAAAAAGATCCTTACCAGTTAAGTAAAAAAGCGATTTACACTCTATTTACCGACAAAAAAATGGTGTTTCATTTTACAGCGCTATTTCTAATTTTATACTTTAATAAAATAGAACAAAAAATCGGCGAAACATTACTATCTGAGGATTATACCCACTTCATTCATGATTTTGAAGGGAATCTTGTTTATCTCATCCAACATTTCACTACAAATGATATCTTTAATTTTATCCTTACTTTTTTTTATATCATTGGATTTCCAACCCTTATGATTTCATCCATGCTGATCTATCTCAATATTGATGATAAAAGATCATTCTATTCATTTGTATATGCTCTAATGATTAATTACGCAATTGCCATCCCATTTTTTCTGTTTTTTCCAGTTTATGAAGTATGGTATTATGATCCACATGTCCATTTTTTGATACCAGACATTTATCCTAGCTTTGAACAGGAATATCGACCTTTATCAGGTATAAACAACAATTTTCCTAGCTTACACACCGCTATCTCTATAACCACATCACTAATCGCATTACGCTCAAATAGTAAAGTATTTGCTAGACTAGCCTTTTTCATTGCGATAGTCATTGTATTTTCTACTTTATATTTGGGTATCCATTGGCTATCTGATATGACTGCAGGAATATTACTTGCTGTTCTAGCTAGTCAAACTGGACTTAGAATAAGTGAACATATTGTTCAAGAAAATAGACTATATGCTAATAATCGTTTAAGATAACACAAAAAAAGAGTCTGATCTAACAGACTCTTTTTTCTAGACCATATGTATTTATGCAATACAATGATGCTTTTGATTTCTTAATCCTCTGAGACAACTACATTAACCGCGCTTCGTTCAAAGGTTAACTTAGTGCTTTCATTCACGCGAATGGTAACTTTATCATCTGTAAGATCGGTTACAGTTCCATTAATTCCTCCAATTGTAACAATCTTATCATTTTTCTTTAATGCAGCTAACATTGCATTTCTTTTCTTAGTACGTTTTTGTTGTGGACGAATTAATAAGAAATAAAAGACAACGAACATTAAAACAAATGGAAGCACTGTACTTAACCAAGCAGTATTTTGTGCGGCAGCTAGTCCAAAATTCATATTAAATCCCCTCCTTTCACTATAATATATAGAATAACACAATTTCTAAAAGGAACGTAATTTATTTGTCCCATATTGAGCAAAAAATTCTTCCTTATACTCTAATAGTCGATCTTCTAAGATCGCCTTACGAATATTATGCATTAAATCTAACAAGAAATAAAGGTTATGATAGGTTGTAAGTCTTAATCCGAATATTTCATCCGCTTTTAATAGATGGCGAATATAAGCCTTTGAATAATTTCTACAGGTGTAGCAGCCACAATTAGGATCTAACGATGTAAAATCTCTAGCATATTTTGCATTTTTCGCCACCACTCTACCCTTACTTGTCATTGTGGTTCCATTTCTTGCAATTCTTGTAGGTAGTACACAATCAAACATGTCAATTCCTCGTATTACTCCTTCAAATAAAGATTCAGGATCACCGACACCCATTAAATAACGAGGCTTGTTTTCTGGTAGTAATGGTGTTGTATGCTCTAACATATCAAACATGATATCCTTCGGCTCACCTACACTCAGTCCTCCTACTGAATATCCTGAAAAATCGAATTGAGTCAGCTCCTTGACACTTTGTTCACGTAAATCCTTATACATACCACCCTGTACAATACCAAATAAAGCTTGATCTGTCTCTCTTTTATGTGCTTTTAAGGATCTCTCTGCCCATCTTGTTGTTCGTTCTAGCGATTTTTTTACATATTCCCGATCTGCAGGATAAGGAGGACACTCATCAAAGGACATGATAATATCAGCACCAAGTGAATTCTGGATCCCTATCGATTCCTCAGGACCTATAAATAGCTTTTCACCGCTTAAATGATTTCGAAAGTGAACGCCTTCTTCCGTGATATTCCTTAAATCACTCAAGCTAAAAACTTGAAATCCACCACTATCTGTTAAAATGGGTCTATCCCAGTTCATAAATTTATGTAAACCACCAGCTTCTTCAACAATTTGGTGACCGGGTCGAATGAATAGGTGGTAAGTATTGCTTAGGATGATTTGAGCATTCATTTCCTTTAATTCTTCTGGACTCATCGTTTTCACTGTTGCTTGAGTCCCAACAGGCATAAAGATAGGTGTTTCGATAATTCCATGGGGTGTATGAAGTCGACCTAATCGAGCCCCCGTTTTTTTATCTTTTTTAATCAATTCGTATTTAATTGCAGACATATTTATTCTCCTCTGTAGTCCTTATCATGTGAGCTATGAATAAGCATAGCATCACCGAAGCTAAAAAAACGATATTTCCTATTAACGGCCTCATGATAAGCATGCATAATCGTTTCTCTATCAGCAAAAGCACTAACCAGCATAATTAATGAGGATTTAGGTAAATGAAAATTAGTGATTAAACCATCGACCGCCTTGTACCTATAACCAGGATAAATAAAAATATCAGTCCAGCCTTGTTTTTCATAAAAAATACCTGACACTTTATCAATAGCTGTTTCTAATGTTCTAACTGAAGTTGTACCAACTGCGAATATTTTCCTACCTGACTGCTTTACCGTATTAAGTAGGTCAGCTGATTCCTTAGATAAGGAATAAAATTCTGAATGCATGATATGCTCTTCAATTTTTTTAACTGAAACTGGTCGAAAGGTGCCAAGGCCGACATGAAGCGTAACATAAACAATATGAATCCCTTTTTGTTTAATTTTCGCTAACAAATCCTTGGTGAAGTGAAGACCTGCTGTAGGAGCAGCTGCGGAACCAAGATTTTTTGCATATACTGTTTGGTATCTATCCTTATCCTCTAACTGTTCTTTTATATATGGAGGTAACGGCATTTTACCAAGCTGGTCTAATATTTCATTAAAAATTCCTTCATAGGTAAATTTAATAATTCTACCTCCAGCCTCTGTGGTATCAACCACTGTTCCAGTTAAAAAACCGTCACCGAAAACCAGCTCATTTCCTGGACGAAGTCTTTTACCAGGTTTAACAAGTGTTTCCCAACGGTCATCCTCTAATTGCTTTAATAGTAGAACCTCTATCTTTGCAGCTGTATCTTTTTTATTACCAAATAAACGTGCAGGTAACACCTTGGTATCATTTAATACTAAAGCATCCCCTTTTTGTAGATATTCTAAGATGTCTGTAAACCTTCTATGCTCTATCTCTTTTGAATCCTGATTTAAGACTAATAGTTTCGATTCATCCCGCTTAGCTAAAGGGGTTTGAGCAATTAATTCTTCTGGTAATTTAAAATCAAATAATTCTATATCCATCGTAAATCTTCATCCTTATTATTTAGTAGGTTCATTCATGTTAATATATTTTTTTCAATTCAATATTTTTGTAATAGTATTTCAAAATTTCCTGGTAAGTATACCCATTATCTGCTAATCCTTTAGCACCCCACTGTGACATTCCTATGCCATGGCCAAAACCATTCCCATGGATAATATAGCTTTGATCCTTCGTAGCAATTCTCAGTGTCTGATTAGAGTCCATAATCATATATTCTTTATTATTATAGTTCGCTCCTTTTAATATGGATAGTAAATCCTTTGACTGTACAAATACTGAATCCCTTCCATTGACAATAGACGCTTTTTTACCATCAGCACCCAAAACCTCAATTCTTCCCGTTTGCTCAATATTAAATAATGTGCTTCTAACACCATTCGCTTTTCCACCTAACATGGTTCGATAATAGTCTGGATATTTCACAGGTATCGGCGTTTCCCCATCAGCTAATTTAGTGACTCTACCAGATGATCCCCTTTCCATCACCTTTAAATCCATAATCGGTTGGGTAAATGGTTTAGAAGAATCTAGTAGGTAGGTATTAACCATTTTTGTCATATCAGCTACAGAAATGGGCCCAGCAATCCAAGAGTAAGGATTATTTTCATAGACGGTATCTAATATAACAATCTCTTCATTCTTTAGCAAGGTTGTTGTTGCATAAAAATCATAAATACTAGGTCCAATTCTAAAATTAACTGGTTCATCATTAATAACTCCATATTGGTAGCCTAGATTATTATATTTATCTAATTTATCAATTAAATCACTACGTACATAGCCTGTTTCACCATTATCTCTAATGATACGATACCAAAGCCATGTTGTATCTAAAACACTTTTATCCCACGGGGAATCCTTTACCTCGGTGTAAGGGATAGTCTGTCCCCATACCTCTGTCCCATCTGCAGTTTTCCCACCAGCATTGGAACTATAAAAAGCATTTATCGGTTTTCCATTCATTATTGCAATGATGCCTTTCGTTCCATCTACAGCAGCTTTAATCTTATCACTTTCTTTTAAAATACCATTATATACTTGATCTGCGGTAGTATCAAAAATATCCGCTATTTTACTTCTTGGATTTAATAACTTGTTATATGCATAGGTCCTTGCTGCAATAGCTTGAGCTTTCAGTGCCTCTATCGGCCACGCATCATACATTTCTGATCCTACTACACCATATAAATACTGTTGAATGGATAGCTCATTGACAACTGAAAAAATATCATTGTCTATTTGAATGGTTATCGCTCCACGATATTGATTAGCATGAACACCTGAAGTACGTTCCTTCAATAAAATTGTCGAGGTTTTTCCCTTGATATCTATTGGATTAATGTGAATTACCATCGTTTGGGGAAATGACAGCAATGGATATGTTAAGATGCCACTTTTATCAATTTGAAAACCCTGCTTTTCCATTACATATTGGTCTACGATCGCCTGATGTAAATTTACATGTAATTTTTTTAATATGGATTGCTCTAACTGCTGTAGGCCATTTATGTTACTTTCCTCTCCTACCCATATTTGTTTCTTCCATTGATTGAGACTCTTGTTGTATACCTGTATGACATATGCATGAAAGCCAAGGTCCGTAAGCTGCTGTAATTTTATCTTTAACAATTGATCATTCGATATGTCGCCTAATGTCAAATGCAAGGGACCAATGACTTTTCCTGTAATATTTAAATGATCCTCTATTACTGTTTTAAAGTCATTTAACTGTTCTATTGAACTAAATCCACCAGCGATGACACGGTAAAATATTTGTTTATTTTTTGTAATTATTTCATTTGTTGTCTTTATTTTAACCCTATTCAACTGATCGATTTTGTGAAGTAAATCATCTACTGTACTTTTATCTGTTGTTTCTATCAATAACAATCGGTATCGATCATATTCAACCCCAACATTATCGTTTTCTTTCGTTTGATATATATAGCTATTGTTAGTTATCTTTAACCCCGTAGACCCAGATAAAGTAAGGCTATTCTCTTCATCGCTTTCTCCATTAAGTAATAATACTTTTATGCCACTAAGGTCTTGAGATTTACCTACAGTAGGTAACATGATTAAAGAAAGTAATCCAAAGATAACTATTAAAATGACCTGTCTTTTGACAAACTGATAACTCTGCCACATATTTTTACGAATCCCCTTTTTTATTTAACCTTTTTCGTTTTATGCTTATTTGCTTCTCCATCACAGAATTCGACATTCTTCTATGGTATTCCTGCAATAATTCTTACTACTTGTTACCAATCCTTAGATACGTTAAAATTTAGTACATATATCAAAATAAGATGAAACTGGTGATAGGATATGACTGAAAAAAGAATCATTGGTACTGCCGTATCTACTGGAATTCGTATCGGTATTGCTAAGGTTTTTATAGCTGAACCAATAATAAAAAGCTTAAATGAAGATGAATTTATAGAAGAGGCACTCATAGAATCCGAATTAGAAAGCTTTAATCGTTTAAAACAGAAGATAAATAGTGATCTAGAGGAATTGGTTCAGCAAACAAAGTCAGCCCTTGGTGAGGAAGAGGCTGGGATTTTTATCGTTCAACAAGAGCTATTAAACGACCCGACCTTTTATGCTGAAATAAAAAAAGCAATCACTAATAATTGCTATTCCTTAAGAAAAGCAATCCGACAAGTCATGGAAAAGCTTATTCAGCAATTTTCAAGTATAGATGACAGGTATTTTCAGGAAAGAGTTATTGATATGAAGGATTTAGAAAAAAGATTATTAACGCATAAGATCAATCCATTTAGTCAATTTTTTGCACAAATTGATGAAACAAGTGTGATTATTGCAAATGAATTGACTCCATCAGAAACTATTCAATTATCACAAAAAAATGTGAAAGCGTTTATTACCAAGGCTGGAGGAGAAACTTCTCACTCTGTTATATTAGCGAGGTCACTTAATATTCCAATGATCATCAACGTGCAAAATCATTTAGATTGGATAGAAGCGAATCAAACAATAATTGTAGATGGTTACTCTGGGACCATCATAATTGAACCAGAAGCAAATACACTACAGGATTATCAGAAAAAAATCGTTCAAGAGAAAATAGAACAACAAAATCTTCTCAAATTTCGGAAGAAGAAAGCAATCACAAAAGATGATTACTTAGTTCATATTAGTGCCAATGTTGGTAATATTAATGATGTGAAATCTGCTGTGACAAACGGAGCAGAAGGGGTAGGGCTATTAAGAACAGAATTTCTATTTTTAGAAAACGAGCAATATCCTACAGAAGAAGAACAATTCCATGCTTATAAGCAAGTGATTTCAGAAATGAAGGATACGTATGTTACGATTAGAACCTTTGATTTTGGCGGCGATAAAAATTTACCCTATTTAGATTTACCGGATGAAGCAAACCCTTTTTTAGGCTATCGTGCAATAAGGATTTCTCTAGACCAGAAGGATTTATTTTATAGCCAATTGCGAGCGATTATTCGTGCAAGCATCTATGGTAAAGTAAAAATCATGTTTCCAATGATTACAAGTCTTGAAGAAATAAAGGCCTCAAAGCGTATATATCATGAGGTTATTGCTGATTTAGAAAAAGAGGGTATTCCATTTGCTAAGGATATTAAGCTTGGAATCATGCTTGAGGTTCCATCTGCTGTACTACTGATGGAACAATTTACTAGGGAAGTAGATTTCTTTAGTATTGGTACCAATGATCTAATTCAATACACTCTTGCTGTTGACCGTACTAACGATAAGGTCTCTTATTTATATGATTGCTTTCATCCAGCCATCATTAAACTTATCAAAATGGCTGCTGATGTAGCCCATAAAAATGACAAAGACTTAAGTATTTGTGGTTTTATGGCGAGTAATCATTCTGCTTTACCTATACTGATTGGATTAGGGATTAGGGAATTAAGTGCAAATGTGAATTTAATTAATAAATTGAAGCAATCTACTACAAAACTAAACTATGAAGCATGTAGAATCTTAACAGAGGAGCTATTAACATTAGGCTCTACTGGAGAAATTAAACAGCGCTTAATAGCATCTAAAGAAAAATAGTGCCCATAAGATTTAGGCACTATTTTTATCCTTTTATTCACCTGTGAAATTCGGCTTTCTTTTTTCCAAAAATGCTTCGATTCCCTCACGATGATCTGCTGTGTTCCTCATCTTAAATTGACTTTCCTTCTCTCGTTCTAAAAAAGCTTTAAGCTCCTCTTTGCTATTTTCAGTAAATATTTTTTTTGTTTCTAGCATCGCTTTGATTGGCATCGTTAGCCACGCTTCTGCTAGCTCCATTCCTTTTTGTAATACCTCCCCAGCTATTACCTGATCAATGAGTCCTAATCGTAGCGCTTCAGTCGCAGTTTTATTTGCTCCTTCCCAAATTAACTGCTTTGCTTTTGCTTCACCTAATCGTTTATTCATAAAATAATGGCCTCCACCATCAGGTATTAGCCCAATTTTAATAAAATTCATAGCAAATACCGTTGCTTCGTCGGCTAATATATAATCGGAAGCTAATGCAATACTAAAGCCGAGACCTGCTGCAGCACCATGTACTGCACTGATCACTAGCTTTGGCATCGTATAGATTATCATAATCATTTCATTAATGTTATCCATGACGGCATAAAATTTCTCTTTATCCATTTCTTCAAGCATTGTTTTTATGTCTCCACCTGCTGAAAAACCCTTGCCATTTCCAGAAATAATAATGATATCAGCATCCGAATCCTTTAATTTTTTAAAAGTGAGAAGCAATTCTTCTATCATTTTCAGATTCAATGCATTAATCGTCTTTGGACGATTAAGCTCTATGAAAGCAATCCTTCCTTTTTCCTTTAAAATCACTGTTTCATTGCTCTCCATCCTCTATTCCCCTCCTAAGATAATTCCTTTTTTTATGTATTCTTTTAGTTCCTCATCACTCTTCTTTAGTAAGCTCTTTAGAATTCCTATTGTGTTTTCACCTAACTTTGGTGCGATACCATCCGTATTTGCTAAGTTCTTTTCCTTCATATAGGGATAACTTTCTAATTCACCAACCTCTAAAATGGGAGTCAAGCAGCAATCTACTTCTAGACTAAACTGTGTCCAGTACTCTAGATTTTTTGATAGGAACAAATTTGTTAATTCTTCATATACCTTGTTATCAGCAGATCTCATTGATAAATGTGCTGGTATCCACTCTTCTTTCTCCACCGCATTACAAAAATTTATCCAAAATTTTGGTTCTAACGCTGCTAGACTCACATATCTATTATCCTTCGTTTGATAGATATTATAGGATATCAGCTCACCATCTAATTGTTTAATAACGTTATCTTTACCGGTTTTTAGGCTTGTGAATATGTTAATATTCATTAATGAAAGAATAGCATCCATTAAAGAGAGATCTATATGTTCACCAAGACCCGTTCTTTCTTTTTTATAGAGGGCTGCTAAAATGTTTTCAGTAGCTGCCATCCCCCCTATAATATCCGCAAAGGTTAGCTTGGGAAGAATGGGTCTGCCAGTTTTATCCCGAAGCTGGGACAAGACACCACTTAACGAAAGAAAATTCAAATCATGACTGCCAAATGCAGACATAGCGCCATTTTGCCCATATCCTGAAAGAGATAGATAAATAATCCCTTTGTTTAATTCTTTTATTCTTTCATAATGAAGGCCAAATCGCTCCATTACACCAGTACGAAAATTCTCTATTACGATATCCGCATGCTGGATAAGCTCTTTCGCTATACGACTTCCCTCTATCTCTTTTAAATTAATACAAATACTTTTTTTATAACGGTTATTTGCAGCAAAGATAACACCTGTTGCTTCCTTTTCTTTTCCAAAATATCTTGTCGGGTCACCAGTTAGTGGCTCTACTTTTATAACCTCTGCTCCAAGTTTCGCTAGTCTTAAACTAGCATAGGAACCGGGAATATACTGGGAAAAATCCAAAATTCTTATACCGTCAAGTAACATGTATATAGTCCTCCTATCACAATTATTGTTCCTGTGTTTCCCTATATTAGATATTCCGAAAAAAACAAAGAAATCCTCTTTTTTATTTTATCTGCTTTAGATGGATAAAAATGTCATGAACATAAGTCCATGACACCTTATCCTTCTATTCTCTATCATCTACTGTTTTCACGATAACTATGAATCATTTTAAATGCAAATTTTCATTGGCAGAGTCTACATTCTTTCAATAATAGTAGCAGTAGACATGCCATGTCCAATGCATATAGTCAGTAAACCATAGCGACCATTCATTCTTTCCAATTCATGTAGTAGTGTTGTCATTAATTTTACACCAGTAGCACCAAGTGGATGACCTAAAGCGATGGCTCCACCATTTACATTAACCTTATTTAAATCTGCCCCAAAAGTTTTTTGCCAAGCTAAGACAACAGGTGCAAATGCCTCATTGATTTCTACTACATCTATATCATCAATTGTCAAACCAGCTTTCTCTAATACCTTTTTTGTTGAAGGTATAACACCGTCAAGCATTAATTTGGGATCAGAACCCACAACTGCACGACTAACAATTCTTGCGCGGGGCTTAAATCCTAACTCCTTTGCCTTTCCATGCTCCATTAACAGCATTGCAGCCGCGCCATCACTTATTTGACTGGCATTCCCAGCAGTGATTACTCCACCCTCTTTAAAAACAGGCTTTAGCCCTGCTAATGCTTCTAACGTAGTATCTTCCCTTGGCCCTTCATCTACTGAAAATAATGCGGAATTCCCTTCTTTATCTACACCTTCTATCGGAACAATTTCTCTTGTGAATCTTCCTTCTTTTATCGCCTTTAAGGCACGTTGATGACTATTATATGAAAATTCATCTAGCTGCTCACGGGTCAATCCATATTTTTCTGCAATGAGTTCAGCAGATATTCCCTGCCACACTAATTCATGTTTTTCATGTAGGGACTTAGGGATTGTACTATCATTTCCATCGCTAAACATAGGTACCCTTGTCATGTTCTCTACCCCTGCAGCGATCGTGATATCCATATCTCCTGAGAGTATCTCTTGACTTGCAAAATGTATCGCCTGTTGTCCAGAGCCACACATTCTATTAATTTGAACGGCTGGAACCTCCACTGGGAATCCTGCATCTAATGCTGATAATCTACCAATATTAAACCCCTGTTCAAGTACAGGAGATACACAACCAATTACAATGTCCTCTACAAGCGCTTTATCGATTTTTGCTCTTTTTACCACTTCATCTAATACTTTAGCTGCCATATTGACAGGATGCGTATTCCGAAGAGAGCCCTTTCTTTTTCCTACTGGTGTGCGAACTGCATCAATGATTACGACTTCCCTATCCATCGTATCGCCTCCAAAAATTTTTTTATAAAGAAGACTTGGTTCAGGTGGAGTAGCTTTGCTCTACTATTTGGTATAATCATAAAATCCCTTGCCACTTTTGATACCA
>CAZEQK010000002.1:0-147957 GCA_964514395.1 uncultured Bacillaceae bacterium
CCGATGGTTAGTTTGATGGTGTCGCTTCCTTTACTGATAGTAACTGTTTGGGTTTGACCATCCCAAGCGATATATGCCCCTAAACCGACTGCAACAAATCTAACTGGAACGATGGTTCTTCCATCCTGATTAATGATTGGCTGTTGATCAGGAAAGGTCATCAGTTCCCCATTCATTTCTACCTTTACCGCATTTTCTGCATGTACCAGTGTGGTAAATGGTACAAAACCAATAGCTACGAGACTAAATAATAAAACGATAATACTTATTTTTTTCATTTCATCATTTCCTCCTAAAATTTCTATTTTATATATTTAAATATCTATTATCCCTAACCTTAACAGTTCTTTTAAATGAAAATCTGCGATAGGTGGGTTGTTTATTGATGTGTGGTTGTGCCTTGTACATTAGGAAAATAGTTATTATCATAGGGTTGTCCACCTGAGGTAAACCCTAAATATCTCCATTCATTTTTTCCTGTACAAGCCGATGTTCTTTGTTCGTTTCCTATAACATTTATTTGATTACCATATACAATATCTCCATCATAATTTTGATAGGTAGTAAAGTTAGGATAAAATTCATAATATCCTGTTTTGCCGTCTTTATCTACTCCAAAGACGTTTATAGAATCTGGATATCCTGCGCTTTTTACATACTCCTTAAATTTATCATAGCTTGTAAATACCCCTGCATAGCTTGTTGGCTTACTACAAGTAGATGCTTTTCCTTTTTGAAAAGGAATAAAGGTAAATAATAGAATCAGAATAAATAGAAAGGTTAGTAGTTTCTTGTATAACATATAAACCTCCTCCCGTTAGGTTGTTTCAAATTTATGTTTGACTACAGGTTCTATTTAATATAACTAAAGAAAAAATGTAATGTCATATCCCTGCCTGTGTTTCCTACATCGACTTGAACATTATCTATTTTATAAGTTCTTCTAATGACTTCAGGCGGATGTGTGACTAAATCATTGTATTCATATAAAATCTCATTAAAGACCTTCTCCCCTGTCTCTTTCCCAAAAATGCCAATGATTGCATCATGTAATCTTTGCTTGTAATAGTCATTTACATACCCATCTGCTGCTGATTCATATAAACGATATAATTCTAATTCAAATACTACCTTGTCGCTAAATCTATCATCCTGCCAATCTCGTTTCGCACTATAATATAGTTTTTCATTAAAGTCAAAAGTAAAGAAGGTGATATCATTGTTTACCCCTGTTTCATTATAGCCATATCTGATTACTGCGTTTTCATTCGGGTAGGTAATTCCTACATACCCCTCTTTTCCAATTAACGCCCTGGTTACGTTATATACTTGGGTGTTGATATTAGGATTCATCGTTCCTTCTAGGATATGATATTTATTCGTATTTCCACTATAATCACTAAAATCGTAGAGTTGGATGGTGTGATCTACTACCTTATAGCCATATGGCTCAACATTTGGATCATAAATATTGGTTAAGTCCGTAATATTTGCTTTTGTAAATACATCATCCCCATTTGGGGTGTATGCTGTACCTCCTGTTTGACTTCCTGTTGTATCCTGTGCCTTTGTCTTTACAATGACAGTCTTTGTAGCTCCATCCCAAGCGACATATGCCCCTAAGCCTTCAGATACAAAACGAAGTGGAACCATGGTTCGACTATTGACGATACTTGCCGAGGTATCAAAGGTTAAGACTTGGCCGTTTTTTGTTGCCTGTTTTTCACCGATGGTTAGTTTGATGGTGTCGCTTCCTTTACTGATAGTAACTGTTTGGGTTTGACCATCCCAAGCGATATATGCCCCTAAACCGACTGCAACAAATCTAACTGGAACGATGGTTCTTCCATCCTGATTAATGATTGGCTGTTGATCAGGAAAGGTCATCAGTTCCCCATTCATTTCTACCTTTACCGCATTTTCTGCATGTACCAGTGTGGTAAATGGTACAAAACCAATAGCTACAAGACTAAATAATAAAACGATAATGCTTATTTTTTTCATTTTTATTTCCCCCTAAAAATTCTACTTTTATATAGTGAACACAATAAAAGCTTGATCCGGTTGAATCAAGCAGAAAAGAAGATTTCCTTGTTATTTGTCTTCACTACTTGTTAAATATTAGACATTTACCATAATATTAATAATTTGACAAATAATTTGTTAATCCTTTTTATTTTTACATGGTTCTACACTATAAGTAAAAAAAAAGCAGAATTTCATCTGCTTTTTTGCTTTTCTCCACAAAACTCATATCACTTACTCGGTTTTACTCTTTAGAATTAGCTTTTCCCACCATTTCCAAGGTAATAATCCTCTAAGTAGGATTGCTGCTTTTACTCCTTTACCAATAGAAAACCGTAGTTTGTTTATCTCTTGTCTTTGAACTAGATCCTTTACCAAGGCTACCACCTCGATCGGATCGCCGAAGTCTTTCTCATTCTTTGCTATTTTCTTTTCGATTTTTTTTATATAGGCATAATAGGGTGACTCTTCATTAATCCTTTTCGTAATAATCTCCTGACCCTTTTGCCATATTTTCGTTTTATAGGAACCAGGCTCAACGATAGCAACATCGATTCCAAAAGGCTTTAATTCAAGTCTTAAGGCTTCACTAAGTCCTTCAACTGCAAACTTTGAGGAAACATATGGGGATAAGCCTGGATAACCTATTCTACCACTGATACTACTAATATTAATGATTTTCCCTTTGCGTTTTTCTCGCATGAAAGGAATGACCACTTGAGTTACCGCAATTAAGCCAAATAGATTGGTCTCAAATTGCTTACGATAATCATCAACGGCCACCTCCTCTAAAAATCCCCCATCGGCATAGCCTGCATTATTAATCAACACATCAACTTGACCAATATCATTTAAAAAACTTTTCAGCTCAGAAATAGAATCAGTCTTTGTTACATTTAATGAATGCACCTTGAGCGTATTCTCTAGTTTATTCTCTCTAATTGCCTTTTGTAGCTCGTTTTCTCTAGATGGATTACGGACTGTTGCAATGACGTGATAATTGCTTTTTGCTAATTCAATGGCAAATAACAAACCAAAACCACTTGATGCACCAGTAATCAGTACCACCTCTTTATTCATCAAGCTCACCATCTCCTTTTATTTAATTCTACCATTTATTCGATAACTAACCGTTGCTAATACTCCATCTTCTACATAGTAAGAATAGCATCTAGGTGGAGTATAAAACCCCATCCAAATGCAGTTTCACTCTATCTTAAATTCGTGTATAATCTACTTTGTATGTTATCATATTTTTTGAGAACGAAGTATATCGCAGAAGGGTGTTCAAAATGAGTATATTATCAGTAAAAAATTTAAGTCACGGTTTTGGAGAACGAGCTATTTTTGAGGATGTTTCCTTTCGACTTTTAAAGGGTGAACATATTGGACTAATCGGTGCCAATGGTGAAGGCAAATCTACTTTCATGAATATAATAACGAGGAAACTAGAGCCTGATGTAGGTGAAATCGAGTGGGCAAAGCAAGTCCGTGTAGGTTATTTAGACCAGCACACCATTCTTGAAAAAGGAATGACCATTCGCGATGTGCTAAAAAGTGCTTATCAATATCTCTTCAATCTTGAAGC
Source organism: uncultured Bacillaceae bacterium (assembly GCA_964514395.1). GTDB lineage: Bacteria > Bacillota > Bacilli > Tepidibacillales > Tepidibacillaceae > CAZEQK01. The sequence continues at coordinate 3,614 of CAZEQK010000002.1, forward strand.
AGATATGAATAAGATGTATGAAACAATGGCAGACACAACACCAGAGCAATTAGAGCAGCTCCTTGAGGAAGTCGGTGTCATTCAGGATATGTTAACAAATAATGATTTTTATACGATAGATGCGAAGGTAGAAGAAATAGCTCGTGGTTTAGGATTAATCGATATCGGGATTGATAAGGATGTAGACGATCTTAGTGGCGGACAAAGAACAAAGGTGTTACTTGCAAAGCTATTACTTGAAAAACCAGATATCCTCCTGTTAGATGAGCCTACCAATTATCTTGACGAACAACATATCGAATGGCTAAGGCGCTACCTTCAGGAATATGAAAATGCCTTTATCATCATTTCCCATGACATTCCATTTCTTAATAGTGTCATAAACCTTATCTATCATATGGAAAACCAAGAGTTAAATAGATATGTAGGGGATTATGATAATTTTCTTCAAACCCACGAAGCAAAAAAACAGCAGTTAGAATCTGCATATAAAAAGCAACAACAGGAAATCAATGAATTGAAGGATTTTGTTGCTAGAAACAAGGCACGTGTTTCCACAAGAAATATGGCGATGTCTAGACAGAAAAAATTAGATAAGATGGATGTCATTGAACTCGCAAAGGAAAAGCCAAAGCCTCAATTTCAATTTAAGGAAGCTCGTGCTTCAGGCAAATTAATTTTTGCAGCAAAGGAGCTAGTCATTGGCTATGATGAGCCGCTTTCTAGTCCATTAAATCTACAAATGGAACGTGGTCAAAAAATTGCCATCATCGGAGCCAATGGTATTGGTAAAACAACCCTATTAAAAAGTATCCTTGGTGTAAAGAAGCCACTCTCTGGCACCGTAGAATTAGGTGATTATCTTCATATCGGTTATTTTGAGCAGGAAATGAAGGATAAAAATAATAAAACCTGTATTGAAGAATTTTGGGAGGAGTACCCTGCCTATACTCAATATGAGGTTCGTGCAGCCCTCGCTAAATGTGGACTCACGACAAAACATATTGAAAGCAAGATTGTTGTCCTTAGTGGTGGTGAAAAAGCAAAGGTACGCTTAGCAAAGTTAATCAATAAAGAGACGAATTTATTGGTATTAGATGAACCTACCAATCACTTGGATGTAGATGCCAAGGAGGAGCTAAAGCGTGCCCTAAAAGAATACAAGGGCAATATTCTATTGATTAGTCACGAACCAGAATTTTATCAGGATATTGTAACTGACATCTGGAATCTTGAAGCATGGACAACAAAAGTAGTATAAGCATAAATAAAGAAATCCCCATGTTTGAATAACATGGGGATTTCATTTAGATATCTTCTTCAAAAATCTCAGCACCCTTACGAATTTCTTCGAGGGTCTCTTTTATTTCCTGCTCATATTCCTTTGGTGCATAAACGCTTCCCCAGCCATTCGATATTTGAAACAGGTTACCATAGACATCATCGTAATAGGATCGAATGATATGGGGAATATCCTGTTCTGATAGGATATCATCTAAAATTTGTGATTCTATTTCATTATCAAGGACTGCCACCTTCACATAATTATCCATGTTATTCACCCCTTAGGATTGAAAGCTATTTAATATATTATATACGCTAGCTCATATTCCTATGATATAACAATTTCTATCTATTTGTAAAAAAATATATACTTCTAAGCTTATCTATCATGTAATATGATAAAAAGAGTCAAAAAGCTATTCCAATGCTATGAACATTTAGAGATAAGGAGGAATCATAAATGGGATTGTTAAGCGGTATGCTTGGCCATGCATCAGAGATTGATATTCAAAAGCTTGAACAGGACTTTGAAAAGATTCTGGCTGACCAAGAAGAAATAGAAAAGGCATATAAAATCATCAGAGATCTCTTTGTCTTTACCAATAAGCGTCTAATATTAGTTGACAAGCAAGGGATGACTGGTAAAAAGGTAGAATATCACTCTATCCCCTATAAGAGCATTACACATTTCAGTGTAGAGACAGCAGGACACTTCGATATGGATGCTGAGCTTAAGATTTGGATTTCTAGTACCCATGATCCAATCATCAAGGAGTTTAAGAAGGATAAAAATATCTATGATGTACAAAGGGCACTAGCTAATTACTTATTAAAGTAAAACGAAACTACCGACTAATGATAGTCGGTAGTTTCGTTTCTATTCTTCTTTGGAAAACTGCTTGATTAGCACCTCATAGCTTAAGCCTGTCGTATCTTTTATGAGCCAATCAGCATCCTTTAAATCTTCTTCTTTTCCTATGCCAACTGCATAGATTCCTGCGGACTTTATGGCAGTAATCCCAGCCTGGGAATCTTCAATTCCTATGCAATTTTCATAAGGAATTTCTAATTTATCGGCTGCTGTCATAAATATTTCCGGATCAGGTTTTCCTTTTTTAACTGTTGCTGCATCAACCATATAATCAAAATAATCCCTAAGCTCTAGCTGCTCGATAACAGCAAAGGCATTCTTACTCGCTGATGCTAAGCCAATCTTAATACTATGCTCCTTTAGGTCTACAAGTAATACTTTAATCCCAGGCAGGACATCCTTAGGAGAGATAACTTGAATCATTGATTGATAATACTCATTTTTCTTCTTGGCTAAAAGCATTTTTTCTTCATCAGAATAGGTTTGATTGCTCTGCTGTAGAATGATGTCTAGTGATTCTAGTCTTCCTATTCCTTTTAATCTTTCGTTAAATGCCCGATCAAAGGGAATATTTAATTCATCTGCTAGCTTCTTCCATGCTAAATAATGAAATTCGGCTGTATCTATAATAACACCATCTAGGTCAAAGATAACTGCTTCTATTTTAGTTCCCTTTTTTACAACCATCTTCTTATTTTGTTCAAGTAGAATAGATTGCTTCTGATGATAGATTTCAATGGTATCGCCTTCTAATAGTAGATATTCAACTTGATCTCTTAAAACATGAACATCAATCAGACGATTTTTAAAGGTTATTTTGAAGCGATATTCCTCCCAGCCATCTGGTACGATTGGCTTTAAATAAAGACTGCCATTATATTCACGAAGGCCAGCGAAACCGTTAACGATGACGAGCCAAGCCCCTGCCATCGCCGCTGCATGAATGCCATCCCTCACGTTATGGTTAATATCATCTAAGTCCATTCTAGCCGTGCATAAGAAGTAATGATAGGCCTTTTCTATATAGCCTATTTCTGCCCCAACAATACCATAAATACAGGTAGATAGAGAAGAATCATGGGTTGTAATTGGTTCATAATAATCAAAATTACGTTTCTTCTCCGCTAAAGAAAAACGGTCTCCCTGTAGAAACAATGCCAACACAAGATCTGCTTGCTTTAAGACTTGATGACGATAAATAACTAAAGGATGGTAATGCAATAATAATGGATAATTCTCTTTTGGTGTGTTTTCAAAATCCCATACCTGTTTATCCAGAAAAGAATCATCCTGTGGAATAATGGCAAGTTCCTTATCATCAGGAATGTACATCGAAGCTGCGGCCTTTTCCCAATTCTGAGACTCATCTGACTCTAAACCAATTTTCTTAACTAATGCTTCATATCCCTTTGGAAATCTTGCCTTCATTAATGTCGCCATCTGATAAGCATATTCTAAATGATCCTTTACCATGATATTGGTATAAGCATTGTTATTAACTAGGGCAGTATATTCATCCGGTCCAGTTACCTCATGGATACAAAACCTGCTGCCCTTTCTTTTAGAATAATGGCCCAAGTCTATCCATAATCTGGCTGTTTCAAAGAGTATTTCTGCTCCTTTTTCTACAAAAAAAGCAAAATCATCGGTTGCATTCATATATTTTTTTATTGCATAAGCAATATCGGCATTGATATGGTATTGGGCTGTACTTGCTGGATAATAAGCAGAGGTTTCTTCTCCATTTATCGTTCTCCAAGCATATAATGCACCCTTTTGTCCGACTTCGTTTGCCCTTTGTCTTGCTTTAGGTAATATATGATAACGATATTCTAAAAGCTTTTTACTAATTTCAGGATTGGTGTATAAAAAGAAAGGAAAAACATAAATTTCTGTATCCCAAAAATAATGTCCTTCATAGCCTTCCCCTGTTAATCCCTTTGCTCCAATATTGGTTTTGCCATCTTTCCCGACGGACTGAAGTAAATGAAACTGATTAAAACGAATACTCTGCTGTATCGCAGCATCCCCTTTAATTTCTACATCACTTTTATACCAAAAACGTGCAAGATACTGCTCTTGTTCATCAATTAAACCTTTAAAGCCTACTTGTTTGGCTGTTGAGACAATCTTCTTTCCTAACTCAGCTAATTTATCCTCTGTATAATCGATTGTCGTCACATAGCTAATGAATTTAGATAGTTGAATCGATTGGCTTTGCTTGGCATCGATAATATATTTTTTCCCAACAAATTGATCTTCCACAATGGTGGACATCGTATATTCATTCGATGTAACAAGCTCATTTTCCATAGAACAGACTAAAGTAAATTGTGTGTTATTCGTCCTTTGCTTGATTGCTCCATAACTTTCTTCATTTAATTTCTCTAGCGTATGCAATACCTGTTCTGATAAAACCGAACTAGCTCTTGGATCTCCGGTCGACACTTGATTTTTCACTTCACCATTTATTGCTGAAAGAATACTAATTTCACCATTGAAATTAAGTGGTATCACAGAATAAGAGATAGCTGCTAGATGCTTATTCGATAATGAGACAAGCTTACGAATGGAAATCTGAATCTGCTTTCCTTTTGGCGATTTCCAAATCATGTCCCTTAGCAGGATACCTTCCTTCATATCTAATGTTCGCTTATATTCGATTATTTCCCCAGTAAATAGATTAAATGGTTCGTCCTCTAAATAAAGCTTAATGATCTTACTATCCGTTACATTTAGCATTGTTTGAGCATTCTTTGCATAGCCATATGCTGTTTCACCATAGATAATTGGTTCAGCTTCATGAAAACCATTTATATAGGTTCCATTTACAGAGGATTGAGGAGGGCCATAATAGCCTTCCTCAAAATTCCCTCTAAAACCAATATATCCATTTCCTAAAGCAAAAATCGTTTCATCCTGTAAATTTGTTTCCACATCAAAAGAATGCTCAACAATTTTCCACTCGTCATAAGGGTATATCGGTTTTTTATATTTTTTTTCTAATTCCTTTGTTTTTCCCACTTTTAACCACCTGCTGCTATATAAGTTGAGTTATTTTGTTGATTTATCCTTCAACGCTTGTAATTGTTTCGCTGCTGCGTCTAATGTTGTCTTAACATCCTGTTGGTTGATTACTGCTTTTTGGAATGCATCTAGATAGATTTGTTGAGCATCATCCCAATATGGTTTGTTACCACGAGGTTCTGCGTTTTGTAGTGCATTTTTAATAGCTACAAAGTATGGTTTTTGATAGCCCTGTACTTGTCCATAAGCATCAGAACGGACAGCAGGCCATGCTAATTGGCTAACTAGCAATTCTTGTACTGGTTTTGACATTAAGTAATTTGTGAACTCAATTGCTTCTTTTACTTTTGTTGAGCCCTTTGGAATACCAATAACAGATCCACCTAATACATGGGATTCTTTAACTGGTCCAGACCAACCGCTATATGCCTTAATTTCAGTTTTTCCTTCTTTATGGAATTGAGGAATATAGAAAGGCCAGTTTTGACCTAAATAAACACTATCTTGATCAAGGTATTTATTCATCGTATCCCAGTTTGCTGTAGTGCTCTGTTTGTTTAAATATGGGTATAATTCCTGCATAAATTTAAATGCTTTAATGCTTCCCTCATCATTCAATACGTATGGATCTCCATCAGCCTCTTTAATATAATCGAAGATGTGTAGAATATTGTCACCTTGTAAATTAGCTTTGATTGCAACTCGACCCTGTCCAGTTTTATCATTAAATGCTTTTGCTACTGCTAAAAGGTCATCCCAGGTTTTTGGAACCGCTAAATTAGCTTCCTGGAATTTCTTTTCATTATAGAATGCGATTTCTACATTTGGACGATAAGGTAAAAATAATAGTTTACCATCAAATGTTGATGCCTGTACCATTCCTGGAATTACTGTTGATGGAATTTGATCTTTATAAGCTGATAAATCTTGTACTAAACCACGTGTAACTAATCCAGATAGTGAGTTTACATCCTGTGCAAACATATCTAAGGTAAGGTTACCTGATTTTTCTTGTGCTGTAAGATTGTTAATAAGATCCTGTTGCTTTAAGTCAACTGCCTTTACGGTTATACCAGTTTTTTGTTTAAAAGCTGGTAAAATCTCGTTTCTAAATAATTCCCATTCGTTGTCACTTAAACCAAATGCCACATTTAATGTTACATCCTTCTTAGGTTGATCTACTGCTTGTTTTGTTTGATTGGTTGTATTTGCCTTTCCACAACCTGTTAAAGCAATGGATGCAACCATCATGATTGCCAATGTAATCATAAGCCATCTTCTTAAATTTTTCACTTTTATAAGCCCCCTTAAAATGATCTTCTACTTTACAGCACCTGACAGCATGCCAGACTGTAAGTATCTTTGTAGAATAAATGTTATTATAATCACCGGAATCGTCAGTATTGTTGAATAAGCAGCAGCAGTAAAGAAACTTCCGGTTGTAATAACCTCATAGGTCTTGATTGGCAATGTACTTGCCACACTAGATAGGTATCTAGCATAAATAAATTCATTCCAGGAATTTAACCATACAAACATCGAACCAACAGCAATCCCCGATGCAGCGATTGGAAAAACAATCCTTGCTAGAGCAGTGATTCGGTTCGCCCCATCAATCATCGCTGCTTTTTCTAGGTCTACAGGTATTACTTCAAAGGTCCCAACTAAGATCCAAGCCAAAAATGGTAGGTTTGGTATGAGATGGGCGAGTACTAATCCAATCGTTGTATCGGTAAGATGCCAGGAGATAAATCTAGCTGCAATCGGTAAAGCAATCCCGACATCTGGAAACATTCGTGTAAATAATAACGATAAAATAACGGAATATTTAACTGCCCTTGGCATTCGTGAAATGACAAATGCGGCGGGTGCAGCCAGGATGATTCCAATAATGGTTGTTAAACTAGCGACACTAAAGCTTTTCCACAGAGGCGCATATAAATTAGCAAACGTTTTTTCACCAAAAAAGGTTTTCGTTGTCTTACTATAATTTCGTAATTCCTCTATATCCTTCAAGCTCAGTGTGATGCTTTTCCCATTTTCTAGCGTTATGTTACGAAAAACCCCATTAATGGTGTAGTTATTTTTCGGAGTGAGGGTTAAGCTAGAACCATCCTCACCATGAAGGAGATACTGCTCCTTCGTTATATGATATTCAGTTAGTCCTTGGTCATTTTTTTTATCAGAGGTCAATATATCAAACCAATGCTGAAAGGACAGGTGGTGAACCAAGAATGTCGGATGGTCTGTATTCACCTCTTTTGGATCACTGATTGAAACCTTTACTAAAATATAAACAGGTGTAATCATCATAAAGGTAAACATGATTAGAAGAGAATAGACCACAATCTTGAAGGATTTATTTTTCTTATTTGTATTCATATGGTCATGCCCTCCTTTCTTTACGTTCGACAAAGATCATATATAAAAGAATAAAAATAACGATAATTGCTAATAAAATAGTTGCAGCCGCACCAGATAACCCAAACTGACTACGTTGAAACGCCTCATAGGCAAAGGTAGATAAGACAGGTGCATTTTTCCCTGCCATAACCAATGGCAACTCAAAGATACGAAATGAATCAATTGCTCTTAATATGATTGCCATTGTAATAGATGGCTGAAGTAATGGGAGAGTGACCCCCCAAAAGGTCTTCCAGCGATTAGCTCCATCAATAGATGCTGCTTCATAAACATCGTCAGATATACTTTCTAATCCAGCAAGCAATAACAGAATGGTTAAGGGCAAAACCTTCCACATATCAGCAAAAATAATGACAAATAGAGTGATTAATTCACCGCCTAACCAAAAGGGCTGTGTATGAATAAGTCCTAAACGAAATAGAAGTTCGTTAAAATAGCCTGTTTGTCCAAAGATAAATAATAGGGTTACACCTGAAACTAATGTAGGTACCCCCATTGGTACTAGCATCACGGATCGGAAAAATCCACGCGCAGCAAAATTTTGCTTTAGTATCAGTGCAATAATTAATGCAATCGTTAATTGTAGAATAATTCCAATAATCGTAATAAAAATTGTATTAAATAATGCTGTGTTAAAATTAATGCTCGAAAATAATTGCCTATAATTATCCAAGGTTAATGCTTGAGTAACTTGATTTGTAAAGCTAATAAGTATGGTCTGAAAAACTGGTATTAGCGTGAAATAAAAAATGTAAAGAATCAATGGGATAAACATTGTTATTTCAAGCCAATATTTACGTACAAATTTCATCTAACTTTTCACCGCTTCCAATCTATCTTTTTTTCACTATGCTTCTCGTTTCATAAGCACAGAATATAACCCCTCTACTGTAAACGTTTACAGTAGAAATAAAAAATAATAGCTTACCTCTTTTCTCTCAGTGTGTTAACAGATTCTCTTTCCACAATCTCGTGCAAAATGTAAATGGTTTCTCCTGTATACATATCAATGCTTTGTTTCTGATTCTTTTCAATTAAATCAAATAGTAATTCAGCACCTTTATAGCCCATATTATATAAGGATTGATCAATAGTAGTTAGAGCAGGATTAGACATTTCAGAAAGACGGACATTATCATAGCCAATCACTGATAGACGCTCAGGCACCTTATAGCCCATTTTATTGGCTTCTACGATTGCACCAATTGCCATTTCATCACTACTTGCAAAAATAGCGGTGATTGCATCGTTACGGCTTATTAATTCTTTAAATCCTTTACGTCCACTTTGAAATCGATAGTCACCATATGTAACATTTTCAGCGTAAAAGCTGATACCATTTTCCGCTAGTGCATCCTTATAGCCTTGGTAACGAGGCTCCCCAGCGATTTTATCCTGTAAAGGTCCACTTATCATGCCAATCTCTTTATGACCATGCTTTATTAAATAGTTAATTGCATCCTTCACCGCTTGATAATCGTTTACCTTTACTGCAGGAAGCTTGTATTTTGGAGCTTCAGTAGCCACTAGCACAACAGGAACCTTTAAACTTTTAAGTGCTTCAAAATATTCTTCCGTCACCTCTTCACTAGTGAAGATAACCCCTTCTACTCGTTTTTCTCGTAGAAATTTGATGTAACGAAGCATTCTATCCTTGTTTGCATCCGTATTACAAATAAATACATTGCTATCGTGTTGATGCACAGCATCCTCCATACCTCGAAAAACCTTTGCAAAAACAAGGTTCGATACATCAGGAATAAGGATACCCACTGAATTTGACTTTTGACTGACTAATCCCCTTGCAAGTGCATTGGGTTGATAGCCTAAATCCTCTATCGCCTTTAATACTTTTCTTTTGGAATCCTCGGAAGCTAGAGGACTGTTATTGATGACTCGGGAGACAGTTGCTATGGATACTTTTGCATATTTTGCTACATCTTTAATTGTCGGTTTACTCACTGCCGTCTCCTCCATTCAATACCTTTGCCTCCAAATTTACTGTAAACGTTTACAGTAGATATTAATATAATAAAACGTTTTTTCCCTATAGTCAAATAAAAAAGTTTAATTTATTTTAAAAAACTTTTTCACCTTTATCTTCGGTTTCAACAAGACTCCCTCTTTAACACCGTAAGAGGGAGTTGTTTCAATCCTCGAAATAAGGGCGGCATAGCACGACTTAATGCTTTAGCATTTAGTGTGACTTGTGCCCTATGGGTGCTTAGGTTCAGGTGGAGATAAAAAACTCCATCTGAACCAAGTTATCTTTATCTATCATTAAAAAAATTAATGCAAATGCGTGTTTTTTGTGTTATGATTTTTGTTGTAAAAAAAATTAAAAAATAATTCTGCATGATATTGTGCAGGAGAGGTTCTAGCTAAACCCTCTATAAAAAACTAAGGAAGAACCTGTATCCTTAGGATATGGTTTTTTTGTTTTTATAGGAATCTATGATACTAGAACACTCTCTTTCTATCTGAAAGGAGTTTTTTTATTGTGCAATTAAAAAATGAGAAAGCAATTGTTGTCTTTAGTGGAGGACAGGATAGTACGACATGCTTAATCTGGGCAAAGAAGCAGTTTAAAGAGGTAGAAGCAATTACCTTTGACTACAACCAAAGACATCGATTGGAAATTGAAGTGGCTGCCTCGATTGCAATGGAGCAGAGTGTTAGACACACTGTCCTAGATTTATCCCTTCTTAATCAGCTAGCACCAAGCTCTCTTACTAGGGAAGGAGTTTGCATCGAGCAAAAGGAAGGAGAACTACCAAACACCTTTGTTGATGGGCGAAATCAACTGTTTCTATCCTTTGCTGCTATTATTGCAAAGCAGCGAGGTGCTAAACACATCATCACTGGTGTAAGTGAAACGGATTATAGCGGTTATCCTGACTGCCGAGATTCCTTTATTAAATCCTTAAATGTGACGTTAAATCTGTCGATGGACTATGATTTTGTTATTCATACACCCCTCATGTGGTTAGATAAATCCCAAACCTGGGAGTTAGCTGATAAGCTTGGAGCTTTCGACTATGTTCGTACTAAAACCTTGACCTGCTATAACGGAATGATTGCTGATGGCTGTGGAGAATGTCCTGCCTGTAAGCTAAGAAAACGTGGATTAGATCAATATATCACACAAAAGAGTCAAAATAACTTAAATGAGAGGATGAAGTAAGATGATATTATACCTTAATGCATTATTTGTTGGTCTATTAATCATTTCAAATATAATAAGTGTAAAGCTATTTGATATGGGGGGGTTGGTGGTGCTTCCTGCAGCTGCAATCGTTTATGTTCTAACCTATCCTATAACAGACGTAATCAGTGAAGTATATGGAAAAGATGCGGCAAGAAAAACAGTGACCTCTGGATTCATTACCCAGCTAGTGGTTAGTATGTTTGTTCTCATTGCGATCAAATTACCCCCAGCACCTTTCTTTCATGCACAAGGGGAATTTCAAACCATTCTAGGTGGTAGCTTTAGAATTATGATTGCAAGCTTAACTGCATATGTGATTAGCCAAAACCTTGATGTGTTGGTATTCCATAAATTCAAGGAAAAGCATGGAGATAAAAAACTTTGGCTTAGAAATAATGCTTCAACCATGCTTAGTCAATTGATTGATACCACAGTATTCATCACGATTGCTTTTTATGGTGTCATGCCTCTATCCGCACTTATCACTCTAATCATTACTCAATACGTTTTTAAATTTATCATTTCTATATTAGATACCCCATTCGTTTATTTGCTTGTTCATTATAGCAAAAAGGATAAAAAACAATTATCTTATTAGGTATTAAAGAGGCATTGTAGTTTGTTTACAATGCCTCTCTTTATTATTTAAAAACCGAAAACAGAATCCCTAATATTCCAACCATTATCATAGACAATCATATCCTTTCTATGAAAGAACCACTCAATGGTATTAGAAATTAAGCCCATGCGATAATATAGAAAATCTGAAATTTTCTTTGCTTTGGGAATCCCTGTAAAAATATTAGAATGGCAATTGGCATGATGATAAAGTAAAAAAATAACGAGATCGTTGTATGATTTAGAAATTTGACGTTATTATCCTGATAGACCCACAGGGAATACTTATAATGCAAAAAGTCATATAAAAGGTTTAAAATGATATAGTATTGAATAGTAGAGTAATAAGGTCTCCATCCTTTCCAATCAATCATAATCAATCCGATTATAATAATAATTCCTGTTCCTATTAAAAATCCTATATGATCAGCTTTTACTCCTTTGGAATATCATTATTTCCTAATAGAGCGATATCATGTATAAAGGAAAAAGAAGTGAAAAAAAATAGCTTGCTAGTTTTATCTGCATACTAAAAGAGGTAGTATTAGTTCCTACCTCTGAGTCTATTGACAAATTCTTAACTCTCTTATACTTCCTCGTTTTTGTTTGTCTCTACGGGTTCGTTTGTTTTTTTAGTTTCACTTGTACCATCAGCTTCGTTTGTATCAACAGTTTCGTTTGTATCAACATTTTCATTTGTATCAACAGTTTCGTTTGTTTCTACCTTTTCTTTTGTATTTATTTCTAAGTGGGTATGGGTATGAATGTGGGTTTCTACATCTGTTTGTACTACTGCATTAGCTTTGTATGCATCGACTATTAGAAGTACACCTGTAACAATATGCATAATCATACCAACTAATGGAATCCAGCCAATCACAGATGTAACGATTCCTAAGATGCTACCATGCTTCTTCTCCTCTTCCTTTAGCGAGAAGACTAAAGTAACAATATGTAATGCTAGCATTAAGGCAAGTGGTGTCCAAAATAACGTTATGACAATCATGCCACCTAAAAAAGGTATGCCTAATAGTGCTTCTAATCCACCAGATACAAATTTTAATATCGTTGATGTTTTTGTTTTATTCTCCATCCTTTTTCCTCCTTTTTTTTCTAAAAAAAGATATGTATAACTCCTCGAGTATAATTATTCTTTATTAAAATTTATATTCCTGCAAATTTGATAAAGAAGTCTTGGTTCAGATGAAGTTTTTTATTGGATTGAAACAACTCCCTCTCACGGTGTTGAAGAGGGAGTCTTGTTGAAACCGAAGATGAAAGCCCTGAAATTGATGATCTCATGGCTTCTTTCAAGAATTAGTTTTATAGCTTGCTAATAAAACGTTTTCTATTTTTTATATATATTATTTCTTGATAGCCTGATTGTTTGGCAAGCGCTATTGCCTGATCAATCAATTGGCCACTATCATCTGGGAAATGAGCATCAGAGGACAGGGTAATTGGTACACCATATTGATGAAGAATCTGTAGTAGGCTTGGACTTGGACACATCTCTTTTACTGGATATCTATAGACCAGACCTGTATTGATCTCTGTAGCGACATCTGCTTTTTTTAAGGTAGCTGCAACCTCCTTATAAAAGGGAAGTAGGAGGGCTTCAGCAGGGCGGTAATTATATACCTTTAAATTGTCTAAATGAGCAATAATATCAAATAACCCACTTTTTGCAGCCATCCCAACTGTCTCGAATAACTGCTCGTAAAGCTCTAATAAATCAATATGTTCAAACCTTTCCTTTGTTTCCGGATTGTCAAATCCCCAGCCATCTAAGAAATGAACAGAACCAATAACATAGTCTAAGGAGTATGGACTCAAAAGCTGTTGAAGCTCCTCTTCTCCACCAATAAAGTAATCTGCTTCTACTCCATAGGAAAGCCCATCTTCTTCTTTAGCCGTTTCTTGAACTACTTCTAAAAATTCATCAATCGAACCAATGCTGACCAAATCGAGCCACTTTCTTTGAAGTAATCCAAGGGGAGACTCATCGAGAATCAGATGCTTCTCATAATATGGCTTAAATTCACGGAATCGATAGAGGTGATCCACTACACCAAATTTTTCTATCCCTTTTGCACGTCCGTGTATCAAATACCGCAACAACCATTCCTTTGAGAAGGAGCCTGCTTTCATCCTCAAGCTTAATTGCTCCATCAGCTTGTTGATCCATGATAAGGAGTGCTTTTCATCTGAGATAGCTTCTTGATTTGTATAATGAAGTGCTTGGATTGTACGACTTAACCAAGAAAGTGAGTATGGACCTTCCTCAAGATGAAAGTGAAAGTCTACCTTCACATCACTTCCCCCTTATCCTCATTCAGCTTAAATCCAGGAATAGACTTCCTAATCATTTTGTCTGTTCGTGGCAATCCTAAAAGGTGACAGACCATAGGAGCAATGGTTAGCTGAGGTACGCTTCCCTTATACATGCCTGGTTCAAAATCAGAGCCAATACAAATGAACGGTACTTCCCTCACATCCATCCCTGTTCCACCATGCTGACCATCAGGATTCATACCATGATCAGAGGTAATAATAACCTGATAGCCTGCGTCCAGCCAAGTAGGTAGTACACCTGCTAGCATACTATCAACCATAATAGCTTGTCCACGATATTGCTTTGAATCTGAACCAAATTTATGTCCTGCATCATCAATACCCATTGAATGAACATAGAGGAAGTCTGGTTCCCAACGTTTTCGTAAATCCTCTGCATCTGCAAAAAGATGCGAATCTGGGTAGGAATCTTCAAAATAAAATTTTCCATGCTGAATCGGTTGGTTTTTATCATGCTGCTCACGATCGGTCATTGGTTCAAATGGCGCTTTATTATACAATTCACTGACCCAATAATAAGCAGCAGCAGCCGTTGTTAAACCATGTTCAATCCCTAAATGGAAGATGCTCTTCTCCTTTGATAACCGTGCTACGTGATTTGCAGTAATACCATTAACAGAGCTTGGTGTTCCAGTTAATAATACCTCGTATAATGGTCGGGATAAGCTAGGCAATTCGGAAAGTACTTTATAAAATGAAGCCTGGGAGCTCTCTACTAGATGATTCAGGTATCCCATTGAAGATAAAGCCACATTATAACTTAAACCATCTAAAACTACCATAATTAATTTATTCTTCTGTTCGTTCATCACCATTCTCCTCATCGTATTTAATCTAAAGCTGTATCTACTAAATGGCTGTAGTAACTTTATGTTCCTTTAATGCTTTTAATTCTTCAAAGGGAATAAGCATTTGTATCTCAGTAGCTTCCTTTAACCAGCTATTATGATCATTTAAGGTATCTACAATGATCTCTTTACCCTGAATAGCAACTGTATATCGCAAAATATTCCCTAGAACCGTCGCCGATAATATCTTCCCTTGTAGGGTCCAACCTTTGATATCCTTTTGGCTTCCCATCTCTTGAGTCAGTCTAATGGATTCTGGACGAATCGCGAAGCTCATTCCTGTTGGAACCTTTTCTCCTAATAAATCAATTAATTCATCTCTAGCAAAGACATTATAATTCCCAATAAACCTTGCAACAAATTCTGTCCGAGGTGAGGTATAGATTTCCTCAGGGGTTCCTAATTGTACGATTTCTCCTTGATCCATTACACAAACCCTGTCGGATATCATTAAGGCTTCCTCCTGATCATGGGTAACAAAAATCGTTGTCATTTGTAACTCCTTTTGAATCTGACGAAGCTCCATCCTTAAGCTTTTACGAATCTTAGCATCGAGAGCACTTAGCGGTTCATCCAATAATAGGAGTTTTGGCTTTACAGCAAGCGAACGGGCAAGGGCCACTCGTTGCTGTTGTCCACCTGAAAGCTCATGGGGATAGGAGGCAAATTTATGA
The DNA here is from genome assembly GCA_964514395.1 of uncultured Bacillaceae bacterium. Classification (GTDB taxonomy): domain Bacteria; phylum Bacillota; class Bacilli; order Tepidibacillales; family Tepidibacillaceae; genus CAZEQK01. Next base: position 18,923 of record CAZEQK010000002.1, read on the forward strand.
CTCATATCTATTAATTGAAGCATCTCTTTTACACGCTCATCTATTTCAGCCTTACTAAATCCAGACATTTTTAAGCCAAAGGCTACATTTTCATATACGGTCATATTAGGAAACAGGGCATAGGATTGAAACACCATCCCTATCTCTCTGTCCTTTGGTGCAAGAGAGGTAATCTCCTGTCCATCTAAAGTAAAGGTCCCACTCTGCATTTCTGTTAATCCAGAAATACAACGAAGCAATGTACTCTTTCCACAGCCACTAGGCCCTAGTAAAGTCACTAATTCACCTTTTTCGATTTCTAATGAAATATCGTTTAAAACCTGATTACTACCATATAATTTCGATGTATTTTCTACTGTAAAATAACTCAATCGTAAAACCACCTTTAACCTATTTTAGGTAATTTTGAAATGAATTTGCTAAACTTCGTAAAGATTGCTGACAATATTAGTACAAAAATAAAATAGGAGATCGCAACAGCACTTGCCAAATGACCACTTTCATTCAAGCGATTGTAAAGATAGATTTGTATCGTTTCAAAATGGCTCCCAACAAGCATATTTACTAACACAAATTCACCAAACAAAATTGAGAAGGAAAGCAACGTCGATACGATCACCCCAGGAAAAATATTTGGAAGAATAATAAGTCGAAGTGTACTCATTTTATTGGCACCTAATAGCTCTGCAGCATCGACCAATTCTACTGCATTAATTGTCCTCATACTATTACGTATTCCTTGATACATATAGGGTAAAATAGCAACAAAATAAGCACCGATAAGAATGTAAATCGTTCCAGAAATAGCAAATGGCCAAGATGAATAAATTCTTATCAATCCTACTGCCGCTACCACTCCTGGTACTGCATAGGGTAGTAACACTAAGATATTTAATAATTTTTCCAAACGAGGAAAGTAAATAATAACAATAAAGATAGTTGGAAGCATAACAAATAGGCTTAAAGTAACACTGATCACCGATATTAACAATGAATTCCATAGTGCATCGATAAAGCGTGGATCATGGAATAAATCAGAAAACCATTGTAAAGTCCATGACTGAGGTAAAAGTGTATTCTGCCACTCTTTTGCAAAGGAGTAAAATAATGTCGCTACAAGCGGGAGTAACAAATAGATTAACATGATGGTCATCAAACTACGATGAAACAAACGCTTCTTCATTGTAAATCCCTCCTGACCTTCACCATCATTTTATTATTGATCCATAAAGCAAAAAGCATAGTTACAGCAAGTAGTATGGCCAATGCAGCCCCTAACTGTGGCCTTGTCACTACATCCCCTGCAACCAGTGAGCCAATCCGTATCGAAAGAAGATTATAATTACTACCTACTAAAGCATAGGCAGTAGCATAGGCTCCCATCGCATTTGCAAATAAGATACTAAAGGTACCAGTCACGCCAGGAAGGATGACAGGAATACCAATATGACGCCAAAATTTAAAGGTTGAAGCTCCTAGTAAGGCGGCAGCTTCCTTCCACTGCTCACGAATACCATAATAGGTTGGATACAATAGTAATATACCTAAAGGAATTTGAAAATAGATATAGACAAGAACTAAGCCTGACCAGCTATATAAATCAAAGTTAGAAAAAATATTTCCACCAAATTCACGAAATAAAAGTGTAAATACTCCGTTATTTCCAAGTAATATAATATAGGCAAAGGCTAAAGGAATTCCCGCAAAATTGGATGTCATATTTGACAAAACAAGAATGCGTTCCCTTCCCTTTTCCGAAAATGTTGTAATAGAATAAGCAGCAAATAACGCGACAACAATTCCAATAATACTAGAAAAAAAAGCGATATATGCGCTATTACGGATGGCTTGCACATAAAAGAGATTGGTAAGACTCGTTACATATTGACTTAACGTAAATGAGACTCCATCATCAGCCTGAAAGCTAGTGGCAATTAAAGAGATGAGTGGAAGAATTTCAAAACCTATGATTAATAATATAAAAGGCATTAAAGCAAGGAGTAGCATGATCGTCTGTTTCCTTTTTTGTTTCATCACTTATCCCCCCTTAAAAAAAAGCCCTCTCCCAAGAAGAGGGCTAATTCTTGTTGTACTAATTTACATGAACTAATACTTGCTCTTGCCATAATTGTGGTAATTTTTTAGAGGTCTCTTCCCAAACCTTATAGTCCTTAACAGGCTTAGCGTTTTTATACTGACCTAATGGAATCATTTTTGCAGCAACATCTGCAGGAAGCTTTACATTATCACGAATTGGACGTGCATAGCCCTTCGCAAGGTTGATTTGGCCCGCATCACTGAAAATATATTCTCTAGTTAGCATAGCAGCATAAGGATGAGGTGCATACTTATTAATCACTGATGCATAGCCACTAACGACACTTCCTTCTTGAGGAATCGTTACAACAAATTGATCAGGATTAATTTGTTGACTATAGTTTAATCCATTAAAATCCCAAACTAGTCCAACTTCTATTTCACCTTTTTCAAAATTAGCAAGCTTCACGTCTACCTTTGAAATACGGTTTTGCTTTGCTAATGTTGCAAAAAAGTCAATTCCTGGTTGAATATTACCTTCATCTCCACCATGTGCAATCGCAGCTGCAAGTACTGCCATTTGTGCTTGTGATGCTTTTGTTACATCACCAACTGCAACCTTGTAATCACCATTAAGGATGTCATCCCAGCTTTTTGGTGGGTTTTTTACTAAATTCTTATTTGTAATAATTGCAATGGTTCCTTGATAACCAACCATCCAATTACCATCTTTATCCTTTGCCCATGAAGGAACATCATTCCAATAAGATGTTTTATATGGAAGTGTTACTCCTTTTTGTACAGCAACAGGTCCGAATGAAATTCCAACATCACCGATATCTGCAGTTGCTTTGTCTTTTTCTGCTACAAATTTTGCTACTTCTTCTCCACTAGACATATCTGTATCATTATGTTGAATTCCATATTTCATCGTGATATCGTTCCATGTATCCTTCCAGTTTGCCCAGCTATCAGGCATCCCTACACTTACAACTGAACCTTCTTCCTTTGCCATTTTTACTATTTCGTCAAGTGACAAATCGGTTTTAACCATTTGCTCCTTTGAATCTACAGTTTTATTATCGCTTGAACATGCAGCTAAGCTAAGAACAAGACTTAATATCATCGTGAATAATAAAGCATTTCTTAAAAACTTCGGCATTCTATTACTCCTCCTAAAATTTTATGTTATGTTTTCGTTTTTCTAAAGTTAACTATAAAGAATATTTGTAAAGTTGGTTTTATCAAAATAATAAGGATTTGTTAACATAATTGATAATTGTAAAGATTTTTTTAAGTGTGTTAAGAAAATATTTTTTTATACCTGTTTTATAGACAAACACTTGATATATTAGGCTTTTACTACTATCTATTATCCAAATAATTGTTGGACCTCTTTAATATGGATAAATATTCCGCTAATTAACATAAATGCTAAATCCTAATCTTGTGTCCACCTTAAATATTCCGTATGATAGTCACGTAATACAGAATGTATGAGGGGGTTAATGATGAATTTTAAAAAAACTTTAAGTATTATTGGACTCATTGCACTTTTAATTACCTTTATTCCTTTTTCACAAATCTCTGTGCAGGCAACAACAAGTGGTGATGTCGTCATTAATGAAATCGCTTGGATGGGGACAACGACAAGCTATGCTAATGAATGGATGGAGCTTTATAATAATACAGCGACCACCGTTGACTTAACTGGCTGGACTTTAACTGCAGCAGATGGAAGTCCTAGCGTTTCCTTAAGTGGTACGATTTCTCCACACGGTTATTACTTATTAGAAAGGACAGATGATACTTCGGTACCAAATTCGACAGCTAATTTAATCTATACTGGTAACTTAAGTAATAGTAGAGAAGTCCTTGAACTAAAGGATAATACAGGCCTACTCATTGACCAAGTAGATAGCTGGTATGCTGGGGACAATACAACAAAGGCAACAATGGAACGTATTGATCCAACAGTTAGTGGAACGACTGCAACCAACTGGGTTTTGTCAAACCAAGCCTATTCTGTTGGATTTGGTACACCAAAGCTAGACAATTCCCAAACTAGCCTACCAGGTGAAAACCTTCATAATGTATCCAATGATCCAGGAGCTATTAATGTATACTTTAACAAAAGCGCTTTAGATCATTATGCTACCGCTGGTAATAAAGCAAATTACAATGTCAATTTAGAAAACAGGCTGCTAGAAAGAATAAATAATGCAACGACCTCCATCGATATGGCTACCTATGAAATTAATCTTCCTAAGATAGTAAACGCATTAATGCAAAAAGCCTCACAGGGTATTAATATTCGAATCATCGCTGATGCAAAGGATGCAACAGACCCAAACTACATAGATCGATACAAAACCATGCGTCTTTATATAGAAGAAATGGAGCGTGGATTAGATGGAGTGGTCGGAACAAGTGATGACATCCATGTATTCTCTGATTCCATCATGTTCGCTGTAGAGGATCAAACCCTACGACCTAATTACAATCTACCAGCAGCTCCAAGTGATTTTCCTTATGTAAGTACAACCGTAGGAGCGACAGCTTATTCTGGCTATATGATTGCCGACGCTGAACAAAAAACAGATGGAACCTATTATTCACCAGCTGATCAAATGCACAATAAATTTGTCCTAGTCGATGGTCAATGGGTTTGGACAGGAAGCTGGAATTATACCGTAACAGGGCTTTATGGAACAAATACCAATATGCAAAATGGCATATTAGGTGGAAACACACAAAACTCCGTCGAAATCAACTCGACTGATTTAGCAAATGTTTATGAGACGGAATTTGATGAAATGTGGGGAAGTACGACATTGACACCAAACCCTGCTCTGTCTAACTTCCATTCGCGTAAAACAGATAACACCCTACACAGTGTTAATGTTGGTGGAAAAACCGTCGAAGTCTATTTCTCTGCTGGCGATAATGCCATTGGAAAAATGAGAGACTTGATAAAGAATCATGCCGATTATAATACCTACTTTGATATCTTTGCTTGGTCTGATCAAGGACTAGTCGATGAATTGAAATATAAGTGGGAGGGCTCCTATAATGATCTACAGGGAACGAAAACAGGCTTTGATATAAAAGGAGTATTTGACGGAGACTATTGGAATCAATGGTGGTCTGCTTCTGTAGATATGACAGGACGCACAGCAAGTCAAACCAGTACAGGTAACCCAAATACTCGCTGGAACAATCCAGCCCCTGTCTATTCAGATCAAGAGGATAGAAAGCTTCATAGTAAAACCATGATTGTCGATGTGAATACCACTAGTGATCCAACGGTAGTCATCGGATCGACGAATTGGAGTAATAATGGAAATGACGTCAATGATGAAAACATGCTCTTTATCCATGATGCCAATATTGCTAACCAATTCCTACAGGAATTCTATGCAAGATATTCTAAAGCAGGTGGTCAGATCCCCCAATAGAATAAATAAAAAGCAATAGGAAAATCCCCAGCCATTTATCATTTGGCTGGGGATTTGTATTTTCTAATTGTATATTGCTACGATTTGTCATTTACTAAGATTGTTTTGGCTATATTCTCATCTAGGTCTTCATATTGATAGTAGCCTATCGTATCATATAGCTCCTGTCTAGTTTGCATATTATCAAGTACACTCATTTGTGTTCCTTCATTTTTAATGACTGAAAAAACTTCTTCAACTGCCTTAGCCGCAATTCGCAAGGATGTTACAGGGTAAATAACCATACTGTAACCAAGCTCTTCAAATACCTTTGCTGTTAAATAAGGAGTTTTCCCAAATTCAGTCATGTTAGCGAGTAAAGGTACCGTCAGCTCTTTACTCATCCTTTCAAACTCCTCTTTACTTGTTAATGCCTCAGGAAATATTGCATCTGCTCCTGCCCTAACGTATTCTCTTGCCCTTTCTATTGCTTGTTCTTCTCCTTCCACCGCCTTAGCATCTGTTCTTGCAATAACGATTAAAGAAGGGGTTACCTCCTTTATCGTTTTTATCTTTTGTACCATTTCTTCTGGTGATACTAGTTTTTTTCCGTTTAAATGACCACATTTTTTAGGCAGTTCCTGATCCTCTATTTGGACCGCAGCAACTCCAGCTTCTACCATTTCCTTAGCTGTACGAGCTACATTTAGTATGCCACCAAAGCCAGTATCTATATCTACTAACAAGGGAAGGTTTGTTGATCGGATGATGTCCTTTGCTCTGACCACGATTTCATTAGAAAAAATTATTCCTAAGTCAGGTAATCCTCTGCTAGCAGTATATGCAGCTCCAGAGAGATAAAGGGCTTGAAATCCTACTTTTTTTGCTATTAGTGCAGCCATCCCATTATGTACACCTGGAATTTTTAAAATAGCTGGATTTCTCATTAATTCTAAAAATTCTTGAGATAACTCCTGCTGACTCTTTTGCTTTTCAACAAGCCAAGTCATATTTTTACCCCATTTCTTAAATAATTAGCTTCCAATAATACAAAGCTGCTAGAAGAATAATACTTATCCACAAAACAACTGTTATTAACCCTGTCCGGAGCAAATCCTTTTCAGAAAAATAACCGTATGAATAGCTAATCATATGAACTGGTGATTGCGTGATTAAAAAAAATCCAGGTACTCCTGTTAAAAAAACGGCCATTGCCATAATTAGTGGTGAAATAGTCCCTGAATGTTGACCAACAATAATTGCTAGCGGAATAACTATTGTCATAAACCCTAAAATATTCACAAAGAATGTTCGAAGAAATGCTACGATTATTACCATAATCACTAGAATTAAGATAGATGAACTTGAAGATATGATCGATGTTATTTCACTGGCAAACCAATCAATGGACCCAGTTGTGATTAATATATTAGATAGCATCAATGTGGAAGCAAAGAACAAAATCATATCCCAATCAATTTTCGTTTTTGCTATTTCCCAATCCCATAATCCTATATAGGGCAGCATGGTTAGAATCGCTCCAAGCATACCAATTTGGGGGATGGAATAGCCATGAAGTGGCTCTAGCATCCATAGTAATACGGTTACTCCTATAATTAAGATCATTTTATACTCGGATTTTTTTAGAGCTCCTAACCCTGACAGTCGTTCATCTATATAGCTAATAATTTCATTTCCGTCTACATTTTCAAGTGGAAATAACAGCTTGAGAATAAGCCATAAAATAATAATAAATAGAAATATAGGAGGAGCAAATAGTAAAAACCATTTGAGGTAATTTAATTGATTTGATACCGCCATAAGCATCCCGAATGTATAAATGGTAGAACTAGCTCCTGTCGCAACTAATGCCCCCGATATGGCTATAATGTAAGAAATTCCAATGAATAATACCTTTGATAGATTTTTCACACTTCCTACCTTCTTTAAATTAGATATAATACTATCTAACAAAGAGGATACTAAGCTACCTCTTCCTACATTTGAAGGAACAAAAAAAGAAAGCACAAACATCAATATAAATGAGATTAATACTAGCTGACTCCCTTTTCCCTTCGACCACTTTAACATATGAAGAGAAATTCGATAGGCAAGCCCTGATTCAATAAACGCATTAGAAATGATAAAGGTAGAAAACAATAGCCATACAATCCCTGACCCCATATAACTCATAATTTCTTCATATGATAAAAAATGAAATGAAATGAGAATAATTAATATTAACGAAGTATAGGCTATCGAAAATACCCGTCCTATCCAAAATATTTCTATCATTACTAGTAATGCGAATGCTTTAACCACTTGACTCCAATCAAAAAAAAAGGGAGAAATAAATAACAAATAAATAACAAGTGAAAGCATCAGTAATATATTTTTTTTATTCATATATAAACTCCCTTATCGCTAATTTAAATTAATTAGCAGCAGAGCTTCCACGTTCCTGATTTTTACCATATCTCGATTTTATATATTTAACAATCACTGGGTAAAAAATTGAAGCTAACGTCAAGATGATAAGAACAATGGAGATAGGTGATGAAAAGAATATTTTTATGGAGCCATCAGAGGCCACAAGACTTTTCCTAAAGTTTTGCTCCATATCACTCCCCACAATAATTGCCAAAATTAATGGTGCAATCGGAAATTTTAAAATCTTCATCCCTAAACCAATTAATCCAAAGATAATAAGAATAAAGAAATCTATCGTACTATAGTTTAATGTGTAGGTTCCAATAAAGGAAAGTACGAGAATAAGCGGATATAGTATCTTTGGGGGAGTATCTAATATTTTAACTAATAATCCAACAAGTAATATATTAAGAATGACTAATACGATATTACCAATAAACATACTGTTAATAAGTCCCCAAATCATTTCCCCATTATGTTGAAATAATAATGGCCCTGGTCTAACACCTAGCATCACCAATGCACCAAGAAGTACTGCAGTGGTTCCTGATCCTGGTATTCCCATTGTAAGAAGCGGAATCATCGCTCCAACCGAGGCTGCATTATTCGCTGATTCAGGCGCAGCTACACCCTCAATTGCACCCTTACCAAATTTCTCTGGATGCTTTGATAGCTGACGTTCAGTTGTATAGCTTAGCATCGAAGCAATTGACCCCCCAGCGCCAGGTAAAACTCCTATTAAAAAGCCAATCGGAGCACTACGTAGAATAGGCCATTTAGACCTTTTCCAATCCTCCTTAGAAATCCATATTTTATCAAATTTCTTCTTCTCCCCAATAGGATGATCTATGGTTAAAAAATTATATAACACTTCACCTACAGCATAAATACCAATAATAATCACTAGAAAATCTATTCCGTCACTTAATTGAGTGATTCCCATTGTAAATCGATAAACACTGCTTTGTAAATCAATCCCAACTGTGCTTAACAGTAAACCCACTGACATGGAAATAAATCCTTTTATCATTGCACCTTGAGACAAAGAGATAATTGCTGATAAAGTAAAAATCATGAGTAAGAAATATTCTGCAGGACCAAATTTTAGAGCGAATTGAGCTAGCGGTCCAGCTAAAAAGATAAATCCAATAACAGCTATCACTCCACCAATTAAAGATGCTATCGCAGATATTGCTAACGCTTGACCTGCCTGACCATTTTTAGCCATAGGATAGCCATCAAAGGTAGCTGCGATTGCCGAACCATCTCCTGGCGTATTAAGTAAAATAGAACTCCTTGAGCCTCCATACATTGCACCATAATAAATGGCTGCCATTAAAATTAAAGCACTAGTCGGATCCATCCCAAAGGTAATTGGAATCAATATAGCAACAGCTGTAGCTGGGCCTAAACCAGGTAGCATACCTACAATGGTACCTAAAAAACCACCAAAGGAAACCAATAGAAGGTTTATTGGTTGAATTGCTGTGTAGAATCCTTGAATAACATATTGCATATTTATACCCATTCTATCCGCCCTCCTTTATGGTAAGCTTACCTTTAATAATTGACTGAATACGTACCAAGCACTAAACGAAAATACAAGTGCTACAACAATATTGATAATCCATTTTTTTCTTCCATTAATAATAAAAAGTAATGCAACTAAAAATAAGATGGTAGAAACCAAGAATCCTACTACTTCAAATGCAAATGTATACAAAATCGCTAGAATAATAGTCGATATAATCAAAAATGGTGTTCGTTTAGCTAATATTAGCTGAAGATCTTTATTTTGCTTATATTCCTTTCTAAATTCTGATATAAAATAAATAATACTCATGATGATTAAAAATGCACTAATTATTGTTGGAAAATAAAGTGGTCCATAAGGATCACCAAGCTTGGCCTTTGGAATATTTAAAGAGCCTATAAAAAACACCAATCCTAGCAACATGAAGAAAATTGGTGAAACAAATCTTGTGAAGATCATCTCTCTTCCTCCTTCTACCTCTTAAAGCACTAAATGGACCCTAACAAAAGGATCCATTTAGTGTTAGAAGTTATTATTTTAATCCTGATTTAGTAATGAGTTCGTCATAATTTTTATTCTGTTCGCTGAGGAATTGTTTTGTATCCGTACTATTTTTATAGAATGGTTCCCATTCATTATTCATTAATATCTTCTTCCATGCATCTGTTTTAACCATTTTACCGATTTTATCATCCCAATAAGCGATTTCATCCTTCGACATATTTGGTGGGCCCATTATTCCACGCCAATGTGGAAAAATCATATCCACACCTTCATCCTTCCAAGTAGGTATGTCCTCTAAGCCTTCTAGTCTTTGATCAGAAGAGACTGCAAGAATTTTAACATTACCAGCCTGATATTGCTCCTTTGCTTCAGAAACGGACATGGTAGCTAAATCAACATGCCCCCCTAAAAGAGCAGTTACTACATCTCCGCCACTTTGATAAACGAGGAAGTCAAGCTTTGTGACATCTACACCAAAGGTTTTCGCTGCTTCAACAAAAGAAAGATGATCATCATTTCCTAAGCTCGGTGCTACAGCAATTTTTAAGGATTTTGGATTTGCTTTTAATTTCTTCATCGCTTCTGCTGCACTATTGATGCTTGAATTCTTTGGTACTGCTACTGCCTCCCATTCAGTTGCTAGAATAGCAATTGGGGTAAATTGATCATATGTTAATTTACTTTTACCTAAAATATAGTTTGTAAGAACTAAACTAGAGTTAATAGAGAGTGTATGAGCATCCTTCTCTTTAAGATACTTCCATCCTACCTCACCACCACCACCTGGCTTGTTTACCACATTGATTGGCTTATCTACTAGCTTTTCATCAGTAAGAACCTTTTGCATAGCACGAGCAGTTGCATCCCAACCACCACCTGGAGAAGCTGGTGCAACAAATTCTATGTTTTTAGTAGGAAAACTGCTACCACTTGTGGTTTGTGATGTACATCCAGAGACAACCATTAGCACTGCTGCTATCAGCGCTAAAATAACAAATGTCTTTTTCAAAAGAAAACCCCCTTATTTCTTAATACTAAACCACATCCGAATCTATGTATCGGGCTTAGCTTGGTATCATTTTAACTAGAATATATCGTTTTGTAACCGTTTTCTAAATAAAGAGTATTAAAAATTTTTTGAATATTTTGTTCATTTTGTTCATTGGACAATGCCCAATAGCATTATTTGAAAATATGATATTTTCGTTCAGGACGACCTACAATACCATATTCAATTTCTGCTTTCCCTTCACCAATAGAAATTAAATACTCCAAATACCTTCTTGCTGTCGTCCTAGAAGCACCAATTATTTCTCCCATCTCTTCCGCTGTTATACCATTTCTTAATTCCTTCATCTTTTTCTTTACTTTTTCTAAGGTTAATCGGTTGATTCCTTTTGGTAATACTTCTTGATTTGGAATTTTTTTATATCCAAAATATTCATCTACCATCGATTGATCAACCTGCTGCCGTGAATTTAAAAGCTTCTTTTTACTTTTATAGCTCTCAATTACATCTATGAATCTTTCCAAGGTAACTGGCTTTATTAGATAGTTAAAAACACCATAACGTATTGAAGTCTCTAACAATTGCCTTTCCGTAGCAGCGGTTATCATGATGATGTCTACATTCGGGAAATTTTCTTTTATTTCAGGAATTAAAGATGTCCCTAACTTATCAGGCATATATATATCTAGTAATAATAAATCTACTATTTCGCTTTCTAAAATCTTTATTGCTTCTTGTGCATTTAGTGCTTTACCTACTATTTCCACGTCCTTAATCTTTAAAAGGAATCTCTCGTGAATTAATGCTACTCTATAATCATCTTCAACAATAGCTATTCTAACCATAGGAGCCCCTCCTCACAATTTTTCTTTTGTAGGAATATATATTGTAAAAATGGTGCCACCAGTTTTACTGTTTTCCACCTGAATCGTTCCATTTAGCTCTTCAACTGTTTCCTTAACATTTGCTAAACCGTAGCCTCTACCATCCCTTTCTTTAGTAGAAAAGCCTTTTTTGAAAATATTCTCTAAATTCTCTTCCAATATTCCAGGTCCATTATCAGAAACCTCAATAATTAAATCTAACCCTACATCCATTGCAAAAAAGGTTACTTCCCGTTCGGTTTGATCAGCGACTGCTTCATATGCATTATCTATCAGATTTCCAACAATCGTTATCAATTGTAAAATACCAATGTGATTAGGAATATGCTCCACCTCACTATTATAATCAATGATAAAATTGATCTTTTGTTCAGATGCTTTACTTATTTTCCCCAACAGTATAGCCTGAAGCTTGGTATCTTTTATTTGTTCAAACAAAATCTTATTTTGATTCGCATTGATTTTTGATTCCTGCTGAATCATTTCTACCGCATCCTCATAGTTTTGAAGCTGTAGAAATCCAGATAATACATAAAGCTTATTTGTATATTCATGAGTTTGGGCTCTCAAGCCTTCAGAATACTGTTTAATCTCAGAGATGGTATCAATCATATAGATAAGATCGGTCTTATCACGAAATGTAGATACGACTCCTACAATTTCTTTTCCATCGAAAACGGCAGTGCAGTTTACAATAAAAACCTTACCCTTTAATATAACCTCTTCATTATTGATTGGCACTCCTGATTTTAATACTGACATCATATCAATCACAGGTATCACCGCTTCGATTCTAGAATGAAGATACTCATCAGATAGATGTAACATTTTTTTTGCCGAATTATTCATCATCGTGATATTACCATTCTTATCAATTGCAATGATTCCTTCTTTTATCGAAAATAAAATAGCATTACGTTCTCGATAGAGTGCTGCAATTTCATGGGGTTCGAGACCTAACGTATCTTTTCTAATATTTTTTGCTAATAAAATACTACCGAATATACCAAGTAACATAACTAGAGCAGCAAAGCCAATCACTCTTAATACACTACTCATTACTTCTCTATGAATATCCTCAAGTAAATAACCAACTGTTACCACACCAATAATCTGATTATCATCCTTTGAAAAAATAGGTGCTTTACCATTTAGAGCTGGTCCCATCATTCCATTAGACTGTATCGTATAATATCCTCCAAAGACAATAGCCTTGTAATTTTCCTTGGTATTCATTTTGTTACCTAGTTGACTTGTATATGGATGAGAATATTGAATTTCGTCTTTATTAGCAATGATGACATAGGCAGCACCTACCTCTTCACGAACCTTTTCTGCTATAGGCTGTAAGACTATAGAGGGATCTTCTAAGGTAAAGGCTTCCTTTACTGAATTCATGAATGAAACTGTTTTCGCTACCTGCAAAGCTAATTGACCCATATGCTTATTGATCTGTTTTGATTCAAAATATGTAAAAATAGATGCCAAAACTAAAATTATCAATAGTAATAGAAGAAAAACTAAGCTTAAAATTTTTGTTTGTAATGAAATGAATTTTCGCTTCATTTTTTCACCTGAAAACGTATTTTTTTACGATTATTTTAATATTTAGTATCTATTATCAAGGTTCTTACTATAGGATTGAATACAATTAATATAAAATATATTCTATCATAAAAAATGATAAATCATTAATAGATTCTATCATAAATCCCCAGTCATTTTGGCTGGGGATTTGTATTTTATAATGGTATATTGCTATACCTCTGTGTATTTTTTATTGGAGCCTTTAAATTTATCAACAGGGTATTTTTCATTGTTTTTCAACAGCTTTTTCTTTAGCTCCTCTGTTAAATCAAGATTGTTCTTCTGGGCGAATCTTAAAAGAAAAAAGAAAATGTCTGATACTTCCTCTGAAATCCGCTCTCTTTTTTGTTCATGAAAAAACATCGCATCTATCTCTTCATTGGTTTTAAAGCGAAATAAATCGATGAGCTCAGCGGCCTCTGTTACGATACCAATCCCTAAATCCTTTGCATGGTGAAATTGATCCCATTCCCGCTCCTCACAAAAGTTCTTGATTATGTTTTTCAGATCCTCTACGGTTGTTTTATTATCCATTGATCACACCTCTACCCTCTTCTTCAATTCATCAAACAAAACCTTATCTCTTCATCGTTTGTGATGAATATTGTACCCTTCTGAACACAATCATCTGATAACGTGTATGCCATTGTCTTCTTATAGACAACATTGTAGGTAAAATAAGTGATAATCCCGATGAAAAGTGCTAGGATTATTTTCTGAACTCTATTAAGTATTGTTACTTTTGGTCATCAATATGTTCCTGAGTTTCTCCTTGTTCTTCTTTGTTAATAATAGTTTCGATTTGTAATAATAATTCATTTACATTATAAGAGTGTTGGGTAGATATATGAATCACTTGAACGCCAGCATCGTAAAGGGCTTTATCTAAAAATTTATCTCTTTCGATCCGTTTCTTTTGATTATGTGTTGAATCATCTAATTCTACGATTAATAATGGCTTGATATTTTTTATATCTGTAACTACAAAATCTACATGCTTGGATTGGATTTTGTTCCAATAGGATTGTCTATTTTCAATTCCCGATGGAAGATAAAGTAAATCTGCTAGCCTCACTTTAGTAAATACATATATGTCTTTTTTTCTTGCGATTAATTGAAGAACATCAAAAAAAGATCTTTCCGCTTTAGTAAGCAGATACTCCCGTTTCTTATAAGGATATTTTTTCTCTACTAGTTGATTACTACTTTTTTTTTATTTGTTGATAGTAGCAAAATGATAATAATTAGTATGAATAAGAAAAAAACAATAAAAATTAATAAATTCAATATAATCGACCCCTATTATAATACAATACTACAAATCTAACCTATATCTAGCAGGACTCCTAAATACCTCTTTTACATGCCAGTGCACAAAGGAGTCTTTTGGATAATAATCTGGGTTTATTGGGTTTCTAAGCGATTTATTATGATATCTCATTAACCATTCATCGAATCCAGTTGAACCGTGAGCTTCCTCTGCAACTAGTAATTTTTTAGAATTTGATAGGGTGAACACACCTCGATCAAATAGCTTATGATGCATTGAACATAATGCTATTCCATTTTCTTCAATATCCGGACCACCTGCTTGATGCCATTTAATATGAGCCGCTTCAACTGCAACTAATGTACTCCCTAATCTGACATCAAAACCACATACAGCACAGCTATACTCGTAAGCACGTAATATTTTGTTTCTAAAATCTGGATCTCGATGTCTTTGGTTATTAACAGTGAAATCGAGTCCTATCTCTCTTAAAATATCCTCATGAATAGTCTCAGGGAAGTGTTGACTTAATACGATTTCAGCTAATTCTTTAACAAGTTTCCGATCTTTAATTAATAAATTATATACTTCTTCTTTAAAACCACCATATATATTGTTTTTTAATAACCATCCATCCTTTATATTTTCTCTAGCTACTAAAGAGTTAATTTCCCAAATCTCATCATTAACTAATCGAACAAATGGATGTTCTGGGTGATATAATTTTCGAGCAGGTCCGAATTCTATTAATAAAGTTTTAAGTTTTTCTCTAACCTCTTTGTAGGCTAACAATCTATTATCTCTTTGTAATTGACTAAAAGCATATAAAATTAATAATGGCTTATGTGGGGCCCTTTGATCGCCCTTCTTCCATATACTCAAGTTTCTTATTCTCTCTTTTAATTTGTGTTCATTCATAATCACTACCTCTATTCAACTACTGCTTTCATATGAGCATCCCTCATGAAATCATATAAATTCTTAATGTATGATAACTTTTTCGTTCTATTTTTAGAGTTATTTTCTATATAATTAATAAATTAAAAAGGTCTACTTTCTATTATAGAAAATAAACCTATATTAGGAAAGGTATTTACCTTTATTATTTAAGAAAAACAACAGGTAACATAATTATAAATTGTACTACTATTAAAGTATATTAGCACTTACACAAATTTCTTTGAAACTTTTAGAATTAATACTTAAAGATGTTTCAAACATTCCAATCATATCTGATTCAAGTTTTTCAACTTTCTCTTTGGATTTAAAGTAATTCTTATAAACAAATTCTTCATCTTTCTTTAATACATCAATATAATGATTAAATATTCTAATTAGAATATTAATTAAGCTATTAAAAAGATCATTATATTCCTTATATTTCTCAATGTATATTTTTGGGGACTTTATTATTCCAACTGTTATATCATAATTTTTTATAATCTTAAGAATACATCAAGTAAAAAGAATTGTGCCAAACCATATGTAGCAATTCTTTGATCTTTAATAATTAATAAATTTTCTTTTAATATTATGTGTGCATTAAAATACATTGTTAAAGTATTAGCAGAAATATTTCTATTAAATATATTTCTATAGGAGGAGTCAAACATAGAAGCCTTTAAATGTGTATTGTACGGCGAATATAAATAACATGCTGTTATTAATTGTACAGCGTAATCGCTTGAAATTTCAAAGAATCCTTCTTCTACTTTTTTTCCTTTTTTTGGTGTATATTCTATCTTTATGTTAGTTTTCTCATTTAGCTTTTTAAATTCTCTAACTAACCTTTTCTGAACATTGTCATTAGCCCTTAAATCTTTCATAGCAATTGAATTTTGATTGTTATTATATATAGATATTAAATTGGTTAAGTTAGAATCGTTACCTACCTCTACTACTCTCAGCAATACTTTAACACTCCATCCAAAAGTTTTAAATTATTAAAAAAAGTTAGAGTAGATTGAGCACCATTAACTATAGAATAATTTTCAACAACAACCTCTTTTGATTCTGTATCATAATTAAATTTTTCACAAACTAACGATATACCATTGTGAAACAAAAAAACTTATTTTTTTCGTCTGATTTTTCAAGTGTCTTTTTAATAGATTTATTTACCCTAGTATTCCCTAAACCATATCTTACATTTTTACTAAATAAGGTTAGATCATTAATTCCTTTAAGTGATACAATAGCTACTTATATTGGTATATTCGCTGCAACTTTGCTTCTTGTCTCTATTTTATTATCCTTAAGATTCTACAAGTCTCGTGAATTCTAAATGAATCCATTTATAGATGGCCATAAAATAAACCTACCGTCAACTGGTAGGCTTTTTCTGATCCTTT
This sequence comes from uncultured Bacillaceae bacterium, assembly GCA_964514395.1. Classification (GTDB taxonomy): domain Bacteria; phylum Bacillota; class Bacilli; order Tepidibacillales; family Tepidibacillaceae; genus CAZEQK01. Next base: position 35,966 of record CAZEQK010000002.1, read on the forward strand.
AGTAACCCGTTTTTCATAAACTCAATAAGGTGATTGGCTGATTCCTCGAAATCCTCAATTTTTGTTACATTGGCTGTATCCTGAATATGGGTGAATAGATGCATCACGATTTTCTTCACAAAATCCTTTGGTAAATCCTCTCTGATTTCACCCCTAGCATAAGCCAATTCGATAATCTTGTCATAATAATCATTCGCCTTAAAATCGAATTTTTTCAATATTCTTTGATAGATATCAGAGTTTATATCCTTTAAAAAGCTTTCAGAAAACTTATTAATGTAGGGGTTTTCCTTGGCAAATTTCAATCCGGTCTTGGTCAAAATTTTTAATAAGGAAAAAAAATCTCCTTTAAAATCTTCAGGACTTACATGCTGATTAAAAAAAGTGAGTTTTTCCTCTATTAAAAAACCAATGAGGGCCATGTACAGGTCTTCTTTATTTTTATAATGATAATAAAAGGTCCCTTTACTGATACCTGTTTGCTTTAATATATTATTCAGGGAGGCATTCTCATATCCCTTTTCACCAAATTCTTTTACTGCCGCTTCAATTAGCTCTTGTTTTTTCTCAAAGGATTTTTCCTTTTCTCCATCCAATTGACGATCACCTCAAAGTAATAATAGAACAACAATTCTCCTCTTATCATACCACAAAGAAACCAGCATCACTAATAAATCCATTAGGTTTTATCTTTAGTTTCAACAAGACTCCTCTTGTTTTTTCTCAAAAACTTTTTGTATTTAAATCTTGGCCTTTTGTAAAAATACTTTATAAATAATAAGATTTAACAGAATAACATAGATTAATCCTATAAAATAATACTGATAATAAGTGAGAAACAATACGCCGTCTCCTCTTATTAAGCTGCTTAATGCCTTTGCAGGCCAAAATCCAGGTGCAAAGGAGAAAAAAAGCTCCTTTTTGTCTAGAAAGAAAAGTGCAATGATTGGAAAAACCAGGATGGTACCTGTTCCCTTCATCACCGCAAAGCCCTCAATTTTATTATAAGAAAAAGCATTGATAAATAATCCTGTCATCGGTGCTGCTAAGGATGCTAAAAACGATACGGCAATCATTGATCCAATCGATAAATCAACAATGTCTGAAAACCACATCACAAATAGTGTAGCAATAAATGAGAAAAACAACACCATCAATAATCGAAAGGATAAAAATTGATGGATGGATAAGGGTGTAATTTTGACCGAGCTTAGAATATTGTCATCTCTGTCATCTAAAATAGAAAATCCGACGAGTGCTCCAAATATATGTGGTGTCATTAAGGTTAGAATGACCAAAATTAAATCCTGATAATGGCTAATTTGAAAGCCACTTGAATCAGCAATCCATGGTAAAAAATATCTACCGATTACCCCAAATAAAATTGGATAAAACAGCATAAACTTCATCAACGGGTCCCGAAGCCACTTTTTAACCTCACTCGATATAAAGCTCCTATACATATTAAACACCACTTTCCTTTATCGCGAATTCATCGAACTTTTTCGATACCAGTAAATAGAGCAATAGGGAAGCAACGATTATATAGCTGGTTGAAAGAGCTATTTCCCAGCCTTTCATTCCACCAGCAGGTGCCTGTAAAAGAACAAGGGATGCCTTTGTCGGAATAGCATATAAAGCCTTTTTAAATATTTCATTTTTTATGACCCCAACCTCTGCTAATAATACAGGAATCATTAAGATAAAAGCGTATTTCATCATTCCCATGAGCAAATCAGTAAAATCCTTTGAATAGTAGGTTAAAATAAAGCCAATGAGTGAATGGAAAAAAGATACCATGACTATTGCGATAAACAAGCCTAATATATTAACATCAATCTCCTTAAAAAATATGGCATATAGATATAAAACCACGAGTGTAAAAACATTGGATAGTACGTTTGCAAGGGTTTTGGCCACAATATACTCCCACTTACGAATAGGAGAAACAAGTAGGGTTTTAATGGTACCCTCCTGCTTTTCAAAAAACATTGTTACCCCAATCATCAGCATTGCCATACTCGTTGCATCGATATAGAGCAATAATGGGAAAATCCGTGTCACATCCTTCACCTCTGTAAAAGCAAGTACGCCAACCCAAATAATTGCTACAAGAAGACTTGCCCCTAGCACATTATATTTCTTCATTCGTTGCAATTCACCGCTGAACAATACAAGCATATTATTCATGATGATCCACCCCTGTAACCTTGATAAAGATATCATCAAGATTGGTCTCTTTACTATGAATGGTTACTACTTCCTTCTTTTGAATAATATTTACAAACTCTTCATTGGAGCCTAGATGCTCTAAATCAAAGGATTTTTTTACTGTTTCTTCATGATCCTTGTACTCTATATCCACCTTTTTCTGTCCATGCTTTATCTTTAAGCTTTTTGGCGAATCAATTTCTGTTACCTTTCCGTCTACCATAAAGGCCACACGGTCACATAATTCATCCACATCGTTCATTAAGTGGGTAGTAAGTAAAACAGTGCCACCATTTTTTTGATATTCCTTAATAATATCTTTTATTATTCTTGCATTTTTTGGATCTAAACCATTTGTTGGCTCATCTAAAAAGAGTATTTTAGGATTGTTAAGCATTGCTCTCACAAAATTTAATCGTACCTTCATACCCTTGGAAAATTCATTTACCTTTTTGTTTTTGTCCTCATAAAGACCAACCTTCTTTAATAATTCATCAGTATCAGCGTTGGACTGATATAGCTTTTTAAAAAAATTCAAATTTTCTTCTGCTGTGAGCTTTGAAAAATGTACTGGCATCTCAAAGCCTACACCAATCTCTTGATAAAAATCCTTGCCATAATCCTGTAAATTCTTGCCCTTATATAGGACTTCCCCACTGTATTGGTCTAGTAGTTTGATAAGTATCTTCTGTGTTGTACTTTTCCCTACACCACTTGGTCCAAGAAGACCAAAAACCTCTCCTTCCTTAATCTCAAAGGAAATGCCCTTAATGGTGTTTTCCTTATTCTTTGGATACTTAAAATGTAAATCCTTAATCTGAAACATATTCCAACACCTCCTAGACTTATCAGTCTAGACTATATGGTCTAGACTGATAAGTCTATTGTATACCCATTACTAAATGCAGTCAATAAAAAAATCCACCTCTGAAAAGGTGGATTTTTCTATATATATTAGTTAGCAAAATAAATATCTACATCAATACTTCTATTAGGATTTTCTACAATATTATTAATGGTAATACCTGTTTCACTACGTGAATCTGTTCCCCACATATAGAAGGAAAGGCTATTAGGATTATCTTTGACAGTTGGACCTAATTTAGTGATACCCTTTGTACCTGGGAATAAATCACCTGCGTCTCCATCATTGTAGCCCTTCTCCATGTCATACTGACCATCTGCTTGAAGAATGCTTATACCATAATGGTTTTCTCCAGTTTTCTTATCCTTATAGTCGAAGCCACGATTATTCCAGTCCCAGTTCGCAGCTTCGTTAGGACGATCGAAATTACGCATTAGCACTTCCTCATCAATATGCATCACTTCTAGACCATGTAAGTCTGTTCCTCCAGCAGAATAAGAAAGACCTTTGTCATATCCGATTTGTTGACGATTTTCAATCAGAAAATATTCATGACCATTAGATCCTGGCACTACCATTTTGTAAATATCCTTTGATGTCTCTACAGGCTGTAGTGTAGCATGTACGACACCATCTGTAGGGAAAATCTCAATTGGTGTAACAAATCCTAAGTAATATTTTGCCCATGCATCCATATGAGTTGGACTAGTTCCTGAGAAGTAACGATTATTAATATCTCGTCCCCAAGAACCTCCCGCCATTAAAGAAAACATGCCAGTACCTTCAGATTCATAGCCATAATCATATTCGTCTGGTAATCCTAACACGTGTCCAAATTCATGTGCAAAAACACCCACATCTGCTGGTGATGGATCCCTTCCTTCCCATGTTGGTCCATATAACCATTTTAAATACGCACTAATGTCCTGACCTACCTCTGGAACAATATTATAGGTATTGACCACTACTCCATCGACGACGTCATATTGTAAGGTTGACTCATCAGGGACGATACCTGTGCGATAATACTCTCCATAATAGCCTGCGCTTAAGATATCCCATTTGTGTGACCAAATAATAGATGGGTCTAAGCTATATTCTGCTCCAGTACCTCGATGAATGATAAAGATATTAGGAACAATTTGATTTACAACATTGCCATTTTCGTCTGTAAAGGATGTCGCGTTACCGTAGAGATCCTGAAAATCACCCGGCTTTGCAGGTACTGCATAATCAGCAAAATTAACTCCATCTGCTTTAGCCAAGTTAATTGCATCTTTTACTAATTCACCAACAAAAGCATCTCCATTTTCATTATAGTATCCTTTATCTTGACCTAAGTAATAATCATAGGAATGTGGAAGCTCGTACCAACCAACTACATCAACATCAATCCCGAACTGATTATAGCTTACTTCATTATAATAATTCTTCAATGTTCTATCTGTTGGTGGATTATACACCTTTAACCAAGAGAATAGATCTAAATCATAAGGATTATAAACATCACCATTTAACATATCATTAAACTGTGCTTCAGGAATCCTATTATAATCTACACCTGGTACATCACTCATTCCTGCCCCTGTTACAGGAAAATCTACTAGAATTGCAATGCCCTTATGATCATGTCCTCTAACATCCTTTGGAGTTAAATCTCCTTCCCCTTGTGGTTTTAAATAAGCTTGTCCATTAAATCCATGCAATTCTTTACCAGTAACTTTTTGCCCAGCCGTGATTGCATCCTTTGCTAAATCTGGATCAACCCTTTCGTAGCTTGGGAGCTGAAGTGTCAAATTGCTTGCACCTGATACTGGCTGCGAAAAGCTAGCTGCTGTGAATACAGTGAACATTAATGCAAAAGCTAATGCGATTGAGAAAAATTTCTTCAATCCTTATTCCCCCTTAAATTTTAATAAATAGTTATTGCTTATCTATTATATAAAAAATATTATGAATATTTTGTAAAAACTAGTAGGCTAAACCATAGTTTTTTTTGTAATTTTTTAGCGAAAAACATCAAAAAAACCATTCCTTTTAGGAATGGTTTATAGTATAGACTCTGTATATATAATGGTAACTGTGAGAAACTAAACAATTTTAATTAATAATGCATAATAAGACTCATTAAGAGATATTGTCTCTGCCGTAAATCCCACTTTCTTAACTATATTCGCTAATTCCTCTGATGGAATCCTTTCATGTAATGGTGGACCACTTTCTGTTTCTTTTGCTTCCCATTCGATAATCATTCCAGCGCCATTGGGCTTCAAAATTCTTTTCATTTCAGCTAAGGTTTTCTGTAAATTCGGAACTTCATGAAGTACTAATGAAATCAAAAGCTTATCTACCGATTGGTCAAGTAGCTTGATTGGCTCCAAGCTACTTTCTATCGTTGTTATGTTATCGATTTTCTCTTCTGCTGCCCTTTCTTCTAATAAGGAGAGCATTTTAGGCTCGATATCAAAGGCATAAACTGTATTCTCTGTCGCCTTTGCTATCGGTAGGGTGAAAAATCCATTTCCTGCTCCAAGGTCAGCAGCAATATCATCTTTTTTTATTTCAAGATGCTTTATGATTTGATCAGGTGGTAAAGCCTTATATCTATTTTCTGCAACAAGTAAGCTTGCCTTTTCCACGTTAAAACGATGTCCATGTCCAGCCATAATCCTTCACTCCTTCTTCTATATCCTCTGTTCTCTTTATTTTAACCTAAACCTAAAAAAGATAAAGAAGTGAAGTTTTTGTAAATATTTTTCATGCCAAATTTGTTGCTGGCTGGATGTATACCGATAGTATAGTCGCAGCTCAAGCGGTAAAGCAAACCTTTATTGCCGCATTATTTATACTTCCAATCCATCATTTTATTATGTTGAGAAGGTATAATAACTCTAGATAATTATCGTAAAAAAATTCGAGACCTTTATCTCGAATTTTTGCTACTTTTATTCTATTTTCTTTTCCTCTACCCTTCATCTCTTCCATACAAATTATTTTTCCTAAATTACGATTTAATCTAACTTCTAGTTGATTCACCACTAATGAGGAAATATAGCTTAAAATAAAAAATAATATCCCCACCATCGTAAATGCATCTACATAGCGGAAGGACTGAGAACCAATAATTTTGGCAGTTGTAGCATTTCCACTAATGTAATCGCTGATAGCAATGTGGTTTCCTTAAACATGGCGATTAAGTAATTTCCCATGACTGGTACTACCGGTGGAATTGCCTGAGGAATGATAATGCTAATCCAAGTACGAACACCAGAAAAATTCAACGCAGTACTAGCTACCCACTGTCCCTTTGGTATCGCATTAATTCCTGAACGATAAACCTCTGATAGATAGGTGCTATAATGTGGCCTAATCTTAATACCCCAATCTTAGGAAGTGATAAGCCAAAATGTGATGTCATTAGATATTTAGACATCCCAGCAAAATGAGTTTCAAAATGCGGAAAAAGAAGGGCAATGGTATAATTCATGAAAAGGAGAAAGAGGTGAGGCACCATGTCGGAAATAAATTTTGCTGAGCTCCTAAAGGAGCTTCTAGGCTTATTCGAAAAAAAGAAATATGATGAAATACATACACTCTTAAAGAAAGCAGAAACAGAGTTCCCTGAAAAACTAGATAATATAAGCTTTTGGAAGGCATGTGTTTACTCCACTCAAGGAAGACCTGATGAAGCTATTACTTCCCTTTATGAGGCATTAGAAAAAGGATTTTGGTGGAACCCCAACGCTCTAACTAGCGATCCAGATCTAAACACTCTACAAGACTTAGAGGAATTTAAGTCCATTGTAAAAAAATGTGAAGTAATGATAGAAAACCAAAAACTTACTAGTAAGCCTCAGCTATCTGTCTATGGGAATCAACATGCAGAGATAGGTATCTTTTCTTTACATTGGAGAGGTTCAACGGTAGCAGAGTTTTCGCAGTATTGGGCAGGCAATGACTTATTCAAGCATTATCTGTTTGGTTTCCCTCAATCGTCTCAAGTATTTGGCTATAATGCCTACTCTTGGGATGATCAAAAACTAGCTCTCGAGGAGATAGTACAAGCCTATCGTGACTTTATGATAAAGTACAATCCTAAACAGGTCATCCTTTCTGGTGCTTCACAGGGTGGCAGGTTGTCGATTGAGTTAGGTCTAAGTGATGTCCTTCCGGATATGAAGGGATTTATTGCGGTTATCCCAGCTATTCAAGATGTAGCAGCAATAGAAAAGCTCATCAAGGAGAATGGTAAAACAAATATGAGGGGCTGCATCATTACAGGTGACCAAGACCCATTTTATAAGAAAACCCTTGAACTTAAGTCCTTATTCGAGGAAAACGGCATAGCATGCAAATGGATTGTGAATGAGGGATTAGGCCACTTTTTCCCTGATGATTTTACAAGGATATTACCAGAAGCCATTGATTATATCCTTGATTCCCGTTAAAATAACGACATAAAAAAATCGAAAAAGAGCAACTAGCCATTTACTTCAATAACGGGTCTTAGCTTACGGGGAATAATTAATAGAGTACCTGGATATATAAGATTTGGGTCTTGAATATCATTTTCTTTTAACAAGTCTTGTAAAGAAACGCCATACCTTTGGGCAATTAGCCACAACGTTTCTCCCGGTTGAACTTGATGTCGGCGTGCAGGAATGTATAATCTAAGACCTGGATAAATATAATTAGGATCAATAATTTGATTAGCTAAGACAATATCTTGAACAGTAATTCCATAAGCTTGAGCAATTCTCCATAATGTTTCTCCTGCCTTTATAATATGAAAAACATATTCTGTTGGGATAACTAATGACTGACCGACCACTAATTGATTCGGATCTGGTAACTTATTATCATCTATTATTTTTGCAATTGGGGTACGATAATAAATAGCTAATTGCCATAGTGTCTCTCCTAGTTTTACCACATGAATAAGCATGAAAAATATCCTCCCTTTTTTCTGCTGATATTATATTCAGGATATTAAAAGGATGATACATGTCTATTTATTAAACTACCCTATTAATAATCTTGAATCATTATTCCAAGTGGTCCCTGTTCTTTAATAATATCCTCAAGCTCATAGATTGAAATAGGAAACATCGGGTAACCAAGTGGTCGAGGTCCGATTTCATATCGCTGAAAAAAAATAACTAGTGATTTATCGGCGATGTAAAAATCCTGATCTGGTCGAATACTTTTAAAATCATCGTACACTTGGATATTTCGTTGTTTAATCTGAATTTTTATTAGATTTGATATTCGCTTAACGTAAGGGCTATTAGGTTTAAACAGATCCTTTAATTGATAAAATTTTCCTGTCTGAACATCAGTAGTTAATGAAGTAAGATTATCTACTGGATGAGCCATTGGGTACATATAAGCAAAATTACTCAAGGTTAAGCTAACGATTCCTCTTTGATTATTTTTTATTTCATACCCACCTGTCACCTCTGTTTTGCCCAGCTGAAAATATCCTTGTTCATTAATTGAATGAAATAATCTATATACTTGCTGTAGTATTTTATGATTAATAGTAGATTGAATTGCGTAGCTTGGTAGTCCTGCTAATTGTGGGTATTTAATAGAAACCTTAGGAGCTTTAATCACCATTGTTTGAATAGGTATCGGTAAGCTGTATAGGTCCATATGAATCAATCCTTTCAATAGTTCCTTCATACAGCATATTCAAATCATGGGTATATGTTCTGAACAGATATTCATCTATTGGAGCATGCTTCGATCTACGGTATCGTTATCCCATCGAAATAGCACCTTTAAGAGCTCCTTATCATTTCTATATAGCCATTCCTCACAGCTTGCAGATTCATAACAGGAGCTCTTTATGATTTCCTCTGCATCTCCTAAATAACTTTTGACCGCTTCTCTTGTTATAGGTACATTCTTCATCCATTCTTTATTTATATATTCAGGGTATATGTCCACCTGATTTACTTTATTGTTGATAAATTTTATGACCATGCCTGGACCTTGACCATATACAGCGGTAATAACATTATTTTCGTTTTTTTGAGAAGTAGATTTTCCATATTTTTCATTTATTTCTATTTTTTATATTGTTTTATTATTTCTACATCTATGAACGTTCTCCTTTATTCGTGATGAAAAAATTTCTTTTATAGTCCCTTTCTCATGATTCTGTCTGCGATCTTTGGAGCTATTCTATTTATCACCTGCAATAGCTTTACCTTCCCAATCGGCATTTCGTATTTATCCTTTTTAAAGTCTTCCCAAAACTCCTTTGCTAGCTGTTCAGGGGTAATCTTCCCATGTCCTCGTCCACTCGTCATTTCCGTGTCTACCAAAGGAGGAATGATCTCAAATAATTTAATCTTTGTATGCTCTAGCTGATAACGTAGCGCCTTTGAGAAGATATGAACTCCTGCCTTACTTGCACAATATACGGGTGCGCTTTCCTTGGGGACAAGTCCTAACCCAGAGGAGACATTCACGATTGCAGCCTCTTCCTTTTGCAATAGACTTGGTAAAAACAATTCAATCAGTAAGATAGGAGCAACAAGATTGGTATTCAGTTCTTTTTCAATGTAGCTACTAGCATTTTTTTCTTCGCTAAACTCATAGTTATACTGAATCCCTGCATTATTAATGAGAATATCAATATCCCCATATTTATCTACTAATAGCTGACGATCATTATCCTTCGAAATATCCGCTGCTTCAGTGATAACAGATGGGTGAAGCTCCTTCACCTTTTGCAGCTTTTCCATATCACGACCAATAATAATAACGCGGTTCTCCTCCTTTAAGAACCTTTTTGCTAATGCTAAGCCAATTCCTGTACTTCCTCCTGTAATGAGAACATTATGACCACTTTGTTTCATTAGCTATCCCTCCTTTTTTCTTCATCATAAAAGGGGGACAGCTGAATTTCATTAACCTAGGTTAAGACTTATTTAATTTTGCTCGAATTCTACTTAAGCTGACAGGAGTAATCCCTAGATAGGAGGCAATATGATATTGCTTGATAACATTCTCTAGGTTGGGGTATGTTCGTAGGAAATTTAAATAGCGCACTTCTGCAGAATCAAGTAGAAGTTCGCTTTCCCGTTGTTCTTTTTTTATGTATAATTGTTCTGCAATTTTTTTACTTAAAACCTCCCAGCATAGCTGGTTGCTTGCCAATTCTAAAAAGCCATTGTAATTTATAATCATTAAGGTAGTTGGCTCTAAGGCCTGAATCGATAATCTTGATTCCCTATTTAGAAGTAGGGCACTATAGGAGGCTACAAAATCCCTTGCCATACAAAAGCTCTTATTAAATTCGTTTCCTTCAGCATCTGTATAGAAAAGGCGTAACACACCAGAAACAACAAAGCCAAAGGTATCGGTCCTTTCACCAGCGTGAAGAAATAATGCTTCCTTTTTCAAATGAACTATTTTTAATAGATTTATCAATTTTTCATATTCTTCTATTGTAATTTCGCTATACTGCTTCAATCCGTCATAAAGTGTTTGGTAATATTCCTCTTTTAATTTTCTCTTCCCCTACCCTGTATTAAAAATACCTTCCGATTATTTTTCCTATTATCCTTTTTCATCTATAATAGCTAAATACATCTTTTTCAAGTAAGGTGAAGCTTATGATCTTTATTGTGATGGCTCTCTATGCGGAAGCCAAACCATTAATGCATATTATCAGCTAAAAAAGGCTGCTCAAATCTCTAGAATTCAGCTCTACGAGAATAATGAGTTCGTTCTAGCCATAAGTGGCGTTGGGATCATCTCTTCTGCGATTGCAGGAGCAAAGCATCAGTATTTTGCATCAAAGAATTAACACTGGAGATTTTAATAAATTAGAAGAGGGAGGAGATAAATTAGGCAATGATGTTACAGCTTTCTCTTATCATCAATTGATATGGAATAATAATCTTTTTAGGTATTTCCCTTTTTTCATGAATTCTTTCAAGTAATAAATTAACAGCTGTAACCCCCATAAATTCCGTATGGATTTTAACAGTGCTTAATGGTGGTATAAAATATTTTGCAGTAGGAATATCATTAAAACTAAAGATACTTACATCTTTTGGCACATTGATGTTTGCTTCATATAAAGCTTGAATGGCTCCTAAAGCCATCGAATCACTTGCAACAAAGAAAGCAGTAGGTACCTTATCTTTGCCAATAGCCTTTTTCATCATATTGTAACCATCATTTAAACTAAAACTTCCTAAATATACGTTTTCAGGATTATATATACCTTTCTCCTTTGTTATTTGTAGATATGTTGATTCTCTTTCATCTTCTATAGGGTCTTTATTAATACCTACATACTCTCTTCCACCAATAAAGCCTATTTCACGGTGTCCAAGACTAATTAAATACTCCATTACCTCATTAACGGCATTTTTAAAATCAATAACAATAGAATCATAAATTTTATCATCAGGAGAAAAATCTACAAAAACGATATTTCTAGAATACATCGAAAATTCTTCAATATCCTCCTTGCTGAATTTACCTATAGCAATAACTCCATCTAAATCATCTGACTCTTTAAGCCGATAACGGTTATCGTTTTTAAAAATAGTTATTGTTTCAATCTTTTTATTATAGCATTCATTCTCAATTCCCTTATTAATTGAAACATAATATGGATCTTCAGCTTCCTCTTTTTGCGAATACCAATGGATAATCCCAACCTTAACTCTTTTTTTGGGATTTCTATTTCTTTGCTTGATAGTTTTATACTTTAATTGTTCTGCTACTTCAAAAATACGTTTTCTCGTTTCTTCGGCTACAGAAAGACTAACATCATTATTCAACACTCGTGAAACAGTAGCCGTTGAAACGCCGGCTATTTGGGCTATGTCTTTTATTGTAGCCATAAAAACCTTCCTTTCAAAACTTATCTTTTAATAAAAAATTACTATTCACAGAGTCTTAACTATCTTTTCATAATCTTACTACCATACGGTTCAATAATATACTTGTCAAATATTAATTCTTCGTCAGTATGATTATTAATAAATAACCATTCTTCACTGTTATAATCTCGGATATATACTTCTAACCCTTTAGGTGCTTCAATATAGCGAATATTATTTTCTACTACTGCTTCTTTTACGATATCCAAGAGAATATCTGTATCAACCCCACCGCCAATATAGTAAACCTTTCCTTTACCAAATTCATTTACCGTAATACATGCATTCTCTTTATAAAATTTATCATTATAGCTGTATAAAGCTTTTGCCGTTTTTGGAATTATTAAATCACGCCAAACACCACATTGTCCTATTTCTCCAGCATACTTTCCTTTACCAATTATTTGAACCTCTTGACCCGATTGTAGAGCCTCTGATTCCTTGATATTAATTCCTGCAAGATCCCTAACAAACCCAGGGAAGACCTTCTTAAAGTAAATATTGTTATCACGGTCTTTAATACCTGTTCTAAATGAGAAAATAATGGTACCACCATGTTGAACAAATTCTTTGTAACGAGCTGCCAATTCTTCATCAATAATCTGCATAACCGGTACAACTAATATTTTATACCCTAAAAAATCTTTATTTAAACAGATAACATCGATATTCGTATTCAACCGATAAAAAGGAGTATATAAACGAACTAGTTCATTCGTAAAATTAAACTCACTAGATTGCTGCTGAAAATGCCATGACCATATATTATCAAAGTCATATAATACTGCTATCTCTGCATTAATATCGCTATGAATAACCTCTTCATGTTGGTTTATTTCCTTCATAAAGGACTGAACCTCTTGATATTTTCGTCCCTCTTCATTATCATGATCGATAATACCAAGGCAAAATTGCTCAGCGCCACGAGTCATAGAACGCCAATTAAAAAATAGTAGGTTCTCGCATCCATGTGCCATTGCTTGAAAAGCCCACATTTTCGCTTGATTTGGCCTCGGCAGGTATCCAATACGGTTATGACCTTGTGCCCCTATTATTTCTTCAACAATCCAATAGTTTTTATTTTTTAATCCCCTTATATAGTCTAATGTCATGGCAAGATGAGCCGGCTTTAATGGCTTTTTCATACCACCCCATACAGGATAATTATCATAGGCCACAAAATCTAATTGTTCCGCTAATACATTTTGATCATAAGCCTTTTCAAAAAAACCACCATAAAAATTATGCGTTACTTTTTGATTCTTACCCTTTAACTTATTCACAATATCAATTTGCAATTTACCAAAGCTATTTATCGAGTAAGATCTAAATCTCACCCAATCTAAGAGTAAGCTGGGATTATGGATCGTAATCGTAGGCTGAGGTATGGGAATTTCGCTAAAACCATTATAGGTTTGTCCCCAAAAAATAGTACCATACCTTTGATTTAGCAGATTAATATTTGGATATTTTTCCTTAAGGAAATCTCTAAAATTAAGCTGACATTGTTCACAATAGCAAAAATCACTTCCTTCGTGACCAAGCTCATTATCGATCTGCCAAGCGATTATTGCTTCTTCATCATGATAATGATCTACTAATCGTTCTACAATTTTCTTTGAAAATTCACGATAAACTTTTGAATTATAGCAATACTGCCTTCTACTACCAAAAACTCTGGTATGTCCATATTCATCCTTTGATAAAATAGATGGATGTTTTTTTGCTAACCATGCAGGGAAAGTAGCAGTAGGAGTTCCAAACATTACCTTTATATCATACTCTTTTGCTTTATTTATGACCATATCAAAAAATATAAAATGATACTGTCCTTCCTCCGGCTCCATTAGGTGCCATGCAAATTCGCCTATCCGAATAATATTTGCACCCATGTTTTTGATTCGTTGCAAATCTTCATCTATTAATTTTTGATTCCAATGCTCTGGATAATAATCTACTCCCAAGTACAAGTTTATTCCTCCAAGGTGATTGAAAATTTAAAAATGGTCTGTTCATCATATTTTTCGTTTACGTCTAAGATTGCTGAATTTAGGTGCTTATGATTAATACCATCAGGTTCATATTGTGTTTCAAAACATATTCCATCATATTGACTTCCAATCTTACCATTTTGAAGCTTTTCATTATTGGAAAAATTATAGCTATAAACAACAGCACAGGGGTAAGAGGTTGTCACACTCATTTTTCTACCACTTACCTTGTCGATCAATTCAATTTGATTATCAGTTTTATTTAGCATCCAAGGGTGATCATACCCGTTTGTCTTTTTTATTTGTTCATAATCGGTTTCGATATCTCTTCCAATTAATTTAGGCTTATTAAAATCCATTGGTGTATTTTGAACATCAATGAATTTACCAGTTGGGATTTGATTATCATCTAACTCCAGAAATTGTTTAGAGCTTATTTTTAAATATTGATCAGTTACCTTTCGTTTATCATTACCAGATAAATTAAAATAGGAATGATTAGTTAAATTACAGATTGTCTTTTTGTCAGTAATTGCTTCATACCTGATGATTAATTCATTATAATCAGTTAAGATATATGTTACTTTTACGTCCAAATTACCCGGGTAATTTTCTTCTATATGCTTACTTGAATATGAAAATTCCACGCTAGTCTGCTCTATTTCTTCTTGTACGCTATAATTCCAAATTTGATAGCTAAAGCCTTTTATCCCACCATGACCATGGTTACTATCAAAATTTTTATTTAAAAAATATTGTTTCTCATCGATTTTAAAAGTCCCATTCGCAATACGTCCAGCCGTTCTACCAACAGTTACTCCAAAATATGATGGATTTTCAATATAATCTTCCATATTTTTATAGGTTAATACAATATTTTCGATAGTACCATTTTTATCAGGAGCATATATAGCTACAATTGCTGCACCATAATTTAGTAATTGGACTTCTATCTGGTTTTTATTTTTAATCGTTATTAATTTTACTGCCTCATTTTCAATATGGAATGCATCTTCAATCGTGTACATTTTATCACCTAGGCTAAACCATGAACAAAACGTTCAAAAGCCTCTAATCCTTCTTGATTCATCTTAAACACACCAGTATCTATTAAAACACGTTCAAAAATTTTGCCTACTTCAAATTTTAATGTTTCATTATAATTTATATCTTTATTTTGATATTTATCATATAAATCATCGTACCATTTACGATGCTTTTCAAGCTCTGGATAATCAGCTATCTTAATTATTCCATTTAAGCATTCTTTTAATAATTCAAGCTCAGTTTTTAATCTTGCAGGTAATACAGCCCGGCCCATTATTTCAATAAGACCTATATTTTCTTTTTTAATATGATGAAGGTCACTATGAGGATGGAAGATCCCTAGCGGATGTTCATCACTTGCCCTGTTATTTCTTAGCACTAAGTCCAATTCATACTTACCATTGTTGAACCTTGCAATTGGCGTTACTGTATTATGCGGGACATCCTCTGTATAGGCAATAATATTTACACTTTCGTCGCTATATTTTTGCCAAGTACTTAAGATAAGACCACCAAGCTCAGATAATCTGTCTTTATTTTCACTTCTCAGGCGTATAACTGATGCAGGCCATTTTACCAAACCTAATTCTACATCTGCAAATCCTTTAATAGCTATAATTTTTATTATAGGTGCCTTTTCAATCGCAAAAGTATAACGCCCAGCTTGAAAATGATCATGTGATAGAATTGATCCTCCTACAATAGGTAAATCTGAATTAGAGCCAATAAAATAATGAGGAAATTTCTCAACAAATGCTAATAATCTATCAAAGGTTGCTTTTGAAATCTTCATTGGCTCATGATTACCTTTGAATATTATAGAATGTTCATTATAATAAACGTAAGGAGAGTATTGCAAAAACCACTCTTCATCACATAAATTAAAAGGGATTACTCTATGATTTTGCCTTGCAGGATGATTAATACGACCTCGATACCCTTCATTTTCCTTACATAATAAGCATTTTGGATAGGAGGCTGATTTCACATGCTTAGCTTTAGCAATTGCAGTCGGATCTTTCTCAGGTTTTGAAAGATTGATTGTAATTTCTAACTTTCCAAAGTCAGTGTTAGTTTTCCAGCTTACATTATTATTGGTTCTGTCTGTTCTAATATAATTGGATGCTTTTGACAGCTTATAAAAGTTGCTTGTTGCTAGTTCAGGTGATTCTTTATAATCCGCATTAAACCTACTAATAACCTCACTTGGCCGGGGAATGAAACAACCCATTAATTTGGTATCAAGTAAGTCTCGATAGGTAACTGTATTCTCTTCTAGTATTCCGTGCTCATAAGCATAATCTAATATTTTATCTAATATAATTTGAGGACTTTCTAAGTCCTCAGATTCAACAATCACATCTTCATATTCATCTAGTTGTAAAATTTCTAATAGATAATTTCTTACATATATAACATCTTCTACATTGATTAATTCTTTATCCAATCCATAATTGATAAGACGATTCATTTCTTTGTAAATTTCCACGTATGTCACCTCTTATCTGCAAACCCATTAGGATAATTCTTGTGCCATTTCCAAGCAGATGCAATAATATCTTCAACATTTATAAATTTAGGTTTCCAGTGAAGCTCTTCCTGCGCTTTTTTGCTTGATGCCACAAGTGTTGATGGATCTCCTGCCCTTCTAGGACCAATTACAGCAGGGATGGGATGACCAGTTACTTTTCTAGCAGCTTCAATCATTTCTTTTACAGAAAAGCCTTCACCATTTCCTAAGTTATAGATAGAGCTTTGTCCAGTTTCTCGTAATTTGGTTAAGGCTAATAGATGGGCTTCTACTAAATCCATCACATGTATATAGTCTCGAACGGCAGTACCGTCATGGGTATCATAATCATCTCCAAAAATAGTAATATGTTCACGTTTGTTTAATGGCACTTGTAATATCAAAGGTATTAAATGTGTTTCTGGATGATGATCTTCACCAATCAAAGCATTTTCATGTGCACCTGCCACATTAAAATACCTTAATGAAATATAGCGGATACCATAGGCTTTATCCACCCATTTCAGCATTTTTTCAACTGCTAGCTTGGTTTCTCCATAAGGATTTGTTGGCTCTGTTTTATCTGTTTCTAAGATAGGGATATTTTCAGGCTCACCATAAGTAGCCGCTGTAGATGAAAACACTATTTTTTTAACATTATATTGGTTCATTTCTTCTAACAGCGCTTGTGTACCATATACGTTATTGTTATAGTAGGTTAAAGGTTCTGTCATACTTACCCCAACTAAAGAATTGGCGGCAAAATGTATAACTGCTTCTATATCATTTTCTTTAAAAACCTGATTTAATAATTTTTTATCCTGTATATTCCCTTGATAAAATTTAGCTTCTTTATGCACAGCTTCAAAGTGACCGGTTTGCAAATTATCTATTACAACAACTTCTTCGCTTTTATCTAACAATGCATATACACAATGTGAGCCTATATAACCAGCACCACCACAAACTAAAACAGCCATACAAAACCCTCCTAATTTGTTCAATAAATAAAGCAATTCACACTTTGATTAGATTTGTCGAGCACCATCATCAATAGAAACTACATAAAAATCCGCTTTATACCCTATTTTCTCTTCATATTCCTTTCCGACTTTTTCAATAAACTCCTCTAGACTATTATTATAAACTAAACTTATGGTACATCCACCAAAACCGGCTCCCGTCATTCGCGAGCCAATTGCACCATTCTTCCATGCAGTAGCTACTAATGTATCTAGCTCTAATCCTGTCACTTCGTAATCATCACGTAAGGAAACGTGTGATTCATTCATTAATTTACCAAACAGCTTAATATTATTATTTCTCAAAGCCTGCACTGCTTGTATTGTTCTCTGATTTTCATTGATAGCATGTTTTGCTCGTTTTTGCAATATTTGATTATTAATTAAAAATTTGTTCGTATGAAAATCTTCTTCAGTTAGTTCCCCTAACGAAGAAATATCTAATTTTACCTGTAATGCTTTTAATGCTGTTTCACATTCGTTACGTCTTTCATTATATTTGGAAGCAGCTAAATCACGTCGTTTATTAGAGTTAGCAATAACAACAGAAATGTTATCCAACTTTACCGGGACATATTCATAATGTAATGTGTTTGTATTTAATAAAATGGCGTGATCTTTTTTCCCCATTCCACTAACAAATTGATCCATAATGCCACAATTAACCCCGATAAACTCATTTTCAGATCGTTGACTAAGTTTAGCCATTTCAACCATATCGATATCTAAAGTGAATAACTCTTGTAAAAGCTTACTTGTAGCTAATTCAATCGAGGCACTTGATGATAATCCTGCACCGTTAGGAATATCACCATAGAACAAGACTTCAAATCCTGTATTAATCCTTAAGCCTATATTTTGAAAGGTTTTTACTACACCAACTGGATAATTTGCCCAATCCTTTTGCTGATCATATACCAAATCATTTATTGTTGCTTCAATAACACCTGTATGTTTAAAGTTTAATGAGTATAATTTGATGATCGAATCATCTCTTTTACGAGCAACCGCATAGGTACCTATATTTAAAGCACATGGAAAAACGTGTCCCCCATTATAGTCTGTATGCTCTCCAATCAAATTAACTCGACCAGGAGCGAAAAAAGACCTTATACCCACTTTAGTTTGATACACTTTTGCAAATTCATCAGCTAAGAATTCTAAGTTCATTATAGGACACCTCTATATCTTAATCTGCCAAAAATATTAGAAGAGAATCGTTTTAATTATTTTTTCTTAATATATTTACGTGTATCTATAGCTACAGCTATTACAATAATTAAACCTTTAATAATATATTGAAGGTAAGGGTTAACGCCGATAAATGCTAAACCATAGTTAATGACTTGGAAAATTAATACACCTGTAACTACTCCACCAACAGTACCAATACCTCCACTAAAAGAAACTCCTCCAACTACCACGGCAGCAATCGCATCTAATTCATACATAAATCCAGTATTATTTGTCGCACTACCTACGCGACCAGCCTCTAAGGTTCCAGCAAATCCATATAATACTCCGGCAATTGTATAAAGGATTAATAGATTTTTTGTAATATTAATACCGGAAACAGCTGCTGCTTCTACGTTTCCTCCAATTGCATACATATTTTTACCTAAACGTGTTTTATTCCAAATAATCCAAGTGATTATAATAACAATCATTGCATAAATAATCAGATATGGAATAATAAATCCACCAATATTAAAGCTGCCTTGTGCAAAATCCATATATCTTTCATCTAATCCACCGATAGGCTGAGCACCATAAGGAGGCCGGTCAAAATATATGGAGGTTACACCGTATGCAATAATCATCATACCTAAGGTAGCAATAAATGGTGTTACATTAAGCTTTGATACTACGAAACCATTTATAAAACCAAATAAACCGGTAATGATTGCAACTAGTGTAATTGCTAAAATAATTGGTAAAGCAGGTAAATCTGGATACATTCGATAAGCATATTCAGGAGCCTGTAATAAAGACGCAGAAATTACCGCTGAAAGACCAACCAGACGACCAGCCGATAAGTCGGTTCCCTGAGTTATAATAAGTGCACCAACACCCAACGCTATAATAATTCTTGTAGAAGCCTGAGATAATATATTACGTAAATTTGTAATAGAAACAAAGTCTGGAGATATTACAATAATAATTAGCAATAATACAAATAATATTAAGTAGATGGCATTATTCATCATCCAAGTAAGTACATCTTTTTTTGTTATGTTTTTTATTTTTTCTGAAACAGAAGCAATCATATTCTTCACTCCTTAACTATAAAAACTTAGCTGATAATCGTAAAATTTCTTCTTGATTTGTATTTTTGGTTTCCACTATTCCTGCAACCTGTCCATTACTCATCACAAGGATTCTATCTGTAATACCTAATAGCTCAGGCATCTCAGATGAAATCATAATGATACCCTTTTCTCTTTCTGCTAATTCTAACATTAATTGATAAATTTCATACTTTGCTCCAACATCAATACCACGAGTTGGTTCATCTAGCATTAGAATTTCAGGCTGTGTTAATAACCATCTACCCATAATTACCTTTTGTTGATTACCACCGGATAAAGAGCTAATTAATGTTTTTTGAGATGGTGTTTTTACACTCATGCTATCAATAACCCATTTTGTATCTTCTTTACATTTGTTATCATCTACTAGTCCATATTTATTAAGATATGAATTTAAATTTGCAATAATTGAATTAAAATTAACATTTAAAATACCAAAGATTCCTGTAGAGCGACGCTCCTCCGTTACAAGAGCAAACCCATTTTTAATAGCATCCTTTGGTGATTTGTTACTAATTTCTTTCCCATGTAAATAGATTCTACCTGATTTTAAATGTCTTATGCCAAATAAAGATTCAACAACATCTGTGCGTTTTGACCCAACTAAGCCTGCGATACCAAGAATTTCTCCTTTACGCAGTTCAAAGGAAACATTATTAATTGAAGGTTGGTATGTTGCAGTTAATTCTTCAACCTTAAAGATAGTTTCTTTTGGTACATTACCTTTAGCCGGAAAACGATTGGTTAAGTCACGCCCAACCATTAAGCTGATAATCTTATCCGTGGTTAACTCATTTGCTGGTTTTGTAGCAATCCACTTCCCATCTCGCATGATTGTTACTTCATCAGAAATTTGGAGTATTTCCTCCATCTTATGAGATATATAGATAATGCTAACATTCTTTTCTTTTAAAGCCTTTATTATTTTAAATAAGTGATTAACTTCTTTTTCTGTTAATGAAGATGTTGGCTCGTCCATTACTAGGATTCTTGAATTATAGGATACAGCTTTAGCAATCTCTACCATTTGCATTTCCGAAACAGATAATTTCTCAACTTTTACGCGTGGATCTAAATGAATATCCAATTCTTCAAAAATCTTCTTTGTGTCTGCATACATTTTTTCTTCATCAATAAAAAGACTTTTTTTGGGATAACGACCTAGCCATATATTATCCATAATATTACGTTGACGTACCTGGTTCAGTTCCTGGTGAACCATCGCTACACCATTATCTAAGGCTTGTTTAGCAGTAGTAAATTTTACTCTTTCACCATCAAGAAAAATTTCACCACTATCTTCATGATAAATACCAAATAAGCATTTCATCAACGTAGACTTCCCAGCTCCATTTTCACCCATTAAAGCATGTACAGTACCGGCCTTAACCTTCAACTGCACATTGTCTAATGCTTTAACACCAGGGAATTCTTTCGAGATATTAATCATTTCTAATAAGTAATTTGTCTTTTTTTGTTCAGTAATTGAGTTAGACATAGGTTTCACCCCATTCTATGTGTCATTTCTAATAAATAAGGATGCATGCACATGCATCCTTATTTATTATCATATTTTGTATTATTACTTATAAGCTTCTTCAGCAAAAGCAATATTTTCTTTTGTTATTCCAACATATGGTACACGGACAGCTTTTTTATCATCAAACTTCCAATCAGTTCCAGCTAATGGATCTTTACCAGAAGCAACATTTAAAGCTAAATCTAATGTAGCTTTACCTTGATTCTTAGCATCATTCAATACAGTACCAACCATTAATCCAGCTTTAATTTTTTCTAAAGCATCAGGGATAGCATCTACCCCAACAACCGGCATAAATTTCCCACCTGTAAAATAGCCGTTTGCTTTAAGTGAAGAAATTGCTCCTAATGCCATTGCATCGTTGTTAGCAATAACGAATTCTATCTTATCACCATGTTTTGCTAACCATGCATCCATTAACTCTTTACCTTTTACAGAATCCCACATACCTGTTTGAAGCTCTAACTCTTCAACTTCAATACCTGAAGCTTTTATTTCATCAATTGAGTATTTCGTACGTGCTTCAGCATCAGGGTGTCCTGGTTCACCTTTTAATAATACATATTGAATCTTTCCATCTCCATTTTTATCCCATGTAGGGTTTGCTTTCCAAGCATCTGTAATTAATTTTCCTTGGATGATTCCAGATTCTGAAGATGTAGTTCCAACATACCATGTTTTATCATAGCTTGTTAAAACACTTGCATCAGGCTCTTTATTAAAGAATACTACTGGTAAGTTTTCTACCTTTGCTTTCGCAATAATTGTAGGTGCAGCTTGAGGGTCAACTAAGTTGATTGCTATAGCTTTAACACCTTTTGCAATCATCATATCTACTTGCTCGTTTTGAGTTGCTTGGTTATTCTGTGAATCGTTTAAGATTAATTCCGCTTTATCCTTTGCACTTGTTTCAATAGCACGACGTACAAATGACATGAAGTTATCATCAAACTTGTAAATAGTTACTCCGATTTTTGGTACTTCTGTAGATGAAGTTTTTGTTTCTTTTGTACCACATGCTGTTACTGTTAATACTAAAGATAATACCAATAGTAATGCAAAAATCTTTTTCATTAATTTTCCCCCTTATTTTTGAAAAGCTTTTATGTAAAGCGTTTTCATTTCTAATTGAATTTTACTAAATATTTAGTTAAGATGTCAATAAAAAAATCAGAATGTTTTATTTTCCATAACCCATTTTAAAGATAAATCATTTTTTAAATATAGTTATATACTAAATGGACATCGATAAACTATCACACAATTAATTGGTTTAAAAGTTATGGAAGGTACTAACACTTACTGTGCAATTAAAACTAAGTCATTCATCATCATTACAGTCATAAGATTAAAGATATAAATTTTAGAGAAATGGATACTTATCGGTTTATTGAACATTTGCTAAATATTTAGTAATTGTTTACTTCATAAGTTTATTTATAATATTAATTAAGTGACCATTTCGAAAGAAATCACTCACGCAAATGCTAAGGTTGCAATAGTAACAGGAGCTAGCAGAGGTCTAGGAAAGGAAGCATCATTATTATTAGCTAGCAAAGGATATAAAGTAGTTATTACCGCCTAAAACAAAACAAGAGTTAGATAATTTAGTAGATGAAATTCATCAACAGGAAGGCGAAGCCATAGCAGTAACTTGTGATGTTTCTAAAGAAGATGGTGTAGAAAAGCTTATTTCCACAACCATTGATACATACGGAACTATCCATGTACTAATCAATGATGAATCCAAACTTAAGGATTACTCCCTTTCAAATTAAGTTCTTTTTTTTAATCATTATTATTTTTTTCTACCAGTTGCTTCATAAATGGCATCTATCACTTGCATATTAAGGATAGCATGTTCAGGATTGTTGATACTAGGTTCATGGTTATTTAATATGCATGAGCTAAAATACTCCACTTGTGCAGTATACATATTAAAAGGTTCGAACAGTTCAATTTTATCCCCTGATTTTTTCCTAATTACAATTTTTGCTGTTCCTTTATCAGGCCTAAAGGGCAAAGGTATGAATATGGTTCCGTCTGTTCCGACGATCTCAACGAATTGTCGATCTGCAGATTCAATAGAACAGTCGAAACGTACAAGAGTATTATTAGGAAACTTTAATACAGCAGCTAATGACGTATCTACTAATCCATCCACAAAGTATTTTGCCAATGATCGAACTTCTTTTGGTTCACTATCTAATAGCATGCGACTGACATTTACACAATAACAGCCAACATCATATAATGCTCCTCCACCCATTTCGGGCTCTAATCGAAAATCTTCCATATTAGAGAGGAAAAAAGAGAATTGAGCATTAATCATAGTGATTTCACCAATTTCTTTGGATGTCAAAAGTTCCTTTACTTTTATCCATTGCGGATGAAATCGATACATAAAAGCTTCCATAAAAAAAACATGATGTTTCTTACAAGCGTTCTTCATTTCCACTACTTGGCTGGTATTAATAGCAGCTGGTTTTTCGCATAATACATGCTTGCCTTTCTCAGCAGCTTTAATCGTCCATTCTGCATGTAAATGATTAGGCAGTGGAATATATATGGCATCTACATCAGGATCGTTGAGTAGTTCTTTATAATCCCCATAAGCATTAGGTATTTCATGCTTTATTGCAAATTCCCGCGCTTTATCTTTACTTCGACTTGCCACAGCTACCAATATTGCGTTTTTCGCTTCTTTTATTGCAGGAATTAATTGTTGTTCAGCAATACGTGCAGTTCCTAAAATCCCCCATTTAATAACTCCCATACATCCCACCCTTTCTATATGTATTTAATTAATTGTCATTATAACATAATAGATATCTAGTTAGATAACTGCATAAAACCCTCTATACACCCTTTATTCATCATCCTCTATGTAACCAAACTCCCGTGATTACCCCAATCTTCTTTTTCTTTTTATATAAACATGATCTCCTTTTTGCAATATAAAAAAATGGATATAGACATCGTGAATTTTATATACATGGCTAGTACCAGAAGTTGGACTAAGCTTTTTATTTTTCTTAAAAATTAGTTGGTATACCATCCATGTTTCCTTTCTTGAGAACGTAATCAACTATTTGCTGAAATAGGATTCCTTTATGATATAATGGATAAAGTTACTGAAAATTATAATAGTTTTTTTCTGGAGATAATTTTAGTGAAAAAGCCACTCAACCTATTTTTAAGATTTATCATCGTTTTTGGTTTAGTCTTTACCGTAGGAAATTTACTAGCATATTTTATATATAAAGATAGAAACGGCTCGGAAAACTATTAAACAAACCTATATTGCTGCTCTATTTATCGTACCAATTCACCATTATATGTTAAAAAGAAGATATTCAGCGTATGTAAAAAAATAACTTTCTAAGGAAAAAAAGACTTCATCAAAAAAAAAGGTAACCGATAGTCATTCATGCCTAAAAATAGCTAGAAATTAATACTTTTAATTACAATATAATAATAAAACGAATATACGGAGATATACCATTTTAGTAATCTTTTGATGCCACATATTGTATGGTATTATCTAATTATTCCTAAATTTAGGATGATTATAAAAATATAAGGATGGGGAAAATGAAATATGTTTATAAGACTTTGAAATTTGTGGGTAGTATTATCATCTTGTATTTATTTTTTTCTATCATTGCTGTGCTCCCAGCTATAAATTTAATGCATTTTAAAATTGGAGAGTTTGCTAAATATTACTTTCATCAAATTTATACATATACAATGAATCTATTTCATGGAAGCTTTGGGGAATATTCGTTAGGCCAATATTCAAAGGTAAGGTTTAGGGCTATTAGTGCTGACATTTTGTCGTATTTTTGGAATAGCTTTAAATTATTGGGTATTGGTTTACTATTAGGTACTTTGGTAAGTATTATTGCTGGGACATTCTTATCTGTTTATCGAAAGTATGAGAAAGTTTTTAGTTTAATTTTAATGATCTTTAACAGTATTCCTGATTTTATATTCATTTTGATTTTACAAATGCTTGTTGTCTTTATTAATAAGCGGTTTTTTTTTACTGGAATAAAAATATCATCATTTAGAGATGAACAAGCAATATTACTACCTATTATTGCTATGACTACTATCCCAATGGTATTTTTCATTAAAGAAATAATGAATCATACATCTTCTATCATTACTGAAGAATATATACGTACGGCCCTTTCAAAGGGTTTGTCAAGATTAGCGATTATTAAACAGCATGTGTATAGTAATTTAATTTTGTATTTTAAAGGCGATCTAATTAAGGTGATATCCATTGCAATTGGTAACTTATTTATTATTGAGCATTTGTTTTCTATTAAAGGCATTACAAGATTCATGTTTAATATCATTCAATTCCCTGTATGGATGACATCACTCCTATTTTTAACAGTAATTTTCATTGTCATGTATTATGGACTATTACTTATACTTTATGGGTTTAGGAGGTTATTAACAGGTGAATAAAAGGCTAGTTATTGGAATAATACTTGTTGCAATATTTATTTTTATTGCTATTTTTGGAAATTGGATAGCTCCCTATCCAATACGATATCAAGAATTAACCAAATATGTAGATGGTAAACTACAATCTCCTCCATATCCACCATCTTATAAGCATTTATTAGGTACCGATCGATATGGATATGATGTATTAACAAAATTGTTCTTTGGAGCGAAATACACCATAATTACTGCCTTGCTCATTAGTTTTTTCCGCATTATTTTTGGAATGCCTATTGGTATTTTCATAGGAATCAAAAAAAGAAAAAAGAAAAAATCTTTAATAGCTACCGTTTGGAATGTTATTCCTTCATTTCTTATTGCTTTTGCACTGTTGTATCCTATTAATATGGTAAGGGAATCAACAGAAATATCAAAATACTTATTAGCTGTAACTGTTGCAATATTTGCTGCCATTGGCTTACCAAGTATAATTAGTAATTTTAGAGAAAGAACACAAATTTTAATGAAACGAGATTATATTTCTGCCGCAAAGATACTTGGAGCTAGTAATTTTAGAATCATGTATAAACACATTATTCCTCATATCATTGAGACTATTGTTACTATGTTCGTAACTGAAATATTATTAGTACTATCGTTATTTGGACAATTAGGTATATTTAATCTTTTTATTGGTGGTACCATGATGACATATTGGCCAACGTCTTATTACAGTAATACATTTGAATGGGCAGGATTGATCGGTCAATTTAGAATGAGTATTTACACATCTCAATGGATTGTTTTTGCACCAATTGCTACTTTCTTTTTACTTATATTTTCATTTCAATTATTGTCTTGGGGATTAAATCAATACTACAAAGAAAAAGTACACAATTATCCATTTATTTAAATAATAACAATTTCTTCATCTACTTCAGCCTATGCAACCCCAACCAGTGTTTATGATGGATCCATATGTGGTGCAAACGTTAAAACCCGATCATGTCGTTATTCATGTTGACGGCCGTGGAATGACCTTCTATGTATGTATTGCCCAAATTGTTTCTATCATGCCTACTGACTGATTAGTATACTTAAAGTCAAGAACGATATAAACATGGCTTAGTAGCAGTAATTGGACTAAGCCTTTTATTTTTCTTTTGGATTGTTTGAATGGGAATAATGAATGGAAAACCATCTGAAGCAGGTCCCCTTTATGATATAATGGATAAAAGTTACTGAAAATTATAATAGATTTCTTCTAGGAGGTAGTCTTCGTGAAAAAGCCACTCAATTTGTTTTTCAGATTCATCATCATTTTTGGTCTAGTCTTTACTGTAGGAAATTTACTAGCACATTTTATATACAAAGATAGTGAAATGGCTCGTCATATTATTAATCAAACCTATATTACTGCTTTATTTATCGTACCTCTTCACCATTATTGGCTAAGAAGAAAATATGCCGCTTATGTAAAAAAACAGCGCTCTGAGAAGACCTCTTCGAAGAAGAAAAAGTAAACGTTGGTAGTAGGATATAAAAACTACTCTACCAATTTATATAACGCTTGCTTTCTGAATTTTAATGGGGGAGGATATGGAGAGGAAAAAACATAAACCCTTGTGCAAGAGTTTATGTTTGTATAGATCTTAAAAGAATATTTTATCTCTAATTATTGTAATTGAATGGTTGGATTGTCTACACTAAACTAGACAATTGATTCAATTTTTAACTCAGAAGAAATTAAATCAATTAACTTGTTATCTATCGAAACTCCCAAATATTCTAATACTTTTTCTGCAACTGCTCTTCCTAATAATGGAGGGACTGCATTCCCAACTTGTTGATATTGTTCATCTTTTGTCCCTTCGAACACAAAATTATCAGTAAAAGTCTGAAGTCTTGCAGCTTCTCTGATACTAAGAGCTCTATTTATAGTCGGATGAACCCACATGGATTTCCTTACATTTAATACAGTTCCAGAGGGAGTACTATAATTCAATCTAAGATATACACTATTTTGAGTTCTTTTTGGATCACTATATGTCGATTTTAATTCTTCACTAAGATGATGAAAGTTTTCACCTTGATTTAAAACTTTAAATCTTGCCAGAGCCCTTTTTGTTGAATTTGTAATGATATGGTTATAAAGTTTTGTAGTTTGCCCATTCAAATATGCTGAAAGTGGATTACCAAAATAGATAGAGAATGATTTTATAAAACAATTTTTGTTTATATATTTTTCAGGTTCAATTTCTTCAATATCTCCTATAGCATCCTTAACAGTATAATAATTATTTACAATAGGAGAAGGCAGTTCAACTTTTTGATTACTATTTATTTTCTTCTTACTTATTCCTATTATAAAAAGTCTTTCTCTGATTTGGGGCACACCAAAATCAGCTGCATTTAATACACCAGTATTTATATTATATCCTAATTTTTTAAATTTTTTTTCTAGATACTCTAATACAGTATATGTTTTCATTAAAACATATACTGATTTTTCATCGTACGTTAATTTACCCATAGTAATATTACTTTTTATAATTTCATCTATTTTTAAAATTATTTTTTGAATCTCAACAACCTCAATAATATTCTCAGATAATGAAGTTTTAGATATATCCGTACCACTGTATATTTTTTCTAAATCTTGTTTTATTTCAATCCACATATTTTCATACTTTTTGTTCCAGTAGTTATAATGGTATTTATCCCATTGTACAAAAAATTTTTCAAAATCTTTTTTGTATTTATGTACATACTTTTCAAATTCTTTTCTCTTCCTAGACAAATGGCGTAACTTTGAAAACAAAATTTCATCAGAAATTATAAATGAATTAAGATTTTTAGTGTTTTTTTTCGTCAAAAAACCTATTAAGTTCTTAGATAAGTTAGTTCTCTTACCTATTGAAATTTTTTCGGTTTTTAATGTAATATTTAATTCATCTATTATTTCTTTTTCTTCACCATCTACAAAGAAAAATTTGTGTGTTGGAGATTTCATCATTTTTACATTTTCTAAAACGAAAGCATCTGGTTTCAACAACTCAATAGCTCTAACATACTCTTTAACAAGTTGATTGTTTGTAGATATTAATTCTGTTTTTTGCCGATTGGCATTTGAAAATCCTTGACAAGGTGGTCCACCAAATACTATATTAATTTTTTGATTTTTGCATTCATTTAATAATCTTCTATAATTTACATTCTTAATATCATTATAAATTTTAATATTTGGGTGGTTTCTTTGATAAGTTTTCTTTGCATTTTTATTATTTTCAATAGCAGCAACTATCATAATTTTGTTAGTTTGCAAGAATCCATTACTTAATCCACCAGCTCCCGAAAATAAATCTATAGCTTTAAGTTTGTTATTATTATTCATTTTATCCACCTTCACTATTAACTTATCTATTGTTTTTGCTAGTAGATGCCTTATAACAGCAGCTTATCATTTTAATAAATGTAAAACAACAATTTTATTAAATTTAAAATATTTTTTTTAATTTTTATAAACTTTCAACATTCAATATTTATACTACATTAAGTGCACTGTTATATAGCAAGTGTCTTATTCACTCACGCAATAGCTCCATCATCTGATGCTTTTTCGTACAATTGATATAATATTTTACATTGTTTTTCAGAAGGAGGATTTAAATATCCTATTGACATCTTTTCTAAAATATCTAACTGTGTGTGTGTGATACTCATTGTTGTTTTATATTTTTTATAATATTCAAATAAATTTCTCCAAACTCCAACTTCGGTATTAACAACAAATATCTGAATTTCAATACTACTATCTAATTTTTTGTCCCTTTTGTCTTCCCTTTTGTTATACTTTTGATCTTCTTTATTTATAAGTAAATTACTATCAATAAAAAGTTCCAAATTTATTAACTTTACTGCTTCCCAACAACTTGTTTTTTTGCACCATTGTGCGATATTTGCATATCCTTCTGGCGGATTTGTAATCGAATCATAAACAGCCTTTGAAACTTTCTGTAGAGCATCAAATAAATTCTTTTGTAACTTTTGTTCTTCCCAAATCAAGTTGAAATTTAAAAAATTACCTGTCTTTTCTACTACATATGATAGATAAGCTACTGTATATGCTACAATTTGAGCCCTATATCCTCCATCATACCATTCAGATTTTGACACCATCGTTTCTACAGCTCTAAATAAAATAACACGTGCTATAGTACCTTTAAAATAGCTTTCAGTGATAGCAAGATTATCCTTTTCTAACCACATAGTTATATGATCTGCAAATGCAGAAAAACTATATTGAGCACCTCTTGAAACAATTTCAGGTTTTTGCAACCAGGCATTTTCACTTTTAGAAAGGAATGTTTTATCTAATAGTTGCTGTTTGGGGTTTTCTAACTGAAACTTTCTTTTCTCTGCCATTGAAAGGTACGCTTGCTCATTTAAATATTCACCACGTACCCTTTCGTAAAACCAATGTGTTCGTCGTTGCGAACCTCCTACTGTCGATACCCATATTCTTTTTGAATAGTTTTTCATCTCTTTATGAAACGGACTATTAGAAAAGAAGTCAGATTTATTAACTTTATTTTGAGTGTTTGCATACTCGGATACCTTAGATACAAAATCATTTTGATTTTCTTTATTTCTTACAACAGATAATTTCATTTGAACTGATACATTAGACACATCTATTTTTGAATTTTTTTTAGCTGCATAAATTGCTGAAGTTGTTTGTCCACCGTTAACAATTTGAAAATTAATTATCTTCTTTAATTTTCCATTTTCATCAATTTGAACATCTGTCGCAGTTGCTGTGATTCCATTATTATAAGCAAAAAACATTTCTGGTTTGTACTCAATAGTGTTTCTAATTCCCTTATTTACTTTCCCTTTAAATTGCAAAAAAGTCCTCACATTTTGTTCAAATAATTTTTGACCAAATTGTTCATATATTTCAACTAATAAATCCCCATTAACAACTGATAGATATGATTGATACTCATCCGATGTAGTTAAAATTCCCAAACATGGTAGATCTACTTCTAACTCAAATTCGCTATTATTATTTTCTGACATATAAATATTATAAATATATTCTATATCAATAACCCTAAATTCAGTATTAATTCCTTCTAATATTTCAGATGGTAAATCTGTAAGGTTTCTTGTAGCTTTACCATCTGTTAGAATTATTAGACGAATTTTATTAATTTGATTATTATGTATATAACCATAAATATTATAAGCCATTGAATATGCTTCAGATGTCTCTTCCATATCTTTATAAAGACCTAAACTACATTTTTTAAAAAATGATTTCAGTCGATTGAACTTCGTAGTCATATGACTTTTCATGAGTGTTTTTATATCATCTTCTTGAAAAAATTGATGAACTAAAATAGATAGAATTTTTCTTTCTTCATCATAATCATATCCATACACTTCGATACCATTCTTAATATATTCAGCTGAGGTATAGTTATTAGTCAGATCTCCTGTGCTAACTAAATCTTCACAAATATTTTCAAAAAATGCTTGTGCTCTCATTAATCCTCTGCTATCTGCATCAGACAGAATTGATTGTATAAAATTTTGGTGAAATTCTTGCAAGCTAATATTCACTATCTTCTCCCTTCAAAAATGTTTTGAATTCAATCTCAAAATCGCTACATAATGATAAATCAAGAGAGTATTTAACTAATATTATTTGACTCTGAATATTTTTTGGGGATATCTTAGGAAATGAATCTGAAACATTAAATATCTTTTGTTTATCTAATATAAATTTTTGAAGTGGTACTTTAATAATTTCAGGAATAAAACCGTACTCTATTAGTTTATTCTCAAATAACTCGATAATTTCATTTGCTTCTAATACTAATAATTCTCTAATACTCCGTGAAATATCTTCAATAGATAAACCATTTCCAGAATTTGTTAAAGCATATGACATTAAGAATAATGGTTCTTTTTCAGTGTGTAATTGTTGAATTGAAGAAATATGTACAATTTCACCTTTAGATGTTCGATGTGACTTAACTTCTATCACTTCATTATCCATTAAAAAGTCCTGTTTATCAAAATCAGGACCAACCCAAGAAATTACTGCTTGTTTAATACCATATTTCAATGCGACAACATCTTTTAAACACAACAATTCTGAAAACAAACCCATTTGCTTTTCTATAGTCAATTCTTGATAACTACTTCGTTTTAGTAATTGTTGCCATCGTCTCAACCGAATTTCAACAGCATTAATCATCTTCTCATTTGTCTTATATCTTTTTGTAATAGCTATTAAATCCTCACAAAGAGCAAGAAAAATCTGCCAATCATCTTTATTATTTAATATTAGAAACAATTCCACATAATCCTTAGTAGAATTTCTCTTAATTATAGATATACCATTAAGATTAATTTCGTTATCTGTTATAAATATATCCTTTGCTTGTATACAAAAACCGTACTTACCATAAGAATCAATGATCCAAAAAAGATTATGTTTGGTATCAAAATCAATACGTCTTTGGGAAGACTCTGCCATGCTACTCCAAGGAGATTCATTATTAATCATCGCACTCCTCCTCATTTAGTGAATCTTCAATATACTTTATGTAAACAGTATTTATTTTAAGTTTAATAGTTTTGTTATTACTACGAACCCCACCTGGAAAACTAATTCCAAATGCTGCAAGATTATTATCTTTATCGATTTCCAATATATGCAACATTAACAATGGTTTCTTCATTTTTTCTCTAATGTCTTTACGCTTACTTCCAAGATTCTTACGCTCACTTTCAGAGAAAACTATTGCCTCAGCATTACCAGAAGACACTTGTCTATTTTTTATTTCATAATATTCTCCTTTATTATTTTCCAATTTTCTTTTTTCTTTTTTAATAGAGACGTCATCCACATTAAATGTTTCTTCACTTTCCCCACTGTATAATGCTATGTCCCACTTAGTGTTAACATCAAGAACATATTGTTTAACAAAATCAATTGGCATTCTAGATCTTAAACCAAATGGATCAGACAGAAAAACTTTGAATTTTCCGAGAAATTCAATCACTATTTTCTTGTCAATATCTCTCCATAAGTACCTTGTTCCAATGATTTCATGACGATAATTCTCAATTTTTAATTTTTTTACAATTTCTTTGATAGCTTCAATATTATTTCTTTTTATATCTTCGTCTTTATATAGCCAACTTGTTTCTTTGGAATGACCATCTAATTTCATTTCAAAATAAATATCTTTACTATTTTTTTGTTTGTTTCTAGCTGTTACTTGCAATCCGCTATCAGGATGATATTTTACTGACAAACCAAAGTCTTTAGGTGTCTTTTTAGCTTCTGACATTCTCTTGAAATCATCAAATAAATCTTCGGTGGATTTAATTATTAAAGTAAAATAATCAATCGTGGTTGATGGCATATAAATTCGACATAAATCTTCATAACCTAAACGATAACCAAACCATCTGCCCATCTGCATTAAAGTATCATAAAAAACTGTGTTTCTTAAAAAATAGCTGACATTTAGTCCTTCCAAAGTATACCCACGAGAAAGACTTGTTCCACCAATCACAATGGCATTAGTAACTACATCCTTACGGTATTCTAATGGAATTTTTGTATTTGTATGTACCTCCCTTATAATAATTGTGTCACTAATATCACATATGCTTAATAATACGATTTTCCAATTAAATTCTAAATTATGATGTCTTAGTTCAAAAGTTTCTTTTATATTGTTAATAAGTATACTGCGATCAACAGCATCATTTAATCTACCATAAGCATTTATTTCCTGTTTAATCTTTCTGATATACTCATCTACATGGAAACTTACTCTTTGATGAATCAAAGTAAACCTGGTAGCGTGAATTAACATACTGTTATGTTTATTCCCTTGACCTCTTAATTTCCTTATAGCTATATTAATAAGAAACAAACGTATAGCATCATACAGACTTTCTGGTATAGACAGTATCGGAGTATCTTTTTTATGCTTTGGTGGTATATCATCTAAATAATCATCTATTGTAATTAGATGCAAATGCTTCTTATCTGAATCAAATATTTTACTAGCACCGAAATAATTATCTGGAGCATCTAATGCATAAATAAAATCTTTTGGGAACAAATCCTCCCCCACATCATCATTACCTGCTTCATGATCGATAAAAATATTGGCATACGGAGTAGCTGTATAAGCCACATATGCACTTTTTCGGAATAAATCAAGAAGTTTTCTAATTTTTTTGTTTATGGTTGTCGGATCCTCTTCATCTTTTGTATTGATTGAAGCATAATCTGATTCATCATCTATTAATAACATAGCATGTTTCGCTATTTGGTGGTTATATTGTGCTTCCAACCACTTAATAACGTTAGTTAATGTACTTGAATTTTTTTTGATAACTAATATAATTGGACTGCTAATATTATCAAAATTCAGACCTTGCGCATTTTTGTTAGCATCTTGCTTGTTAAAATCCTGCTCACTTGTTGTTAAACTTATTGGCAATAGCTCTTTTCGAATATCCCCAAGTTTCCCCACCCCAACTGGAATACCTTTATCCATCCCTACAAAAGATTCGTTTAATCTCACTTGAGTCTGATTTCTCAAATTATTTATCCCACCAGCTATTACAACTATAAATTTATATCCTGCATCAGCTGCCTTACAGATTAAAGCTGAATAGTTTGCTGTTTTCCCTGATTGAACATGTCCCACTACCATTCCATACCTTGAAAATTTCTCAACTGATGGATCTTCAATATTATCCATTACTACATCAGTATCTTCATCAATAGTTCTGACTACTTCAGGCGGAAGTGATTTTTTTATATATTTTCTATATCGATTCCAATAATAATTATTACCTTTCTGTTTTTCTTTACTGGTCCACCAAATATTATCCCTTTGTTGTTGTTCCTCTCCTTGAACTAAAATGCCATTTTCCATTTCCACATTAAAATGAGTCTCTAGTTCTCTCTTCATGCGTTTCCAATCATTAGCTGATAATTCAGTGACAGTATCAACGGATAAGATTTGAGCAAATATCTGTAATCCAAGATTAATTATTAATTCTTTTGTATTTATTATTTCTGCTTCGATTTTATTTTTTGGCAAAACTCCTTCTATATCTTGTAGTTTTTTATAGATAAAATCTTTAATATCTTGATAACTATTCCTTTCCATCCATTAACAACTCCTTATGATTTTTAAATATTTCGGTCTTAAGCAAGCTTTCAATGTAATCTTTGTCGATATCTGATGCTTTTAGCTTCACTACAAGTGAATAAACTTCTTCTTTAGTTAGTGCTGTTTCTTGCTTAATATTATGTGGGCTCTGCTGTAATTGAGCTTGAATAGCATCTAATGGCAAATAAGCTTGTATTCCCTTTAAATATATATTTAATAATTCATAGTTTTCATCCGGTAGTTCAGTTATTAGTTTTTCAAATAAAGGGTGTTTAGGATTTAATGAGAATCTTAATCCACCGTTAATCGGAAGTAATTCCCAAAATCTAGTAGAAATTTTATCTTTTATTTTTCTTCCTCTTCCTGTATACAGTCTTGAGCCTCTCTCAGTAATTTGTATAGTAATCCTCTTTAAATCTACTTTTATATCTGAAATAGGGTTTGCAGTAGATTTTTTTATATCAATTCCCCAATACTTATCTTGATTATTTGGTATATCTATCTTTACTCTCACTAATTTATGTGCATCAACTGCTTTATGTAGTCCCCACCAAGTACCATAAATTAATAACCTATTAGCTCTGTATAAATAAAAACCTTGTGACTTAGTATAACCTTCCTCTGTTGCATATTGTTCATATTCTTGTTGAGATAACTTGGAGTGATGCGGCAAAATAAATGGTTGAATATTTATAGTTGAATTATTCATTTTTATTTTTTCAATCTGTAATTGTTGTGTTGCAGGGTGGCTTATATTAAAAGGATTAAATGCTTTTAATGAGTTATTATTTATTGTTATTGAAATTGACCTAGAAATAACAGAACCCTCTAGAAATCGATGAAATACTAAGGAAAGATGTTTCCTAAGTCTATCAATCTCATCAGGAAAATCTTCTTTATAATATTCATTGATTTTTTGCCAAGTGACCAATGTACCCTGTTTTTGATTATTAAGCACATCAAATAAAGGTAATGTTTCTATCGAAGTAGGATCAGGTGTAATAAGTAACCAATCATTCTTTTTCGATATATAATCCAAATCCCATTGTCGTGCAGAAATAATTCCATTTTTTTTAGATATAACACTTAATTTTTTACACTGTGAAAAAGATGCTGTCTTTAGACCTAACCCAAATCGACCTAAATCATCTTTTTCTCTATCATGTTCAGGGTTCTTCGTTGCTAAACGCATAGCTTCAACAAGTTCTTCAACTGACATTCCTAAACCATCATCAAGTATACTTAATACCATCTCTGGCTGTGATACAGCATAAATTTTAATATTAGATGCTTTTGCTGTTATACTGTTATCTATAATATCAGCAACTGCAATTTTCAATGTATAACCTAAATCTCTTAAGGATTTCACAAAATTTTTTACATTTGGATTAACTACTTCAGTTTTCATCTGAAACCCCTCGCACTTTTCTTGAATAACTGTATACAAACATTGTCTAATTCTGCATTATTCGACAAAAAGGTAATTATATCCTGCTAATTCAAATAAATTCCTTAAATTAATTTAAATTATAGAATTAATATAATGCCCCCCGTTGTTAAGACACGAATTTTAAAAAATAAGTTATGCTCCTTTCGTTTTTGAAATTAGGCAATCATAAACTTAAGATAGTTATTATACACCTGCGCAGGGCATAAATCTCCTATTGAAGAATGTGGTCTATAT
The DNA here is from genome assembly GCA_964514395.1 of uncultured Bacillaceae bacterium. Taxonomy (GTDB): domain Bacteria; phylum Bacillota; class Bacilli; order Tepidibacillales; family Tepidibacillaceae; genus CAZEQK01. The sequence continues at coordinate 72,739 of CAZEQK010000002.1, forward strand.
GTGTTGTATTCTTTGATATAGCCGCTGAGAGCCTTTCTAAGTGTTCTTGGACTATCAAATTCATTGATATAAATTAAGTCATATGTCCTAAAGAAGCGTTCTGTACTTACATTATCATGTGCTTGCCCTTTCCCATCCATTGATACCTGGACTTGAGTTTCTTGTAAAAGTTCCAGGTAATTGGGATTTGTAAAGTGGCTCCCCTGATCGCTGTTGATTATTTCTGGCTTTCGATTACGTAAGCTCTTTTAAGGCAATCTATAACAAATGATTTTTCTAGCGTGTTGGACAGTTCAAAATCTATGATACATCGGCTATACCAATCTATTATAACGAATAAATACATAAAGCCTTTTTCCATACGGATATAGGTAATATCAACGCCCCAGACTTGATCAGGACGTGATACTTAAGTTCCTAAGAAGATAAGGTCGGATATACTGAGCATGATAACGTTTGATTAGATTGGATTTTGGATAAATGGTGTAAACGCCCATATCACGCATCATACGTCGAATTTTTTTCCGATTTACGCATAGATGATTATCTCGTCTAATAACCTTAGTGATGGTCCTATAGCCCCAAGTTGGATGCGCTGTATGCAGTACGCATGATGAATAAGTCCTCGTCAGAGATTCTATTTTCTTTGGGAGGATTACGGTATATGCTACTTCGATTGATACTCAGTAAATCAGCTTGTCGCTTTATATTTATTTTAGAATTGCTTAGTTCAACGAGGTTTTTTCTTCCACTGGGGTCCAAGGATTTCTTCAGATTTTTTTTTCAGCCAGTCCACCTCATAGGTGAGCTGACCCACTTTACGCTCTAATTGTGCTATATGTTCTTCTTTTCCCTTGAGTTCCTTTTCGGCATCAGAGGGTCCTTTCTGAAATATCTCTGAAGCTCGTTCTAGAAACTCTTTTTTCCAACGACTAATTACCACTGGACTTACACCATACTTTGCAGCAATCTCATTAACAGTAGATATCTCTGAAAGTACTTCTAAGACTACTTTACTTTTAAATTCTGCTGAATATTGATTTCTCTTTTTCATAGGTCTATTATAACTTAGTTTTTTGTTTATGTGTCTCACTCTATGGGTGCATTATATGCTATGTACTTTTATTCTGCCATAAACAACTGCCGCAATGATTTCTGACTTATCATTAAGAACGATATAGGTTGGATGATCTTCATTAGGCTTAAAGCTAGCTAAATCCTCATCGTATAAAAAGGAATCATCTAATTCCTCTCGGTTCTCCTTACAGAATGCGATGAAATCTGGAATTCTCTCCTCCATAAGTGGTTGAATATTGACCATATTAACTTCCCCTAGTTCTTCCCATTAAATATCTTGTTGCTTTAAATTATAGCACAAAAAAAGCCTTGATAATCAAGGCTTTTGCATGTTATGTATGGTGGTTCGGACAGGGATCGAACCTGCGACCCCTACCATGTCAAGATGAAAATACTAACTTTCTGTAACTTTCATTAACAATCTATAACTTTCTTAAATTTACATAAATAAAGGCTTTTTTATTATTTTATTTAAGTATTTCTTTCTTTAACTTTCCCTTACAATTCCTATTTTCGTATCAAAATTCGTATCATTTTCAAATTCCAGCATAATTTGATACAATAACAGAAAATGTAAAAGGGGAAAAAGAAATGGATAAATACCAAATGGTTCAATATAATCATTCAAATATACAAGATTTGATACGTTTTATGGACCAAAAAGCCGGAGCTTTGTTAGTAGTTTATGGCTTTATTTTGACTACATTAATCGAATCCACTAAAAATTTAAAGCTTGTAAATCCATTTGAATTTGATAGTTTATCAAAAAGCATAGTATCATCTATTACATTTATTTTAGGAGCCTGGTTGTTATTCATACTACTTTATCAAATATATGTAGTACTTTATCAAATAATAAAACCTAGGAAAGCAAAAAATTATTCACAAGAAGAAGTATCGACAAATTACTATATACATATATCACAAACGAAAAAAGAAAAATATATAGAATCATATTTTGGGCTTACTTCGGAAAAGGCTGAAAAAGAATTACTTGATCAAGTATATGAAATAGCGTGTATTCTAGATGAAAAATCCAAGAGATTTAATGTTGCTATAAAATTACTATACCAATCTATTTTGATATTATTAACTTTTATTTTTTTAACCAAAATTCTTTAGAGGGTGATACTAATGGGCTTAAAAGAGGATATAACTAATAAGGTAGATACAATTATTAATTCAAATTTTGATGTTGAAAAAGTAATTTATGTTCCAGATATTGGGGATAAAAAATTAACATTTGGCAATAAAGGTTTAAAGTTCAGGGCCACAGTTTTACATATCGATATGAGAGGGTCAACAAAGATATTAAATAACCATAACAAAACTACAGTAGCAAAAATACACATGGCTTACTTCCATACTATAGTTAAAATTGCAGGTAACCTTGGAGGTCATGTGAGAAGCTTTAATGGAGATAGTATGTTAGTTTTCTTTCCTGGTATAACTAAAGCCACTCTCAGTAATGCTGTAAAAGCAGCTATGCAAATGAAATATATGATTAGCAGTGAAGATAGCGGAATAAATAATATTTTATCAAAATACTCAGCTATTGACTTTGGTATAGGTTTAGATGAAGGAGAAATTTTATGTACAAAAATTGGTATTGGAGGAGATGCTAATAATAAAGGTTTATTTTGGGCAGGTAATGCTGTAAATAAATCTGTTAGGCTTAGTGATCTCGCTAAGTCACCAAATCATATTTGTATTTCCTCATATGTGCATTATAATTTATTAGATGAAGTCAAATACTCTGAGAAAAAAACTATCTTTGGATTCATGCAAAAAAAACACATTTGGTATTCTGACAGATTTTACTATAACGATTCTTATCAAGACTATTATTATACACATTATACGTGGCGTATTTAATTAATTAAAAACGACACCAATTTAGGTGCCGTAAAACCATCTTTCAAACGCTATTTTTGGTATTTTAATTCTTCTGCCAACTCTCACGAAATGAAAGGGCGGAGGATCATGATTCAGCATTTCATATGTCTGTTTTTCTCCGATACCAAGGATCTCTTTTATATGTTTAGGTTCTAAGACATCTGGATAATCATCTAAGAGTATCTTTTCATTGTTCACCTATACTCCTCCTTTCCTTTCACAACTGCAATATTAAGATTTAATGCTAATTTATAAAAAGCTTTCCAACGTATTTTCGAATATGTTCCTTCCGATATTGGATGGTTAAAGCGATGACTATATACTGCATAATCAGTGATATACTCGCTATCGTCATTCATATACCTTGCTTCAATTAGCATCTTTTCCATTCGCGGTAATCTTTTTACATCTCGTTCAATACGTCTGCAATATTGTTTTCTAGTCTCTTGTTCGCTGACGTTTTTAATAGCTACTTCAGCGGTCTGATCTCCAGTCTCATTTGTTGGTCCATGAAATCGCTCTGTATATCCTGGCGTAAGTGATGCCTCCTGTTCTTCAAATGTAAGATATTTATATATCCTATACGTTGCAAGAGCATCTTCAACAGCTTCTTTTGTTTTTTTTCTATCTAGCTCTGGTAATTCAAAATTGAGCTGCAATGTTATCACCTCTTTATTTTTGAGGTTGCCCCTGGTATAACAGGGGTTTTATTTATATTAATCTAGGAATTGATCCTGATTATCTTCATCAGGAATTTGTGGAACGTCGTCATCATCAATTGTCATTTGGTTTGGATCCACGTTAACAGTTCCATCTCCATTCACATTATAGCCAACACCTTCGTGCATTTCTTCTAAATCTTCAATGCTCATTTGAGATTCAGTAATAGTTAATGTGACAGTTTGTCCAGCTTTTTGATAGAATTCATGGCTATTACTAGTTGATGGATTACCCATTAGTATGAAATCTAAAACCGTCTTATTTGCATCCTTTGTGTTCTTTTCAAACTTAGCATTAAGTTTTTGACTTACGCCTTCAATCTCAAGCTCAACAGCTTCACGACACATTAAACTTAACTCTGGCTTATCTTCATCGCTACCTTTTACATGGAATTGCACTAACTCCTTCTTACTATCCTTTGTTTGCTTATTGAAATGAGCAGTAATTGTTATTTTACTCATCTTAATCATCCTCTCTTTTTTAATCTTTTAGATCATAATTCCATAACCCGAGCTGGCCTTTTGCTGGTATAGGTCCAATTTGCCTTACATCCGATAACTCCCAAGCAAATCTACCATCTTCGAACCAGCCAAATTCAAGTTCAATTCCATCTATTTCTATCCAATGACTTCCGTTTTCTTTTGAAAATAATGTAGCCATTGCTCTATCATCTAACATTCCTATCTCATAACAATCGGTTATATTACCTATTGCTAATATCACTCCTGTTAGAAGATTGTTTTCATTGAATCCGTGCTTAGCTAATATGCTCTTAAATGGTTCTTGTTTGCAAATACGTTTGTCTACTTTTTTACTTGAATGAATACCTATTTTTCCACGGTATTTAGTTTTCCAAGAACGTGTTTCAAATTTCTTTTCACCTAGTGCTATTAATGTGGCCCATGGTTGAATAATAGAAATTACTTTCATATAATCACGCTCCTTCCAAAATACTTTCTACCACTTCAATCTGATAAGACTTCGTATCAATCATTGGCTTTAGTTCCCGACTTAGATAAACATTTAAAGCGATTCTAGCAATGATATAAGCGTCTACTACGTTGTCGCTCTTATGAGTAAATCCAAAATGCTCAAGACACGCTGCTTTCATAGCTTCTTTCTTTTCTTTACCTGTTAATCTAACTTTTTTCCCAATCTCACCCTTCCATCCAGTGACACCAACAAACTTCTTAACTGAGTTAGGGCTTAATGTATTAAAAGTAAGGTTTTTACGATGTATCATGGTCCTTATTCCACCATGAATCATACCTGTTGTAATTCCACGCTGTGTTCCTGGAGCAACATCTTCAAGCATAATTTCATCAAATCTTTGTATATGCTGGTAGATTAGATTTTCTAATGATACTAACTGGTTAACATCTAATGCACCATTACCTTTTCCTTTTAGATCCTTAGCGACTAGAACATTTGCATCTGTATCTAATGCAACAAAACCTGTTGTTGTAGCTGGGTCTATACCTACAAATCTCATAATCTATCACCTCCATGCATAATCAAATAAATCCATTTGTTTTAATCGTTCTGCAGCATTAGGATTAATCCACAAGACTTCTTCTCTTGGAGCTCCACCTTCTGCTTTTGTTTTCTTAACTTCCCTTTTCCAGTGTTTCAATCTAGTATCATATATTTCATGACCATATCCCGATAATATCACCGGACCAGAGTGTTCATCTAAAACTTCTAGAAGTTCCTTGTGGTCTTCTTCAGTCATTTCAAATTTATAACTTGTAGTTGTTCTAGTTGATTGAATATAAGGTGGGTCAGCATAGATTAAAACGTTCTGTCTCAAGTATCTTTTAATTAATTTAATATCCGGTTGATTTTCAATTTGTACTCCAATCAATCGTTCAGCAACTGCAGCAATTTTTTCCGGAAAGTGCATCCATTCATGACTTGCAAGCGGACCATTTCTTTCAATCATGCTTCTCCATCCGGTCCGATGAGATGTTTTACCACCCCTACCTTGCCATAAACGTACTAGTAACCTTCTAGCACGTTCAAATTCATCTTTTGCTTCATGATAACTAAGATAATATTCTTCTCTACTATGTGGCGTAAAATGTACTGCATGAGCTAATTCATCTGGTCTTTCTCTAATTATTTGAAATAAATTGACTATCTCCCCATCAATGTCATTTATAGTTTCTAATTGACTCCGTTGTTTTGAAAACAGTACTGCACCACTTCCGAAGTATGGCTCAAGATATGTTTCGTGTTCCGGAAAGAAACTTATAATCCATTTGGCTATAGACCATTTACTTCCTGGATAGTGAAGTATTCGTTTTACCTCCATAAACTCGCCCCACTCGTGTTTTCAAACTCTTCAGCAAACATAAATATATAACCTCCACTTGTCTTACTCTTGTGATTACAATTATCTAAAACAGCCTGGTAAGATAAAAAACATTTACGCCCCGCTTCTCGTGCAGATCTAAATTCGCCTAGTAATTCCATCGTATCTTTGTTAAACTGGATAACCGGTTTACTTTTTGATTTGTAACCGGTTTTCTTACCTAAATTTTGTTTTGAAACGTACTCTAAGTTTCCTGCGAAATCGTCTGTTTTGATTCCGTTTTTATGTCGTAAAACTTCACCTGGTCTAGGAATCCCAACAAAGTGTATCCCCACTAAATTCGAAACTTTGTAAGTTTTGTATATATTGTTGTAGGTTAGCTTAATTTGAAGGTAACCGGTCTTTTTCTTTATGTACGGTAACAAAAAAGATGTTTTATTCTTGTAAATCCTTTTAAACCGCCCATAATTTGATATTAAAAATTTGCCATCTGAACCGATAACAGGTCTCCAAACTTCGCCTTCGTATTTTTGTTTTTCATACCAAACTTTTCGCTGTTTGACTGTCGTATCATCACGTAATAGATAACAATTGATATTATTGATTCTTCCTCCCCTAGATTTAAAACCTGCTAAAGTACTTCTTTCCTTGCCTGTTAATTTTTCTAAATAATCGTAAGTCGTCTCAGTGATAACGTTAGTTCTAGGGTCGTAAAGATACTGCATCTATACCACACCACCTCATTCATCATCTAACCAATCTGATAGATTAATTGATTTACTTTCAGGACTTTGTATCGAGTCGTCCTTTGGTTCTTTAACTACCTGTTTTAATATATCTGCCTCAATTTCAGCTAATTGATTAATGTTATACTCTCTAACTTTTTGAGATACAAAATCATATTGTTTATCAAGCTTAGCTCTATCATGAACATTCAACAGAGGATGTTCTAATAACTTTGCTTTCTCTACTAACCAGGCTAAACTTTTCTGATACTGTTCTTCATTTTCAATACTTCTTTCACTCATGCCCTCACCTACTTTGATGGGAGTTCTATAAAGCGTTGTTGCCAACCTTTGAAAGCTAGACGAAATTCTTTAATGCCGATATCTCGCCCTTTTGCAATAAATTGCTGGATTACCTTGCCTTCACGATCTGTGTCTTTTGGATCATGCCAGAGAAACTCAACCACATCCGCATCTTGTTCTATAGCGCTTGATTCTTTCAAGTCAGATAACTGTGGCTTTTTCTTTTGTTCGCTTTCTCTTGTCATCTGAGATAACATCATAAAGCAACAATTCATGTCCCTTGCTATACTTTTAGCGCTTCTTGTTACCGTTCCTATTGCTTGAGCTCTTGTTTCACCTTTTTTCTGAGGAATGTTCATTATTTGAAGATAATCGACAGCAATCACAGCAATTCTCCCATACTTTTTTTTGAATATTTTCGCTGTTGCTTTAATCTCCTCAATAGTGATTCCTGAACTGTCCTGTATGAAAATAGGTAATTTTTCAAGTTTTTCATACATTGCAGTTACTACGCCGAACTCATTAGCAGTTAGTTTTTTATCTTTAATCTTTGAGTAATGAATACCCGTTGTAGCTGATATCATTCGGTCCTTTATTTGATTAGAGTCCATTTCTTGTGAATAAAGTAATACTACACCCTCATTTTGCTTAGCTATACCATAAAGTCGTTGGAGTACTAAAGCTGTCTTCCCGACACTTGGCCTTCCTGCTGATATGAACAACCAACCTCTCCAAAGTCCTCTGGACCATGTATCATATTGCATAAATCCTGTCTTGATGTACTCTGCTTCTTTTGTTAAATGCTCTAAGTAATTTTCTTTCGACTCACTGAAACTCATCATTTTGCTAATTTTTTGTGGCCTAATATTTGCTGCTAGAGCCTCTACAGCTACAAAATAATCATCATCTGTTTCAAAGTCATCATAAGCGAGCTCGGCTATTTTATGCCCTATTTCAGTCCCTCTTCTGCGTAATGCTTTTGAACGAACTATATTTGCATAGTAATCTATGTTTGCTGTAGTTGGTACTGAGTTAGCTAAATCTGTTAAGTAAGAGGCATTACCCATGTCTTCGATTCGCCCGAACTTCATATATTCTGATGCAACAGTTACTAAGTCAACAGGGTTATTATTTTGTTCGAGATATCGCATCACTTCATAAATCTTACGGTGTCGATCACTTGAAAAATCCCTTGGTTCCAGGAATGTAATCTCATCTAGAATGTTAGGATCTAATAGTATTGCTCCTAGGATGGATTGTTCTGCTGTAATATCGTAGTTAAGACCAATCGAACTCATCTGGATCATTACCCTCCTGTATCCATTGCTGGAATTCTAATTCTTTATCTCGTGGGTCCGATTGCAACTGCTTCATTTGCTTTTTAGTTGCTCTCATTTTTATGGCCAATTCGCTAAATTTATCTCTGAACTTCTTAGCACTGAGCACATTTCTTTTCCAGAATTCATCTGAAGTTACCCAATCCATTACCGCTAATATTAGTTTTCTATCAGACACTTTATCTATTTCTACTAGCTTTCTAAAGTCATCAGCCCATTTTTGCAGATCAGCTTTTATTGTTAAATGTTCCAATCCTTCTGATTTTGCAACATCTTTTACTTTGTCATAGAAGTATTTAGCCATTTTAGAGTAAGTACTTTGTTCATCATATGTTTTTTTCTTTCTAGGCTGTTTAGGCTTCTTTGCAACAGCTTTCTTAGTCGGTTTTGGAGCAAATTCAATCCAATCTTCATAGTTTTTGTTGAATTGAATCACTCTTGTATTTCTTCTTCCTGTATCTGAAACAAGCAGAATATTTCGTTCAATTAGATTTGCTAGTTCTCTTGCAACTTGACTTCTGCTAGAATTGATATAATTTGATAGAAAGGATACAGACATTTCATGTTCTTTTCTTCTGAATCCATATGTTAATCTCCATACTGCTAATAAAATCCTGAATTGAGTTCCATTGAATGGTGTCTGCATCACTTTTTCTAAAATCTCATTTGCAATCCTGGTATAACCGTTTTGTACTTGTGGGCTTGCCATATTCACTCACCCTTTTCTTAGACCACCTCTATGACATAATCAACACCAGCTTTATAACCTATCTTTGCTAATGCTCTTTTAACAGTCATTTCTGCTAATGTAGGAAGATTATTTTTCTTCGATAGATGTGTTAGATAAATTTGTTCTCCTTTACCTCTAACAAGCTTAGACAGAGCTTCTGCTGTTTGTTCATTACTTAAATGACCAACATCACTAAGTATTCGAGCTTTTACACTGTTTGGATAATCAGATACTTCTACCATAGATGGTTCATGATTTGCTTCGATGATGTAGGTATCACTATTTTGCATCATATATAGCATGTGTCCTGTTATTTTCCCAGTATCTAAACAAATGCTAACTTTATTCTCTTTATTCTGGATCGTGTAACCTAATGGTCCATAAGCATCATGGTATGTACCAAATCCTAATACCATACAATCAGATGATGTAAGCATATATTCTTCTCCAATAGTATTTTTTAGTTCATCATCTACACTATTTATATCCTTCCATTCTTCCCTTGACGCATAAACAGGAATTCGATATTTATTAGCAATTGGCAAGCCTTTTATATGATCTGAATGTGCATGGGTAATAAAAATAGCTTTTATTTCATCGGCTCTAATTCCGACTTCTAGTAAACGTTTTTCTATCTTCGTCTTAGCAATGCCAGCATCTACAAGAATGGTAGTTTCTCCAGAACGGAGGGCAATACAATTGCCCCCAGATCCAGATGCTAATATATTAATTTTCATAAGCAATCACCTAGACTAAAAGATCATCAGATTGTTGTTCAGTTTTTTTAAGCTCAATTTCCATATCCATAATCTTGAGTAGTCCTAGAATCTCGGAAAGGGTTGGCTTTTTCCCCTTTGGTTTTGCATGTTTTGCAATATATTCGCCCATTCCTTCGTTATCAGTAATGCCAAGAATTTCAAATTTCTTTTTCATTTCTGCTCTAGTTTCTTTTAGCTTGGTAGCTTCGTCTTTTTCTTCAGGTTCAGGCTCAGGATCGCCACTTTCAACATTTTCTGAGTCCTGGTTTTTTGCATTTACTTCAGCAGTAATATCCTTTCTTCCAGTACCATGGCCATAATCAGGATTATCTGAATAACTTCTTTGTTCAGCATCATCATCGAAATTCAATCCAAAAGCTGCTTTAAATACTCTCTTCAACATATGTTTTTTGAACATATCCGGAAGTTGATTAGTCCACATTGTTTTTTGCATTCCGATTGAGGATCGTTGGTAATGTTCTACCTCAGCAATATCCATGACTACTGTAAATGGTTTAAATCCTTCTTTATAGGCTATGGCATAACCACCTATTACTTTCCCTCTAGGGAAGCTCCATGCATGTTCATCGATTACAACAAAATATCTTCCATCTTCCGCTCGTTCCTGGTGCATCTTAAATTCATCATTCTCATGCACTAACTGAACGTCATGGCCTTGATATCCTTCTGCATCTCTTGCCTTCTTGGTGTAAAAAGAGATATCAAACTGTGGAACTAATTGACCTCCAAATACACTTGGATGAATCTCTTTTAGAAATGGATTAGCACCAGATGCTTTTGCTATTGTCATAAATAGTTTGAATTGAGAGTCATTACATCCGCTTGCAATGGTTTCTCTCAAAGTTTCAACATCTTGCTCAGTTAATTCCCCAAAAACCATTTCTTTATATAACGTTAATTGATTGTTGTTATTTGCCATTTTCTTTTTCTCCCTTCAATTTGCTTTTTATTAATCATTAAGAGTTACCTCCATCGTTCCTGATCCTACATCATCTGTGTTGATAAACATGGGATCTATGAATCATTCTTGAATCACTTCTTTCTGTTGTTGATATAAAACCAACCATTCACTATATAATTCCTGCCTAGCAATAACGCTTTTAGCCTTATCTTGAAGTTTTTTGAGATTAACAGATTCTATGATTTCCTGTGGAGTAATATTGACTCTGCTTGAATCATCTAGAAATCTACCTACAATTTCAGAGCCTATATCTAAAGCACCGTGAAGAAATTGCGAATCTGGATAAACAGATTTACATTTATCTTTAAAGCTTTGAGGGTAGTTCATCACGTAGCCTCCGTTTCAACCTTTAGATCTTGTCCAGGAACAGCTCGTCCAGTGATAAGTTGATCATAAACTGCAACCTTTCCTGTATAGCTTTCAATGCCATCAATAAATGTTGGAACAATCAAATCACTCTGTTTGAAAAATACTTCTGTTAATTCCAATCCTGCAGCAATCTTCTCTCCTGCTGATAATTGAATATAGTCTTTTCCATCCATTTGAATCATAAAGTCACTTACCCAATCATCATTTGTTTTCACGTACTTAAAGAGTCTAATTGATAGCGTAGTGAATAATGATTGAACTTTCTCAGTTTGAATCTCCGCTTCTTTTGCTTTGAAAGCTTTGATTGCATCAAGAACAAAGATAGAATCATTTTTAGCTTTGAGATAATCTGTTTCTTGCTGTTTTGCTTCTTCCAATCTCTTAGCAATATGTTTGTAATCCTGATATGCATCATTTTTCTTCTCTAATGAGTTCCTATGCTCTATCAACTCTGTCACGGTGTAATTTAAGTCAGGTAGTGGTTCAAGCTTTTCAAGTTCCTCTCTTAATGTTTTGCGTTCTAGAATAAGAGGATTAGTTTTATCTGCTTGCTTTTTAATTGCAGCTTCTTTTAATTCAATTTCTTTAGATTTTGTTGCTTCAGCTGCTAGTTTCCCTTCTGGAGTAAGCTCTTGATCACAAGCCTTGCAATGAGTTTCGATAGCTTCTAATTTGGCTATTTCAAGGTCTTTTTTAGCGTTTAGGTATATTCCCTTCCCTTCTTCTATTCGAACGGTCAGAGCGTCGATTTTGACTTGCTTATCCCTGATTTCGTTAGCGCGGTCAGTAACATTTTTTTGCTCAGCGTCATAGTTTTCAATTTTCTTCTGGAGAGCTTCAATTTCACTTTTAACAGCTGCTAAGGCATCCTCGCTTAGCTGTTCAACTTCTCCTAGTTCTTTTAGCTGTCCAGTTAATGTTTTAACACTGCCTTGAGCCTGTATATGCCATTTGTCGTTCTTGTTCTTTAAATCAGTATGCAAAGCTTTTAGTTGATCAATATTATGCTTCTTTAATGCCTCATACAGCTTCTCAGCTTGAGGATTAAGCTTAATATCTTTTGTTTTTTGATCTACTGTAGTTCTGGACATTTCAGCAAATACTTCTGTAGAAGCTGGAGCTGTGACATATTTCATGAGCTGATCACGCTGTTTGTCCTTATGCTGAGTGAAAAAATAAGATGGATTGTAAAGCGATAAGAACATTTCTTTATCAAACCATGATGCTACAATCGCATCAAATTCAGTGGCCTTGATCGGAACATCGTTATGATAGAACTTGTTCTTTCCGCTCACTATCTCTCTTGCTAGAAGTTGTTGAGATCCATCGATATTGAGAAGCAACGAGCCATAAACTCTATCAAATTCATAATTACTAGGTGCTGGATCAAACTTTTTGCCTAGTAAATCTAAACCATACAATATCCAAACTGGAGCAGTACCTATTGAAGTTTTACCAACTCCATTTTCACCAGTTAGCTTTGTTATATCTTTATATGAAACTTTTAACTCTTTGTGATTTGTGAAATTTACTAGATTTAGTTCGATGAAACGAACTATTTTTGCCATTTCTTTTCCTCCTCTTCTTCTGCTTTTTGTGATATGGACAAATGTATTTCTTTGACTGATTGAACCTACTAACATGCCATACTAGCCCACATACTGTACATTTCTTGTATCTAGCGATAGAATTCATGATTCCCAACCTTATCAACATAGGTCAATGTTCTCATCCATGACCTGCCTTTTTCACTTGAATTAACAGGATTCATGAAATAAAGAGCATTTGTAATGCTACCATTTCGAATAATATTATCTGCTGCAGAAACTGAATCTTTGCTTACTCTTACTTTGAAGAATCTACCATCTTGTATTGGAGTAAATTGACCTGGTTGATAGATTACACCATGCACCGTATTAGCAAACTTATTTTCAACTCTGTTTATGACAACAGAAGCTACATCTAATTTTCCTTCAAATGGCTCCTTACTTGCTTCTGCTTCAATAATTCGAGTTAAATCATGATAATCAACTGTGTTATGAATAAAATTCCATAATCTATCAATCTCTGAATCTCTCTTTTGTGTGATTTGTTCAAGTAACGTATTATGAGCTTCATCTAACTTAATTTGCATTTTAAGTACCTCATTATGTGTTTCTAATAACGAAATTCGTGATTTTAACACAGTTATTTGCTCTTTAAGACTACTAACATTTTGGTTATTCTTTTCTTTTTCAGCAAAAGCTAATGTTGCATGTATGTTAATTGAAATGATAAAAACCAATATCAAAACGAAAATAATAATTATTCGCTTCATGAATGCACCCTCCTAATCTTGCGTTCTTTTCCACTTTTGCGATTCACAATATGTAACACCTCAGGGAGGTTTTTATTAACTAACCAGTTTTCAGGAACAAAACCTGCTTTTTTGATTTCGATCTTTTGTTTTTTAGTTGGAACTTTACCTTGCTTCATGATTGCTTGCTCTCTTCTAATAACTTGGCTTTATCTTGCAAATTTTTAAGCATGTTAGGGATGTCAAGTCTTTTTATAATGTCTATTGATAGCTGATCTTTTAGATTTTGCTCCAGTGTTTTAATTATTGTTTCTTCCGCATCTTTTCTGGCAGTTTGAATTAAATTACTAACCTTCGAGGTCAACTCTTTTTCGAGATACTTATTGATGAAATATTCATTAATCGAAAGTTTCCTATCTCCGTTATATCTTGGTTCATTACCGTTTTCGTCAAGGGTTCTCTTGTTAAGATAAGTTTCATACCTCATGCCGATAAATTGACTTAAAGGGATGTACTCGACTTTAGAATCCCATGAACTTTTTTGATAAGGAATCTTCATATCTTCGAGTTTGTTTTTCAAAGTTTCTTCAAGAAAATTGTCAATGATCTTCTCTGCATTCTCTTGAATGATTCCACTTAAAGATTCTGTTATTTCTTTAGTTGCATCTGCTGTTATTTTGGTTCTAAGAGAAGAGATGATCTCTTCTTTTAAGACTTCATCGATATTTTCTTCTTCGTCTAACCAATCTAGTTCTACTTCGATATTAAATTTAGCCATTAAAATCCCTCCAATTTATTAATTTGATTTAGAAGGGTTGCCATGATAAGATTTACGTGAATAAAGTATCTAGCAACCCTATTAATGATCTGTGTGCCAGCACAGGTCATTCTTCATCTTCAGCATCTTTGTAACGAATTACTACTGGACAGTTTCTGATTTCGATGATAACTTCGTCTTTCTCATCAAAGACCCAAATGGTGCCGCTACTCTCAATGATGTCGGTAATTTTCTTTTTACCGTAGGATCCCCCAATCTTATAAAAGTCAGGACCTTCATTGTGAATAATTTCCACTGATTCAATTACCTTCTTTTTAAAAAGTCTCTTATCCAACTCTTTCACCTCCTCTCAAGCCATTTCTTGCATTCATTGAATGTTTCAAACTCTTCTGCCCATGCGTCACCAGTAGAGTTGTCGATGCCGATATATAAACCTGTTTTTGAATCTATGGTGTAGAAGATACCAAGCGGTTTGTATGTTTCAATAACCTTACTTGCTTCATGTTGAGAAATGTTTGTTATTATCAATCACATAACCTCCTTACTAATCTGCTAACCATGGTTCCCATGTGCCTTTTTGATATTTCTTTACAAAATTTTTAAAAGTAATTTTGTAACGATTTTGGATGTCAAAATAGATAAAATAAGTTCCAAGCTTGTCCAATGTTTCGTCAGACATAATCGTCCTTCTCCTGTTCTTTTTTATAAATACGATAGCTATAAATGACTCTGAGTATTACTGCAACGAACAATATAACTCCTATTGCTATCCATGTTGGTGAGTAAATAAGTAACATATCTAAGCTCCTTTCCGAATATATTTCAATATGAGATATAGCCTGTCCAAGTCTTCAAGATTGGTTTCAGATAGGGCTTGAAGAAGCATGTTAGTCATCGCTTTCCCAATTCCCTAGGTTCTATTGCCGTGTAACCGATAGTGCCGTCTTCATCAGCATATATATCAGCTATTCCATAACCGAGATATATATAGTTCCATAGTTCCCCTACAGAATTTTTCAGTTTTTCTGGAGCTTCACCAATATGGATAACGTGATATGATTCTTCGTTATCGTTATAGTTGTTCGCTTCCTCAATACCCTCTGGCGGAATTGCTCCACTATTGAACCAAACAGCATAATTTTCACTAACAACAGCAATACTAATTTGAACATCACTCACATGTTTCGAATAAGAATGGATTCCTACTTCGAAAGTAAATCCTGCTTCTCCAAGATTAACAATCAAAGCATCTCCTCCACCTTCACCTTCGAAATATTCAACTGATACAGGAGCATCAGTTATGCCAAGTATTGGATTAGCAGATCCTTCAACTTGCATTTCCAAACTGCATGTAACTCCGTATTTCTTCATTAACTCGAATAGATGCATTACCTCTCCTTCGTTAGATTCAAACATTTTAATTGTTGTCATTTTTATACCTCCCTTTCAATTTTTTTAATAAGATAAACTGAGTTTCTCTAAGAAACTTAGTGTAATTGGCATTTAACTACCTCAAAATTGAGGGCGTTTAGCTAAATCCATTTCTTCACTCACTTTGTGGGGGCAATTACTCACTCAATGACTTCGCCAATCTAATTCCTGGAACCAATAAGTTTAATTCCTCGACAATATCAATTTTTCTAACATTTTTATTTTCAGCTCTTTTTTGAATGTTCAAATGATGTTGAGCGTTCAAAAGGTTATAAACATTGTTGTAAGCTGTGTCAAAATTGCCTATATTAGCTTTAACCTTGTATGCTCTCACTGCATCATTAAACTGCTTTCGAAGAGGTTCGTTAATATCTACCAATCCCTGCTTGATGTCAGTTATTTCTGTATGAGCTGTAGCAAGTTCAGTTTTTGTTGATTCTAGTTGTTGACGAATCTCTTTCATAGATTGGGCTTGCATAATGATTAAATCTTCGATTGATTGAGGTTGTAGTTTCTTTTCCATTTCCTCAAATTTAGTAACATATGTCGCTGTGAATAGAATGCCTTTTTCGCCTGTCATTTTGTTTGCTACCATGTCACAACCTTTTCTTGTTAGAAAATAATGCGGTCTAGGTTTACTTTGGGTATCGTTATAGTAACTTTCAATAAAGAAATCAGCCAAAGCGAAATTGCTTTTACCTAATGTTTCCATGTATTTTCGGATGTCTCTTAATAAATCAGCGTGGTTTTTCTCCACCATTTCTGCAATCTCTCTGCTATCTACAAGTAACTTTCCATTTTGATTAAAAATTTGTAAATTACTCAAAATATCACCTCATATTTTTCTCTTTAAATGCGTTCACCTTCCTCTTGATAATCAGATTCTCTATTTAACTTTTTATTGTGTTCGATAAAATCGGATTCTACCCCAAAAAAAATATTATCTATATCTACGTTATAAATTCGAAGTAAATTAAACATTAAATCTCTAGGAATATCTGTTGAATCTTTTTCATATCTACTAATAGTATCAATAGATTTGTTTACTAAGTTAGCGACATCTCTTAAAGTGTATCCTTTATTAACCCTGGCTGCTCTTAAAGTTATAATCATGTAAATTCACCTCCTATTCTGTCGTTTGCTGTCGCCTTTTGTACATGATTATAATCCGATAAAATCGAATTGTCAATTATTATTACGAAATTTGTGGTTTTTTTCTTCTATATTAATATTTTATTTGGTAAAATCGGAATTATAAGATAAAAATATTACGGAGGTGGTAGTTATGGCAAGGAAAAAGTATACCGAAGTAGAACATAAGATAATGAAAAACGTGGCAGACAATTTAAAAAAATTTTTAAAAAACAAAAATATGTCACAAAAAGAATTAGCTGAATTAACTGAACTAGCGACAAGCACTATATCAGATTATATCAATGCTAAAACATTAATCTCTCCTGGTAATCTTCAATTGATAGCAGACGTTTTAAATGTACCTAAAAGTTCTATCGATTCATCATTATCTCAAAATAATCATGACAATCTAAATGAATTTGACGAGGATACAAGAGCTCTAGCAAGAGACATTAAAAGCTTAGATAGGAATTCGCAGGATGTTTTAAAATCGTTAATAAAAACAATGAAACAACGTGGAAAAGAGGCTTCCGAGGAATAAATATGGGAAATCTACCTCAGAGAACTAGATACAAAAAAGTAATGAAGTTTGTCTATGATTTTTTCTATAAAGAGGATATTGATTTCTTCCCCATCAAACCATTAGAAATTATTAGGAAAAATAAATGGGGATTAATTTCATATTCAGAACTTGCTAAAGAACATAATAAGTCAATAGAAGAGATAGTTGATGCATTTCAAAGTGAAGATGGCTATACCATTTATAATGAAAATTACATTATTGCTTATAATGATACAGTTAAAGTTCCTAATCGAATTCGTTTTACCTTAATGCATGAAATAGGACATGTCTACTTAAATCATTTAATAGATTTCGATGAGACGATTTTAAGAAGAAGTACTCTAACTATGGAAGATTATAAAATTTTAGAACGAGAGGCGAATGCCTTTGCTCGAAATGTTTTAGCACCTGCTGCAATAGTGAACGAAATAAAAAAAGAAAGCAGAAATAATATTACAACTGGTAACTTGATTTCATATTTCCAAATAACTAAAGCTGCTGCTGAAACACGGTTTAAAATTTTAGATTGGGATATAGATAAATCATATAATTTTTCAGAACCAATTATACATAAATTTAAAAATTTCATATCTGCTACATTATACGGAAAAAGTTGTACAAATTGCGGAAATTACTTTTCTATTAAAAATTCTAAGTTTTGTCCTGTGTGTTCTAATAATAAACTTATAAAAAAAATAAGGAGATCGAAAAAAGTGAAATATAAGGCAATTAAAATAGATGATAATTATAGAACTATTGAATGTCCAATCTGTAAAAATGAAAATATAGTTGGTGATTATTGCCAGATATGTGGGACATATTTAATCAATAAGTGTACTGGATTTTCTATTAATGATGAAGGGATTTATAATGGCCCTTGGCATGAACAATTCAGAGATAGTTGTGGGGAGTATCTTAATGGTGATGCAAGATTTTGTGTTAATTGTGGATCTACATCAACCTTTTATGAATCAGGTTTATTAAAAAAATGGGAAGATTCTCAGGACGATGCTGAGTTGAAAGAAAATAATGATAAACGTAATCTTAAGGTAGTTAATGGCACTGATCCTTTTGCCGATCCATTAGAAACAACAGATGATGATCTTCCGTTCTGACCATATCCAAAAAGGATAGGTCTTTTTTTTGTTCTAAAAGGACGAGTTACAGCGTAACTTGTTACAGTAACAAAGTTACAGTGTTAAGGACTTAGAGGGGGTAATTTGATGAAAATTGAAGTTGGGAGAAGAGAGTTTGAGCTAAATCCGAAAGAACCTTTTATTAATTTCAGGACCAAAAAATTTCGCTCTGATAAAAAAATCAGAGTTAATCCATCTTTAGATCAAAAAACTCATGATTTGTTAAATAAAGTAGCAAAGGCTTGTGATATAACTAAGACAACTTTAGCTGGGCAGATTATTACAATCATGATCAGTAATCCAGACTTCATAAATTACATTCAGAATAAATATGAAGTACCTAGAGATGAAAGAATAATTCCAATAATTACTCGTAATAGAATCGAATTTAAAAATTAAATTATAAATAATGACATGGTTAGAAATATGCAAATACAAATGAAAATTGCTATAAAAAATATAAAATTCACTTTTCCTACTTCAATTTAGTTAATAATAAAAAAAGGAATATTTACCAAAGTGTAGAATAACACAATTATAAATTAATTAAGAGAGGGAATGTTAATATGGTCGAATTTTTTATTTTTCTGTTCTTGTTTATTGGTGTCATTATGCTATTAGTATTTAGTATAAAAAAAAATAACGCTCTTAAGAAAGAAGCAGCAGATATGGGAGCTCGAGATTTTATCCTCGCTACATACATCGATGGTCTTGGAATTACTCAGAATACCCCATGTAAACTCTATCTTTTCGATGACAAAATACAAATTGATGTTAATAAACAAAAGTTTGAGATTAAGCTAGATAAAATTAGAGCAGCTGTATTGAAAGATGAGCGTGAATTGATTGATAAAGGTAAAAGTGTAGTAGGTAGGGCTTTACTTGGTACTATATTAGTTCCAGGACTAGGAACAATTGTTGGAGGTATGTCAGGGATTGGCACTAAGAAGAAAAAAGGAGCTCTTAATCATTTTCTGATTCTAAATTACACTGATTCTAACGGAGAACTTGCAGCTGTTACTTTTTTGAATAATATCAATCTAATAAAAATGACTAATTTTTATAATAAAATCAATAAGTCAATTAATCAATCTTCTCAAGGAGAAACTATACAACTTTAATTAGGATTCAAATAAAAACACTTTACAATATCAGTAAAGTGTTTTTGCTATCCATAAAATACTAATAATGAATACCAATGAAAGTGAGTAGTTTAGATGGAGAAAAATTATCGATATAAAACAACTTTTGATTATAAAATGGCTCAAAATTTGATTGAAAATTATAATATAAAAAAAGCCGAATTAGGAAGATGGTTAGGTATTAAAAAACAGAGAATCGATCAATTATTAAAGAATAATTCTCATTCTGCAGATTGGCAAATAGATAACATTACTGATTATGAAATAAAAATTATTAAACAAATGATCAAAAATTCAGATACATCTATGATAGAGAAAAATTTAGTTATAGCTATTCGAAATAATAAAGTAGATCCAATAATATTCATACGTAATAATAAATCCATTAAAGTGATTTTTGATTTACCAGATGAATTAAATTTTATGCTTAGATCTAATGGTTATCATTACCTAAATGAAAGAGATGTTAAATATAAAAAAAATTTAATTTCTGTTACACGGTTAGGAAAACATTTAGCACAATTCATTGATAAAAATATCGGAAACCAAATGAGTCGTTACGCAAGTGTTGATTTAGAAATAACTACTGAAGAATAT
Source organism: uncultured Bacillaceae bacterium (assembly GCA_964514395.1). Lineage (GTDB taxonomy): Bacteria > Bacillota > Bacilli > Tepidibacillales > Tepidibacillaceae > CAZEQK01. The sequence continues at coordinate 93,026 of CAZEQK010000002.1, forward strand.
TGCCAATATCTTGGATATGATGGATACTGCAGTCCTAAGGGAATAACTGATAAATATTTTGAAGAAATTATTAATAACCACAAAATAGACAATAATTTTGTTTATATATCTTATATAGATCATAAATCTGATTATGATAAATTAATACAAGCTTCTAATAATTATGGAATGAATTTTAATGAGATGTTAGATTATTTTGGTTACAAGAATACAAATCAATTGACTGAATTTGAAAGTATTAATAATTTGTTGGCTGAATTTAAAGAATTTGAAGGTAAATCTGGAAAAACACTAAAAAAAGATGAAAGATATAATAGGAATACTACACTCGTAAAAAAAATAAAAGAAATGTATAAATATAAATGTCAATTATGTGAACCAAATAACGAGATACCACTAATAGAAAAAGAAGATGGAACTTATTATTGTGAGGTTCATCATATTACTGAATTGAGTAACGAAGATAAAAACGATGATGTTGAAACATTAGATAATCCTTTTAATGCTATATGTGTATGTCCACATCACCATAAAGTTCTTCATTATCATAATGGAGGTTATTCAACAATTATTAAAATAAATGATGATTTGTTTTTTCAGTCAAACAATGAAAAAAATTCATTAATAAAAATAGAAGTTGACCATCATCTACGATTTAATATAAATACATAGTAAAAAGCCTACTACCATAGATTTGGTAGAAGGCTAAAGTATTTTTTAATTTTATACAACACCTGAAAGTCTTAATTGCAAAGCAGCTAGTTGAATTTTTTGTTCTCTAGTAAGTTCACCTACAGGACCATCTAAATCTACTTTTAAAACCGGTTGAGAAAGACCGAGTCTAATTATACTAGTACTATTAATATAATTCCCTGAACCAGGCATAATTTCCAAATCCGTATCTCTCTTAAAATTAACTTGTGTAGAAATTGGAGCAATATTTATAGTCCATATATTTTTGTTTGAATTTGTAGAACTATGGTAAGTGATGACTACTGGTCGAAGTTTATGAAACGTTCGTCCAACAAATAATGATTCAGGAAATTCTATTAGCTCATCTTTAATGACAAAGATACTCCCATATGGGAAACCCCTACTATCTTGTGCTATTATTTTTCTCCAATCTGTTTGCATGCTTCTTTAACCCTTTCACGTGTTTTTGATAATTGAATAAATTCACTAAATACAATTTCATTGTATTCTTCATCAGACCCGCGATCATTAAAATCCATTTTTTTAAGTGCATCCTTTACTTCATCCAACGTGAATAAGGGATCAGGCGATTTTTTCAATTCACTCATTGGGATTGCCTCCCCGTATATAAAATGACCTAACTCTGACTCCTTATTTAATACTGCCTTCATAGGAGCTGTTTCATAAGCTGTTTTTAGAAAATCATTCAACCCTTTATTACCTAGTCTTTCCAATATATCATCTGCTATACTTAAAGCCAATGGATGAAGCGTTGTTTCTATATGATCATTCTCTATAAATATTTGATATCCTATACCGTTTTGATGATAATATGGCCTTTCAATTAATATATTCTCATTAATTAATTGATCTTTAGCTTCATAAAATGTTATGTCAAAAGGTCCATTATTATCCCTTTTATATTGCAATCCAGTATAAGTGTTTCCGAAAATTTCATACCATTCAACGTCAAATAAATATATAGCTTTTATTAATTGAGTTCTTCCTAATACCTGAGGAAATTCTTTTACAAAATAAATCATAAGATTTTTTAGATTGTACATTGAAATTCCCCCCCCTTTTTAATTTACTTCAATTAAACTTGTAGTATTTTGCAATTATAACGCTAAAACATTTTACAATTATAATACTACAACTTATCCGGTAATTGTATAAATTCGACAAAATAAGACAAAAAAGTGTATAAAAAAAATCCCCCAACCAACTAAGGTCAGGGGATTCTGTTTTGTAGCGAATCGACTATTTATTTTAAACTATTATTTAACTCACCATCATCTAGGTAATCAAGCATCTCAGTATATAACATATCAATCTGTTTAAAAAGCCATTCTTCAGTAATAAATAATTTAGCCCATGAAGGGAGCATTGGATAAAATTTTGTAATAATTAATTTCTCCGCTTGCAATCGCTTTTCTTTTCCTGTAACAGCCTTTTCTTTTGCCCAGGTAGATAATCGTTTCTCTACATTGAGCATAATTAATGCAATTTGTCCCTTGGCATACTGCCGAAAATAACGAAATAAAAAAAGCACTAAAAACAGTGCTAACACAATAATTGAATATACGATATTTTGATCTAATACAAACACGTAAATCCTCTCCTTGAAATTAATATTTTTTAAGCTTTTGTGAAATCAACATAATACTCTTTACCTACTTCAAATTGATTTCTAGCATTTTCATTTGTGATGAACATTTTTATTTCACCACTTGGTGTTGCATCCCAAAATTGTTTATTTTCTTCACTTCTATCGAACACGGGTTGTAAAGCTACATCTCCATTATCATTTTTAGTACAAGTAAATTTTGCCCTTACCATGTAGAATCTCTCCTTATAATTTAATCTCGTATCGGTTGACCAGATACCTTTCTCATTTCATTGGCCAATCGATGTATTTCATCTTTTTCTTCTTGGCTACTAACAAAATCCCAAATTGGTTGTAAAAATGTGCTTATGATTTTATTCGCATCCTCTACTCTTAGTATTTCGTTGAAATCACCTTCCATTTCATTTAAGTCAACATCACCATTTATTCCTGGTATGGTTCCTTTATTGCTATACTGAATAAATACCCACTTTTTCCAACCTGCATAATCCGGAGGATGTGGATCACTATTCCAGTATGCAAGCCACAAAGGATAGTCTGTTAGTACTCCTGGTACAATTTTTAATTGAAGAAAACTAGGGTATGAATATACTAATGGTTTCCGGTTAGTTTTAACCTCTACATATTGAAGCCATGTTTTAGCGATTAATGTCATCTGATCACGATTTAAACCATTATCTTGTTCTAGATCCAGGGCATGTGGTAAATCATTTTGATAATCTTCTATTGTATTTAAGAAAAAATCAGCTTCAGCCAATGCATCCTCATTATCTTTTGGAGTCAAAAAATGATAGAATCCTACTTTTAAACCAGCTGCCTTTGCCTTCTTATAATTAGTCTCAAACATTGAATCTATCATATTTGTTCCTTGGGTGGATTTCATAAATACAAATTCAATTCCGGAAGCTTTTACTTTTTCAAAATCGATTTCTCCTTGGTAATGTGATATATCGATACCACGAGCATTATTTTTATTACTTGCTTGCATCTATGTTCACCCCAGATATATTATTTCCCTCTAGAAATTCCTTTACTTCCTGTACGGAAAGAGCAAAGCTAATCCCTTTAAAATCCATAAATGTTTGAGAAGGGATCCCTATCAATTGACCTTTGGTATTTATTAAAGCTCCACCACTATTCCCTGGATTGATAGCAGCATCCGTTTGAATATATTTATACCCTTTTCTTATAGTAAATTTTGAAACAATCCCATGAGTAATCGTATCAGTATAGCCTAATGGGTTGCCTATCGCTAACACATTTTCTCCAATCTCAGCCTGAGTAATTAATTCTAAAACAGGAAGTTTATTCTTAACATTGATTTTTATAAGAGCAACATCTTTTACCTTGTCTTTTGATATTATTGTGCCTTTTATATTATCAGCACCATCAAATATTTTACTTTCAGCTAGGAGATAAACTTCTTGTTGGTCCTCAACTACATGAGCATTCGTCAAAACTAAGTCCTGAGCTATGATAGTTCCAGAGCCAATTGAACCACCAGTGTTAATTTCAACAACAGCAGGAATAACCTTTTCTACTACTCCTGCAAAGCCATTGACTATTAATTTATACATTCTAACTAATGCTACAGCTTGTTCTTCCCTTTTCATCACTTGGCCTACACCAAATAAATCTTTTTTCAAACCAGTCATTAGGCCGAGTCTATTTGCTTCGTATACATCTTTTGCATACCAAGCTTTATCATAAACATCTTTAAAGATACCCATTATTCATTCTCCTTTCTAGTAGTTCAATTTAATCAAACCCTTTCTTATCGAATAATTATTCTTAATCTATCAATATTATCCCTCCTGAGTTCAATGAATTATTTGGGCAATTCCATAAGCAGCCAGTAGTAACGTCGATAATGTTGAAATTAGGGTGATTATTAATTTCTGATAAAACTTTTTATCGTTTCGATTATCTTTGTCCTCTCGATCCATGCTTTTTTCAAGTAAATTTAAGAGCTTGTCATTTGTTTGTTGTGTTGTATTTTTGATAGTCTCAAGTGTACTATCTCTAGTTGCATTAGATACAGCTATATCATTTATTGCTTTATTTAACTCGCCAACGTTACCTTCTAGCTTGTCCACTCTTTTATCTATATCTTGTACCTTGTCCTCTAGCCCCATGGATTCACCAACTTTCTGTGAAAATAAAAAAACACCTATTTAGTGTTTTGTTTTAACATGTCGTATATTTCACTCTGCCTGTCTGATATGTCAGATAGCATTTGTGCAATATCAGCGTTTGTTATCTTTTGTTTGACTTTAAATTCCTTAATTCGTTCTTCTCTAACCTTTTTATCTTGATACTCTTTTGATGGCTTTATATCAAATCCATGATCTGTGATCGTTACTTTATGTTTTTGCATCACTGAGCCACCACCTTTATGCCATTATTTTTAGTTGCTATATTGTCTGTGGATATATAATATTCACCTGTAGTAACCGTATTAAATGTTAGCGAAGCTGTACCATTAGATACAGTAGCATTAAATATCTGTCCATCTAAGATAAAGATAATGTCGTTCGTCCGATTTGTATCTATACTATCATTTGCATCATATACGGTAGCAGTAATAATTGCTGTATCTATACCATCTGCTGTAATTATTGGTTTATCCACTGTTAACACAATGTACCTAAAAGAATCTATGAAAGCTTGTGCTTCAGTATCAGCTTCAGATTGTGTCATTAGTATTTTACCAGACATACCAGCCTTATAATCCTGCAACAATCTTATATACTTTTGTTCATCGGTAATTTCGTATGAATACCCTCCATAACCATTACTGTATACATTTTTACTTAGCACATTATCACCTACTTCCAAATATTTTGAAAATCAACCATCTTCGGTGATCTAAAAAACCCTATTGTTGAATCTAAGAAAAATATTGAATTATCTGCAACCACAATGTTACCTGACGTAGCTATATTGCTAGATGTACTAAACGTATGCCAAGTATAATCTTGTGGATTAAATACAAGATACTGATTTCTTGTTCCGCTTACTGTCGTCGCTGTTTGAAGCACTATTATTAACCCATCTAAATAAGCAAATCCTCCTCCATACGTGTTACTTAGTCCAGATGGTAAACCACTGTACCCAATACTATTTTTAGATAAATCAAAAACAATGAATTTATCCATAGAATTTACAAATAAAATATCCCTGACTATAAATGCATCGCTACTATAATCTGTACTATTATTTGAACCCATTGCAGTAGAATATGCTACATTTAGCAACGTAGAATTGCCAGTTGTCGGGTCAAATGAATAGACCTTATAGTCATTGTAAGATGTACCATAGATAATCTTCGCGCCATTTTCCCAATATGTTAGAAATATACCTGAATAATCTTGTCCATTCGTTGGTATTGTAGTTCCTGCATCCCAAGTATTTGATGCAATATCGTATGCGTAAATCTTAGATGAGTTAGATGATAATGAATAAATTTTCCCATTTAGATACAACAATCTTACGAATTTTCCCGGAGCTGTCATGTTTGCCATAGCTGTCCAAGCATCATTGGCTATGTCATACCTATAAAATAAAAAACTATTCCCACCTACACCTACATAAATATAATTGTTGCCATCATACGCCATACCGATATGAGCTGACCATGTTGTTGGAAATGATGCAAGCTTTATTAGATTTCCAAGATTGTACATTATCGGATATGGTATGCTTGCACTTTCCTCTATAAGTGGTATTAATGCAGCTGCATTCATTCTTCATTCCTCCTTTATACTACTGTTTTAGTAATTCCATTAAAATAACCACTTGCATCACGATTAATTGTATAGGTAATTGTTTTTCCATTAACTACTTCTATTATTGAGCTAATTTTCCCATTTGTTCTTGTAAAGCTTGTTGATCTCACCATAGTTGTATTATCTTTTTCGTCAATCTTGGTTACTAGATTTGAAGTATCTCGTGAAACAACTAAAGACCTAGTATCAATATAGGAAGGTAGTGACTTTATTTCGTTTATATCTGTATTTGCTGAGCCTAAAGCTTGAAAATTCCCATCCGTATATGTCTTGGCATTTGCCTCTGCATTATCTGCCTTTGTTTGTGCATTACTAGGAGTTTCTGCTCCAATATCTCCAGGTGTTATTGGGTCACTTCCTCCGCTTGCGTGTGATGCAGCATGTGCTGTAGGTGTTCTAGCGTCACTTAATCTAGCATCATTTCCTTCGGTAACGGTTCCAGCTGAATTCCCAAAGTTTTTATTAAACGCCGTATTTTTATTAAAGGCTGGCTCTGCTCCAATATCAGCAGGTGATAATGCATCGCTTCCCCCTGTAGCGTGAGTTGATTTATGGGCTGTGGGGTTAAATGCACTAGGTTTACCGTCAATATCCCCCCAATTAACCACTCCACGTTTTTCCCAAGCTGTTCCGGTGTCTTGATATATTATTTTAGTATCAGTAGAAATATATATCGCCCCAGTATCTCCAACTAATGGCTTATCTGCATCTAATCCTGACTGAATAGAAGGAACACTTCCTTTGTTTGAAACATATATAATAGATTGATCAATCGTCGCAGTTACATTTGTAGCATTACTTGCAATGGCAATACAGTCGATTTGTTTATCAATTACAGTTGGACCGCCACCAGCTGCAATGTATTCTGCTCCTGCTCCTGCGTTTGTATAGCAATATAAAATTTCCCCGACATCAGGGTCTTGAGCGAATACTCCCCATTCCTTAAAATAAAATCCTGTAATTACGTTTTGATTCGAAAGGTTTGCTCCAACCACCGCTTTGTAATTAGGTAAAGTTTTAAACTTGTTAATCGTTAGTGACATTTTCTCACTTATTAATGCATGTAAATCAGAAATAGATTGACCACTTAGGTCTCCATCTCCAACTGCTACTCGAGTAAAATTCAATTGTACTCCAGCTTGTGCCTTAGCTTGTAGTGCAAGACCATCATTTGTTAATATAAATCCTCCAAAAGCTCCCATATTAATCCACCACCTGTTCTACTGTCAAAAATTCACCCATTTGTGCGATACCAGCATAGTTCAGAGACATTATTTCAACATCAGTAATCAATACGCCATCAAATACAGTGCTTAATCTTTGCACTGATTGAACCGCTTTTGTGAATAATGCAGCTTTTTCATTTGTTGCTTCCGGATTATTGGTTGTAACTTGAAAATGAAATGGCTGGCCTCCGTAATTAAACCATTCCTCGACCGCACCGTCACCAAAGTATATTTCAACTACCTTTTGCACTGCAGCAGGAGTTCCACGTAATTGATGTATCAATAACGCATCATTGATTGCTTGTCGTTTTGTTGCTAAATCACTGTTGGCATCATACCAGTCCACGTTAAATTGCCATGCTAAGATGTCTAGCACTGCCTCAGAGAGATTGTCTATTCTGGAATAGGTCAAAGCATTAATTACTTCACTAGCTAATTGTTTTATTTGAGTGTTCAGTGCTGCAGAAAACCCTTGTACAGCTAAATCATTTTGCATGGTTTTCGTTTGAAGTTTGAGTAAATCTATGTTTGAAAAATCCATCAGATTAACCCCCCATATGTTACAGTTTTTAAATTTCTTAGAGCTACTTCATTTGGATTTATGACTGTATATACCGGGGAAGTTGCGACCACTCGATATACACCTGCTGCGTATAATTTTGAGAGCAAATCATCCGGAGTGATAGCACGACCTAACTTCTCATATTGCCAAGCTTCATAGTTATCAATAGCACCACCAGCATTTTCAATCGCTGCCTTTATGGTTGCTTCTTCGGTTGAACGGTCATTGCTAATATAATAAGTTATGTCTATGTCATAGTTGATAGTAGTAGGGGCTAAAACAGATACTTGGTCTGTTAGAGGTCGACGATCATCAGCGTTCACTTCTGCTAGAACTTTATCTAACATCGTTTGGTCCGGAATACCCCCATCTTTTAAGAGTGGATATACATTCACTACCCCTGCACTTGGCGAAGTAACTGCCACATCGACGATGCTTACATCTGCAGATTTAGCCCAATAGATATAAGCATTAGTTGGTCCAGCGACGGAAAATGAAGATGGAGCAAGTCTTTGTCGCTCTCGATAAGCATCGTCCGTCTCTTGATTTGTCCCTCCTGCACTAGTATCAATATTAGATACGCTTGCTACATACGGAACTGGGTCAACCAGTATATTGATTTGTCCTGGAACATAGTCATTAAACTTTTCTCCTCCCTTTGTTGACTCTGCAATAACATCCCCAGTTGTAGCTCCAGCAGCAATAATAAGTTCTTCAGTCGTTGCAAAATAAATCGAACCATCAGGAGTCACCCTAGTACCAATAGGAATAGCTACATCATTTAATTGTATTGTAGAAAGTGTAAATCGCATCGTTACAGTAGCTGGTTGTGCCAATAAGCGTGATGTATTGATTCTATCTCCAAGAGCATCTAATACATCGCCTGTAGCAAAAGGAAGTAAATTTTGATTTCCTGTATAATTAATGTCGTTTTTCAAACCTAGCAGGATTGGGACTAATTGCAATAGAAAAATCCTACGAGGGTCACCAGGATAAAGTGTAATGCCTGTTTTATCTTGATATGCTTGTATCAACTCATTTTGGATGCTCTGCGCATCAGCATCCACAAATTGAATTGGTTGAAAATCGGTCATATTTCAATCACCACCTTAAAATTCATATTCCCATCATTATCGACATCGACAAATGATACATCTTTCACGGTTGATCTTGGTTCTCTTTTACTAACTTCATCATAAATACGAGATATTACTAGTGGAATTGCTTGTTTAAGTGGCTTGTCTTGAAAATCTCCATTAATTCCAAGCGTACGATCGTAAGCAACTTCATACTTCATCGTTCGAATAATGTTAATAACGTTTTGCACTATTTCCTTTACTCCAGTTGCTCCCCAATCGATTTCTTGAGCTAATGATGTATTGATTTCAACTTGCATATATACCACCTCCTAATAATAAAGCCCTCGTGCAATAGACTGATATTTGTTTGGATTTTGCCTAGTATCTGATGATTTATCATCTGGATCATAAATGTTCTGATCAGGCTCAAAGGTAGAAGTATCAAATGCAACATTAGATGTGCTAGCAGAAGCAGAACCTTTTCTCACGAACTCTTCAAAACTAAGTTTGATTGTTGCTTTTAAAATCTTTCCGTTATTGTCTATATTCATGTCACTAGTTTCAACTGTCTTTAAAAGCCATTTATTTTTACCAATAGTTTTGTTTCCGAGAATAAAGTTAGATGGATTAGCTTTGGATTTTATAGATTCCCAATCTTCTATTTCTGTTCTTACATCTAAATTTTTATCTGCTCTAAGCTTGATTTCAAACTCCAAAGGCATTAAATTTTCGCCTTTAATATAAGTGCTTGGCTTGCTACCAATCTTATCTTGAGTTTCAGTATTAAGACTTCCGCTCCATGATAATCCTTCAAATGTATAAATACTGTTAGAGCTTACCTGGAACACTTTATTTTGAAATGTTGCGATCAAGATATCACCTCCTAGAATACAGCTATAATTACTGCATCTTTTAAACTATCGGAGAAGAATGCGACAGCCACTTTGTCATTATTATTGAGAGAAACATGATTGGCAAAAGGAATCTCAGCTGTAACAACATTATCTAAATCTATAAAAGTAACTCTAGCAATTCTATTAACAGTATCAACCGAGCTTACCTCACCTTTCCTAATCATCAATATCCCTCCAATACCATTCTTACATATAATCTCGTTCGATTATTAATGAGATCGTGGATTAGTCTATCGATGAAGTATTTTCCATCAAATAAACCAATATCTCTTATCTCACTCAATATACCAGCTGCTAGTTTAGTGTTTAAATCAATTGAGAAATTCCCAAGCGATTGGTATTTATTAAAACTTCTTAGATACCCCTTAGACCATCGATTTGCTTCGGCTTGATTGCTGATATAAACGTTCTTCCTCAAAGTTGGACCATTAATATTGCTATCTGCAAACTCTCCTTGGATGACATTATTCCTGACAATGCATTTAGAATATATATCAGTTGATTTATTTCGGAATTCAAAAGAACCTTGCATATCACTTTTTCGGATAATAGCAGTTGTGCTAACAGCCTTTTCCTCTTCTATTGCCTCATCATAGATTACTAAATGATTGTTGTTGATTTTAAGAGCATAGCCTTCCAACATGCTTCTATAGGCTAGAAAAGCTAAGTCAGTCTCATCTATCTGATCCACACGCTCATATAAATGATTAACAATGTTGTATGTTTCCAATGTAAAGCCATGTCTAGATGCAATTTGAGTAGCAAACTCTAGAAATCGTACATTTTCCCAACCTTGGGTCCTTGCAGTCTTTGCTGTTTGTGGTATAGATAAAGCTTTAAGTTCAAATATACCTGGTCTTTGAGCTAGTTCATCTATATACATTGACCCAGTATCAAAACCATCTTTTTTGATCTGCAGTGTGTCGTTTTTCTGAGGTTTCCACTTGCTCCATAATCCTTCTGTATCAGAAAAAATGGCTATGATGCTATCAGGCTTTCCTCCAGCATTATCTGTTATTTGTAAAGTTAAGGGCTGGACAGATGAATTGATGTTTCTTCCTTCATAGATAATATTCATAAAAAAATCACCTCTTCCAAGGTGGTAATGTATCAGATGCATGTTGCTGGATGACAGGTATTTTTAAAGATATTCCTGCATCAAATACAAGTATGTTTCGATAGTCCGGATTAGCATTGATGATTTCCTTTGCATACTTCTCATCTCCATAGAAATCGAGGGAAATCATGTCAAATGTGTCTCCTTGCAAAGTTTCATATTGATAATATCCATTAGGCAAATGACTCCCTCCTATCATCATCTAATACTTGTTTAACTTTCCTTTTAAATTCTTCGAAATCTTCCTGCATTCGTTGTTTAGAAGGTAATTGATTGCCATAATTCGGGGCAAAAACAAATGTATTTCCACCTTTTTTACCAGAAGATAAATCAAATCCAAGTTTTTCAGCGGTCATTTTTAATAAACTCAAGCTCCTAGGTGTCTTTTTCAAAGGAATAGCCATTTCGGGACCAGCATCACCGAAGATGGATGGTCTTGTAGCAATACCACCCGTAGCAAATTTCTGTAGTGAACCATGACTTTGAGCTTTTGAAGCTGCATCATAAGCACTCGTGTCCATTTTAGGAATCAGTGGAATCTCAACACCTGGTATCTTATTCATTTTTTCAATCAAGTAATTCAGTTTGTCTACAATCCAATTGATACCAACCGCAAAACCATGTTTTACTTTTATCCAAGTATTTACTAAAAATGCTTGAACCTTATCCCAATTTTTATATAATACATATATTCCTGCAACCAATACTCCAATCGCTGCTGCTATTCCTAACACAATCCATGTCATGGGGTTTGCAAGAACTGCAGCATTCAATCCCCATTGTGCAATAGTAGCTGCAATCGTTCCAGCTCTTATTCCTGCCATAATTCCTTTATAAATTGCCATTCCGATCGTAATAGCTTTCCAAGCAACCATAGCAGATACAATCCCAATAATTAAAGGAGCAATAACTGACCAATTGCCGCTAATAAACTGATAAACTTTTTTCCCTGCGCCATAGATAAACAATATGCCTTTCCCGACATTTTTAGTTAATCTAATTATGGTTGGCAAAGCTGCCTCAAACTTACCGCTAAATTTATCGATCATGTCAGTTAATATTTTTTGGATTTTCGGGATTTTATCCATAAACCATCCAGCAAATTTTGCTTGTAGAGGCAATATCTTCTTACCTATTTCTTCTTTCATATCTCCCCAAGCGTTGGTCATTTGTTGGATTTGACCCTGATCTGTTTTCGCTAAAGCCTTATTAACACCGCCAACATTTTGCTGCAAAACCTCTGCTATTACTGCAGCTCTCTGGTTGGCATCACCTAACTTTATTGCTTTCGCTTGAGCATCTGTAAAACTGATACCAACACGAGACAAGGAGCCTACTTGTCCGTCCATTGCTTTACCAATCATATTGCTGATATTTACAGCATCTTCCTGAGTTGCGTTCAATCCTTTTTGTTGAGCGAGCAAGTCTGTCATGCCTGTTGAAAGCTTTTCGATTTGCTTACCATTTAGCTGAAAGGTAGCGAGCTGTTGGAACCCTGCTATGCTGACCTCGTCTCCGATGACTCCAACTTTTTGAAGCTGAGAGGCAACCCCAACAAGTTCCTTTTTAGCTTGGAGGTAGGCAAGTGGACCTTGATCTTGCAAACTTTTTACATTTTTTAGCACAGCTTGAAGCTTTGTCTCGGCTTCAATTTGTTTTTTTGCTGCATCTACGCTCTCATCACCAAAATTCTTAGCAGCTCTTATACTAAAAGCAGCTGCCATTATTCCTCCGGCAATCGAAGCAATTTTCGCCAATTTTTTAAATGAGCTTGAAGTTTTTCTAGTATTTTTTTGTGTATTTAGCATTGCTTTTTTTAAAGATGGATCCACTTTTCCGGCCAATACTATTAAGGCTTGCAATTCTTTTTTACTTGCCATGAGCTCGCTCCACCTCCTTCGCCTGACGTTCTGCTTCATCTGCTAATGATTCAAAGAAATCCATCAGTTCAATTAGTGACATATCTAAACATTCGTTCCTAGTTGAAAAATGGTGAAATACTAATTGAGTAATGCAATCCTTGATGTAGTCATCAGAAATTAATCCGCCAAATCTAGAAAGAAAAAATCCCGCACTAAACCTTCAGCCCTCACGGAATCTTTTGCACTAATTCGAAGAACATCCTCTGTTTCAATTGACGTATTCTCCTTTTTTACAGCAGCTGCAAATAAATATAGATGATATTCAGGATCTAACTCCTGTACAGAAACCACGTTGCCATCCTTTTTATAAGCTTTGGTCGCTTCTGCTTTGTCCCTAGCTGTCATATCTTCAAAATTATATTTTAATTCTTTGACCTCTTCACCATTTATGTTAATAGGCTTGCTTAGTTTTAAAACTTCTGCCATGATTATTCTCCTCTCTAAATAAATTAAAGAACAGCCCTTATTGAAGAGCTGCTCTCAAGTCATCATAGTAATCAATACCATTAACCACGAATTTGTAGTTAAATTTATCGATAAGTAATACTTCTTTTCCATCCACTACTTTTCTTAAATACAATACTTCAAAATCACTGGAACCTCCCGCATTAGCATTGATTTCAATTTTCCCCATATCATATTTTTTACTAACAGCTGTGATAAATACTTTATTCTGCTGGAGGCCAACCTTAACATTGTTAGCATCAAAAACATCCGTTACCCACACAACCTCAAAATTAATCTGTCCTGGTCTTGAGATAATAGCATATTTGCCATTATCCGCACGGTTGTTTATAGTAAAAACCATACTGCCAAATTGTCCATATGAGGGCATGTCAATCTCGCCCATGATTCCAGCGCCTTTAATGGTATCCGTAAGCTTTTCGATACTTGGTAATTGTAAATCCGCAGCATCATCTAACAGTATAAGATTATCATTTTGATCGGTTGCTTTTAGCTTATATTGGATAGTTTTATTACTATACTTCATCAAGCACCACCTCCAAATAATGCATTAGTTCCTTGGGTGGTATACTGCACTTTAAACGTTAACGATTTCGCAACTGGAGTTGTTGTTGTAAGTACATCAAATACAAAATCTCCTTCAACAATACTACTAATTGGGTTGCTGGTTTCATTGAAGCTAATTGATCCAGATAATAATTTCCCATCTGCAACTAACCCATTAAGCCAAGTATTTGCTCCATTCAAGATGGTATCAATTACACTTCTATTTAACGGACCGTCAACATTTGACATATAGTTTTCTTGGAATGTATTCGTTAAGTACATCATCATGCGAATGGAAGCATCAAACTCATCTTTTGGATCAATAGAAGCTCCATACACATAATTTGCATTATGTGGTCCCCAAAGAACCCATATTCCTCCACGGAAATTGAATGTGGTAATTCCAGCCGAGTTCAAATCGTTTGCTTCAACTTCATCAAAACTAATAGCAGTTCCATCAGCAAGAACCAATGATGAAATTCCAATTGGTTTATTCGATGGTGATTCATATGGTACATTGTCGTTATCATAGTCTGTTTGTTGCATTCTAACTGCCATCAACGTTGAAGCAAAGTATGTCTTATCGCTAATCTTAGCTTTTGGCCATCCGAGTTTCATATTTGTGTCGATGTATCCATTCGTGTCTTTCCACGTTTTTGCAGTTGCAATATCTGTCGTAGCTGAGCTATCAATGTCAGCTACTACAAGCGCATCCCAATGACCATTTATCGCTTGAGATTCGCTTGCTAATGCTGTTTTTATGGTAGGCGTTTGTGACCAACCAGGAGCACCGAGTATTGTTGGAATCATATTTTGTGTTTGATAAATCAAGTCCACAACTGAAATTCCTGTACGAACTCCATTTGTATTTCCACCAATGATATCAGTATCTTGGACTAATGAAACGTCCATTTTATCAAAATCAACTGTAGATGGATTATCTAAAGCGGTTAGTTCAGCGATTTTAACTTGTCCATCCGATGTGTATTCTAGTGAATAATCTGTATCTAATACTTTTCCAGTAATCACAATTGAAGAAAGAATTGCTGGTGCATTTAAGTAGCCTACCCCATTTGTAATTGCGACACTTGCAGTATCAGCTGATTTATGAACCAATGGATCCATTACGTTAATGAGTACTATTGGCCCAATATTTCTAATTGGATTTTTAAAGTGAGCGTACATTACCTCACACAATGTAAATGTAGCCCAATCATCGGAATATCCAAGCTTAGCCTTGGCATCATCAAAGCTATTAACTAAGATGGGAATATTAATTGCTGCTGTTGGATCTGCAAGCTGTTGTATAGGTGCAGTACCAATATATACTGGTAACGTTGAGACTCCTGAAGGTGGCAGGGTGTCAGTTGTAGGTATTTGTTCTCCATAAATACCATGTTTGTATGGCATATTTGTCACGTCCTTTCTATCAAATTATTTCAGGATCTATGATATACGGTAAAATGGTCGCTTTTGCTCTAAAAGTCAAATATCCAGCCCAATATCCAAAAGGTTGTTCAGGATACATTCCCCAGTGAAAGGGTTTTTCTGCTACTGTTTTACCGTTGTCTAAAACATATTTTTTTGCAAGTTCCTGACGACAAAGAAAAATCAGATTTAACAAATCACGATAACCTTTGAAGTCCGGAATTACTCCACTTCCATCTGTTGGATATAGACCTGGATTATAGACAATGAATGTGATTCTTATATTAATTCCAGCATCAGTTCCATCATCTTCACCTTCATCCATTCCTATTACCATTGCAGGTAGTGCCTTTTTAATACCGCTTTCTAGTTGCAAAGGCACATCATTTAATTGATTAGGCGGTGGAATCCATCCAATAAAGACATTTGGATGCATTAACTCATATTTTGAGATATCATCATCATATGGTACTTGAAGCTTGATTTTAGGAGCAACATTGTCATTACAAAAAGACTGAATGGATTCTAATATGATATTATCAATCATTTTGCTCCCACCTTTTTTAAACGATAATCGATTTCATGTTCTATTCTCTCTTGTAACTTCTTATCTGCTAAATCCTGAATCTGATTGGTTACATTTAAGGAGTCTATCATTTGCGGAATGGATAGACTCCTCATTACATCTACTGGATATCGACTTTTGCCTCTTCGTTTTAAAACTTGCTTCTTACCACTTAGAATTTGAACGAATGCTTCTGGATTTGTGTTTACAGGTTTAGCTCCTTCACGCTTTTTAATCTTTACTTTAGTAGTTCTCTTTGAGTTCCCAAAGAGAAATCTACCAAGTGTTAATCTTCTACCTTCAGATTTTAAAAACGCAAGAAGCTTACCTTTTCTAGCTTTGTGTTTACTGATAGTCGCTTTAACATCAGACACTTTCACTCGATATTCACTAGTAACCAACCTTCCAACTCGTGTATTCATATAATCTAGTGTTCGGTTAACAGCAGAAATAGCAGCTCCAGGCATTTCTTTTTCAAACTTACCAAGGTCTTTAACTACTTTATTCAATTGACTAGTATCAATGACGATTTTAGTAGCCATGTTATTCACCACGATTTTGACTAATTATAATCTCGTATATTCCTTGGTCTTCTTTGACATCTTCGATGTGATAAAGTCGATTATCAAAAAACTGAGTATCACCTATATGTGGCTTGGGAAAAGCAGAAACCGGAATGAAATATAAAATCATCCCGGTTGTTATGCCTTCAAATTCTCCAGCTCTTTTTTTTAGTCGTTCATTATCAACCATGACATTCTGTGATTGCCCATCGATTATGACAACATCAGAGAATTCATTAGTATTAAAAAAAGATTGAAGATCAGAATTAGCTTTATCCTTAAAGCTCATTATTTTTCATCCTTAGGCAGTCCAGTTTGAGGGCCATCTTCATCATTTGGAGTCTCATCAGATTCTTTATTCAATTCTTCAAGAGCAGCAGTTGCTTTGTCTTTTCCTCTCACTTTTTCCCCGTTTGGAAGTTCATAATATCCTCCACCAAGATGTTTAATCCCATCATAAGGTTTATCTACTAAAGGAAATTCACAATGGCCAGCATCAACTAAACGTTGTTCTTCTTCTTCTGTTAAACTATGAATCACTTCACCAGGTTGATAAATCTTTTCTCCTGTATTGATTCTAGTATCTTTTACAATAATCATTACTACACCCCCTATAAGACTGTGGCGACGAACCAGTCGTCAACGTCTTCTGGTTTTGGTACAGGGCGTGAAGATAGTCTAATCATACGTTGCTCATTTTCATCGTCTGCCCATGATTTTGGAATACGTGGACCCTCATAGGTATAGAATTGACCTGCTTCCATTTGAGTAACAGCACCATATAAAAGTTCACCTGTATTTGGACGAGCAAGTAAAATTTGATTTGCTGGTACCATTGCCTTTTCAGTACCATCGTCATCCACATACCATTCGTCATAGGTATAGAGATCAAGAGCCAGATCATGAATACGTCCAAGATAAGTTAGAGCATCGTCTTGAACAACAGGTGCAATTTCTAATTGTTTGGAATTAAACTGTTTAAGTTTATCTACAACTTGAGCATCTGAAAGGAATTTTTCTGCAGCATCTTGGCCTAATATGACCATGGTTGGTGCTCGACCAGATGTTCGTATAACTTGAAGTCTCCATCGTTTTAAATCAGCTAACTTTGTAGATGTCCCTTGATCCCATAATGCTGCACCAGCTAATATTTCTTTATTAGTTACACCATAATTAATGACTTGATCAACATATTTGGAGTTATTGTAATCAATGTACCCTTTAACATTGATTTGACCATTGAAAAGTAATTCTCTAATCATCCATTCCTCACGGCGGGTAATCATGTCATCCATTTCAGCTAAATCACGACCTAGAAGCTCAGTTTGACGATCAGCAGGAGTACGTTGGCTAAATACATTTTCACCAATTCCTCGAATCACAATATCATCAATTGTAATCTGACGTTGTGGTGCAATCTTTGGAGCAGTGTATTTGTCTGTTCTAAATCCTTGGCGATCCATTGTAATCCCACCAACGCGTGGAGCTACAAATGGTGCCATTTTACGTTTTCCTTTTTTGTAATCAAGTAGTACCTCTTCAGTAACAAACGGAGTCATATCAGGAAAGAAAGTCCTTCTAAAAAAAGATCTCGCCGGCATCATTTTTTGAATGGCGGCGAGCATTGTTTGTGTGCGATATATATTAATATTCAATTTCAAATCCTCCTTTAGTATGGAATCGTTTCATTTAAGAAAATTCCGATTTCACGTAGATGTTTTTCATGATCTGCATAGGTATCTGTTCCACCAAATGTAAGAGCTGCTCGATTAAATGTTCCAGAACTGTATGCAGTAATGGTTACGTCAGCAGAAGTTGCATCGATATCATCCGTTAAAATACAATCTGCATCTTGACTTCCGTCAACATTTGATGAATCGACAACTACAGCTTTTCCAGAACCTGCATTAACTGCTATTGTGAATTTATCGCCGACCGCAAAATCAGTAGCGCCATCATTGATTGTGAATGCAATTGAACCTGCAAATGCTGATCCTACTACCGCATCATCTAGACGGTTATTATCTGGATCAATAACCTTAAAAGTTCCTCCATCTGCAACAGCGGTAATACATTCTAAAGTGTAAGTCCCAATTTTTGCTGACTTTCCAAGAGCTTGTCCTGTAACAGTACCATCTCCTGTATTACCTGCATCAGCTACAGGTGCTGCAATTGCTTTTAAAATTAAACCTAAAACAGTTCCTCTTGTTAGAACACCTTGACCTGATGCAATAATAACCGATTTGGTCTGGACGTCTAGACCAGGCATATTCCCAAATAAATTATCATACGTCGTTGAATCAACTGCTTTTGTATAAAGTTCATCTGCCATTAGTTTTTAACCTCCTTACGTTTTTGATTTAAACCTGCAGCAATTTTATCCACTATTGCATTTTCATCATCATCCTTAAGATCAGTTGGTTCGCCTGCAGGTGGCACTTCATTTGCTGGGTTTAGTTCTTCCTCTCTTTTTGCTACAAATTTTGTACCAGCTGCAGCATTAACCTGTAGAGTTTCAAATGCTAAATCTTGAGCGCTCATTGGGGATTCATACTTAGCTTTATTCACTAAATTTTGTGGAATTGTTGGTGCAATATCATCAATAGCTTTCAAACGATCCCTTTCTGCATTCGTTGCTTCTAATATTAGTTCATTGCACAAATCTGGGAAGTTGTTCTTTAAGTCGTCTAGATTTTTGATTTCCAATTCTTCTTCACTCTCCTTCTTTTGGTTAATTGTATTATCAATTGATGACAAATCATTTAGCTTATCCTCTAATGCAGTCAAGCTTTTTGCTGTTTCGTTTGCATTATTAACAATTGATAATCTATTGAATGCAAAATTTAATGGTTCATTATTTATTTCTTCACTAGATTGGTCAATATATTGAATATTAGTTGCAAATCCTTCTTTAACAGCAGTTTTTGCACTCATATAGGTTTCATCATCCATCATTGATGATATTTTTTCTCTTGGAAGACCAGTGCCAAGTTGATAAGCATTCATAATCGTTTCTTTAACGGTATCCAAGACATCAGCTATTTTTCTAAGATCAGAAGCGTAACCGCTGGCACTGGTTAATGGATTGTGCATCATAAAAATATCCATTGGTCCCATATATCTTTCATCGCCAGCCATATATGGAATAGTTGCTGCGCTCATTACTTTTGCATCAGCTTTTGTAATGATTTTTGCACCTGTTTTTTTATGCTCCATTAATGCATTATACATTCCTGCAGCCGCAAATACACTTCCACCATAACTATTAATCCAAACCGTTATATCTTTTCTGGAATATTTAGCTAGTTCTTTACGAAATGCATTTGGTGATGCAACTGGTATTCCAAACCATTCATAGATCCAAGCATTTTCTGAATCAATAATATCCCCTTCTATTCTTAGTTCAATACTCTCTGAAGTTGTTTCTGTTGCTGCATTTTTTATGAATCTCCAAAAATTACTCATTGTTTGTATCACCCCCTTCCTTAGGTGTTGGTGATGCTTTAGGAATTGTTTGGCTTATTCCAGCTTGATCCATAAGCTTTTTTTCACGTGCCAATTGCTTTAAATTTTGGTCAAAATCTCCCCCAACAATTTCAATTGTTTCTCGCTCTCTTGTTGAAATACCAAGTTCTATACGTTTCCCTGCTGCATCCACTTCTTTTGATGGATCTAATTGACCAGGTGCAGGACCATGCCATTCCGCTTTTGACCATGCCTTTTTTATTGCTGGGTCCAGAAAGAATCCAGGAGCTTTTATCCTCCCAGTTGCTATTGCGTTTGCAAGCCACTCCTCATAAACAGGTTGACAGAACTCTTTTGCAATCCATTGTCTACGTGTTCTAAACATTTTCCAAGATTCTAAAAGAGCAGCTCGGCTTGCACTATAGCTAGATTGAAATGATTTAAGTAATAATTCCTGTGGAATCTCCAATGCTGAACCGATATATCTAGTTAATGAATTGACGAACATCTCAAAATTGCTATTTGGTCTTGATGGGTTGGCTATCTCAACACTTTCGCCTGGATTTAATACATTAACAGCTCCATTCCCCATTTGATAATCAATCGGATCATTATTTGGTACCTGATCTTGATCTGGAAGCATACTTCCTAATGGATTTTCACTTGACGGTCCATTGGATTTGATGAAAACCGTAAACATTCCAGATATTACAGCAGCCATTAATTCAGCTTCAGTATATCTAGTGATCTGTTTAAGCGATTCTATAACTGGTGCTAGGTAAGGAACGCCTCTACGTTGTTCAGCTCGTTCAAATTCAGCAAGATGTAAAATATTAGAACGACCAGTGTCCTTCCCATATGCTTCTATTCTCTTCCATTTTCTTGGTTTTGTTGCTTCTAATCCGGTTGTAATCGGGTACAGGTTACAAATCCAATAAGCAACGGTTTTACCACTGTCATCATACTCAACACCTGATGTGATGTAATTATCATTATTTTTGTTTTTACCTTCTACGGTACCAGCCACAGTGAGATTTTGCCAAGGTGTTGAGATGCGATCTGCTTCTATAAGATGAATTCTTAAACCGTATGGCATCCATGATGTTGGTTTTTCTTGCTTAAATAAAGCAAATGCATCACCATTCATCAATTGGCCCAAAAAAGCAATACCCTGCATGTCATAAAAATCCGACATTCGCAATGCATCACTGTACTTACTTTCAGCCCACAAAGTAAACTCTCTTTCTACTTGTCTCTCCCACTGGTCAGCATCTTCATCTGTCATTTTGAGAAATTCTGCATCAATTCGAGCTTTCAACCGCAAACCTGGACCAATAATATTAGTTTTATTTGTTCTAAGAGCAGATGTAGCGATTGGAGCGTTCATATATAAGTCACGTGACCTTGCACGTAATATTGTTAGATTTAAATCAATATCATCCTTTGCTCCGGATGCAATCGTTCTCCATCCTTTCATGCTCTTTTTTCTTCCTGATGCTCCACCTTCGCTATATCCAGAGTCAATTACCTCTAGAGTTTTACGTGCTGCCATACGTTGAACGGCCCATTTGGGTGAGAATGTTGCAATTGTACGATCTATTAGGTTCATGCTTTACCTCCTCTCCTAGATATCACGAGGTACCACTCCAAATACTCGGTTTCTACCTTTTCTAGTTGCATTTGACTCTTCTTGAGCAACTTCTCGTTCTAAGTATTTAATCATATTAGCTATTTCTGTTAAATTTGCTCTTGTTAATCGACGAGATCCAATTGAATATTCTTGAGCTCCATCTAAAATAGCCGTTTCACAGTCAATATATTGCTGTAAACGGCTTTGAAGTGTTTCTAACCGTGTTGCCATGAGCAGAAAACCTCCAATACTTTTATATTTCAATACCTTTATTAATTAACCCAACTTTTTTTTGAGGTTTTTTTTCTTTAATCGCTTCCTCTTCATCCATTTCCCTAATCTTTTTCAAAGTTTCAAGTGGAGGATTAAGAATTTCAAATGCTGCTGTAGCATAATTTCGAATGTCAAAAGGCTCATTTCTTTTACTTCCAGGTTTCATTTCCCATAAAAAAGAGGGAACTCCTTTTACTTTTCTTCTGACTTTATGTTCTGCAGTCAATCCTTCAAAGTATGGTTCATCGTAATTCCGCTCTGGATTAGAAGGAAAATGAGAAAATCCCGGTTGATCTGCTGATTTAATTTTAAGTCTAGAGGTTAAAGTATCTTTTCCTACATCTACTCCAATTGTAAAAAGCCATACACCTTTTTCATTCCTTTTCTTTGGACGGTTAATAAAAGGAATGCCATTTCCACCTCTTCCTTTAATAGCCCATACTCTGTTAAACTCTCTTGCTTTGCAAAAAGTATAAACTTCATCAGTAAAATGACCACCTGAGTCTATACAGGTAGTCATGATTTTAAGTTTATAATCATCATTAATGATATATTCTTTATTTAAGATAAGGTCAAGTTGTTCCCAAACATAATTTTGTCCTGGATCTCCCATAATTACACCATATTGAATACCCCATGACTCTTTATCCAATCCCCAACCAACAATCTCATATTCTAAACGATTATCTTGGACATCAACTCCACAAGTTAATACTAAAACAGGTGAAGGGACTTCCGTTTGATAAAATTCTCTTCGATTCTTCAGGTCATCTATTTCTACTCCTGATCCTTTTTCTTCCCATGTTTCCCCTAAAGATGTATTAATCCAAACTTTAAGTCTTTCTGGTCCTTCTCTATTGGCTTCTTGGAATTCTTCAACGATAGTTTCCCACTGCTTCCATGGACTTGCGAATTCATTTAGATGGAATCCTCTTACTTTCCGATTTTCTTTTTGAGCTATCCATTTCCCTTGTTGCGACTTCCATTCATGTTCTCCATGTAATGCACCGCAATATTTACAGGCATGATTCACATTTGTACATTGTTCGACCTTTCCATCATATTCAAAAACAATTTGGGGCCATTTCAATGGTTGGTATTCTCCGCAACTAGGACAAGTTAAATTCCATTCTTCCATAGTGCTATTTTCATAAGCACTTTCTATTCTAGATGCTCCCTTAATCGTTGGTGTACTAACCATAACAATCTTTCTATTCCAAAATGTTGTTGCTCTTTTTGTAACAAGGGATACAGGATCTCCTTCTGTTCCAGCTGAAATCGGGTATCTATCAACCTCATCTAGCAATACGATTCTAATTGGTCTACTAGCTAATGAAGCTGAAGAGTTCGCCCCTGCCATGGTAATATGTCCTCCTGGAAAAGATTTATGAAGTAATGTATTACCACTATTTCTGCTTTTTATATCTTTAATTTTTTTCCGAAGAGCTGGTGTGTCTCTTATCATCGGAGATAATCTATCTTTGGAAAATGCTTGTGCTAATTCTAACGTTGGTTGAACTTGCATCATAGGTGATGGATCTTGATCTATAAAATATCCGATTATATTTAAGATAATTTCTGTTTTACCTACCTGAGCCGAGCACATAGCTACTATTGTTTCTATATAATCATCACTTAAAGCATTCATTATTTCTCTTTGATAAGGAGCTCTATCAGTATTCCATTGTCCTGGTTCTGCCGATGCTTCAGATGATAATTTTCTTTCTTTATCCGCCCATTCAGATACAGTTAATACTGGAGGTGGGGCGACTAATTTAGCAATTTTTTTAAAAAGCTTGATTGTTTTTTTCTTAGGATTCTTCATCTTCATTAGTCTTCATATGTTCCTTTATAAAAATTTCAGGATTATAATCGGACAATTCAGATAGAGCTTCGTTTAAAACATTCATTAATTTTGCTTTTATTGTATTTGTTTCTGATATATTAATAAGTTGAGGAGATAATTTAGTTGGGATTGATAAAATTCTCTGTCTAAATGATGTTAGCATATCATTCATCACGTTCTCTACATCTTCTGAACTATGTACATCTCCACGCATTATTTGAAGTTCTAATTCTGTTTTTTCTCTTCTTGCTTTTGTCCAAAGAGCTTCTTCTTCTGACTTATTCAATTCTTCTTTATTCGGTTTTAAATATTCAATATATGTTTGAATGGAAGAAGGTAAATCGAACATTCCTCGCGCTGATTTGACGAAAGCACCATCTTTCGCCAGCTGCTGAATTCTTCTTTTAGTCAATCCGAAAATTTCGCTCATTTCTTGAGTACCTACTATTAACTTTGAATCATCAGAAGCCTTGTGCGACAACCATTCCACCACCTTTATAAAATTATTTCCCAAATTAGAATCTGTGAAAGCGAAATAACCTTTTTGAATTTTTATCTAGCTCTTTTTTGGGCTCGCAAGCACCCGCAAGCTTTTATTGCTCTAGAAGGACCCGTAATTATGATTTTTCAAACAAAAAAACACCCATTAAGGATGCCTAAATATAAATATTATTGTTAATTGTTTGGCCATAAGGCTTTTTTTGCGGTTTCACTAACTATTCCTATCAATATTTCCTTGAATCCACTTGCAAATTCTGGCCCTGCTTTAGATACTAATTTTTTAAATCTAGTAGTAGCTATAGTGGTTCGTGGCCCCTCTTTAATTAGATCATCTAAACTTTTCTTTAAAAGTTCTTGTTCATCTTCATTAAGCATTTCCATTTCTTCCGCGAGTTCTTTTGCTGCCTTTATTCTTTCTTCTGCCCATGAAAAAGGAGAGCCACATTCATGGCAGAAACTAGGAGCAACAAAATTATCAAATGAAATAACACCAGGAAAATTATAATAACCCCTTATAGGAGCATTACATTTATTGCAGGTTGTAATGGTTGGTTGTCCACATTTATCGCAGTGCTTTTGATTGCTATTTGGATATGATTTTGTACTGCTATTTATTACATGACCATTAAGACAAATCTGAGCTACATCGTACCAGCTATCATCACTCATTTCAATCACCTCCTCTTCACCATATCATATAGCAAAAAGAAGACTATTTTATCAATTCGACAAAACTAGTGTTTTTTCGTCAAAGGATTTTTATATATTTTGTTTAATTGGCCGATTTAGGAAGAAGGTGATCGTTATCAAAGTCATTTATACAGTTCAACAAAAGCAATACAAAATTACGGTAGTACAAACATATGATTATATGTATCATATCGTCTATCAACATTTAGATAAAATCAATAATCGAACTATATTATCTACGATTGCTAACAAACGATTTGCTATCGAAGCTGCTAAAAGATTCCCTGAGACATATATGATAGCTAAACAAAAAGGTTTTACCTTTGTTGGAGATAAGTTTATTCATTTAAAAAATAGAATAACCATTTTAGTAGAACATGCTATAGAATTTACACCTGATAGATTCATGCTCTATTTGTGGGATATTTTAAATTAATAAAAAGGAATATCCCCCCAAATGTTGAAATATGGTAATGACTAAATTACATATTTAAATGATAAGGAGGGATTTTATATGTCAGAAAATAATCGTCCTACGTCTAATAATAACAAATCAACAACAAGACCCAATGGTAAATGGGAACAAAATTCAGTTGATAAACCTTCTTTAATTAAACCACCTGCAAATCCACCTAAAGAAAAATAGCATATTATACTTATTTATTATTAATGATTTCACTAATCTTTTTCGAATCAAAAATTTTAATATAGGTTCCTGAATTAATGTCAATAAATATATTTACTATAGGGATATCATTATTAGCTATTTTATTAGTGAAATATTCAACGTGATTGAGAAGTAAACTTCGTTCCGGTTCAAAAGTCCGGGACACTTTTTTTATTTCTCCAATAATTCCTTTTTCCTTACTATCGATTTTTCCTATTTCTATGACTTGTGCATCATTACTTAAAAATACTTCATCCCATACAGATGGAGAATTAGAAAATGGTGCAACTCCTCTCCATTTTCTAATATTATTAATCAAATTTCTCTGTAATTGATATATCCACTTAGAATAAATGACACCCAATATAAAGCTAACTACAGCACTAATTATTAAAAATGAAATCAAAAAAATCAAATTGGAATAGACTTTTTTCAGATCATTAAGAGTCCAAATATATTTCATAGTAGTAAATGATGATGAAATTTTAATAAATAAATTATATATTAGCAGAGTAGATGTTGATACTGGCAACCAAAGTAATGCTGCTATTACAGTCAATTCACTGGACGAATGTTTGGTAACTGAGTTAACTCCAAATGATTGTATCCAAAAGTACATCATAAACCCAGGTAATATAAATACTAAAGTACTTATAAATTCATTCAACATCAATCACCTCAAGATTAGTTATTCTATAACAAATGCAAACTTCCTTCTTAACTAATATACATTTTTCCCCCTCAATCTCTCTTTCCTTCTTTGTCTATTCTCCCAATACCTCAACTATGTACGTCTTTCTGCTCGATTGTGTGTCTCTGGTGGCATATCTGGCATTAAGATTTTCGTTACTAATCTCTTTATCTTGCTTAACATGATTAACACTCCTCATTTTAATTGATATCCATTCATTTCTTTTCACACATCTATTAAAAGGACATACATACTTAGTTTCTGCATTACTAGACCATTCACATTTTTTGCACATGTTACCTCAGTCACTTTCTATTAATAATTAAAAGAAAAAACCTGTCTTGCAAATATGTTTGCAAGTATATTTCTTTATATTTTTCTTTAATATTTTCTTTAGGGTGTTGCAAGACCCCTTACGAAGCTATGATACTGTAAGCTTAAAGGCACTTCTTTTTTTTGTCACTGTACCTAACGTAGAGTACAGAACTATACCTAACGTAGTGGACAGTACTGTACCTAACGTAGTGGACAGTCGTGACTGTACCTGAATTAGAGTACAGTTGTATGTAACCCGTTGATACATAAGGATTTAAAAACGACTGTACCTAACGTAGTGGACAGTCGTTAAATTATTGCTTTGTTTTATGAGGCAGGTAAGGATTTGCACCTTACATGAAGTTGACCTTTGAAGCACTCCAGTGTTTCCGACTTATGGAATGGTCTGCTGCTCTTACTCACTTGCGTCTACCTATTCCGCCACTGCCTCATATTAAACATAAAAAAACAGCTGAAGGTGCATAGCCAGACATACTTATCAGGTATCTCCCTTTGCACGACTCCCTCCGCGTTGGGCCATCAGCTGTTTTTGTATATCAGCCATCTCTTATTAAGGTTGATGGCAAACCCCTATGTAGTAGGAGTGGATTAACGAAAATTAATGAGTATTTAATTTACTGCTTCCTGAGAAAATGGCATATATTTCGCTCGAGCTTTTTTAACTTCATATTCAGCTATTTCAATAGAATCAAAATAACCAATAACTATTCTTTTTCGATTTACCTGAACTCTTGCTACCCATTTTTTATGATATTTGTGCCAATAAACACCTCTAACACCAGATGTATTATTTCGCTGAATTAACTGGTTTTGCTGATTTTCAGCATTGGATACTATACGTAAATTATCATCAGTATTATCTAATGTGTTGTGATTGAAATGATCTACATATTTATCATCTGGACAATTAGTTATAAAACGATGTAATCTAATCATTTTACGTTTCCCATTAGAGTAAATATAACCAACGCAATAAAAGTTCTGTATATCTTCACTCCATTTTACTTTCCATGTTTTAGGAAACTCTTTGACCTTATCTAATTTATTAGTTGATATTATCGTTTCAATTCGCCCATAATTCTTTGTTTCTAAAAATATAGCAGTAACTTCTCCGCGAATTTCATATTTGTTATTCACAATTAACACTCCCATTAAACAAAGAACGGAAGTATTCATTAGCTTCCTCTTGAGTTAGTTCGCCTTTTCTAATCATATAAGCAAGCTTGTCTAACTCATTATATCCGGGCCACAAACATCCCATATCTCTTTGAAAGTTAGATTGAGGATTTTGTCCAGCTACAGGTTCTACATTTTCGTTCTTTCCACAGAAAGGACAAACTATTTCAGTGCCCTTAGCATCTTCCTCTAACACCAAATATCCTTTCTCACATTCATGACATTGCCATTTTTCGAGCATGATAATCTCTCCTACTAGAAACATAATAAAAATGTCTCACAGCTAATATATGTGTCCGAGATAATACAAAAAAAGAATCGGTCAAGGTGTCCCTCAATCGATTCCTCATGATATAAGAATAACAGGTTTAAATGGTTACAACGCATTTTTATTTTTTATTTTTCCCTTAAAAATTTCTTAAGATATGATAAACAAAAAACCTTAAGTTTATATAAACAATAAACGTAAGGTAAATTTATTAGATATAATTTACCTTAATTCCATAATTATGCTTATTGATATATAATATTCAGAGAGAGTGCTTGAAAATTGTAAAAAATAGACTTAAAGGTGGTGAAGTAATGGATAGTAAATTTTATATTTATAGATTTTTAGATGAAGATGATTCCATACTATATATTGGAAGGACTAATGATATTTATAGAAGAATATTAAAGGAACATTTTACTTCTTTAGGACATCTTCCCTTTAAATGTTATCAATCTATAGAAAAAGTCCAATATGCTGAATTTGAAAATGAATCAGAAGAAGTTGCTTATGAGGCTATATTAATTAATAAATTAAAACCTAAATATAATATTCAATTTAAAGATGAGGGATATTTCAATGTTAAACTACCTAATATAGAATGGAAAGATTTTGTATTTCCTTATGATTATTACCTAGATTATTTGAAAAATAGAAAAATAAATACTCAACATATAAAAGACTTTATTATAAACAAAATACATTATGATTCTATTGATACTACTTTATTAAAAACTGGATTTAATACATTTGATAAAGTCACACCAATTAGTAATACAGATTTTATTTTGGTTGCAGGCGAAACAGCAAAAACGGCCTATGCCTTAAATATTTGTTCTAATATGGCAATCTTCCAAAATAAAAAAGTCTTATATGTCAATTTGAAAGAAGATGGAGAAATTTTAGCTGAAAAATTAATTGCTATGAATAGTCACTTAACTCTAGAAAAAGTAAGAAAAAATTTATTTACAGAAGATGAAGTTAAAAAATATGCTGCGATTGTAAATATGCTATCTCAAACTGAAATACAGTTTACAAATCTAAGTTATGAAAATAAAACAATAGATAATATTATCGATACAATAAAGACTGATTCTTATGATTTTATAATAATTGATGATTTACAATCTATAGTTAATGATAAAGATATATATATAAAAGATAAAACCATTGAAGTTATGCAAAAACTAAAAAATCTTACAACAGATATTAAGACTCCTTTACTCCTATTATCAAGCATTCCATTAGATAAAATATCGTCAAGGCAGGACCATAGACCAATTATTTCTGACTTTGAATATGATAGCATGAGATCATTTCCAGATATTATTAAATTTATATATAGAGATGATTATTATGATTTTGAAACAACAAAACGGAATATAATTGAAGTGATTGTATCTAAAAGTCGACTGAATCATTCATTTGCATTTGAATTAGTAATATTAGATTCTTATAATAATATAGTTAATATAGAATAACCTAAATAATAACGGCCTATATCTATAGATATAGGCCTCTCTATTTATAACATATAAAATTATTTATATATTTTTAGGATTTTATATCTCCTTTCCACAATCATGACAAATTGTATATGTTTCATCGGTACCGCTAATTGGGATAGTTTCAAAATTATCATGATTGCATTCCTGGTCCATAAGCTCTTCTTCGCAGTCTGTACAGTTATCTAATATTTCATATCCATTGATAAATTTAGTATCACAATTTGCTTCCCTACCGCAAAAAGTACATTTATTCATTTTTGAACTTCCCTTCACACTTATTTTCTATTTTGATAAGCAATAATGCTCACTATCAAGGCTGCCACTGTCACGATCACAATTACAATTACTGCAGTCATATAATTTACCTCCTTCTTCACAATTTGATATACGCGAATTTATATATTATAATCATTTGTAGAAGGGGCTTTCGCCCCAGCTACTATGTTTTTTTCTTTTGATGCTGACTGTTACCGCAGTCGGCATTTTGTTTTTTCTTGATGTTAGTCAGTGATGTTATAAGTAGTATCCATTTTTCCATGTTTTTCACCTCCTTTCAAAAGCTAATGTTTTACTTCCTGTATTTAATATATCATATATGATACTATTAGTCAATTAAAATATTTGACTTTCTGTATTTTTTTTATTAATATAAATATATAAAATACTCAAAGGAGGATTATCATGCCTTTTACTTATAAACCTTTATTAAAGCTTTTGATTGACCATAATATGAAATTAACCGATTTAAAAAAAGAACTAGGACTAGGTCCATCTACTATAGCTAAATTTAGAAAAGATGAACATGTCTCTCTTGAGGTTATTGATAAACTATGTTCACTTTTTAAAGTGCAACCTAATGAAATAATTGAGTGGAGGGAGGATGAAAAATAATGCCTTTCTACAAAGATGAAAAAACTGGTACTTATTATTTTAAAATCAACTATAAGGATAACGGGAAATATAAACAAATTCTTCGAAGAGGCTTTAAAGGTATAAGAGAAGTAAAAGCAGCCATGGTTGAAATTGAGAATCAAATTAACAAAGGAACATTTATTAAGCCATCCACAATGCTTTATCGTGATTTCATAGAAGATTGGATGGAAGATAAAAAAATAAATATTAAACCTAGTACATGGAAAAATTATGCTAATCTCGTTAAAAATCACATACTGCCCATGAGGAAAAATTATAAAGAGAAAGAAGTCGGGCTTGGTGACAAAGAGATAGGGAATATGACGTTTCGACACATTCAAGACCTTATTAATCACATGTTCAAAACATCGGAACTTTCAGATGAAAATATTCAAAAATGTTATGCACTAATTAAAGAATCACTAAAACAAGCAAAAGTAGAAAAAAAGATTTCTGAAAACCCAGCAGAATTTGTTAAACGGCCTACATCACGAAAAAAAGAAATGAAAGTTTGGTCACTTGAAGAAGCTCACAAGTTTTTAAAAACTGCAAAAGAAAATAGATATTACATTGTATTTCTCTTAGCACTAACAACTGGCATGAGACAGGGAGAAATTCTTGGTCTTAGATGGCAAGATGTAGATTTTGAGAGAAGAATAGTATCTGTTACTCAAATACTCACTCATGATGGTAAAGGGTTTGAGAGTGGTGCAAAAACAAAAGCTGGATCACGCCCTATTAAAGTGGATGTTGAAACAATGAAAGAACTCAGTGACCATCTAAGAAAATCAAAAGAAGAAAAAATGGCCAATCGTTCTATATATCAAGATAACGGTCTTGTAGCTTGTACATCACTCGGTACTCCTGTTTCACCAAGAAACATAAATAGAAGTTTTCATCGATTAATTGAAAAAGCGAATGTTACAAAGATTAGATTTCATGATTTAAGACATACACACGCAACATTTCTAATTAAAAACAGAGAAACGCCTCAGTCTATTGCTGACCGTATGGGATGGGCTGATACACGTATGATAGATAAATACGCTCATATTCGTCCAGATATACAAGAAGATACTGCAGATATGTTTGGTAAGACATTTTATAACGATAAAACAATCTAATATTTTTTTAGACATGTTTCGTATCAAATTCGTATCATTTAGCTTTTTTGTATGAAAAATCAAATATGCCTATTTATTAAAACAACAAAAAAACCCTTGAATATCAAGGGTTTAATTATTATATGTATGGTGGTTCGGACAGGGATCGAACCTGCGACCCCTACCATGTCAAGGTAGTGCTCTCCCGCCTGAGCTACCGAACCAAACTATTATTAATATAATATTAATCATGCTATTGAAAATTTTCAAGTAAAATCATGCTTAAAAAGAAAAAATCGACGTTACAGTCGATGTACACTCAAGAGCACTACAGTCTTTGTTTGCAAAGCTGTATACTCAACGTCGTTGCACTCATAAAAAATGGTGCCGAGGACCGGACTTGAACCGGTACGATAGTCACCTACCGCAGGATTTTAAGTCCTGTGCGTCTGCCAATTCCGCCACCCCGGCATGGCTGTTATTTCCCCACTTTTGTGGGTATTTTTTTAATGGTGGGCCCAACAGGACTCGAACCTGTGACCAAACGGTTATGAGCCGTTCGCTCTACCAACTGAGCTATGGGCCCGTATGCTTCATATAAAAAAAATGGCGGAGCTGACGGGATTCGAACCCGCGATCTCCTGCGTGACAGGCAGGCGTGGTAGGCCACTACACTACAGCTCCATGACCAAAAGTTCACATACGGTTTTTTGTATTGTCATATAGACGTTGTTCCATGAATTATAATTGGTTGGGATAATTGGTTGCACTCACAATTTAATTGGTTGCGGGGACAGGACTTGAACCTGTGACCTTCGGGTTATGAGCCCGACGAGCTACCAACTGCTCCACCCCGCGTCAATGTGTCTTAAATCAGCGACAAAATCTATTATATAATATCTATCACGTAATTGCAAGAACTTTATTTTGATGCGAATATGTTACGGTGAATGTTTAAAACCAATTGACAGCGACAAGTGTTATTGTACATACATATTAGCGAAATGTCAATATCTATCTCGTATAATTTTTGGGTAAACTTCTTAAAATAACAAAGTCAAATAAAATGACAATAGCGGTAAAGGGGGATACACTTTTGGCGAAGCAATATAAGGATAAGCAGATTGCCCGTAAAACCAAAGATATAGAGCTAGCTGAAGAGATAGCGGCTACAGTTAATGCTATGGAAGCAGATGTGAACCAAATTACACAGCAGGTCCAGCAACAAGCACAACAACAGACACAACAGCAGACACAACAGCAGACACAACAGCAAATGCAACAATCAACACAGCCATCACAGCAGTCTCAACAGATGGAACAGAAGCACCAGGAAAATATGCAGATCATGAACCAAATTCAGCAGTTACAGCAAACAGTGCAGCAATTCCAAACAGAAATTGGTAAAATGAGCACGGAGTTTGAACAGCTTCATGCCAGTAATATACCGATGCAGCAAATACAGCAAACGTTAGCCCAAAAGGCCACTGCTTTAATGACGTTAAATAGCCAGCTTCAGCAACAAATTACCCAAATCCAAACCCCAACAGCCAATCAATAAGTGATAGCAAGCTAGCTGAGATCATTATTTTCTTGGCTAGCTTTTTCCTTCATCCTGTATCAATCCTTGAAAACTGGAAATTATATAACTATAACGTTTTTTAGGAGTGTTGTTTAGCATGCAATTCATCAATAAAATCCTTAAATATAGTATCCGCCCCAAAAAAGGCTTTGATTCTCATTTCAGCTTGAATCATGAATTTCATGGGATGAGGTTTAACCATATATCTGAATCCTACCTTATCTATCCCAAAACTCCTCTAGCTAATCAGCTTTTTCATGAGGGGGTTTATTTTCCAAGTGTTGATCTCAATCTAAGATGCAAAATCAAAAAGCATACAAACAAGCTAGAGGTGGAAACCTTTTCTAGTGACCCCTTCGAGTCAAAGGAAATACTAAAGGCGGTTCAAGCTACCTTAATTCATCAGTTAAAAAGCTATGAAAAAAGGGTGAATAATGATCCAACCTTTGGTTATGTACAAACCTTTTGCAAGGATTGTATTCACCAAAATTCAAAGCCGTTAAATATCTGTGTAAAAACCTGCTCCTTTAAAGCAAAGCCTAAAGAAGTTGTAGCCAAGAAGCTGTAATTATTCCTCCTTGTATATCCGTGGGTGGTCTACATTATATGCACCATCAACATCAGGTTGATTTGGTACGACTACCTTATACCTATTCGCTTCTGATTGAAAGTCCACTTGATCAATTGTGGTTTTTTCAACCATATTGGTTTTGAATTGAATATCGTAATCCTCTAGAATTGCAGCAGCCTTCTCCAGTTTTTTATAGGAATCAAAAACTAAGAAGTCATCATGGTCTTTTCTTATTCGTTTATCAAAAAGTCCAACCTCAGCTTCTATCGTCAAATAAGCAGATTCAACGATATTCGAAACAGCTTCATTCCCTAACGATATATCGATAGAGTGTCCATTTGGTGTAAAAAAAGGATTGACCATATAATAATGCAATTTGCTTCAGCTCCTCACAATCGTATTATCCTTTTTAATATTCTCTTCTTCTGCTTACTTTATTACTTTAAGATTGAGAATAATAAAAACGCCAATGTAGTAGCAACTACCTGGCGCTATCCTGTACTAATCAAATGGTATCTCCTTTATTTTATGATAGATGACACCTGTCTTTTTCAGGGTCGATTGGTACAATTCGAGGGAATCAACCTGCCACTCCTCTGTTTTTAAGTCCATCATTCCTTCTTCAAAGCCATCTCCTATTTTTCTAGCTAAGGTAACATGAGGCGTATAGGCTGGTTTCGCATCAAAGGGAAGCTTGGTTTTTTTGATTTGATGAAGCAGGTTCTGATACAACTGATTAAGCTTATCCTGCTCTCCATTCACACCAGCCCAAAGGATTTTTGGTCTGCTCGCATTTGGAAATACACCTAAGCCTTCAAGCCTTAGCTGAAAGGGGGTAAAGCCCTGTACTGCCTCTGTCATGACCCTTTCTACCTCCGCAAGGCTACCTTCCCCTACTTCACCCAAAAAGAGCATGGTAATATGAAGATTATCAGGGATAACCCATTTCCCACCTCTTATTTTCGCTTTAAGCGTTGGGAGAACCTCTGTGATTTTCTCTTTAGCTCTTCTACTCATATTCACCGTGATAAATAGTCTCATGATTCATTCACTCCTATGTAAAAAAGACCGAATCAAGCTTCGATCTTTTTTGTTACCTACTTATAGTATAGACCATTTCATCTCTACTACCCAACATTCTTATCTAAATCCTCTTCTTCATTCAATCCTAAACGTCCTTCTTCGATATCTCTAAGGGTATGGGCTATCCTGCCTGATGCTGATGCTGCTATACCAGCAACCAAATCATCTAAGAAGGTATTAACCGCCCTACCAGCCTTGGTGTCTAATTTTTTGATGATACCTACTTTATGCTTATCTAAATAGCCAAAGGTTGTAACGGCAATACTGCCATATCCAAAGACAGAACCAAGTGCCATGGTCTCATCAATCCCAAATAACCCTTCATCTGTTTCTAGCAAAGATTGAAGTGGTTCTGACAATAATCTTTTTTCAGCCAATACATCAAGCTCAATACCAACTAAGATGGCATGCTGAACCTCTCTTTTTTCGAGTACCTTTACTACACTCTCCATGCACATCTCCATGGTTAGATTCTTATTATAAACGATTTGCAGTTCATATACGATTTGAGCGATATCCTCTAAGGTAACTCCTCTTTCCTTCAGCATACTTAAAGCGGCCTTCTTCACTTCACTTGATACTACTTGTCTTTTCATTTTCTTGCCACCTCCAGTTTTCTCCTATCCTTTATCACCTATATTTTTTTCTCTGATAAAACGGTACAGCGGTACATGAAAAGTACTTCTTTTCAATTTTATAAGCAATAAAAATGATTTTATTACATATAAATTAATTATAGCTTATTTTGGTTCCTTTTGAAAAATACTTTCTGAATAGGTATCAAAATAATTTCTTATTTCTATCATTCTTTGGTAAAATATATATAGACACAAAAGAATTAAAATTTATGAAGGAGGCATGTAAAGTGAATTATGGTATTGTAATTTTTCCATCAAAAGAGATTCAGGATAGGGCTAATAATCTACGTAAAAGATATGACTCACATTATTTTTTCATACCGCCACATATTACATTAAAAGATTCGTTTGAATGTGAGAATATCGAAGAAGCCGCTAAATTTATTGATGAGGTAACAAACAGAATTCCTCCTTTTACTCTTAAAGTAAATAAAACGAAAACCTTTTTACCAACATCACCTGTCGTTTACTTTGGATTAGAAGAAAATGCAGATATAGATAAGCTGCATAACGAAATAAATTCAAATATGTTGAAGCACGACAAACAGTTTAATTTTATTCCTCATATAACCATTGCGCAGGAATTACCTGAACAAGAGTTACATGATATATATAACAGGCTTAGAATGAAGGATTTTACTACGTCCTTCCTCGTTGATCGAATTCATCTTCTTTACCAAATAGAAAGTGGATCATGGACAAATTATCAAACATTTCTGCTAAGAGGTAAAGAATAGACGAAGTGGAATTGTCTTTTGGAGGTACGTATTTTGACAGAATATCGATTTCAAGTGGTAGAAAGTAGTAGTGAATTCAATGATGCTTTTTCAATAAGAGACATTGTTTTTATTAAAGAACAAAATGTTCCAAAGGAAATAGAAATGGATGAGCATGATGATAAAGCAATACATTTTATCGTCTATCACACGAATAATCCCATTGCCACCGCTAGAATTAGACCGTATACTCATGATAATACGGTCAAGGTAGAAAGGGTAGCTGTGTTAAAGGACTACCGTCAAAAGGGGATTGGTAAGGAATTAATGAAGTTTATTGAGAATGAGTCTGCAAAAATTGGCTACACAAATTTAATATTGAATGCTCAGCGTCATGCCGAACCTTTTTATGGTAAATTAGGTTATTATATAATTAGTGAGCCTTTTTATGAGGCAGGTATCGAGCATGTAACCATGGAAAAGAAAATAGAGGCTCTTTAACGACCTCTATTTTTTTATTTGCTTATTTGTAGCAAGCTCCTTCATTTTTTTTATTACCTCGTAGGCTACTGTTTTTGTCCCAATTGGACCATGAAACATTTCTTCTCCTCTAGCACCATGAAAATCAGACCCTGCTGTCGCCAAAACCCCATATTCTTCTACCATTTGCTGATATCTTGCTTCACTCGCTTTATCATGATCTGGATGATATGCCTCAATACCCACTAATCCATATTTTATCAGTCTGACGACAAGTTCATCGTCATCATAAAGCCCAGGATGAGCTAATACGGCCACTCCACCAGCTTTCCGTATGATATCTATTCCTTCCTCAGGTGATATCCTTTTTGGATTGACATAGGCCTTTCCTTCCTTACCTAAATATTGTTCAAAGGC
The DNA here is from genome assembly GCA_964514395.1 of uncultured Bacillaceae bacterium. Lineage (GTDB taxonomy): Bacteria > Bacillota > Bacilli > Tepidibacillales > Tepidibacillaceae > CAZEQK01. The sequence continues at coordinate 130,074 of CAZEQK010000002.1, forward strand.
TTCTTCCATTGTTTTGACAATACCCTTCTCCATTAAAACTTCTCCTATATGGGGGCGTCCTACATGTGCATGCTCTCTTCTTAATTTTGAAGTAGCCTCTTCCATCGTTATTTCTATACCTAGATCATTCAGCTTTGCGATCATCATCCTGTTTCGTTTGTCTCGCACCTGCTGTAATCCTTCTAGCGTTGTTAAAAATTCCTTGTCCCTATAATCAATAAAATAACCAAGCACATGAATATCCTGTCCTTTATTCACCGTACTCATTTCTATGCCTGGGATAATCTCTATTCCTAGCGCTTCTCCCGTTTTTAGTGCTTCCTCCACTCCATTTACAGTATCATGGTCTGTCACACCTATCCCTGCTAAACCAGCCTCTTTAGCAAGCTTCACATTTTGGGCTGGATCATTTAATCCATCTGATGCGGTACTATGAGTATGTAAGTCTATACGCAAAATATTACCTTCTTTCTATATGATTAGAAATGAGTTTTTTCCTAAATCATTCTTAATTTTAGGGAATGTGTCCAAGTACTCCTTCATAAAGCTTTAATATCACTCCAATGATACATACGCTTGTGAATAATTTAATACAAAAAAGGAGGACGTTTTGTGCACTTAACTATCAAGCCTAGCTCAAAAATTATGAAGCCATGTTCTTTTGTTGATACTATTTTTGAAGCCCAAGGGTTTGAAAAAAACACAAGAAAGGATGCCCCCTATTATCAGCTTATTTTAAAGGATAATATCACTCGAACCAATTACGAAGTAAAGGTTCCCTTTCAAGAAGTGTATGTTGATAAAATACCCCTCTATAAGATACAGGATATCTTCATCTCAACCAGATCTCAGCATAAGAAAAATAATAAAATACCTACTGAAATCATTCATGCTGCCAATGAGAAGGTTCATGAAGTATTTTCTTATCTTATTACTAATAAACAATTAGACACTCCATAGTTCCTATCTAAATTCTATTTTCCCATAATAAAAATACCATAAACAAACGAAATAATTCCAATCAAAATATCATCAAAAAAAAAGGCTGAAATTTAGCCTTTTTTCATTGTTTTACGATGTTCTTCCCAAGCATTATAGCCTTTTATTATTGTATCCTCTTCTAATGCGAAGAACATATTGATAAATTTTTCTATATAACGTTTTATCTTCATGATTTTTAAATAAATTGAAATGAGGCATCGAATTTGTCTCTAAAATCCAGATGTGTTTATTCTTATCGATGATGACATCCATTCCTATTTCTCGAACATACTGATAATCCTTGCTAAGGGTTTCACCAGCCCTTATTCCAATCTCAAAAAGCTTGGCTTCTAAGCTTGCTATTTCTTGATTCTTGGCATGATATATTTTCTTCATCGCTTTTTTAAAGGTGATGGCTCTGCCACCCTTTGCTTTATTTGTTACAATTCTCCCATTACCTGCAATCTTCCCCATAACACCTATTTTCAACCATGTTTTTTCAGGCTTTAAGATTAGCACGCGAAAATCAATCGGTTGATAATCAAAGAGAGCATTTTCAATCCCTTGCTGTATCATATAATACCGATAGCCCACAATCTCCGCTATATGGTAATATATTTCTTCAAAATGATGGAACGTAGCTTTTTTTCTCCCATATTGTAAAATATATTGATGATTTCTTTCGCTGAGTTTAATGATGCCTGATCCACCTGTACCGTAAACTGGTTTTATATAGATAGACGGATATTTAGAGAGCATCTTTATGATGTTCTTTTTACTATAGAGAACAGTTTCAGGCAAATAGGGTTTAACCCTGCTATCCTTTAATAGACTTTTATATCTTTGCCATTTATCGGAATAGGTCCAATGAATCATCTTAGCATTACTCTCCTTGGGCATTATTTTCTTGCGAACCAAATCACTTCTACATATAGTATTCAAAAATGAAATACTTCGCATGGTTAAATGCCCAAAGTAACAAAATTAAATCATTTTGGTAAATCACATGGATTTTGATAAATCACCTGCATGAAGAAAAAATACCATCTCGGATGTTTTCTATTGCTTTATTCATATTTTCCACGTTTTGACCCCCACCTTGGGCCATCTTCTGATTACCTCCACCTTTTCCATCAATCCATTCTAATCCAAGCTTTAAGCAGTCATTCATTGGTATCTCTATATCATCGCTTCGATGGAGTAAGAACTGCACCTTATCCGATGTTTTATTGACAAATATTACAACGAAGGAGGCAGACTGAGTAATCTCAACAGCCAGCTTTTTCATTTGATTAAAATCTCTATCTTCAAAAATTTTTTCAACAAGATAGAAGCTTTTATAAAAACGAGCTTCCTTTTTCCATTTTTCCATTTCATAGCTTAATAGCTCTTCATTTAATGCCTGTACCTGCTTTTCATAACCACTCTTTTCTTCTAGCACTCTTTTTACACTGCTTTGTACATCTGTCCAATTTGTTTTTAATATAGCGGCTGTTTGATATATTTCCTTTTGAAAATGGCGAAGTGCTTGTAATGTTCTATTTCCGCAAACAAAGGAGAGTCTTGTCTTTTGCTTGTATTTCTCCCAGCCCAAAACCTTGATGATCCCTATCTCTGCTGTGGTGTGTGGGTGGGTGCCAGCACAGGCACATGAATCGAAACCCTTTACGTCTATGATTCTTACGTAATCTCCTAACTCCGGTATTTTGTTTTTTATTTCTTCGGAAATATTACTGGTTTTTACCTGTTCTTTTGCAATAGCTCGATTTTCTGTTACAATCTGATTAGCTAAAGTCTCAGCTTCTAAAACCATCTCTTCATTTACTGCTTCAATAGCTAAATCAATGGTGACAATCTCTTCCCCTAAATGAAAGCCAACTGTTTCCGCTTCGGCTATTAGCTCAAATGCTCTTGATAAAATGTGTTGCCCAGCATGCTGCTGCATATGATCAAAGCGTCTATCCCAATCTATCCGTGCTACCACTTCCTCGACCCTATTTAAGGAATCCTCAAGAATGTGATAGATGACACCTTCCTCTTTGTAAACGTCTAGCACCCTTTTATCGCTTATGTACCCTATGTCATGAGGCTGACCACCACCGGTTGGATAGAACACGGTCTGGTCTAATATAACTTGATATAATCCATCATAGCCTCTTACCTGTTCGCTCAATACCCTTGCATCACATTCTGTTAGATATGGATCTGCATCATATAATCTTTTTGTCGCTTCCATGCATAATCCCCTTTCTGTTTAGAGGTAGTAATCTTTCATCATTCATTTTACCCTTATTTTTTTCATAATGCTATTAGCTAATTGGTTCTAAATTAAAAATGGTTCCTAATTTAGGAACCATTCATGGTATAAACAAAGTCTTCAAACTGGTGACTTTGAGAAATTTGTCAAAAATCGAAATCTATCTCTGCTGTAGACGATTTATCCGTTCCTCTAAATCAGGATGGGATGAAAATAGTCTAGTCAATCCAGTTTTGTTATTGATTTTTAAGGTTGCAAGGGATGCTTGCCTATTATCCACTAATTGAGCAGATTGCTTTAAGGATTGTAATGCATAAATCATTTTATCCTTCCCTGCTAAATCAGCTCCCCCAGCATCGGCCCGATACTCTCTATAACGAGAAAATGCAAAGACGATAATGCTGCCTAAGATAGAGAACAAAATTTGAAAAACGATGATTGAGATAAAATGTACCACAACCTGCATCTCTCTTTTCACAAATCGTGAAGCTGCAAATGCTGCTGCCCTTGATAAAAATACAACAAAGGTATTAATCACACCTTGTAATAATGTCATCGTCACCATATCACCATTTGCGATATGGGCCATTTCATGGGCTAAAACACCTTCAATCGCTGTGTCATCCATTCGACTTAAAAGTCCTGAGGATACAGCGATCAGAGAACGACTTTTCGTTGGTCCAGTTGCAAATGCATTAACCTCTTGTGATTTGTAGATACCTACCTGAGGCATTGGTAATCGTGCTGCCCTTGCCAAGCGTTCAACTTTATCTACAAGTAGCTTTTCAAGAGGTGTCAATTCTTCATTAAGATTAATCACCTTAACACCCATAATCATTTTAGCCATGACTCGAGACATTGCTAAAGAAATGAATGCTCCTGTAAAACCAACGATGGCACTAAATATCAGCAACGTAGTAAAATCGATCCCATTAGCAGTAATGTAGGAATTAACTCCCAATAAGGATAATACAATACCAATGGTTGTAATCACTAAAATGTTAGTTAGGATAAACAATAAGATACGTTTAGTAATTTTAGGTCCCTCCCTAATGATTAGCTTTATGAAAATACTTTGGATGCTCCCCCATTTTTCCCTGTAATATTTCCAGTGCATGGGGAATGACATCAATAATAGCCTCTAAATTTTCTCGTACTCCCTTTGGACTTCCAGGAAGATTAACAATAATGGAATGGTTCCTTGTGCCGACTACTGCTCGAGATAGCATGGCAAATGGAGTTTTTTCTCTAGACAACTTTCTCATTTCCTCGGCCATTCCTGGTATCTCTTTATCAATCACTGCCATGGTTGCTTCGGGTGTGACATCCCTGTCTGATAGACCAGTTCCACCTGTTGTAACAATTAAATCTAGCTTATCCTGATCTACATATTGAACAAGATAATTCTCTATCAATCTTCTATCATCAGGTATTATATCATATTTTTCTACTTTACCATCTATCTTTTCCATTAATTCACGGATAACTTTACCACTTATATCTTCCCTTTCACCCTTTGCTCCCTTATCACTAAGGGTTAGGATTCCAACCTTCCACTTCATGATTATTCCTCCAGCTTTCGTTTAAAGTCTCCGCTTTTCCCACCGGATTTAGACAATAGATAGGTTTCTCCTAAGGTCATCCCTTTATCTACCGCTTTACACATATCATATATGGTTAGCATCGCTGTACTAACTGCGGTTAGTGCTTCCATTTCGACACCAGTTACTCCAGTTGTCTTCACCGTAGCCTCTACTTTAATTATATTATTTCCTTCTTCTTGAAAGGAAATATCGATGCCTGAAATCGGTATTGGATGACACATTGGAATGATATCGGATGTTTTTTTTGCACCCATTATACCAGCTACCTGAGCTACTGCCAATACATCTCCCTTACCAATTTTACCCTGTCTAATCAATGCTAAGGTTTCCGGCTTCATGATAACAGAGCCACAAGCTACTGCAACTCGCTTTGTCTCTTTTTTTTCACTGACATCCACCATTCTAGCTCTGCCCTCTGTATTAAAATGAGTCAATTCTCCCATTTTAACCTCCTATTTGCGACATTCTTCGATTTGTTGGTATATGTGATGCTTCCTCGTTATTCATTGCCTTTGCCATTTCATGATTTTCTGGCTTTGTCACTAGTGATTGATAATAGACCTGTTCAATCGCCTTTTCATCACCAATATGCTTCTTCACATTTAACTCTTCATCCCAATATAAGCAGGATTTGATGTAACCATCTGAGGTTAATCTCAAGCGATTACAGCTTGAGCAAAAGCGATCACTGATTGGTTGAATAAAGCCAATTGAGCCCTTTGCTCCTTTAATTTTAAAGTTTTCTGCTGGTCCATTCCCAAAAATAGCTTCAGACTCCTCCAGCTCAAAGTTTAAATTCTTTGCGATTTCCTTCACATATTCTAATGACAGATAACCATTTTTCCACGTTTCATCATTATGTCCAATCGGCATATATTCTATAAATCGAACCTGTAATGGCTGATTGATGGTCAATCGTAAAAAATCTGCGATTTCATCATCATTAAAGCCTTTCATGAGAACAGTATTTATCTTAATCGGACTGAAGCCAACCCGAAAAGCTGCTTTGAGTCCTTCTAAAACTCTTTCTAAATGACCACCCCTAGATATCTCCTTGAAGCGATCCGCATGTAAGGAATCTAAGCTAATATTTACTCTTGTTAGTCCTGCTTTTTTTAATGCTTCTGCTTTTTTTGCTAGATAATAGCCATTGGTTGTAAGGGCGATGTCCTCAATGCCTTCTATCATGCTAAGCTTCTCTATTAGCTTTTCAATATCCTTACGTACTAATGGTTCCCCACCTGTAATTCTTAATTTTTTTATTCCTAGCCTAGCTCCTACCTTCACTACCTCTTCTATTTCTTCATATGTTAGTAATTCACTGTGATCAATAAATTCAACGCCCTCTGGTGGCATACAATAGATACATCTAAAATTACAGCGGTCTGTTACCGAAATTCTTAAATAGTCATGAACACGATCAAAGCGATCAATTAATAGACTCATCCTCTGATGCTCCTCTCATTCAATACAAATCTATACGTCTATTTTACATGAAATATTAGCAAAAATAACTAGTAAAGTATAGTATAGCCATTATAACTGCTCGTAGATGATTTTTCCAGCATCCCGAGTGCTATATCCACCTAGCTTTTCTACCTCTAGCTTAAATGCTTCTGAGGTGATTACACGTAATAATACTTTACCTGCCTCACTATTAAAAAATTCCTTTGTCATGACTAAATCATATCTTTCTTCCGCAACAGGGATAAAATCTAAATCCATCTCCTTTGCTGCCGATGAGATTCCTAAACCAACATCGGCACTGCCTCCTTTAATTGCGGCAGCCAAGCTCAAATGAGAAAAATCCTCCCTTGTATAACCATAGATATCCTCAGCTTCGATATTTGCCTGCTCTAGTAAATAATCATAAAGGATTCTAGTTCCTGCTCCCCGCTGACGATTAATATATTGAACACCTTTTTTTGTAATATCAGCAACCGTTTTAATATTTTTGGGATTACCCTTCTGAACGATCCAGCCCTGCTCACGATAGACTAAATTGACTAAGACAGTAGGTATTTCACCAAGGTATTTTTTGATAAAGGAGACATTATACTCGCCAGTTTGTTCATCTAATAGATGAGTGCCTGCTACATGACTCTCTCCCTTTTTTATTGCTAATAATCCAGCGAGACTACCCACATGGGCTGAGGTTAAGGAATAGGCTGGATTTACATTTTTAATCGTTGAAGCTAATAAATCTAGGGTAAGATCATGACTACCCGTAAAAACAATCGTCTTATCTATTTGATCAAGGGAACGATATAGCTCTGCCTCTATCTCTTCCCCTTGCTCGAAGCCTTGGCTTTCTATTGGTATTCTAAGTAATCCATCTGCTCGAACCATCGACATGGTGACACCTGCTGATCTAGTCAGTGGATTTGCAATATATTGACCATTCACCTTACCGATATTAATTCGAATAAAGTCCTCTGCTCCCATTTTTGAAACGATTCTTCTACCTAGCTTCACCATTATTTTACGTCGGTTAGGATTAGCTAATCCTAAAAATTGATGAACCAATGGCTTTACAAACCAATCCATTGCTAGATAGGCTGAAACGGGATAGCCTGGAACTCCAATAATCGGTTTTCCATTGTAGCTTTTGCCGATTACGACTGGTTTTCCTGGCCTTGTCGCTACACCATGTAGTAGTAGCTCTCCTAAGGATTCAATGACAGTGGAGGTAAAATCCTCTCGTCCAAGGGATGATCCTGCATTCATCAGTACAATATCTGCTTCCTCTAAGGATTCCTTCACCGTTTTGGTGATTAGCTTAAGATCGTCTATGACAATCCCTTTATAGATAGGCTCACCGCCCCATTCCTTCACATAGCTGGAGAATACGGTACCATTAAACTCGATAATGTCTCCTTCTTTTAAATCCATTGTGGGCTTAACAAGCTCCGTTCCTGTTGGAATGATTGCTACCTTTGGCTTTGCAAGGATAGGAACCTCAAGTATGCCACCTGCTAGTAATGCCCCTTGATCCACCGGGCGTATCTGGTGATGACCAGGGATAATCATTTCCCCTGCTACAATATCTTCCCCAATCTGTCTAATATGAGCCCATGGTGTCGCAGGCTCCAAAATCTCTACTGTTTCTTCATCAATTTGCTGGATATACTCAATCATAATCACAGCGTCAAAGGCCTCTGGAATCGGATCACCTGTATCAATCACCTCATAATCCTCATGAAGCTTTAAAAGAAGTGGTGATTGCTCATGGGCAGAGTACGTACGCTCTGCTTTTACAGCGATTCCGTCCATCGCCGATGCATGGAAGTTTGGCATCGATACCTTCGCAAAAATAGGATCTGCCGTAATTCTTCCTAAGCATTCCGTCGTTGGAATTAATTCTACCTTTGGTGAAAAGGTAAACATCGGTATGTATTTTTCCTGTGCCTCCTGTAGTGGTGTATTTTCAAAGTAGAATTTTTTCATATTAAATGCCCCTTTGTATTATCTTTGTTCCCCTATCTACTCTATCTTACTAAATTCATCATATATATAATGTGATATTTACCACTTCTCCTTGTAAAATTCCTTCTTTATTCTGTGTTATCTCAATCACACCATCACTTTCCACTAAATTAGTAATTAACCCCGATTTACCAAACACAGGGGTTGCCCATAGCTCATCATTCTCTAGCTTAAGCTGGACACGAACGAAATCGGTTCTTCCTGCCTGTGAAGCCACATCTCTTGTTACTCTTGCCTTTAATTGCTTTGGGAACTCATTTGTCCTCTCCCCATGTAGCTGCTTCATCATGGCTACAGCAAATAAATCAAAGAGCACATAGGCGGATACTGGATGCCCAGGTAACCCCATCACAGGCTTGCCATTACAGTTTGCTAAAATGGTAGGCTTTCCTGGCTTAATTAGAACACCATGCACCAATACACCTGGCTTTCCAAGCTGGTTTATCACTTGACTCGTGTAATCCTTTTCACCCATGGAGCTTCCACCCGATAGAATTAAAAAATCTACCTGATGAAATAACTCCTGAGATTTATTCAGATATTCCTGATAGTCATCCTTTACAATCCCACCATAGATTACCTCTCCGCCCATCGCTTCGATGGCAGCACTTAAGGAGATCCCATTGACATCCCTAATTTGCCCAGGTGCAAGGTGTTTTGTATCTGGAGGGACAATTTCATCACCAGTTGACAAAATACCAACCTTTAGTTTCTTATAAACCTTTATGCGGGTTATACCCACAGCTGCTAAACCGCCTAAGTCCTGTGGTCTGAGCCGATGTCCCTTTTCTAATATGATTTGCCCTTTGGTCACATCCTCACCCTTAAAGATGACGTTTTCCCTTGGAGCAACCTGTTTATATACATTTAATAGCGTGTCCATCACTTCTACATCCTCTATCATGACTACCGCGTCTGCTCCCTCAGGTAGCATGCCGCCAGTTGGCACATACATGGCTTCGCCATTGGATATCTTATGTTCTGCCATTTTCCCCATTTCTACTGAACCGATGACGGTAAAAAATGAAGGCATCGCTTCTGTAGCCCCATAGCTATTTTTTGCTTTTATCGCATAGCCATCTACCGTAGACCGATGAAAACCAGGAACATCTTCATTGGATTTTATATCTTCCCCTAGTACACGATTTACAGCCTTCGTGATAGGAATATCTATTAATTTATCGATAGGTTTAAATTCCTTTTTCATGATTTCCTTTACATCACTAACATGATGCACATGTAATAATTCCATTGGTTCACCTCTCTTAAGCTTAATCATATACGCTTGAACTACATGCTACATGGAGGCTTTTTACAAAGTCAAACCTATTATAACAAAAATCAGAGTACACTGTACGAATAAAACCTATTCCATAAAGCAATATTTTGACTCTCTCTTGTTAAGTTCATCTTTAATACATGGGTTGATAGTGTTAAAATAATATGGAAATAGGCTATCTCTAATGGAAAGGGCGATTTTGATGAAAATAACAGTTAAATTTTTTGCAGGAATTGCTGAAGCTACCGGGAAAAGAGAGCATCTCTTAGAAATGAATCAGGAAGTAACGGTTGAACATATATTGGAAGCCTTGGTTGTTGAATTCCCTCAAGCAAAGGATATCATCAATAAGTCGATGGTATCTGTTAATCATGATTATGCAAAAGCCGATCAATCCGTACAGGAAAATGATGAAGTTGCATTAATCCCACCAGTAAGTGGTGGCGAAGAAGCACTATTTGAAGTAACCACTGAGTCGATTTCAGCGGATAAGCTGATTGCTAAGGTTTCAAATCCGATGGCTGGGGCCATCCTTACCTTTGTTGGAACGGTGAGAGAATTCACCTATGGAAAGCAGACGACCTATCTGGAATATGAAGCCTATCCTGAGATGGCCATAAAAAAGATGAAGGAAATTGCAGAAGAAATAAAAGAAAAATGGCCAGAATCAAAGGTTGCAATGACTCACCGTGTAGGCAAGCTTGCCATTGAGGATATTAGTGTCATCATTGCTGTTGCCACCCCTCATCGTGAGGCTGGATTTGAAGCTGGACGCTATGCGATTGAACGTCTAAAGCAAATCGTTCCTGTGTGGAAAAAGGAAATCTGGAATGATGGAGAAGAATGGGTTGGTCATCAGGAAGGACCATGGAAAACAGTAAATAAGGAATCATAAAGGGATGATTATAAAATGGAGTTAAATGAAATGCGATATTCTAGACAACACCTGTTTACCCCCATTGGGAAAAATGGACAGGAAAAGCTGATAAATAGTAAAGTAGCCATCGTTGGGATGGGTGCTCTTGGGACCTCCTTAGCAAACCATATGGTTCGTGCAGGAGTTGGTTATGTTCGAATCATTGATCGTGATTTTGTGGAGTATAGTAATTTACAAAGACAGATGCTGTTTGATGAAGCGGATGCAAAGGAAAGTATGCCAAAGGTCATCGCAGCAAAGCTCAAGCTAAATGCGATTAATTCCTTGGTACATATTGATGCGCATATTGCTGATTTAACTTGGAAAAACGCAGAGGACTTATTACAGGATGTCGATTTAATCCTTGACGGAACAGATAATTTTGAGGTCCGTTACCTTATCAATGATGTTGCGATCAAGCATCATATTCCTTGGATATATGGCGGTGCGGTTAGCTCTAGAGGAATGACGATCACCATTATCCCTGAGAAAACACCTTGCTTACGCTGCTTATTCCCAGACCAAAAAGCCCATGGTTCTACTGATACCTGTGATACAGTTGGCGTCATCGGACCAATCATCCAAGTCGTAGCTGCCTACCAAGCCACAGAAGCGATGAAGCTATTAGTAGGGGATAATGAGCATCTTAGTGCTTCCCTTCGGAATTTTGAATTATGGCAAAACGATTTTTCAGAAATCAATCTGAAAAATGCACGAAATGAAGCGTGTCCAGCCTGTGGCCAGCATCATTATGATTTCTTAGATCCAGAGGATAAAAAGGATCGTTATGTATCATTATGTGGTAGAGATACGGTTCAAATCTCACCAGCAAAGGACGTTACCTTTGATCTAAATCAGCTTGCAGAAAAATTAAAAAGGGTAGGAAAGGTAGAGCAAACCCCCTACCTATTAAAATTTTCCGTGGATAGCTATGATTTAACCATCTTCCAGGATGGACGGATGCTGGTGCACGGTACCAATGAGCCTGTTATCGCTAAAAACATATACGCAAAATTCATTGGATATTGATTAAAAAGCACCCTACAGGGTGCCTTTTTTTTCCTGAATGATGACTTTTGTATCTTTTTTACATTAATTACTCTTTAACATAGTTAAATTTCAATAAATATGAGTTTTTAGTATTCATCATTTAAAATTTTTAACATTTCCTCATCATTGTTTTCAAAGAGAATATCTCTTAGAGATCTACCATCATTGTCTTGTATATTTTTATTTGCACCATTTCTAATCAACATTTTTACTATATCAAGATTTCCTTTTATAGCAGCAGTAAAAAGTGGAGTTCTTCCCTCATCATCTTTCACTTCTAAGTTTGCACTATTCTTTATTAGTAACTCAACAACATCAATATGATTATATGCTGATGCAATATCTAATGGATTATTATTCGGATCGTTGATAGCCACTTTATTACTAATTATATAGTTTACTATTTCTTTATTTCCTTCACCTGCAGCAATATATAATGGGGTAAAACCATCATTATCCTTTATATCTAAAAACGCCCCATTATTAACAAGTAGTTTAATAATTTCCAAGTGCCCTTCTTGTGCTGCCCAATGTATGGCGGTATAGCCTCCATGATCACTTTTGTTAACGTCCATTCCCTTTTTTACTAATAGCTTTATAATATCAATATTACCTACTGCTGAGGCTGCATGTAACGAATTATATCCATTCTTATTCTGATGAATATCACAATTATTTTCAAGTAATAATCTAACAATTTCTATTTGTTCTTTTATACATGCTACCATTAGTGGGAAAAATCCTTCTCTATCTTTTTTGTTTAAATCAGCTCCTTTATGAATTAAATATTTAACTATATCAACATATCCTTCTTGTACAGCCCAATGCAAAAGAGTATACCCATCTTCATCACATGAATTGACATCTTTTCCCGATTCAACATACTCTTTCACTTCGTTTATTAATCCATAAGCAACCGATCTAAATATATTATTTTTCATAGTGTATCTCCCTTTCAAGATATTAATAAAGTTCTTGCACATGTTCTATTTACTAATTTACATTTTTTATATATTTATTTATCTTAATAAAAGTAATGATCATGTGGATCTGGAACTTTTGGTGTTTTTGGTCTACTAGGTTTAGGAACATTTGGATGATAATGTGGTCCATTTTTATCATTTGGATGATGTTTTGGTTCTTTACCTTTTCCTGCTTTTTTTGCAGCCTCATAAGCCTTTTTTTTTGATTTGTATCTTTTCCTTTTAGCCGGTGGATCTGGATTACGTTCCTTAACCTCCGCAAACATCATTTCGTAGCCTTTAACACCTATATATATAACTCCGCCAGTTATTGCTACAGCTGGAATTAATACATCATCAATAATTCCTATAATTGTAGCATCATCTACTACCAATCCTGTTTCTATTCCAGCTATTACTATTAAAACATAATCACTAGCTGATAATTTATCAATCTTAGGTGCTTCACCGCTATAAATACCGCTATCAATATTATCATTCATATACTCGCTTAGGATACTCTCCGTTATCTGGTCTCCCACAGATTTAGAACTAGTATCTATATCACATGAATAATGTCCAGTTGGATCAATATAATTCACTGGGTTGTTTTGTACGTAAGTATAGAGATTTAGGCCATCTCCTCTATAGGTGTCCTCTTGAGTGAATCTACCTATTGTTGGGTCATAGTACCTTGCTCTTAGATTGTATTGTCCTGTTATTTGGTCATATTGTTCTCCTGCATAGAGGAATCTATTAGCTACTGTGTTTGTTGATGCTGTTAGGTTACCAAAAGCATCATATTGATAATTATTTAATATATTAGCATTGGCGTCTACTAGATTAATGACATCCCCGTGGGCATTCTGTAGATAGTAGCTCAGTCCATCTTTTATATTATTCTGTGTTATCGAGGTAATTCCTTTCATAAAAGTAACCATCTCAATTGATATGGTTACAAGTATACAATTTTCACTTTATAAACATTGAATTTTTGACTAATCACTCAATGCAATAATCGCTGTTAGTAGATAAAAGATAATTTTATTATTGAAGGGAAAATAGAAATCAAACGAACTAAGTTTTATGTGTATGTAGCTTCCTATAGACATATTTGTGTTTGTGATTTATAATGTTCTGATTTTACTATTGTAACAAGTATTAATATTTCTTTATATATTCTTCCCAAGTATCAGGGTAACGTTTTTTAATCAGTTTAAGAGTATATTTAGGGATTTTAGTGTCCCAATAATTTACCCCTTGTCGAGCAAATTCTTTAACTATCTCCATTTTTATTTTATATCGCTTTGAATCTAAATCATAAATCCAATTTCTTAATGTATCGACTGGATATAGTTTTTTATCATTTCCATAACTGTCGAAACCGTCAAAGGTATCTATTACATTTGCTTTCTTTTCAACAATCAAATAATATGCATACTCCATTCCCTCTAATGTTGCATTTGGTCCTCCTGTAGCTAATGCTTTTAGTGCTGCTGTTTCTCCTGATTTTGTTTTGTGGTTTATATCCGCTCCTGCCTCTACTAATGCCTTTGTTTTCTCGATTCCACAACTTATTGAATTCATAAGTGGACTTGTTCCTGGTTCTATGCCGTTACTACTTCCAATAGCATTTATGTTTGGATCGGCACCATATTGCAATAAGAGCTTTACATACTTCGGATCCTTTTTGGCATCATTATCTATCCATGAATATTCAGCCGCTTCAAAAAGCGGAGTCCTTCCATCTAATCGTACCGAGGCTATATTTGGATCGGTACCAGCTTTTAATAAAGCCTCTGCTGAGGTATATTTCTCCATTCCAACGGCCCATAGTAACAGGGTAGCGCCGTATATTGGGTCCTGATAATTTAATACCTGCGGATTTTCTTTTGCAATTTTTTCTATTAATGCAGTATCTTGATCCTTTACTGCTAACGCTAATTCCCATGCAGACGTATTTTTATAGATTTTTATATTAGTAATCTTATAGTCTCCTTTTTTCGTTTCTAAGCCGTTTAATTGACAGGAAGATAATATCGTAGAAATCGTTATTAGAATAATAATGAACGTAACAAAACTTATCTTCTTACTCATGATTTATCTTTTTCCCTCCCTTTCTTTTAATGCTTTCAGTACCGAACCCATAAGATGGTTTCGAACTGCATTTACTGCATTTATCCCTGGATTGCCTCCTGGAATAACAGGATGTTGCATTGGTAAATAAACCTTATTCTTATATACTTTGTCTGACCAAGGCTTGAATATATCATCTAAAATTTCACCTTTTACAACATATGCTGTCATATCCGCATCATAATTTGAGGTATCTAAGTTATAAGCATCTGGGAATAATGTTGCAGGATTAAATAATATCGCATTTTTATTTGTTACAAATGCGTTTGCTGCTGCTTCAGCACCACCCTTTGAATGTCCAACAAATGTTATATCTGCATCAGGATGATTTTGAACAAATTCCTTTGCATAGTCCATTGATTTTTCTATATCCTGTGATTTACCAAAAGGTTGTTCGAAATTATTTTCCCAGTCTTGAATGTTGGGTGTAAAAGGAATTGGTAATCTTGATCCTCTATTCGCCAATACATATCCCTTTGTTCCATCCTCATTTAGCCTTGAATATATTCCTATTTTTAAGCTGTATCCATCTGGCTCATATGTGTCTTCCAAATTCCATCCACCAAGTAATGTTGGTTCTCCTTTTTCCCCAGTATAGACATCATTTGCTATAACTGCTGCTTCCATTAAAGTTGGTCCACCATTATTATCAATATCACATAAATAATGTCCAGTTGGGTCTATATAATTCGCTGGGTTGTTATGAACGTAGGCATATAAATTTAGGCCATCTCCTCTGTAGGTATCTTCTTGAGTAAATCTACCTATAGTTGGGTCATAGTACCTTGCTCTTAGATTGTATTGTCCAGTTATTTGGTCATATTGTTCTCCTGCATAGAGGAATCTATTAGCTACTGTGGTTGTTGATGCTGTTAGGTTACCAAAAGCATCATATTGATAATTATTTAGTATCTTTCCATTGGCATCTACTAAATTTATGATATCCCCATGGGCATTCTGTAGATAATAGCTCATTCCATCCTTTATATTATTCTGTGCTAGTAAGCTATATCCTCTTATACTTCTTGATATCTCTTCTCCTGCTGCATTTGTTTCACTGATGATATTACCTCTATCATAGGTGAAGTTATAATTAAACCCATTTTCAACAGTTCCTATTCTTTCATCTAATGCATTATAGGTATTCCCCAGCCATGTTCCATCAGGATTGGTTGTTTCTACACTGTTACTAAGCATTTTATATTAGTCAAAATCTGCTAAATATAATCATATTAAAATAGATTGAATCTACTAATCATGCTAAAATAATTTGAGGAATTGTTATCAAATTATTTTAGGAGAATGCGATGAACATTATTATTCATGAATATGGTTTATCTCCAAAAGATTATAAAAAATCTTTTGATGATTTGGAGCATTTTCGTATTGAACAATGCCCAAACTGTGAGTCCCATAAACGACTCTACCTTCACAGTTCCTACGACAGATATGTCATCTATCATGGGAAGTCTTATCCTATTAAGATTATGAGGCATTCTGTTCTTGTTGTAAGGTTACTTTCAGCGTTTTTCCTGAGTTTCTTACCCCTCATTTATGTGAATCTATTTATGGTATTTTTGCTGCTTTAAAAGTATTAAGATATTCAACATTTACTTATGGGGGCGGAGAAACTGTAGGTTGGAAAAATAAAAGTATACGGATGAATTTTTATGATAAAGAAAAAGAAGTCCTTAAAAGAAAGGGAAATGATGAATTACAAGCACAAGCTAAAGGTATACTTCGTTTTGAAGCAAACATAAGAGGAAAGGAATTAAAAAGGTATAACGATCATAAATGGGTGGGGGAAATGTTGAATGAAAAGACAGCTACGAACTATCTAAATAGATATCTAACAAAGTTAGAATTTGATAAGCCTTTTATAGTTAGTAATCAGTTAGATATAGCACGAACACTCCAAAAAGAGTATGGAGATAGGGATGCACAATCATTATTAGGATTTATGTTATTCAGACAATTATTTGGTGAGAAAAGTATCAATAAACCTTCTAGAAATACTTATATTAAATATGGAACAGTTATCTAATCTAGGAATAGCTCCTTATTTTTCAGAAAAAGAATTACCTCCATTAGATTTGAGTTTTTTAAATAACACTGTTCAAAAAATCATTAATAAGTAATTTTTCTAAATAATCAAGAAAAGATTATCTGTTCTTGATGTGGAAATATTATTATTTTTCCTATAAATTTTGACTCTTTCTTAATGCAATAATTCACTATATAGTCCCCCTTGTGATAGGTACGGGGGAGTAGAATAAGAAAAGATACTAATATAATTATATAAAAAAGGGATAGCTATTAATTAACCTATCGCTTATTGCCCATATATAAAAATAACGAATACCTATAAATAGATATCCGTCCATCAAAGCCTTTTCTCATGTATGATAATTAAATTATTTTCTCTTCTTGCTGAGAACCGTCTTCACAATCCGTAATAAAACCGTGGTAGATTGGTACTAAAGTATCATCTCTTCTAATAACTCTCATAATTTCATATATAGAAGGGGTATCACTTATTCTTGTTTCAATTATTATTTCATTTTCCATGTTTCCCTCGCTCAAATCTACCCGTTCAGTTATAGAATTTTTCTGTTCATTCCAATAAGTTGTTGTAATTATTCTTTTTGACCTCTTACCTTCATTACTTATAGTAATCTTTGTAGCAACTACTTTTTCAACATTATCCTTAATATAATCAATTGCATGTTCATACATAGGAATACTGTCAAATTCTATATCCTCTCCATCATCTAAATCAAAATATTGATGCGGAGGCAAATTAAAACCCATCCATATGTCTTGTCCTTCTAATTTGTATTGAATATTTATAAGAACTATATTATCAAGCATCATTAACTCTTTCCTCGTTTCCCTAAGTCTCTTCCTTCGAAGGCTTTTTTTATTTTCTTAAGTACTTTTTTTGAGATTTTCCCTTCCTTTGCCATTTTCTCTAATTCGGAAGGCGTTTTCTGTAACAGCGAGTTTATATCCTCTCCCTTAAGGTTTGGATTAGACCTTAGGTCTTTTAATTGACCTTTTCCTGCAAGTTGCTTTTCTACAGAAGTGTTCGGGTCACCCCAACTTACATCTTTAGTTTTACCCGCCCCCTCATCAGAAGACCCCTGATCTTTTGTTACACTTCCATCTTCGCTGTCAGAACCATCATCAGCAAATAACATTTCGTAGCCTTTA
>CAZEQK010000003.1:0-80310 GCA_964514395.1 uncultured Bacillaceae bacterium
CACTTTCGTGGATTACGCTTGACTTTTACACTGTTCAGTTTTCAAAGAGCAAGGTTGCTTTGTTTTTAGCAACATTAATTATAATAATAAAATCTTAATAAAAAGTCAATATTTTTTTATCAACAAACAAGTTTTTAATGCATTTTTATATAATACCAATATTTCTTTTCAAATTCAAACGTTAATTTATGTATTTTATTTTTTTATAGAAAAGCTCACCATGCAAATGGTGAGCTTTGATCGTAAATAAAATTCACAATTGATAAACTCATTAAATTTCTGAAGATCTATCTCTCATCAATGGAAACAATAATACGTCCTTAATTGATGGTTGATTTGTAAAGAGCATTACTAAGCGGTCTATTCCTATTCCTAAGCCACCAGTTGGAGGCATTCCAATTTCTAAAGCATGGATAAAATCTTCATCCATTTCATGTGCTTCTTCATTTCCTAATTCTTTTTCTTTTAATTGTGATTCAAATCGCTGCCTTTGATCAATTGGATCATTCAGCTCTGAAAAGGCATTAGCATGTTCCCTACTAACAATAAATAATTCAAAGCGATCCGTAAATCTAGGGTCTTTTTCATTTTTTTTGGCGAGTGGTGATATTTCAACAGGATGACCAAATACAAAGGTTGGTTGAGTCAATTTTTCTTCAACTAGTTGCTCAAAAAATTCATTCACTATATGTCCATAGGTCATATGGGCTTCTATCTGAATATTATATTCATGTGCTATTTTACGAGCTTCTTCATCAGTCATCTGTTTACTTAAATCAACATTTACATATTTCTTTATTGCATCTATCATTGAAATTCTTTCCCAAGGGGGTTCAAGATTTATTTCTTCTCCTTGATAATCAATCCTGTTGGTTCCTATTACCTCCTTGGCTACAAATGATACTGCATTTTCTGTAAGCTCCATTATACTATGAAAATCTCCATATGCTTCATATAACTCTAACATTGTGAATTCCGGATTATGTCTAGTGGATATTCCTTCATTTCTAAAAACTCTTCCTATTTCATATACCTTTTCCATTCCACCTACAATTAATCTTTTCAAATGTAGCTCTATTGCAATTCGCATATATAGTTGCATATCCAATGTATTATGGTGTGTAGTAAAAGGCCTTGCTGCAGCACCACCTGCAATTCCATGCATCATTGGTGTTTCTACTTCGATATATCCCAATTTATCTAAATAATTTCTTAATGACTGAATAATTTTGCTTCTAATTAAAAAGGTGTTTTTCACTTCTGGATTAACAATTAAATCTAAGTATCTTTGACGGTATCTGAGCTCTACATCTTTTAATCCATGAAACTTATCCGGTAATGGATATAGCGATTTTGTAAGTACTGTTAATTTATGTGCCTTTACACTAGTTTCACCTTTATTTGTTTTAAAAACATTTCCCTCTATACCTATAATATCTCCAAGGTCTAATAGATCAAATGCTTTGAATTCTTCAGCAGTCACTTGGTCTTTTCTAATATAAATTTGAATTCTGCCACTTAAATCTTGAACATGAGCAAATCCTGCTTTTCCTTGTAAACGTTTTGACATTAAACGCCCAGCAATTTTCACATGGACATTCTTCACTTCTATTTCTTCTTTCGTTAATTCGTCCAATTCAGAAAGTATATTTTCTGCTTTATGTGTTCTTTCAAATTTGAAACCAAAAGGATTAATCCCAAGATTTTTTAATTCATCTAATTTTTGGCGACGCAATACAAGTAACTCATTTAATTCAGTCACCTCTTGGCTCATTTATACCAACCCCATATTCTACTATTTTTTTATAATGTCTAATACTTCATACTGGATGATTCCAGCTGGTGCGGACACTTCGACCAATGCCCCTTTTTGTTTCCCAAGTAAAGCTTTTCCTACAGGAGATTCATTTGAAATTAAGTTTGATGTTGGATCTGATTCCGCTGACCCTACAATTGTATATTCTACTATATCTTTAAACTCAAGATCTTTTAGCTTTACAGTTGAACCAATACTAACAACATCCGTATTTACTTCGGCCTCATTAATAATACGTGCATTTCTCAACATTTTATCAAGTGTAATAATTCTTCCTTCAATGAATGCTTGTTCATTTTTAGCATCGTCATACTCTGAATTTTCACTTATATCTCCATAACCAATTGCTGTCTTTATTCTTTCTGCAACTTCTCTACGCTTTACTGATTTCAAATGTTCAAGCTCATCTTCTAGCTTTTTAAGACCAGAAGGTGTTAAAATAACTTCTTTATCCGCCATATATAATTCCCCTTTGTGTAAGATTTTACATACGATTATATGTTTATATTGTAAAAATATACGAATAAATACAAAAAAGAAAATAGAATAAAAAGCTTCCTTTATATCTCAACAAAGAAGCTTCAATAAAACTGTTTTACATATATTTATTCGTCATTAATCTGATGGGTATTATATTGCAATTGTAACAAGATGTCAACTTTGTTGCTTTTAAATAGCTACATTATATTCTATATTTTTGACATATTCAAGTAATACTTCCATCATTTCGCCTTTTGTCTCTACCTCATTGATGCGTTCACGTATTCTTGATGAACCTTGTAAACCCTTAATATACCATCCTGCGTGTTTTCTCATTTCCTTTACACCAATTACTTCTCCTTTAAGGGCAATTAATCGGTCCATATGAAGAAATGCAATTTTTATTTTTTCTTCAGCAGTAGGCTCAGGCGGTAATACCCCAGTTTTCAAATATCTCACTGTATTATATATAATCCATGGATTTCCTAAAGCTCCTCTACCGATCATTACTCCATCAACATTTGTTTCGTCAATCATTCTTTTTGCATCCAAAGGTGAGAAAATATCTCCATTCCCAAACACAGGTATACTAACAGCATCCTTTACTTGCTTGATAATATTCCAATCCGCTTTACCAGCATACATCTGTTCTTTTGTTCTTCCATGAACAGCAATTGCACTAGCTCCAGCTGATTCGAGTGCCTTAGCATTTTCAACAGCATTTTTATGTCGTTCATCCCAACCAGTTCTGATTTTAACTGTAACTGGTTTATTGACCGCTTTAACAACAGTAGCTACTGCTTCCTCTATACTAAATGGATCTAAAAGCCATTTTGACCCTGCTCCATTTTTTGTTATTTTTGGTACAGGACATCCCATATTGATATCAATTATATCTGCATTGGTATACTTATCAATATATCTAGCAGCTTCAGCTAGAGTATTCTTATTATTACCAGATATTTGTAAACTAGCAGGTTTTTCAATCTCTGCTATTTCAAGCATTTTTAAAGTTCGTTCATTTTTGTTTAGTATCGCTTTATCACTTACCATCTCAGTTATCATTAATCCTGAGCCAAATTCACGGGCAATCAGCCTATAGGCATTATTACTAACACCTGCCATAGGTGCTAAAACGACATTGCTATCTAATTCAACATTCCCTATTTTCATCTGTTTTCACCTTTATAATCATTTTTTCTTTTCTAGTAATTCATCTATTTCTATCCCTAAAACTTTACTTATTTTCTCAATTAATACTAAATCTGCTTCTCGAGTTCCTCTTTCAATTGTCCCTAGCAATGAAACAGATACTCCCATTTTATCTGCTAATTCTATCTGAGTAAAGCCTTTTAATTTTCGAAAGGCTTTAATTCTTTTGCTTAAACTTTCCATTTTTTTAATGCTCCTTCTTTCTGATCTAATTCATCGATATATTGTTTTATAGTTAGAGATTTACCTGGTATATCTCCCGAATAAATTTCAGCTAAAGGAACTAGAACAAATAATCTTTTCATTATATATGGATGTGGAACCTCTAATACTTCATTCTTTATTATCATACCATCGTATAATAAAATATCAATATCTATGGTTCTTGGTCCCCAGTGTATTAATCTTTTTCTACCTAATTTCGCTTCGATATCATTTACAAAGTTTAATAAACCCATAGGTGATAATGTTGTATTTATTTCTACAACCATGTTTAAAAAGTTAGGTTGATTTATATATCCATAGGGTTCCGTTTCATAAATAGATGATTCTTTTGTGACTTCTATTTCGTTGTTTAATTTAAGTACAGAAATAGCAGTACTAATATGATGATGGCGATCTCCAAGATTAGAACCTAAGCCTAAAAAAACCTTACTCATAATTAATAGCTTCTCTCTTTATTTCAACAGAAACACTTTGCAGATGACCAGGTATGGGTGGCTGTAATTTTTTAACCCTAATTATTATATACTGTAGGGGAAATAATCGAAATAGTTCAGAAGATATAGTTTCTGCTAGGGATTCTAATAATTTTTTTTTGGTCCCTGTTACTATATCATGAACAACTTGATATACTAGTGCATAATTTACAGTATCCTCAATACAGTCACTCTTCCCAGCTTTTTTTAAATCTAGGAACATTTCTAAGTCCACTTCGAATTTTTGTCCCAAGTTTTTTTCTTCTTCAAAAATTCCATGATAAGCATAAAATTGCATTTTTTCAAATATTATTTTATCCATCATATCTCCTCAGTTTCTATTTTAGCTAAAGTGAAACTTCATTCAGTGGTTTCCTGAATGTTAGTTGACCTTATCCAGGAGCTTAGCGGCGGTTTGCTATCGGGCAAACCATGGCATCTGTCATTTCTGCTACTCTTTTCATTTCCTTTACATCATGAACTCTAATAATTTTACAGCCTTTCATAATTCCTAAGGTTATAGTAGCTGCTGTACCTTCCATTCTTTCATTTACTGGTAAATCTAAGGTCAAACCTATCATTGACTTTCTTGAAGTTCCTAATAATACAGGATAGCCTAATGCGACAATTTCATCTAATCTATTCATAACTAATAAATTATCCTCATAGGACTTCGCAAAACCTATCCCAGGGTCTAGAATAATATTTTCTTTTTTTACTCCTGCACTAAGCGCGATATTAATACTCTCTTTTAAATCGAAAATAATATCATCTAATAAACTGTTATAATTTGCTTTTTCTCGATTGTGCATGAGTATAGATGGGACGTGAAACTCTGCAGCCACCTTAGCCATATCAGGATCCTTTTTAAAGCCCCAAACATCATTTATCATATGAGCTCCAGCTATGATTGCTCTTTTTGCAACTTTACTCTTGTAGGTGTCTATGGATATAGGGATAGATATCTCCTTTGATAATCTTTCTATTACGGGTATTACCCGTTCAAGCTCTTCCTCTAAAGAAACAGAGTGGTGCCCAGGCCTTGTTGACTCTCCACCTATATCAATGACATCTGCACCAGCTTCAACCATCTGTTTCGCATGTACGATGGCTTCATCGATATTATTATATTTTCCCCCATCTGAAAATGAATCAGGGGTGACATTTAAAATACCCATGATTAAAGTTCTTTTATTCATTGGAAGAAAAATTCCTTTACAGTCAAGTTCTCTTGCTTTTTTTATTTCTTCTTTGCTAGCTATTACATTTTTTATTTCCTCAGCTGTTTTCTTTAAGCCAAAAGGCTGTAAATTCAATTTGCCCAGTACTTCTAAAAACTGTTTTTTTGTACCCATTAATAATACATCAGAGAATTCTTTCGTAAGCATAGAAACTTCCTTGTGTAATACTGCCTCTCCACCCCTAGATAGCATCTCTTGCTTAAGAATATTGGCAGCTTTTAAGGAAACGTTTTGCACTTTTATTAACAATAATTCTCCCTTAGGTAGCATGAGATTAATGCCAACTTCATCTGCTCCTATTCTTCTCATTTCATCTTTCAGTTGCTTTGTACTATTCACCTTCATCATATGAATATTTGCTTCCACCCAACAACACGTCCCTTATATGGAAAATAACAGTCCGCTCCATCTTATAAACCGATAAAGTGAATCTTCATACAGCTGAATATTTTATTCCAACTTAGTATTATTTAAACTTATCTAGGAGCATAGCGCCGATTACCTCTCGCTTGCACACATTGTAAAATATCAAAGAGTATTAGTAGCGGTATCGGACAAAAAGGTCAACTTTTGTTGACCTTTTATTATCTATATTATTTTATTTAAATGAAGGATCTAAAATTTTAACATTCATTTCTTTTTTTAACTTTTCCAAAACTTCAGGCAAAGAAGGTACTTGACTTAATGCTAAGTCTCGTTTAATTTCATTTTTTACTTCATCGTAGGAATAGGTTATTTCTTTTTTATAATCTAATAGCTTTATTATGGCATAAGTATTATTACTTAATTCAACAGTCGCTAAATCATTTGTATCCATTGTTTTTACTTTTTCTAGGATTGTTGGATCAACAGATGGGTCAGTTACAGAAATATAACCCAAATCCCCACCACTACCTAAAGATAAAGCATCGATTGATTTTTCTTTTGCTAAAGTATTAAAATTCGAGCCATTATTTAGCTCATCTACAACCTTATCCGCATCATCTTTTGTTTTTACAACAATCTGTTCTATATGAAATTTTTCAGGCTCACTATAGCTAGAAGGGTTATTTTTATATCGTTGCTTCAACTCATCCTCAGATATATTGATGTCCTTTGTTGCTATCTCTTCCCATAAGATATTATACTTTATATAATTTTTAAGCTGTTCTTTCGTCCATCCCATTTGGTCTTTAAGATAATTTTGAAAATCTTCTTCTGTTGCATAATCCTGTTTGAATTGGTTATATTGACGGTCAATCTCATCTTGACTAGCTGTTATCCCATACTTTCCAGCTGCTAATTCGACAATCTTTCTATTTATTATTTGATCCAAAACTTCTTTTCCATACAATTCCTTAACCTCTTTAATAAATTCTGACTGGGTAATTTTTTGCCCACTTATCGTTGCTACAGTCCTATCCTCTGCAGTCAATTTATTGTTAAACCATAGGTATTCACCAATTACTCCAGCAAGTAAGACAATAATTAAACCAAATACTATTCTATTTTTCCACATGTGTTTTACACCCCTATTTTTTATCTATCTTAACTTTCATACGATTTAATTCATCAATATTAAACTGATACGTGGTCCTACAAAATTGACAAGTTACCTCTGCCCTTCCTTGTTTATTTATCATATCCTCTATTTCTTCTGTTCCTAAATTAATTAATATATTTTCTATCCTATCTCTCGAACAATTACATTTAAAGCTTACATTCGTTCTCTCTAAGATTCTATATTGATTTTTAAAAAATATTTCTAAAATTCCCTCAGGAGAAACACCTTGATCAATTAAGCTTGATATTGGTGGCATACTATTGATTGCAAGTTCTATTTTATCAAGATCTTCTTCATTCAAACCTGGTAGCAGTTGAATGATAAAGCCTCCAGAAGCTCGTATACTATGATCAGGATTAACTAAGACACCAGCACCTACAGAGGATGGGGTTTGTTCTGAATGAACAAAATAATAGGTAAAGTCTTCAGCTAGTTCGCCCGATATGATGGGAGTACTCCCTCTATATGGTTCTTTAAGACCCATATCTTTTATCACGTATATATTTCCTTTACCAACAGCTTTAGCTACATCTAGTTTCCCAGCCTTACTTAAGGGCAAGTCTATGTGTGGATTAGTAACATAGCCCCTTACTTCACCATTTGCCTTAGCATCAATAACTATTTGCCCAATGGGACCATCCCCATTAATTTGTATGGTTAACTTTTCTTCACCCTTTAGCATAGAACCCATTAATACACCAATTGTAGTTGCTCTACCTAAGGCAGCGCTAGCTACTGGCCATGTGTCATGATTTGTTTGAAGATTTTTTACAAGCTCAGTTGAGTTTATTGTATATACTCTAACCTTATCATCAAAGGCTAATGCCTTTATTAAATAATCAGACATCCTATTCACCCTTTAAGTTTACTTAAGATCGTTAATTATTAGGGAAGGAATTGAATTTACCTATCGTTAGCTTACAAGTTCTTATTATAAATCATTCTTAAACCTTCTAATGTCAATAATGTATTTACCATTTCTATTGTCTTTGACTCACTTGCTATTAGGGTTGCAAGACCTCCTGTTGCGACAACCTTTGGTTTTTTATGACTCTGTTGTATCATTCTTTCTACAATAGCATCCACTTGTCCAACAAAACCAAATATAATTCCTGATTGCATCGCTTCAATAGTATTCTTTCCTATTACACTCTCTGGTTTAATTAACTCTATTCTCGGCAATTTTGCAGCTCTTTGGTAAAGAGCTTCGGTAGATATTCCTATTCCAGGTGCTATAGCTCCACCTTTATAGGCTCCTTCTTCATCAATATAATCAAACGTTGTAGCAGTTCCAAAATCGATAATAATGAGTGGCGTGCCATATGTCTTTATTGCTGCTACAGCATTTACTATCCTATCTGCTCCAACCTCTTTGGGATTTTCTAAACTGATTTTAATCCCTGTTTTTATTCCTGGTCCTACGATCATTGGGTTTTTCTTAAAGTATTTCTTAGCCATTTTATCTAGGGAATAAATTAATGGTGGCACAACAGATGAAATAATAATACCATTAATACCATCGTTTGCTATATGATGGTATTCTAATAAATTTTTGATAAGCATTCCGTACTCATCTTCTGTTTTATTTCTATCCGTAGCTACTCGCCAATGAACTAGCAATTTATCTTGATTATAAACACCTAAAACAATATTTGTATTGCCTACATCTATGGCTAGGATCATATTTTTTGCCCTACCCTTCCTTCATTATACAAGATTAATATTATCAATACTGATAGTTATAATCAATATTAATGATAGCATAGTTTTTAGCTATCTTACATTAAAAAAAAGAATATAAACATAGTAAAAATTACTCAAAATATACGCTCGATTTTATTGCAAAAAAAAGAGGCTATTAAATAAATAACCTCTTTTCGTCTTAACTATTAAAATAAACCTTTAATTACCCCATTTTCATCAATATCCATATTTAACGCAGCTGGTTGCTTTGGAAGTCCTGGCATCGTCATGACGTCCCCTGTTAAAGCCACTAAGAATCCTGCTCCTACAGAAGGCCTTAATTCTCGAATCGTCATTTTAAAGCCTGTTGGTCTTCCTAAAAGTAAGGGATCATCCGATAAAGAGTATTGTGTTTTGGCCATACAAATAGGGAGACGATCTAAACCAAAATCCTTAAACTGTTTTATTTGTTTTTTCGCTGAATTGGTAAACTCTACCCCTTCTGCACCGTATACATTTATAGCTATTTTTTTAATTTTTTCTTCTATTGAATCATCTAAGGAGTATAGGTCATTATACTTTTTATCATTATTCTCTATAATATCAATCAGCTTTTTAGCTACTTCTATACCGCCTTCTCCTCCTTTTGCCCAAACCTCAGAAATTGCAACTGGAACTCCTTCGGATTCTAACAATTTCTTTAATTCCATTAGCTCCTTTTCTGTATCTGTTTGGAATTTATTAATAGCTACTACAAATGGCACGCCAAATTTATTGATGGTATCCATATGCTTTTGTAGGTTATTATATCCTTTTCGTAAAGCCTCAACATTTTCTTCCTTCAAATCTGTTTTTGCTATCCCACCATGCATTTTTAATGCTCTAATTGTTGCAACAAGTACGACTGCGTTCGGATTATACTCACCATAACGAGAAGCAATATGAAAGAACTTTTCTGCACCTAAATCAGCACCAAAACCAGCCTCTGTTATCGTGTAATCTGCTAATTTCATCGCCATTTTTGTCGCAAGAATACTATTAGTACCGTGTGCAATATTAGCAAATGGTCCACCATGTATAAAAGCAGGTGTATTCTCAAGGGTTTGAACTAAGTTTGGTTTTATAGCATCCTTTAACAGTAATGCCATGGCTCCTTCTGCACCTATATCTTTTACAGTTATTGGTTGTCTATCGTATGTATAAGCAACAATGATGCTACCTAATCTTTTCTTTAAATCCTGTAATCCACTTGATAAACAAAGAATAGCCATGACTTCAGATGCAACAGTGATATCAAATCCATCTTCCCTTGGTACTCCTTGAATCGGACCACCTAATCCTATGACAATTTTACGTAACGCTCTATCGTTTAAATCGACAACTCTTTTCCATATCACTCTTCTTGGATCTATATTTAACTGGTTCCCTTGGTGGATATGGTTATCAATTATCGCTGATAAGGCATTATGAGCTGTGGTGATTGCATGTATGTCCCCTGTGAAATGTAAATTTATATCCTCCATTGGAACAACCTGTGAATAACCCCCACCAGCAGCTCCACCTTTAATTCCCATGCTTGGCCCTAAAGATGGTTCTCTTAGAGCAATGATTGCTTTTTTCCCTAGTTGATTAAAAGCTTGACCAAGTCCAACAGTTACGGTTGACTTACCTTCTCCCGCTGGTGTTGGGTTGATTGCAGTAACCAAAATTAATTTACCGTTTTCTTTGTTATGTAAACGCTTCAATAAATCAAGTGATATCTTTGCTTTATAATTCCCGTACAATTCTATTTCGTCATCTTCTATACCTATTTGTGCTGCAATCTCTTTTATTGATTTCATTTTTGCTCTTTGTGCAATTTCAATATCACTTAAAAAATCCGACATACATTTCACTCCTTTTTATAATTTTTATAATAAACCTCTCAAAAGTATAATATACATAAAAATCCAAAACTACAATGTCGATCTTCTTTTGTTTAAAAAAAATTAAAAAAATCCCCCTTAAATAACTTGAAGGATTGTTTCTAACAAGTTTACTAAGAAGGATTTAAAATACATATGCCTATTTTATTAATAATGAAAAATTATACTTCATCATCAGTATCTATTGTTTTTTCATCTTTAAAATTAAGCTCTTGGTCATGTCTATTCTCTTTACCCTGAATTTGAACTTTAACTTGATTGTTCATTTCTTCATCATCAAGCTTTCCGTTCTCTATTAATTGTGTTATTTCTTCAGCATCTAATGTTTCTTTTACCATTAATGTTTGTGCAACCAATTCCAATTCATCACGATGTTCCATTAGTACTTCCTTACACTTTATATAGCTATCATCAATAAATTTTTTAATTTCAAGGTCTATATCATAAGCAATTTTGTCACTATAATTTTGCTCTCTGTTAAAGTCTCTACCCATGAAAACTTGACCTTGACTATGACCAAATTGCATTGGACCAAGTTTATCACTCATACCGAATTCTGTTACCATTCTTCTTGCTATTCCTGTCGCACGTTCAAAGTCGTTATGAGCACCTGTACTAACTTCACCTAGAACAATTTCTTCTGCTACTCTACCACCTAAAAGTCCAGTAATTCTGTCTATAAGCTCTGGCTTCGTCATCATATAGCGATCTTCTCTTGGTAGCATCACTGTATATCCACCAGCACTTCCTCTTGGAATGACTGTTACTTTATGGACTTGATCTGCATCCTTAAGGTGATAGCCAACTATTGTATGACCAGATTCATGATAGGCAACGATTTTCTTCTCTTTTTCACTAATTAACCTACTTTTCTTCTGAGGACCAGCTATAACTCGATCAATGGCTTCATCGATTTCTATAGTACCAATTTCCTTTTTATCATTTCTTGCAGCTAATAAAGCACCTTCATTTAGTAAATTTTCTAAATCAGCACCTGTAAACCCTGGTGTTCTTCTTGCAATAATACCTAATTCAACATCACTAGAAATCGGCTTATTACGTGCATGAACCTTCAAAATCTCTTCGCGGCCTTTAACATCTGGTGAGTTTACAGTGATTTGTCTATCAAAGCGACCTGGTCTAAGTAATGCAGGGTCTAAAATGTCAGGTCTATTTGTAGCAGCAACAATAATGATTCCATCATTATCACTAAATCCATCCATCTCTACTAGCAACTGATTAAGTGTCTGCTCTCTTTCATCGTGACCTCCACCTAATCCTGCGCCACGTTGCCTTCCAACTGCATCAATTTCATCTATAAATATAATACAAGGGGCATTTTTCTTTGAATTATCAAAGAGATCACGAACTCTTGATGCACCAACACCTACAAACATTTCTACAAAGTCAGAACCACTAATACTAAAGAATGGAACCCCTGCTTCCCCTGCAACTGCTCTTGCTAATAAGGTTTTACCGGTTCCTGGAGGTCCAACCAACAAAATCCCTTTTGGAATTCTGGCACCTAAATTAGTGAATTTCCTTGGATCCTGCAGAAAATCAACAACTTCTTCTAATTCCGCTTTTTCTTCATCTGCACCAGCTACATCCTTAAAGGTAACTTTTTTCTTTTCCTCATTATAAAGTTTGGCACGGCTTTTACCAAAATTCATTACCTTACTGCCGCCACCTTGGGCTTGATTTAATAAGAAAAAGAACAATACAAAAATTAAAACGAATGGAATAATTGATGTAAGAAAAGTAATCCAAATAGAATCCTTTTTAGGTGGTTCAAATGTCAGATCCTTGACCTTTGCATCTGTTAACTTACTTAGAAAACCATCGCTATATGGTGCATTTGTATAAAATTGTTTTTTATTGTTAGTACTATCAGTATATGTTCCTTCAATATGATAGGTTATACCATCAGGTCTTGCTGATATGTCATATTCACTATATTTTCCGGCCATAAGCTGTTGTTGGAATTGCGTATAGGTTATTTGCTCTGGCGTGATGTTAGATTTTGTAAATAAACTAACGATACCAACTGTTAGCAGAAAAATTAGTACATAAAACCCGGTATTTCTAACAAAACGATTCATCTCTTGCCTCCTCTCATGGCACTTTTATTATTGTATCATAAATGAAAAAAGTGTAACAATAGACATATTAACGAGAATACACTTCTGGTTTTAGAACTCCTACATATGGTAAATTACGATATTTTTCTCCATAATCAAGTCCATATCCTACAACAAATTCATCTGGAACGGTAAAACCACTATAATCAGGAGTCAGATTAACAGTTCTTCGATGAGGTTTGTCTAATAGAGTTACCACTTTTATAGAATTGGCATTTCTTCTGTTTAATAAATCGATTAAGTAGCTTAAAGTTAGGCCACTATCAATTATATCTTCTACAATAAGCAAATCCCTTCCCTCTACTGTGGCGTCTAAGTCCTTAATAATTCTAACTACTCCAGAAGACTCTGTAGAAGCTCCATAACTAGACACAGCCATAAAATCCATTTCTAATGGTACATTTATGTTTCGAACTAAGTCTGACATAAAAAGGATAGCACCCTTTAGTACACATACCAACAGAGGATTCTTATCCTTGTATTCTTTACTTATTATGGCGCCTAATTCTTTTGTTTTTGCTTCTATTTCTTCTTTTGATATTAATATTTCTTTGATGTCGGCTTCCATAATCAACCTCCTGTATAAGTATATAATTATGCTAAATATAATATTTAAAAATTTATAAAAAGCTTTTAGCCTTTATAAATAATAATATTTAAAGCGAATAGTAAAATATCTCCATACAAATTTATTATTTATAAATCTTCTACGATTATGTATAGAAAAAGTTTCGTGGAATCAGAAATTAAACCATGTTTTGATCTCTTTATTCCAGGTATCCATATGATATCGCTATGATGTTCAATAATTGGAATAGCATCCCGCATTTCTTTTGAGATTTTTTTATCAATAAAGATATCCTTCACCTTCTTCGAACCATTTAGACCTTGAAGTTCAATTCGATCGCCTTTTACTCTTGTACGAACGATTAATTCCTTTGTTATAAGCATATCATAGTCAAATACAGCCCATAAACCATCCTTCTCTTCATAGGTATTGCTAACCATGGAATGGATTTTCTTTCGCGGACCATCTAATACTAATTCACCTGGAATAGATAATATATAGCTGAATGGTTCACAATATCTAAATTTTGTAGTAAAAACGATTTCTTCGTAGTTTCGAAATACTTTGACACCAGGTAAATCGATTGATTTTGATGGATGGTCTTGGTTGACCAAATAAAGAATGTCTTTTATATGCAAAAAAGTAAATTCGTCTTTTAAATTTAGATATCTTAATATTAGATGAATCACTCTTCTTTGTAAAGCAATGTCTAAGTTTTTCAATCGATAAATATCTAGTTTAAATTTATCTTCAAGGAAGCCACTGGAATTTTCCTCAAGGAAATCATTTGCTAGCTTTTCTAAAAAATGATTTTCATCTTGAATGACTTTACTTAATTGATTTAGATGAGAGGTAATTTTAGGATTATATTTATTCAGAAATGGTATTACTTCTAATCTTATCTTATTTCTAAAATATTTTGTTGATAAGTTACTTTTATCAATAATATAGGGTATGTTATGTTCCAGACAATAATGCTCTACATCCTCTCTTTGGATGTCTAAAAGAGGTCGAATAATTTCAATTTCTCCTGTTTTACGCAGATAAGGAATTCCAGATAAACCGTGCATGCCTGTTCCTCTTATGATTCTCATTAAAATTGTTTCTGCTTGGTCATTGGCATGATGACCTAAAGCGATTGTAGTCGCATTCCATTTGTCAGCGATATTTTCGTAGAATTTATATCGAATCTCTCTTGCAGCTTCTTGAACACCTAGTCCTGTTTGTTTCATATATGCTGGTACATCATACTCCTTCAATTCAAAAGAAATTTTTCTTTTTAAACACTCAGATTTAACAAAATTGGCATCTGCTTCTGCTTCTTTGCCTCGAAATTGATGATTTAAATGTGCTGCAATCAATTTATTTGGTACTAATTTAGATAAAATATCCAATAAAACCATGGAATCCGGGCCGCCAGAAACACCTACGATAATAGGAGCGTTGTTTTTAATCATCTCATTCGTATCTATGGTATCTCTCACTTTTTTCATTATATTTTTGTTTTTATACTCCATAAGGTCAAATCTCCTAGCTTACAGTTGAGTATATGAAATAGATAAAAAGTGTAAGGAATACAAAAAGAGAAGCTGAAAATGACCAATCAATCCAGCGATGCTTTTTTACCTCTATCCTATCTGCTCTTTTACTTTCCTTTACAATTACTTCAATAACCTCTGATGTGGTTTTTAATTCGCCAAAAAACACGCGTTTAAATATGGATGATAAAGGATTTAAAACATTAATACCACGTATTATACCATAAACATTATTTATACTACGAGTTTGATTATATATTTTTAAAAATCTATTTTTACCAATACCTATCTTCACAAAAACCATAACAATAGAGAACAAATCATAATGCTGATCTGCTTTCCGAGTTCCAACCTTCCAGCTACCACGATCGAAAATATCAGTATATTGTCTTACTCCTTCATTTATTCTTGTTAGTCCTCCATAATCTATAAATGATATCTGCTTTGTCTTTGGTTCGATTAGGATATGTTCAGGCTTTAAATCTCCAAATACCCAACCATGATCATGGATAATAAATAATTTCTCGATTACTAATCTAAAAACCTGAAAATAATCAACAGCTTCCTTTCTACGAAGATACCTATCAATAGAAATGCCCCTTTGATAGCGCATCACATAGTATGTATAAAGAGTTCCCCCCCAAATGAAATCATCAATATCAAATAGATAAAAGCCGAGGGTAGGCCCCTGGGCTTTATTCAATTGCTGTATTATTTGTATTTCATAGCTTAAATCCAATGAAGCAGGACTCAATTTTAACGCGTATAGGTTATTATTTGATTCAACTAAAAATACTTCCCCGTTCTCACCCGAACCAAGGAGTCTTTTTACTACATATTTTTTTTTGTTCCATTTTCCTATGATTTCTGTACCTGAAAATAGTGTATTTGCTTTATCATTAAATAATAAACTCATCTAAAACACCCATCTTAATCTTATTATTAATATGTGAAAAATATGAAACACATGATAATATCGCAGGACCTGTTGGTGTTTTCCCTCTTGGATTCATATGATGAATTAATGAATTTGCGTTTTTTATCTCATTTGTCCATGGAAGCTTGATATTGATAAAATCTATATGACCCGGAAAAGTAGCGATTGAAACATAACTCTTTCCTGATCTTGCCTGCAAGCTTAACTGGAAGTCTAAAATAGCTTCCTTTACCTTTTCTAGCTTTGGTAGCATACTTGAACTTTGATCTATGAGTAATAGGATATTCAAATCACTATACTCTGCCATGTAGTCAACCACTTTGGCTATTTTTATCCTTTTCTCTGGATGAAGATGGGAATAATCACCATCCCCTAAAATATCAAGTAATTGAGCATTTACCACTTGTTGAATCGTTTTATTCACCGCTTTTTTTGTTATAGTTTGTACCGTTTTTGCAATATGCTCAATCGTAACGATCTGATGTAAACCTCCACCTGCTTTTGCTATATTTTCTATCTCAATCTCTCCTTGGTTACCGATTGGGCGTTTATTACTAATACCAATCACATTTACAGTAATGTTTTTCTTAAAGGCCCTCTTTGCAGCTTCAATAGGAGATAGACCTTGATTTGAAAAACCATCAGTTATCAAGGTGATTTGGTTGAAAATTAATGGTTCGCCCATAATTTCTTCCCCCTTTCTAATACATTCATATCCACAAAAGGGGAAGGTTATACCACTTTTAATTTTTTATCAATTTATTAATGTATCCCTATCAATTTTTTGTAATCCAGGTACTTTTATTGTAGCCCATTCAGGGATATACTCCGTTATTTTTGATACAATAACAGTCATATCATCCTTTATCTCACCCTGACCAAATCGAATTACTTTTTCTAATAATAGGTCTGCAAAAGCTTGAGGATCATCTGTTTGAATTTCCTTTATTAATCGCTTCATCCAAATCTCTCTATTATGTGTATTTTGTGGTGTATCATATATTCCATCAGTAATCATCACTAGAATGTCATCAGGTATCAAATGATGCTCCTTTGAATCAATGTCTATATCTTGAATGATACCAATTGGTAAGTTGTTTGCAGATACTACGATGATTTCATCCCCCCTTTTAATAAAGCTAGGCGTAGAACCTACCTTTAGAAATTTCGTAAAACCATTGTATAAATCAATAATCGCTAAATCTACAGTTGAAAAAATTTCCTCTTGTGATCTTAATAAGAGAACAGAATTAATTGTTTTTATTGATAATGTTTCATCAATTCCTGAGTGAAGCAATTGCTGTAATAATTCTAATGTTGCTTTACTCTCCTTTTGTGCCCTCTCCCCATTTCCCATCCCATCACTTAAAGCTACAGCATATTTACCATTACTAATTTCAATGGTACTAAAGCTGTCTCCTGATAACCACTTTCCTCCTTTTGCAGCGCTTGCAAACCCTGTACTCACCTCGTAGGTCTTTGCCGATTTTAAACACATTTTACAGGTTCCATCATCGCTATATTTACATTGTTTGTCTTTCACAACTATATTTTCTCCAATCACTTCAGAAATTAAAGGTGCAACGATTTTAGTGCATTCTTCTACTCCATGACAACTAGGTTGAATAA
Organism: uncultured Bacillaceae bacterium; assembly: GCA_964514395.1. GTDB lineage: Bacteria > Bacillota > Bacilli > Tepidibacillales > Tepidibacillaceae > CAZEQK01. The sequence goes on from CAZEQK010000003.1 coordinate 17,412, forward strand.
CTTCGATTTCTACATTCCCTTCTTCTAAACTTAAAACATTCACTCTTCTTATAGACAATCCTAATTTTTCAAGTGATTGTTGAAGCTGTTGTTCTTGAATTCCTAATTCTTTACCTTCTTTTTGTATATCCTTTGCTAGATCCATCATAACCTGAGAAACACCATATAATTGATGAGATACTAATAGCCTGCTTTCCTCCAATTGATTTTTCCAGTATAGATGATCACCATAGCTTTTATAGATATCAGTGAGTTGAAAAGCTACTTGATCATATTTAACACAATAGTGAACCCAATCGCTCGGAATATCCTTTTTTGATATTTCTCCATTTATTTCTATCTGCGTCATTAGTTCAGTCATTAAACGATAAGTCTTGAAAAACTCATCATTCCAACATTTATTTCGCTTCCAACAGGTTTTGCAATTCTCCTCTGCAACTTTATTCATAAAATGATCTAGTTGCTCACTCTGATCAATCATAGGTGAGGTTGAAATATCTTTAAAACTGATAGCTAATTGAGAAAACATATTAGAAAACTGTTCAATTTTTTTCGAGGTGATGTCTCTAATTTGTGATACATAATCCTGATAATGATGGTGATATTCATTCGTACCAGGTATAAATTTAGCAATTTCCTTTATTAATGACTTAGGAGTTAGAATAAATAGAGCTATTGCTACTGATGATTCATAAAATGTTGTTAATATATCTATTTGGTTATCTAGATAAATTGATAATATTGTCGTACCTAACAGTAAACCTGCTGCTACTCCTAACTTATTGGCTTGTTTCATTAGCCCAGCGAGCAAGCCTGAAAAGGCTAATAGACTCATTTGATAAATTGCATTTGAATTGGCCAGGCTTAAAACCAAACCAGTAACTACTCCAATTGATGCACCGATAGCCCCTCCACCTACCAAAGCAAAGAGAAGGATAAAATACCTTGAAAAAATATGCTCTAAAGAAAATCCACTGATACTCCATCCAATTGTTCCAGACATAACAGACGCTAATACAATGGTTAGCGCGATTATTTCCTCTTGAGACAAAGTAAGCTGCTTTCTAAATACTAAAATTGGCATAGCTTGTACAAAGATTAGTGTTAATACAAAACCTAATGATGCTTCGATTGTAACCATTAACCATGGATATAATTGATCTACGTGATGATATATGTGAAGGGTGATTTTGGGGATAAAAATAGAAACTGCAACAAGAAATGGGACATAGTTTAAGTCTGATTTGTTCTTTTTTACAAGATATCGTTGAAGAAAAAAGAAGAGCACCATTCCAAACAGAACTACAATCATTTGATTCGTCGTAGCCAAATTCGTTCCAATTAATATTGCGAATGTTATGTAAAGGAGCTTGTCCTTTTTCAAATGATACATAACCGCAAAAAATGGGATAGCAAAAGGAGACAATTGATTCAAAATCATTGCTCTCCCTAATAGAAAGCCCATGATAATAAAAGGTACTTCCCATTTTTTAAATATTAGATAGTTTAGAAATGTTACTTTCTGTAGCATACCTTCATATGCATGACCGAATATGGAACTAGCCGTTTCCGTTTCAATGGCCACTTTATTTCTTATACTCATTTTTTTTAACATAATGACACCACCCGAATTCTTCTTAATTCAAATTTGTGTCACTAATTATAACCGTTATCTAAAGATATTTTTGTCAAAACTCGGAGGAGACATAAAAGAAATTTACGACAAAATCTTTATAATTGACATGGATTTATTAACATAAACACGATACAGAACATATGTTCTATAAGATATCTGTCGATAATAATAGAATGAAACCTCTATCCGACAAAACTTCCTAAAAAAATTTTTAAAAATTTAAACTTATTTCTCTTATTTCCATAATAAGGGATTCATAGATTATTGCGTCTTCTTTTCATCCATAATAGAAGTGGTTTTACCAGATTTTGATAAAAAATTAATAAAATGATCAAATATATTCGAGTGAAATTTGTCTTTATGATATATGATATTTAGTGGTCTTTTAAAATCCATTCCTTTCAAAAACACTCTTTTTATAACTCCTGCTTTGATTTCGTTCTCTACGGCAATTCTTGAAACAATTGCTATTCCCAAATTAGCTTGAACTGCTTTTTTAATTGCCTCCGTGCTATTTAATTCATATTTTATTTGATAAGGCAAGTTTTCCATTAACATTGCTTGCTCGAAAACACCCCTCGTACCACTGCCTTGTTCTCGAATGATGATGTTTTCCTGTTTGATATCCTTCGGTTCTATCATCTTTTTCCTTGACCAATGATGGTTATTACCACAAATTAAATAAAGTTCATCATCCACTAAATGTTGAACTATGATATTTTCGGAAAAAACCGGTCCCTCAACTAACCCAATATCTATTTTATTATTTAATATCATTTCTTGAATAACACTCGTATTATCAATAACATATGGAATGTTTATGTCCCCATAAATTTGATTAAATTCACTAATTAAGGCTGGTAATAAATATATCCCAATTGTTGTACTTGCACCTATTCTAATCTTCCCTTTTGTTAAATTTGCTATTTCATTTAGTTCCTTCTTCGTGTCCTCCACAAGACCTAAAATACGTTTGCTATTCATTAACAATATTTCACCAGAGTAGGTTAAATTTAATTTGCGATTAATTCGATCAAATAATTTAACATTCAATTCGCTTTCAAGATCAATGATTGTTTGACTTACTGCTGGTTGTGTCATGTACATATTCCTAGCAGTTTCTGACATACTTCCACTTTCGCATACATTAACAAATATTTGTAGCTGTCTAAAGTTCATTTTCTTATTCTCCTTATATAAGTATTTGATTATGTTTTTTATAATTATATATTATTTTACTTATAAAATATAACATTCTAATATTAAACTGTAGACACAATAAAAGGGTGCAGAGAGGAACGTGAAAAAATGGAACGAATAAAAAAATTATTTCCAGGTATGGTTTTTACAGCTCTATTAGCATTTATTTCTATTTTCATTCAAAACATAAATTTTATAAAAAAATTGCATTTTAGCTCTCTTATTATTGCAATAATTTTAGGTTTATTATTAAAAAACATTTTTAAAATACCTGTATTATTTGATGAAGGTATACGATTCTCCCTAAAAAGAATTCTAAGATTAGGTGTGATACTACTTGGTTTTAGATTAAGCTTTGCAGAAATCTCATTAATTGGCTGGAAAGGATTAATATTGGTATTGATTGTAACTCCAGCCACTATATTATTCGCAACTTGGTTAGGAAAAAAATTCGGTCTTGATAAAAATTTATCCTTATTAATCGGCTCTGGAACTGGTATATGTGGTGCGTCAGCCATTGCTGCTGTTGCACCTATCATCAATGGAGATGAAAAGGATTCCACATTTGCTATTGCTACCGTGACCATTTTTGGAACGATAGCAATGTTCCTTTACCCAATTTTATTTAGGGTATTCCATCTTCCTAACTTGGTTTATGCTGTTTGGACAGGCTCCTCTATTCATGAAGTTGCTCAAGTAGTAGCCACTGGATTTGCAGCAGGGGATCAAGCTGGACAATTTGCAACACTAATTAAACTAACTAGAGTATTAATGGTAATCCCAATTTCAATTATTATTGGTATTATAACCTTCAGAAAATCTGAAAAAGGGGTAGCAAGTAAAAAAATGGAAATGAGTAGTGTACCTTGGTTTGTTTTTGGTTTTTTAGCTATTTTTATCATTAATTCCTTACATGTGGTTCCAACTAGTACAACTCAAGGTTTTATAACTTTAGATAGCTTCCTTCTAACATGGGCAATGGCAGGAATGGGACTTGAAACGAGTTTAGAGAAAATGAAACAGGTAGGAATGAAAGCTTTTTATGTAGGATTGATAACATGGCTATTTATCGGCTCACTTGGGTTTGTGATGGCTGAATTACTATTCTAAATCGAAAACCACCTAATGTATAGAGTGACCTAATTAAATGGAACAAAGGAAAAAACACCCCCAAAGTCGTATTTTAGTTTAATGGCAAATTGGAGGTGTTTTTCTTTTTTTTTATAAAATAAAAAACACGTTCAATACGTGTTTAAGCGGATATAATGGTGGACGATGACGGGTTCGAACCGCCGACCCCCTGCTTGTAAGGCAGGTGCTCTCCCAGCTGAGCTAATCGTCCGAATATGGTGACCCGTAGGGGACTCGAACCCCTGTTACCGCCGTGAAAGGGCGGTGTCTTAACCGCTTGACCAACGGGCCACTTATTTATTTTATGGTAGCGGCGGAGGGAGTCGAACCCACGACCTCACGGGTATGAACCGTACGCTCTAGCCAGCTGAGCTACGCCGCCACGATTGAAAAAATTATGCAATATACCTTGGAACTTCGATGTTTTATCGACGTAGTTCAAAAATCAATTAATTTTACCCTACGTTGTGCTCAGAATTTAATTGGTTGCACTCAAGAGCACTACAATCTCACTTTAAACTGATGTATATCAACGTAGGTAAAGTGATTTTAAAATTGGTTGCACTCAAGAGCACTACAATTTTCTTCGAACATCGATGTGTATTCGACGTTGTGCTCAGAAATACTTTGGTTGCGGGGACAGGACTTGAACCTGTGACCTTCGGGTTATGAGCCCGACGAGCTACCAACTGCTCCACCCCGCGTCAGTCACGATAATTATTATATTACTTAGGTGTATTAAATGTCAACAGCTAATTTATGCTTTTTATAATTAAATAGGTTAAGAAAGGCACCCAGAAAAGGTGCCGACTAACTATTTATATTTACCCGCGACGTGCGCCACGCCCCCCTCTTTTTGAGTCAGTATTCTTCCTTAATGATGAGAGACGTTCTTCACTATCTTTTAGGTATTTACTTAATTTGTCGTCAAAGCTCTCATTATTTCGCTTAAAATGTCGATCATTCCTTGGCTTACTTGGAACTTTCCGCTCTGGAGTTTCTACTGCTTTTTTAATTGAAAGTCCAATTTTCCCATCTTTTTCTACATTTATTACTTTAACTTTAACTACATCATTTACTTTTAAAAATTCATTGACATCTTTCACGTAACTATCTGCAATTTCTGAGATATGAACTAGACCTGTTTCACCATTGGGCAGCTCAATAAAAGCTCCAAAATGGGTTATACCTGTAACCTTTCCTTCTAATCTGCTGCCTATTTCAATTGACATGTACTAAATGATCCTCCTTAAAAAATTTAAAAAATAAACTAAAGAGATTATACATGAAGGGTTGAAACCATGTCAATAAACTCACCTCATATTATTCCTTTGGTGAAATAAATATTATTTCTCCTGGCTTTGATAAAAAATAATATTTCCTTGCTAATTCAGCAATATAATTATAGTCCTGAAGTAATAATACTTTTTTCTCCAAGTTTTCCCTAGTTTTTATTACGGTTTGCTCATTCTTTTCTAATTCCGTTACTTTGTTTTTTATTTTATCTATATTTAACCATTGCTGATAAATAATAATACTAGCCCATACCATAAACATAATTAATAAGATTAAAATATATTTAACTCTTTTTTTACTTGGATTATGGACTTTTTTATTAGTTTCCACTTGTTAGTCACTCCATCATTATTTTCTTCTAAATAGCTTCTTCAATCTATTAGAAAATCCTTCTTTTTTATGCAATTTATTCTTTATTTTTTTGCTGCTTTTTTTAGTTCTTACGATAATAGTACCAATTAGATAAGAAATAATCTTTCTAAAAAATAAAAATATGGTGGTAAGAAGAGTAACAATGAAGATAACAATGGTGACAATGAAAAGATAAAGCGTCTTTACAGGCTTAATTACTAAAAAATAAAATGTCTGTTTTAAAAATTTCAAAATTTGATTGATCACTTCAAATACAATGAACCAAACCTTTATAACCTTTACGCTAATAAAAAAATAATACATCCATAATCCTATGAAGAGCCCAATGATTAAGTAAAAACGGAGTTGTCCATTATTGCTGCGCAATAATAATAAAAATGTGAAAATGCCAGCCATCAAACCAAATAAAACATCAATGATAAATATAAACCATTTCGAAAGCTTTAATTTCCTTTTTAAAACACGGTATCCATCAAAGAGTACACCTATGACATGACTACTTAAAAGCATAAATAATAAAGAATAAATTTGCTGATGTAGTGTCACTTAAAAAGCTTGCCAAAGAATCCTTTAGCCTTCTCCGTAGAATAACCTTCATTTAAGTACCCCATATCATAAATAACTCCTTCTATTGTCACCATTCCTTGCTCTAAATTTAAGTTTTTTATATGGAGATTCTGCCCTCTGATGTTTAAATATCCAAATTCAGTACTTAGTAAGAATTCTTCACTATCAAAGCTTTCAACATCTTTTACACCTGAAATTTTTAGGTTTTCCCTATTTATTAGAACAATTTCATGATTTGATTTAAGATTTCTATCATCCATATATTCCCCCTCCTTCTGCTACATCATATGGCTTGGCAGACATATTTAGAACATAAAAAAAAGAAGGATTCCCCCTTCTTTTTCAAAATCAATTTATTTATCTTCTTTAATCAATTCTCCCTCACTAACCACTTCAAACATTTCTTGTGCGTTCTCTTTTTTTGATGTCTCTTTAATATCTAATACTCTTACAATTAATTTTTTTTGCCCAAATTGAATACTTATTTCATCGTCAATTTTTACTGTAGAGCTTGCTTTAGCTACTTGTCCATTTATTTGTACTCTTCCTTTATCTGTTACTTCTTTTGCAATCGTTCTTCTTTTAATAATTCTAGAAACCTTTAAAAATTTATCTAATCGCATACTTTTTCCCCTTTTACACTTTTTTCTTTCTTTTTCGCGTCATCCCAATAGGATTCCATCTGTTCTAGTGTAGCACTCGTAATTGGGATATTTTTTTCCTTTAGCATTTCTTCAATATAGTGAAATCTTTTCATGAATTTACTGTTCGTTTTTGCTAATGCCTCTTCTGGATCCAATTGCAAAAAGCGTGCTAAATTAATAACAGAAAATAATAAATCTCCAAGTTCGACTAATTTTTCATCCTCATTTGCTTGTTTTAATTCGTTTATTTCTTCCTCTATTTTATCATACACATCTTCTATGTTTATCCAATCAAAGTTCACGTCAGCAGCTTTTTTTTGTATTTTATAAGCCTTTAAAACAGCTGGTAGGTCCTTTGGTATTCCATCTAATACCGATAATCGTTCTTCCCCTGTCATCTCTTTTTCCTTTTGTTTTACTTCATTCCAGTGGGTCAGTGCATCCTCCACTTCCTTTGCCTTTTTATCTCCAAAAACATGGGGATGTCTCCTAATTAACTTTTTATTAATATGTTCAATGACATCATAAATATTAAAATAACCATCCTCTTCGGCAATACGTGAATGAAGTAAAACCTGTAGGAGTACATCTCCAAGCTCCTCTTCCATGAGGTTAACATCAGATTCATCAATCGCCTCGACTAATTCATAGGTTTCTTCGATTAAATGTTTGCGAATAGATTGATGCGTTTGAACTCTGTCCCACGGACAGCCCTCTGGACTCCTTAGTATTTCCACAATCTCGATTAGCTTTGAACATTGATTTAGTCTCAGCTTCTCTTCGTCACTTTTTGGAACAAACACGGAGCTTAAGTGATGAAACATTTCCGCATGATGATCTAATTCAAATAAACAAGTCTTGATTATTTTTTCTTCTTCATCAATACCTAAATTAGATACAATCCAAACCACGTAGTCATCTGGATATAACTCCATTAATGTTAATTTAAGATCCGATGCAATAAAACGATTGTATACCTGCCCTATAATAATATTCTTTGTAGTATTTAAATCCGATCTTAATACTGTTTCTCCATTAAAAAATAAAAAGCCTTCTATGGGGTCAATATGAAGCTTAGAAAAAAAAGTGTCGATAAAGCTTTCTCCACCAAATATCTCAATAACGATATTATTTTCTTTTCCTTTTTCTAGAATATATTTTACGCTTTTCTCTGCGACCATTGGGTGACCAGGTACACCATAAACCAAGTCTTTCCCCTTTTTTGCTTCATCGATTAACAAGGATGTGATTTCTTGATATACATCATCATATTTGGTCATTGAGTCATATAAATAATCAAAGGTAATAAATTGTAGCTTTTCTTTTTTTAAGAATTCTACAACTGGATGAATCTCTGTCCGAAAATAGACGTGTTCACTATTTGTTAGAATTTTATAGGCCCCTAAAGATAAATGTTCTTCATTACTTGAACCCAGACCAATAACCGTTATTTTACCATTCATGCCTGTCTCCTTAATCCTTTAATATTCTCAATCTATTTGCAATTACGATTAATTTATTACCGTATCTAGGGATACGTTCTAAATCATTTCGAGTTAATGACCCTGACATAAATAGGCTAAAACCAAAAGTTATAACTCCAAAAAAAACTGATATTAAAGTAGTTGTTGTATTTAATAATCGTTCAGAGGTGAAAATAGGACTGAAGCCTGATAGAACTAATATTTTTGTTACATAAACAACTAATGCCATGATCATCGTAGCAATGAATGGCTTTAAGAAAAAATTTGTAAATTTAATTTTTAAACCAATCATCTTATTTATATCAATAAAATTTAGAATCATAACAATGGTATAGGTCAATACAGTTGAAATTGCAGCTCCTTTCGCATGAAAGGAATATACTAGTACAATATTTAATAGTATTTTTGTGATAATCCCAATTAATAGATTTCTAGCTGGTATTTTAGCTCTACCAATCCCTTGTAGAATACCTGAAGAGGTAACAAATAGAGTTGATACAATCGTTGTAAAGCCAAGTATTGCTATGATGATTGATCCCGTTCCATTTTTATATAACATAATATTGATGGGTTCTGCAAGAATCGCTAATCCTACAGATGCAGGCAATCCCACTAACAATGTAAGCCTAAGTGCAAAACTAGATCTTCTAGCAACTAAATTCATATTACCCTTCGCATATGCCTCAGAAATAGCAGGTACTAATGCCAAAAATAGGGCTGTCGCAAAAAAAGCAGAAAATTGTACCAATGGTTGCCCCCTAGTATATATACCATACCAATATTCAGCATATTGAGTTAAGTTTTGTTGTTTAAAGTATGTACCAAATATCTGTGCGCTATGAATTATGCGGTAACTGATGATATTGGAAACTGAAAACGAATCTACAAGGCCACCAACTCCAACAGTAGGGAGAGCTAGAGCACTTATAGCAATAGGTATTGAATAATATACAATTTGCTTGATTACAATCGTTGTTTTTTCTCTTACGTAGCTATTTGTATGTAGATCTTCAAGTATTTCATTTTCTGTGTGTACAACCTTTTTCCAAAAGAATAAAAGAGCAATAAATGCAAATATCGCACCAGTGGTAGCTCCTAACACTGCTCCTGCTCCTGCATAGTAAACTCCATATCCATTTGTCATAAATAGATAAGACAACGTTAATATCGTAATTACTCTTATGATTTGTTCAATGATTTGAGAATATGCAGTTGGAGTCATATATTGATGTCCTTGGTAATATCCTCTTAATGCTGCCATAACAGGTACGATCAATAAAGCAAAAGAGACACTCTTTATTGCTATGGTTAATTCAATATTACCCATTAAAGTTGCAATAAAACTAGCACCAAAAAAGAGGATGAGAAAAAATATAAATCCAGTAAATGAAAGGATGTAGGCTGAAATCTTAAAAATTCGTTTCGCCCCATTTATATCGCCCAATGCTAAACGTTCAGAAACGAATTTTGATATAGCGATAGGAAATCCTGCTGCCGCCAAAATCAATAATGTACTGTATAGTGGGTATACCTTATTATAAATCCCTAAACCAACATCACCAGTTATATTCTGATAAGGAACTCTATACACCGCACCGAGAAGCTTCGTTACAAATGCAGAAAATCCTAAAATAGCAGTACCTGTTACCAATGACTGCTTTGTCTTATTTCTCATAAAAACTCCTCTCCTCTAATCCAACACACTATGATGATCACAATGTTTTTTATATGATATAAACAAGCTGTTGATTATAAGCTAAAAGAAGCAAGCGAAGCCTGCTTCTTATTGTTCCATTTGTTTAGCTAAGAATGATGCAGCAGTTTCCACCATTTTTTGTTCTAAGTTAGACATTTTGTTATTTTCCTTACTAATAAACATGACCGTTCCTATTGGATCTCCACCAGCTATTATTGGGGCAATAACAAAGGAAGAGAATTTTTCGATGCTGTCCTTGATAAGGCTAACTTGACCTTGATTATTTTCAACAATTGTTTTTCTATTTTCCATACTTTGTTCCACAATATCACTAATTTGTTTTTCCATGAAATCTTTCTTACTTGTTCCTGCAACTGCAATAATTGTATCTCTGTCAGAAATTAAGGTAATGTGATTTAAATTTTCATATAATGATTCAGCGAATTCTTTTGCAAAATCCCCTAATTCCCCGATTGGCGAATATTTCTTAAGTATGACTTCCCCATCTCTGTCAACAAAAATTTCTAGTGGATCTCCTTCTCTAATTCTCAAGGTCCTTCTAATTTCTTTTGGTATGACTACCCTTCCTAAATCATCGATCCGACGAACTATACCTGTTGCTTTCATGTTCTTGATGCCTCACTTTCTTGTATATAATAATTTTCAATTAAAACCAGATGTAAGCATTTTTTTTTTTTAATTATTTCTTCATATTCATCACTTTTTACATCCATAGTATTCTTCCATTGCCAAATTATTATTCAAGAAAGGTTCGTACTTTTCAATTTAAATTCAAATAAAGAATTTCTATTTTATCTTCGGTTTCAACAAGACTTCCTCCTTCAACACCGGAAGGGGGAGTTGTTTCAATTCTCGAAATAAGGGTGGCATAGCACGACTTAATGCTTTAGCATTTAGTGTGACTTGTGCCCTATGGGTGCTAAGGTTCAGGTGGAGATAAAAGACTCCATCTCAAGTCTACTTATTCACCTAAATTTACACTTTTAATAACGGATGGTAAGTCATTTGTTAAGAAATTATTGTACTCTTGACTAAAAATACTATTCTTTTGCTCATCAGTAACCTCATCAAGCTTTGGAATTGTACGATCAAGTACTTTAATAATATGATATCCATAATCAGTCTTAACTAATCCACTAAGCTCATTAATAGGTAGTGTTAATGCTGCATTTTTAAATTCAGGTACCCAACTTAATACAGGTGTATCCTTATAAACACCTCCATTATCTTTACTACCTGGGTCATCTGAGTACTCTTTAGCTAATGCTGCAAAATCTCCACCAGCCTTTAGCTTTGCTAATACTTCTTCCGCTCGCTTCTTTGCAGCCTCATCTGTTCTATTATCATCCACGATTATTAGAATGTGGCTAACTGTAGCAATCGTAAATTCTTCTTTGTTCTTTTTATATGCCTTTTCTACAAGGTAATCCTGGACTGCATAAACTCTTCTAATATAATTAAATAAGTCTTTTTCCGTAATATTGCTATCTTTTAGCATACTAATATATTTTTCTTCTGAACCTAATTGTTGTACCCATTGTTGTTTAAAGGTTGCTATTAAGTTGTTTACATCGTTATCATACGTTGTAATATCAGCAGTGTTTTTGCTAGATAAATATTCTTCAGCAATTAACTGATCTAATAGTTGCTTTTTTAAATCCTGATTTGTGATTTGATCTTTTAAATTCGGATTAAAAAATTCTCTAATAGAGAGATATAAATCAAACTCAGTTTGGGTTACTTGACCACCTGTATATTCTGCTATCACATTTTTTGTTTCTGTTCCCTGCTGTCCTTTGCTATTACCACAACCTGAGATGCTAATAATGAATGTTATTACTAATAAACCAATCAATAATGTTTTTGTGAATTTTTTCACTTTGTTTAATCCCCTTCCTATTTCACTGCTTCTTGGTATTTGTTAAGAAAATCTAGTAGTAACTTAAGTATTTCTTTTGTAGATAATCCTTTAATAGCTACTTTGATTCCTATTTGATGACCTGATGATAATTTTATTTTATGATTAAATTCATTGGCAATCTTAAATAGTTTAAAGCCATCCACGAGTTGATTTTGCTCTGGCCTTACTTTTATAAGTATTTCATTCCCTTTTTGAGATATACTTACCATTTGGTATTTGTAGGCATATGCTTTTATTTTAGTAATATTTATTAAATTTTCCACTGGATTGGGTGTATCACCAAATCTGTCAATTAATTCTTCAACCGTTTGTTCAACCTCCTCCATTGTTTTGATATTAGCAAATTTTTTATACATTTCTATTTTTTGCATAGAATCATCAATGTATTCGGTAGGTAAATAGGCATCTACTTCTAGCTCAATCTGTGGCTCAACATTTACTTCTTCTATCTTTTCACCTTTAAGCTCGTTGATTGCATCCTTTAGCATATTCGTGTATAAATCAAATCCGACAGAAGCGATGAAGCCATGCTGCTCCGCCCCTAACAAATTACCTGCCCCTCTTATGGCTAAATCTCTCATAGCAATTTTAAAGCCTGAGCCTAGCTCAGTAAATTCTTTAATCGACTGTAATCTTTTTTCAGCAACTTCAGATAGCACTTTGTCTCGCTGATAGGTGAAATATGCATAGGCTATTCTATTAGATCTCCCTACCCTACCTCTCAATTGATAGAGTTGAGATAATCCCATCTTATCAGCATTATAGATGATAAGCGTGTTAACATTTGGTATATCAACCCCAGTCTCGATAATGGTAGTACTTACTAAAACATCATAATTCCCTTCCAAAAAGTCTAACATGACATTTTCTAATTCTGATTCAGACATTTGCCCATGGGCAACCGCTACTCGTGCCTCTGGTACCAAAGATTTTATTTGATCTGCCATTGTCTGTATAGATTTCACTTGGTTATATAAAAAGTATACTTGTCCTCCCCTTGCTAGTTCTCTTTCTATTGACTCACGAACTAAAGCTCCACTATATTCTACAACATATGTTTGAACAGGGAAACGATTTTCAGGAGGTGTTTCTATAATAGATAAATCCCTAACACCAAGCATGGACATGTGTAGCGTCCTAGGAATTGGTGTGGCTGTTAATGTTAGAACATCTACATTTGCTTTGATCTCCTTTAATTTTTCCTTATGCCTTACGCCAAAGCGTTGTTCTTCATCTACTATCAATAGACCAAGGTCTTTATAAATGACATCCTTAGATAGAAGTCTATGTGTTCCGATAATGATATCCACTGTTCCATCCTCTATGCCCTTTATCACACTTTTTTGTTCTTTTCTTGATCTAAAACGACTCAACACTTCAATTTTTATTGGATAATCCATAAATCTTTCTTTAAATGTTTCGAAATGCTGTTGAGCTAATATCGTTGTAGGAACTAGTACTGCAACCTGTTTCCCAGACATAGCTGATTTAAATGCTGCTCTGAGTGCCACTTCTGTTTTGCCATAGCCAACATCACCACATAGCAAACGATCCATCGGTTTCTCTTTTTCCATATCTCTTTTTATTTCTTCGATTGTTCTTATCTGGTCAAGTGTTTCATCATAAGGAAAAAGAGAAGAAAATTCTTTATCAAATTCATTCTCTAATGGAAAAGCATAACCTTTAGCAGCTTCTCTTTTTGCATATATTTTTATTAAATCCTGAGCAATATCACGGACAGAGGATTTTACTTTATTTTTTACTTTATTCCACTCATTACCACCTAAAGAATATAATTTCGGCTCCTTATCCTCGCCACCTAAATATTTTTGCACTAAATCTATTTGATCGATCGGAACATATAGTTTATCATTCCCAGAATATTTTATATGGAGATAATCCTTATGGATTCCATTGATCTCTAATGTTTGGATTCCAACATACTTACCTATTCCATGATTAACATGAACGACTAAGTCCCCTAATTTCAAATCTGTATAACTCTTGATTCGTTCTGCATTTGATTGCTGTGTTACTTTCCTTACTTTTCTTTGCTTTTTTGAAAAAACTTCACCTTCAGTAATAATAGCAACATGGATACTTAACATCTCGAAACCAGATTGTAGATTCCCCAATATAATAATTGGCCTACTTGTTAGCTTTGATATTTCTTCATTGACAAAATCAACTTCCATCCCATAGTCAAATAAAATTCGTTGAAGTCTTTTTCCTCTATCTTTATCCGCTGCTAAAAAAACAACATTTGTATGTGTTTTCATCCATCGGTCAATTTCAGTTTTTAATAAATTCATTTGACCATGAAAATTCTGCATATTACGAGTCACAAAATTGATGATGTTTGCTGGAGAGGCATGTGGTATTTGTTTTAAGAACAATGATAAATATACAATTTGATATTGTATAGACGTAAAAAGCTCATGATATGTTTTATAGACTTTTAAATTTGGTAAATATTCACCATGCTCTAACAAGGCTGTTTGCCACTCATTCATCTCTTTTTCTGATTGTTTAGCTGCCTCAGTAATACGATTTGCCTCTTCAAAGACGATAATACTATGATGATTTAGATAATCTAGGATCGTACTATTACTTGAATATAAGATTGAAACATATTTATAGATTCCATTAAAGTAATTTTGTTGCTTTAGTTGCTCTATTTCCCATGAAATATTCGTCGTTAGTTTTTCTTTTATACTACTATCTTTTATCTTTGAAAGCTGTTCTCCTAAATATTTTTCGGCTATCACAGCTGCCTTGAGGAATTGTTCTTGACTCACAATCCACTCTCTTGCAGGAGTAATATCAATAGCTTCAAGTTTTGTAATAGATCTTTGATTACTTACATCAAAAGTGCGAATAGAATCTATTTCAATATCAAACAACTCAATCCTAATAGGGTTTTCTATAGTGTGAGGAAAAATATCAATAATTCCTCCTCTTATACTGAACTCACCTCGCTTACTAACTAAATCTGTTCTTTCATACCCAAGGTAGATAAAATGATGTAATAAATAATCCAGCTCAATCTCGCTACCAACCTTCAGATGCATGATTGCATCCTTAAATGTTTCTTTCGGTGGCAATAGTTTAGTCAAACCAATATAAGGAATGATATATATACCTAATTTACCGTTTGCTAAATTTTGTAATACTTTAATCCTTTGCCCTAGAGTTTCTGGACTTTGAGCATCTATATCTATCAATGTTATTTCGTTTGCTGGGTACAAAAACAATTTATTATCATCAATTAATTCAGCTAAGTCATCATATACCTTCTGTGCTTGTAATAGATTATGGGTGACTAATATGATTGGTTGTTCTTCTAACTGAAAAAGAGAAGAGAAAAGAATTTGTTTCACTGAGCCACTTAAACCGGTAACTAATTGCTCTTTCAATCCTTGCTTTAGCCCAACGATCAGTGACTGAAATTCGTTGCTTTCCGCAAATTTTTCTAATAGGATGTTCATTGTATTTCTCCCTTCCCTCTAATCTATTTCACGACAAAAATAAGCTTTAGCTAAACAGCTAAAGCTTGTATACTGAACTGTTTCATTATTGCAGTGGATTAGATATTAAAATTAATTCAGGATTTTTTTCTATTGTTTCTTGGCAATACTCACAAATAATATGAATAACTTTATCGCCATTAGACATATAGGTAATTATATCTTTGCGCTCTTGAGGGGTCAAGGATTCAATTCCAAGCTGTTTATCATTAATCAAACCATGATCGATTTCCCCCATGTTTTGCCCACAATACCTACATATGTATTTAATCATTTATTGTATGGCCTCCATTTCTTTTAATTAGTACCTATTCTATTATTACCCTACTTAAAAGAGCTCCATACAAATAAATAAAAATTTATTTTAAAATTATTTATTCGTTCCATATTTATTCATTAATTTATGAAATTCTGTCCCTCTTGCCCAATCGATAATTGATTTTCCAATAGCGTCTAAGCTTTGATTAATATCTTCCTTCTCCTCCTTTGAGAATGTTGTTAATACATAATCAACCACTGACCCATGCTGCGAACGACCAATACCGATTCTAATTCTCTTAAATGATTCCGTTTGAAGATGCTGAATAATAGATTTCATCCCATTATGACCACCAGCACTTCCTTTTTCTCTATAACGAATTTTACCTAAAGGTAAATCCAGGTCATCATAAATAACTACCATATCGTCAATATCAACCTTGTACCAATCAATAATTGGTCTAACTGCTTCACCAGATAAATTCATATATGTTAACGGTTTAACTAGCAAAATTTTTTGACCATCTATTCTTGCTTCAGTGATTAGTGCGTTGAATTTTGAGGTTGTTTTGGTGAAATTATTAACCCCTATTTGATTTGCTAGATTATCAACAGTTAAAAAGCCAATATTATGTTTTGTATACTCGTATTTTTCTCCTGGATTTCCTAATCCAATAATTAATTTCAAATGATTCACCTTCCATCCAACAAAGCTAAGACTATTGTATCAGATATATCTGCATTCCAAAATTATTTATATATTTCAACAGCTTAGAGCTATTACCCTTTATTTATTCTTTATAAAATTTTATAACATTATCAACATCTATACTCAAGATAAAAGAAAAAACGTAACCAATTGGTTACGTTTACTTTGCAGCGTCTATCCCTCGACCGTCTCTCGCATCAACAATTTCAGGTTCTGATTGAATATCTCTATCAGTTCCTTCTTCTTGTTCTGCCATTTTTGGATGCAATATGGTTAGAATAACGCTATTTTCATCGGTTAAAAGCTCAACTTCATTAGGTATACTTAATTCTCTAACAAATAAAGCATCTCCAATTTTTAAATCCGAAATGTTCACATGGATTGATTCCGGTACTGTGGTAGGTAAAGCCCTTACTTCAACTTCTCGTAATTCCTGTTGAATCGTACCACCACTTTTAACACCCTCAGATTCTCCAAATAAATGAATTGGCACAGGCATATGAATCACTTTATCCATATTTATCCGTTGAAGATCAACATGTATTATTTCACCATCTAATGGATTCCGTTGAATTTCATTTACCTTAATAGGTATTGAATTACCATCTACAAGAATCGTAAATAAACCAGTTTTACCATGGGTTTTTAATTGCTTCAATAAATTTCTTTTGTTTATTTGGATGGTTTGATTGATATGATCAGATCCATATAGTATTCCTGGTACAAAACCATCGTTACGTATATTCGTCAAAATTGAATCAGGCCCTTTATCACGGACTATAGCTTCTATAAATATTCCTTCCATTCATTTCCCCCCCTAAAAAGTTATATTAAAATTATTTCCTAATAAGAAGGGAGATAAACATCTTAGTCAAATAATTTACTAACTGATACCTGCTCATGAACTCTAATAATCGCTTCACCTATAAGTGGTGCAACAGACAAAATTTTAATTTTATCTATTTTTTTCTCCTCAGGTATAGGTATGGTATTTGTAACCACTAATTCTTTTATTTGGGAATTATTAATTCTTTCTTTTGCTGGTCCTGATAGTACAGGATGAGTACAGGTAGCATAAACCTCTTTTGCTCCTGCTTCCATTAATGCATCTGCCCCAATGGTAATGGTACCAGCAGTATCTATAATATCATCAATCAATATTGCTGTTTTTCCTTCAACATTACCTACTATATTCATCACTTCTGCAACATTAGGCTCTGGTCTGCGTTTGTCTATGATTGCAATGGGTGCACCTAATCTCTCTGCCATTTTTCTTGCTCTCGTCACCCCACCATGATCAGGTGAAACAATAATAATATCATCTAGATTTTTCTTTGCAAAAAAATCTGCTAAAATTGGAACTCCTAATAAATGATCAACTGGGATATCAAAGAAACCTTGAATTTGGGTAGCATGTAAATCCATTGATATCATCCTATGAGCACCAGCGGTTTCAATTAAGTTTGCAACTAATTTTGCTGTAATAGGATCCCTAGCTCTTGCTTTTCTATCCTGTCTTGCATAGCCATAATATGGTATAACAACATTAATACTCTTTGCAGAAGCTCGTTTTAATGCGTCAACCATGATTAACAGTTCCATTAGATGTTGATTAACTGGAGCTGAAGTGGGTTGAATCACAAATATATCCGCTCCACGAACGCTCTCATTCAATCTTATCTGTATTTCCCCATCGCTAAAATGGATAACCTCTGAATCCCCCATAGGTACTCCAATCATATTAGCAATTTCTTTGGCTAATTCAGGATTCGCATTACATGTAAACACTTTCAAATTAGGGTCATTATAGGTCATTTTTTTACCTCCAGAAGAACTTAGCTTTTTGTGTTTTTTTCTCTTATTTTCTTAACATAATCATCTTTATTCACTTGCCGCTCACGTGCTATGGATAGAGCAAAATCAGGTACATTCTTTGTAATGGTAGAACCGGCTGCTATATATGCCTCTTTGCCAATTGATACAGGTGCTATCAAGTTGGAATTGCAGCCAATAAATGCTCTATCTTCGACAGTTGTTCGGTGTTTTTTAAAACCATCATAATTTACTGTTATCGTTCCACAGCCTATATTAATACCCTCTCCTAAATCTGCGTCTCCAATATAGGACAAATGAGGTACTTTGGTACCATCACCTATTGTGGAATTTTTAACCTCTACGAAATCTCCTATTTTAACAGATGACCCTATCTTTGTTCCAGGTCTAATATAAGCAAACGGACCAACTGTTGTATAAGAATCAATCGATGATGATATTATTACAGAATGGGTTAATGTTACATCATCTGCTATGATAACATCTGTTAAATCTGCATTGGGACCAATTTTACAGTTTGCTCCTATTACCGTTTCACCTTTTATATGGGTTCCGGGGAAAATGGTGGTATCTGCTCCTATTCGAACCTCTTTTTCTATATAGGTGTTCATTGGATCAATAATAGTTACTCCTGCCCTCATATGGCTCTCTAATATTCGCTTTTTTAAAATCGTTTCAGCTTCAGCTAGTGCTATTCGATCATTAATACCTACTAATTCATTTGAATTAAAGGTTTCAAATGCAACGATTCTTTCACCTAAATGACGTAATATTTCAATAACATCTGTTAAGTAATACTCACCTTGTTTATTATTATTATTTATCTTACCTAGTGCTTGAAATAATTTAGCGTTATCAAAACAATAAATTCCTGAATTTACTTCTTTAATTCTCCGCTCTGAAATAGAAGCATCTTTTTCTTCTACGATTTTAATAACTTCCTGATTATTATCGCGAATAATTCTACCATAGCTAGTAGGATTAGCAAGTTCTGTAGATAGAATAGTCAATGCTACGTCCCGAGTTTTATGTTCATTGATCAATGCTTCTAAGGTCGTTTTTGTAAGTAGGGGAGTATCTCCATTAATGATTAAGGTGATTCCATCTCTATGCTTCAGAATTGGTTCTACTTGTAGTACTGCATGGCCAGTTCCTAATTGTTCTTTTTGCTCTACATATTGAACCTTTGTCCCTAAATAATTCTTTACATCCTCAGCCTTATGTCCTACAACAACAATAATATCTTCTGTTTTTATTTCCTCTAATGTATCAACAATATGACCTATCATTGGTTTGCCACCAAGCTGATGAAGCATTTTAAGCTTACTAGATTTCATCCTTGTTCCTTGACCAGCAGCAAGTATAATAGAAAATAAACTGGACATGACATACCCCCATTTTCGATCATTTTATTTCATTTTGACTATATCTTAATTGTCCCGTGTTTTCAAGTTAGATTGACCATGAATTTTTACCAAAAAAATATTTATTATTGTTAGAATTTTTGCACAAAAAAAAGAGCCCTCTTCTAGAGCCCTCTTTACTAATCTAGCTTATGCACCCGTACCTGCAACTACTTCTTCTTCTTCTCCAACACGTTCGTATTCAGATAATACTGCAGATTGGATTTTTTCACGAGTAACAGAAGATATAGGGTGAGCTATATCACGAAACTCTCCATCTGGCGTTCTTTTACTTGGCATAGCAACAAACATTCCATTATTACCATCAATTACACGAATATCATGTACTACAAATTCATTATCTATAGTAATGGATGCAATCGCTCTCATACGGCCTTCCGTGTTGACGCGGCGAAGTCTAACGTCAGTTACTTCCATTGAGTTTTCACCACCTTTACTATTTAATAGAGCTTAAATATGGATTCTATGTATTGTTATAAAATTCCTGCTAAGAAATAACAAAAAATGAAAATTTTTTTTATTCTTTATAAGCAATCATTTCTATTTCTACTGAAACATCCTTTGGTAGTCTAGATACTTCTATGGTTGATCTTGCTGGTCTATGTTCTTTAAAAAAGGAAGCGTACATTTCATTCATATCTTGGAATTCATTCATATCTTTTAAAAATACGGTTACCTTCACCACATCATTTAACGTCATTTCCTTTTCTTCGAGAACAGCAACAAGATTTTTAAATACCTGTTCTGTTTGTTTCTTTATATCACCTTTTATTAATTCACCATTCTCATTTAGAGGTATTTGCCCAGATGTAAATAAAAAAGGCTTTATCTCGATAGCCTGTGAGTAGGGTCCTATTGCTTTTGGGGCTTTATTCGTTGAAACCATCTTCATCATTCATAATCTCCTCCTTAAAAATAATTACCTAAATTCACCTTTACCTTTTTCTCCCTCTCATTCGCTTCAACTAATCTTGCTAAGGAATAGTACTCTTCTATCAAACGTTCTTTTTCTCCGTCTACTTCCACTAATACACCAATGCCTTGAATGTTCGCTTTAAATTCTTCTAAAAGATCAATCATCCCTTTTACGGTACCACCTGCTTTCATGAAATCGTCAATAATTAAAACATTAGCATTTTCTTTTAATGCCCTTCTAGCAAGTGACATCGTCTGGATTCTTTTTGTTGATCCTGAAACATAGTTGATGGTAACTACCGAGCCTTCTGTAACTTTACTATCTCTTCTAACGACAAGCACCGGAACATTTAAATAAGTTGCCGTAGCATGAGCAATCGGGATTCCTTTTGTTTCAACTGTAATAATATAATCTATTTCCTTTTCAGAAAAAATGGAGGCAAATGTTCTACCAATTTTTTTTAACCATACTGGATTCCCTATAATATCTAACATATAGAGATAACCACCTGGCAACAGTCGTTCACTACTAGATAAAACTTCGCATACTTCCTCAATAGTTGTTTTAGCATCAGATTTGGATATTAAAGGTATGTATTTTACTCCTCCGTTAGCACCAGCTAATGTAATTAATTTGCCAATACCTTCTTCTTCAAAAATCTCATTAATAATATCAATATCCTCACTGATAGATGATTTTGCAGATTGATAATGATTAGCAAAAAAAGTTAATGGTATGAGCATATGAGGACTATTTATCAATTGTTGAGTTAAATCAACTAATCTTTCACTTCGGCGCAGCTTCTTCATTCTACAACACCCCAAATCCGAATATTTGAGAAAAATATATCATTAATGTACGTCGTTTTCAAGTTCTTCTCTTATTTTAATAGTCGAACTGCATAAACTTCTTTACAAAATCCCCTTAATGCATTGTATATTCTATTCACCTTCGATTCTATATTAACCAACGCATAAACCGTTGGACCACTTCCCGACATTAACACTCCATCTGCACCAAAATGCTTTATTTGATTTTTTAGATTTTTAACCGTTGGATGAAGAGAAAAGGTTACATCCTCCAATACATTGTATAATAGCTTTGTTATTCGAGTGAAATCCTTCTCCTCTATCGCTTTAATCATTGCTGTTGTATTGGGATGCTCTGTAATATCCTCCCACTTTAGCGCACCATATACATCAGCTGTTGATACGCTTATTGGAAGCTTTGCAATGATTGCCCATCCAGAAGGCATTGTGCTAATTCTTTGTAACTTTTCACCTCGGCCTGTAACCAAAGCGGTACCACCAACGATACAAAAGGGAACATCGGACCCAATCGCTTCGCCTAATTTAAGAAGTTCATTCTCATTCAGGTTCAATTTCCATAACTTATTTAAGCCTCGTATCGTAGCAGCCGCATCAGAACTCCCTCCTGCTAATCCAGCAGCAATAGGGATGTTTTTTTCTAAGTAAATATGCACGCCTTTTGTTATCTTATATTGGTCTTTCATTAGACTAGCTGCCTTATATATTAAATTTCTTTCGTCATTAGGCACATAACCCGAATTCGACTCTAATTTAATTGTATCTTTATCTATTTCTTCAAAGGAGATTCTATCTGCTAAATCGATCATAGTCATAATCATTTCGACTTCGTGATAACCGTCATCTCTTTTCCCTAATACATCTAAGGTGAGATTAATTTTTGCCGGAGCTTTTTCCCAAATTTTCATGCGATCACCCACTTCTAACCATCATCTTTACATTTTAGCAACTAAATATTGAAAAAGCTAGGGCAAAATGACCCCCTAGCTTATGTTCACATCATTTTTTATGATCGACCATTTTCTGCTAAATTACGCTCGGCTATTTCAATTGCCTTCTTAACCATATTTCCAGCATCACGAGTAGTGATTCCTCCCCAACCATCCTTTTGCACGGTATCATAAAATCCTAGCTCTTTTGCAAGCTCTTCCTTAAATTTATCAGACATCACGCCTCGACGTCGGCCCATCATATACCCCCCTTTTTTTTGTGAACAAGTATAGTATATGTAAAAAAATTTTTTATAATAGTATTTGTTTAATAATAAAAAAGTAGAACACTTTGTGTCCTACCCCATTAAGAAGTACTTGAGATTTTCACTTGTCCACTTTCTCTGAAGATGGTAAGTTCAACAGAAGAAGTAAGTATATCTGCATAACTGTAAGATACCCTTTTAAAAGAATGCTGTTCTTCATCTAGCTTAACAATAAATACCGAAGGGTAGGTTTCTTCTAAAACACCTGTTCGTTCAATCGTTTTTCTTCGACCGCCATTTGCTTTAAGCATAATTTTTTCACCTACATAGTGGTCTAAATTACGCTTTATCGCATTTAAAGTATTGTTAGCCATACACTACCACCTCTCTAGTTTACAGAGAGATTTTATCATAAAGCGCTTTTTTTGTCAAGAACTTATAATTATAGCAATCGTACAAGAAGATTGTCAATATATTTTATTAAAAGTTAATAAACTTTTTAATTCTTGACTTAAATTTATATACTCTTTCAATGAAATACTCTCTGCTCTTCGCTGGGGATTTATTTTTACAGTATCCAATATGTTAAGTAATTCTTCTTTTTGTTCTTTTTCAAAAAGAATCTTTAAATTATTAAAAATCGTTTTTCTTCGGTGCATAAAGCTCGTCCGTATTACTTTAAATAATAATTGCTCATCATCTGTATGAATTGGATAATCCTGCTTTATCTTTAGATTCAATACGGCTGAATCCACATTAGGTTTTGGAATAAACACAGTACTAGGAACGTGAAAAGAAATTTTTGCTTCTGCAAAATATTCAACAAATACAGTTAAACTCCCATATTCTTTTCCACCAGGCTTGGCACTAATTCTTTCTGCTACTTCCTTTTGTACCATGATTGTTATGGTATCTAGGGGTAGTTTATCTTCTAATAATTTAATGATAATGGGACTAGTTACATAATAGGGTAAATTTGCAACAACTTTTATAGTCGAAAATGTGTTTAATTCTTTTTCTATTATCTCTTCAAGGGAAATTTTTAATACGTCACCATGAATGATCTTCGTGTTATCTGTATTAGACAGAGTATCTTCTAGTATTGGTATTAATCTTTTGTCTATTTCAATGGCTACAACTTTTCCTGCCTGCTCCGCAAGTTTTTGAGTTAATGAGCCAATTCCAGGGCCAATCTCTAGTACACCTGTATCCTTATCAATTTCTGCTTTTTTAATAATTTTATCTAGAATTTTTGGTTCAATGATAAAATTTTGCCCTAGGCTTTTTTTCAATGTTAATCCATACTTCTTGAGTATATCCATGGTATTACTTTTATTTGAAATATTAAGAGTCATCTATTTACTCATTCCTTACTATCCAATAATTTTATTGCTTGATCAAATTCTGCTTGAGTAATTTGAAACATTTTTAATCTTTTATATAGTTGCTTTGCGTTTGTGTAACCTATTCCTAAATGATTCCCTAGCTCTAATCGTCTTTTTTTCGCTTTGATTCCACCTACCAAGCCTTCACTAATAAGTCGTTGCCAAGAAATCATCTCTTTAGGTTCTTTGATAAATGCTGCTTTTGCATTTTTCAGAGCTTTTATAATGGTATCATTAGATGCGTTTTCTACACCTATGTCATTATTTTTAGTTGCTTCCTCTCTCGTGATGAATGCATGGTGTACTCCAGGAATGTGGCTACTAATTATTTTCCTTATTCTTTCGCCAGCATAATCGGGATCTGTAAATACTATAACTCCTCTAATGGAATGAGCTTTCTTAATCCATTCAATCTTTTGCTGAGAAAGGGCTGATCCACCAGTTTCTATGGTGTCTGCTTTAACTGCTCTTTGGATAGCGATGGTATCATCTCTTCCTTCTACTACAATAATTTCCTTAATAATCAATATGATCCTCCTTAAAATGCAATTCACCAAAATGACAGGGAATATATCCCTGTCATAATTAGAATTTTAATAAACTCCTTGCATTTTCGGCCGTTATTGCTTCTATTTCTTCTATATCCATTTCTTTTAGTTCTGCTATTTTAGCTGCAACATATTTTACGTAAGCAGATTCATTTCTTTTTCCACGATAAGGTTCTGGTGTTAGGTATGGTGAATCTGTTTCGATTAATATGCGATTTAGTGGAATTTCCTTCGCTACTTCTTTAGGTTTTTTGGCATTTTTAAAGGTAACAGGACCACTAAAGGAGATATAAAATCCTAATGACATACATTCCTTTGCCATTTCTACACTACCAGAAAATGAATGCATGATTCCTCCTACTTCTTGGGCCTTTTCTTCTTTCAAAATATCACAAATATCCTGGTGGGCATCTCGATCATGGATGATAATGGGTAGCTTTAACCTTCTTGCAAGCTGTATTTGCTCTCTAAATATTTTTTGCTGTTCTTCCTTTGTAGCGAAGTCCCAATAATAGTCTAGTCCTATTTCGCCAATAGCTAATATCTTGGGATGACCCGCTAATTCCTCAATCCACTTTAAATCCTCTTCTTTCATATCGTGAGCATCATTAGGATGCCAACCGATAGCACCATAGATAAAATCATATTTATCGATCATATCCATCGTAGTGAGAATGGTCTCTTTATTATATCCAATATTAATAATATATCCTACCCCTGCATTTTTTGCTCTTACCATTACTTCTTCTCGATCTTCATTAAATTTTTCGTCATTAAGATGTGCATGAGTATCTATTAGCATTTTAATCACCTAATTTTTATTATGAGATTTTAGTACCATTTGGCATATCACCTGAAACGGTAGCTAATACGAGTCGGTCACCTTCTGAAGCAGCTAATATCATTCCATTGGATATCTCTCCCCTTAGCTTTACTGGCTTCAAATTAGTCACACAGATCACCTTTTGGCCAATCAATTCCTCCGGTTTATAATATTTTGCAATTCCTGAAACCACCTGTCTCTTTTCATATCCTAAATCCAATTGAATCTTCAGTAGTTTATCAGCCTTTGGGATTTTTTCTGCATCAATAACCTGGGCTACTCGCAAGTCAGACTTAAAAAAGTCATCTATAGTGATTTCATCTACATCAGATTTTCCTTGTGTTGACAGATTATATGTCTTTTCTTCTTTTTGTTTTGCACCTTCTGCTGCTTTTTTCCTAGCCTCTAATGTAGAATCATCAATTGCTTTTATTTCAACTTCGATATCTAATCGTGGGAAAATAGCTTCTTTTTTAACTACCCTTACACCAGGTTTGGAAACATTCCAATTTTTCGCTAATTCCCACCCTGTTAAATCGGGATGAATCCCTAATTGTTCTCTTATTTTTTCCGGGGTTTTTGGCATAAATGGTTGAATAAGTATCGATACAACCCGAATGCTCTCGGCTAAATGATATAATACCGTGCCTAATCTACCTTTTTCTGATTCCTCCTTGGCTAAAATCCAAGGGGTCGTTTCATCAATATATTTATTTGTTCTACTGATTAATTGCCAAATTTGTGCTAATGCTTGACTAAATAACATCATATCTAAAGAATCTTCTACTTTGGTAGCTATCTCACTCGCTAATTTTTGAAGTTCATGATCGATGTCTGCTAAATGACTTGGCTGTGGCAAGACCCCATCAAAATATTTTTCAATCATCGCTGCAGTTCTACTAACTAAGTTGCCAAAATCATTTGCTAAATCGACATTTAATCGTTGAATAAATACTTCTGGCGTAAAGACACCATCGGAACCAAAGGCTATTTCTCTTAGTAAGAAGTATCTTACACCGTCTGAACCATATCGATCAATTAAAAATTTTGGGTCAATAGCATTTCCCTTTGATTTTGACATTTTTCCATCTGGCATCAATACCCAGCCATGACCAAATATCTGTTTTGGAAGCGGTAAGTCTAAAGCCATAAGAATAATTGGCCAATAAATGGTATGGAATCTTAATATATCTTTTCCTATTAAATGGACATCTGCAGGCCAATAACGTTCAAATTTTTCTTGTTCTATTGGATTATCGGATTGATAACCAATGGCAGTAATATAGTTTGCTAAAGCATCTATCCAAACATATATCACATGCTTTGGATCATCGGGTATTTTTATGCCCCAATCAAAGGTAGTTCTTGAAATGGATAAATCCTCTAATCCAGGCTTTAAAAAATTATTGATCATCTCATTCTTCCGAGATTCTGGCTGGATGAATGCTGGATGATCTTCAATATATTTAAGTAGCCTGTCTTGATATTTAGACATCTTGAAGAAATAGCTTTTTTCTTTCACCTTTTCTACAGATCTTCCACATTCTGGACATACATATCCATCATCTGTTTTTGCCTGTCTTTCAGTCCAAAATGCTTCATCTGGTAAACAATAATAACCTTCATATTCCCCTAAATAGATATCACCATTTTCTTTTAGCTTGTTCACAATTATTTGAACGATTTTTTCATGTCTATGTTCTGTTGTACGGATAAAATCATCATAAGTAATATCTAATTTAGCCCACAAATCTTTAATCCAATCGACAATTGGATCGATAAATTCTATAGGTGATAAACCCTCTTCTTCCGCTCTCTTTTGCAGCTTTTGCCCATGCTCATCCGTTCCCGTTAAATAAAAAACATCATAGCCACGAAGTCGCTTATATCTTGCCATCGTATCTGCTGCAACGGTTGTATAAGCATTACCTATGTGTAATTTATTACTTGGATAATAGATTGGTGTTGAAATATAATACGTTTTTTTACTCACATAATCAGCTCCTTAAAAATATAAAAAACTCTCATCCATGTTGGGACGAGAGTTGACTCACGCGGTACCACCCAATTTCCTAAAAAGGCACTTGTAGTGTCAAAATGACATCCTTTAACGTAGATTAAACGTTATTCCCTTAAAAAGCTAAACAACACAGCTCTTCTCGAAAACAATATCTCCAGGACCATATTCATCCACTTTTACCTACTGGCTCCCACCAAACCCAGCTCTCTTAAAAGTATCTTTGGATTACTCATCCCTTCACAGAACAACCATATTTTCTTTACATATAATTCTTACATTTTCTTTCCCAAAATATACATAATTCTTAGCTTTCTGTCAATATATTTTATAAAAGATGGCAAGTGTCTTTACATTAGTATATATTTATTATATTGATATATATTTATTATATTGATATATAAAGAAGGTAAACATCAATATTAACTTTTATAAATATATTAACTCCTATAGTATATAAAAACTTATAAACACATTAAAAATAACATGTACTTAAGTTTAGTAACATAATTTCCTAAATAAAAAAAATTAATTTAAATTTTTCCTTTTATATACAAAATAGTATTGACTGATATGGGAATCACTGGTATTATAAAAAAGTAAGAAAAATGTCGAAAATTGACGATTGAAGGATAAGTACTAGGGGAGGGGAGGGGAAAAAAATATGTTAAAATCTACTGGTATTGTACGTAAAGTGGATGAACTAGGAAGGGTCGTTATTCCTATTGAATTACGTCGAACTTTAGGAATTAGTGAAAAAGACGCTTTAGAAATATATGTTGATGGTGAGCGCATTATTCTGAAAAAGTATGAACCAGCATGCATTTTCTGTAGTAATGCTGAAAAAGTTACTCATTTTAAAGGAAAAATCATCTGCAGTGAGTGCCTAACTGAAATGCCAAAAGTTTAAATATCATATAAAAAAACAAAAGTCTATCACTTAGACTTTTGTTTTTTTATGTTTATAAATGATGATATATTTGATAAACTTCTCTTTTTGAAATCTTACGATCCATCGCTACTTCTTTTATTGCTTCCTTTGCCGTTTTTCCTTCCTCTAGATACATTTCGACATGCTCTGTTATTGTCATTCTTTCCCATAATTCATCTTCGCTGGAGTTTTCTGTGTTTTCCTGTGACCCTTCTAATATGATGGTGATTTCTCCTTTGATTGTTTTTTCTTCAACAAAATCATTCATTTCTTCAACTGTTCCCCGGAGAAATTCTTCATGTAATTTGGTTAATTCTCTTATCATCACCATACGTCTATTACCTAATATTTCTAATAACACTTTTAGGTTTTTCTTCACTCGATGAGGTGCTTCATAGATAATAAGTGTTTCCTTAAAGTTTCTAATATCATTTAATCTTTGTTTCAGTTCCTTTTTATCTCTTGGTAAGAAGCCAATAAATGTGAAAGTTTCAGTTTGTAAGCCGGATGCAATTAATCCAGTTATTCCAGCATTTGCACCAGGTATCGGAATTACATTGATGTTATGATCTATTGCATCCATCACTAAATCTGTACCCGGATCAGAAATCGCAGGTAGACCTGCATCACTTACTAAGGCAATATTTAAACCTTTTTTTAGCATGGAAATTAATTCTTTACCACTTGTTTCTTTGTTATGCTCATGATAACTAATTAATCTTTTTTTTATTTGAAAGTGGTTCAATAATTTTATTGTTTGTCTTGTATCTTCTGCAGCAATAATATCAACTGACTGTAGTGTATTTATTGCTCTATAAGTGATATCCTCCAAATTCCCAATTGGAGTAGCTACTAAAAATAGCTTTCCATCACTCTGGTCATTTTTATAACTTTTTTGAATCAACATCTATATCACCTTCTTTTATTAATGCTTCTTTTTGCATCTTTGTAAGCTTCTTGATCTCTATCTCTCTTTTTAACGCATTTGATTTATTCTCACATTTTTCAAGATAGACTAATTCGACTGGTAGTCTCCCTCTTGTATACTTAGCGCCCTTCCCTTGTCGGTGCTTTACCAGTCTATTTTCTATATTATTTGTTGAACCTGTATACAAAGTTCCATCCTTACATTTTAACATATAGGTGTAGTAATCATTAATCGTTATCATCCCCATAATAAATCCTATAAATTTCTTCTGTGTATTTCCCGTCTGTTTGATATACGATGATTGGAGCCAATACATGCAGCTCCTTCCCACCTCTTTTTTTTCCTTCAATTAATACCATATTTGCTTCTTTATTCACTTGAGGATGTACAAATCTTATTCTTTTAGGCTCAATTTTTGCCTCTCTAAAAAGTTGCATAATATCCGGTAATCTCGAAGCACGGTGAACCATAGCCAATCGCCCACCCACCTTTAATAATTTCTCACTTGTTGTAATGACTTCTGCAAGGTTTGTATGTATTTCATGTCTAGCAATAGCGATATGTTCATTTATATTTTTATCCTGCCCTGTTAATGGTAGGTAAGGAGGATTAATCGTAATGAGATCAAATGTTCCATGTCCTAATAATGCTGGAGAATCCTTCAAATCCCCGTTAATTATTTCTATTTGTTTTTTTAAATTATTCATCTCTACGCTTCTAAATGCCATATCTGCTAATCTTTCCTGTATTTCTACTCCATAGATCATTGCCTTGGTTTTGATTGAAATTAATAACGGAATAACTCCATTGCCACTACAAAGATCCACTATGTTCCCAGATCCTGGTATAGTAGCAAAGTGCGCTAGCAAAACAGCATCCATCGAAAATGAAAAAACCTCTTTGCTTTGAATAATTTTTAAATCATTTGTT
The DNA here is from genome assembly GCA_964514395.1 of uncultured Bacillaceae bacterium. GTDB lineage: Bacteria > Bacillota > Bacilli > Tepidibacillales > Tepidibacillaceae > CAZEQK01. Next base: position 47,631 of record CAZEQK010000003.1, read on the forward strand.
AATAAATCATCAATTCTTTCATCTCTCATTAATTTGTTCATGTAAATCCACCTTTTTCGTATAAAAACGACACTTCCATAAGAAGCGTCGTATTTTTTAGATGCTATTACTTATTCATTATTTATTTAAAAATGATAAGCAAAATAAACAATCTCCTTCTGTTCTTAAACTTCCATAATGTAAATTACACACATGAAATCCTTCCTGATATAAGCGGGCAAGGTTATCATAGCCTTCCCCTACCATTTTTTCCTCATTTGGCCCATTATTATCCGATTTTTCTTCTTTTTCTATAGGTATATTTTCACCATATAGTCTATTCCTAAGTTTTTCATTCTCTATTCGTAAATGTTGATTTTCTTCTAATAGGGTGATGATTTGTTGTTTCAAGTAACCAAGCTCTTGATATAATTGGCCAATATTTTCTTCAATATCAGTAACTTGTGAAAAAATCTCTTTTTTTTCCACATTGCTCACCCCAATAGCTAAAATTCAAATTCACCTTCTACAACGTCGTCAAGTGGTAATGTTTCAACAGCTTGGGTTTCATATAATTCAACTTGAACCTTTCGTTCCAAAATATTTAGTCCAGTTACTAAACCTAGTCCAAAAGGTGTCATCACCCTATCTCCTATATCAGGCAACTCTTCTTTGCCACTCTCGTAATTGTCATTTTCGAATTTCAAACAACACATAAGCCTACCACATAAGCCGGAAATTTTGGTAGGATTCAAGGATAAGTTTTGGTCCTTCGCCATTTTTATGGAAACAGGTTCAAAATCACCTAGAAATGATGAGCAGCAAAGAATTCGTCCACAGGGACCTAATCCTCCAAGCATTTTAGCTTCATCTCGTACACCAATTTGCCTTAGCTCTATTCTTGTCCTAAAAACGGCTGCCAAATCTTTTACCAATTCACGAAAATCTACTCTGCCATCTGCTGTAAAATAAAATATAATTTTATTTCGATCAAAGGTGTATTCCACATCAACTAATTTCATATCTAATTGATGGTCCTCTATTTTCTCATTACAGACTTTGAAGGCTTCCTTTGCATCTTCTTTGTTTTTTACAACAAATACAGCATCTTCGTCATTAGCAACTCTAATCACCTTTTTCAAAGGTAAAACGACATCATCATCACCAACCGTTTTCTTACCGATAACGACTTGGCCATATTCAATGCCTCTAGCAGTTTCTACAATGACGTATTGGCCTTTCTCTATATTTATTAATTCAGGGTCAAAATAATATATTTTACCAGCTTTCTTAAATCGAACTCCAACTACCTGGTACACAAAAAGTCATCCCTCCCAAAGAGTTAAAACCATGTGTTCTAAAGCAAGCTGTACATTCATATAGGATGCTATCTTTTGCTTTACCGAAAGTATACTTTCTATAGCATTTAAGATTTTTTCTTCTGTTATATGATTCGCCTGCTTGTTTAAAACGTCCAAATACTCTTTATATATGATAAATGATTCTCTTTTAAGCTTTATATTAAGCATATCCTTAAACCATACCATTAGTAAATCGAGAAAATGTGGTAAGTGCTCCTTCAGATATTCATCTCTGATTATTGTTTCATTGATTGCTAAAAGAGCCTGATATTTTTCTAAGATAATATCCTCGCTCCATTGTATCACTAGATTTCTCATTTTTGCAAACTTTTCAGATATTAAAATATCCTTTACTTCATCAATATTTTCAGTCAAAGAAGAAGCAATAAGTATATCACTTTCTTTATACTCATTACTGAGAATTTTAACCATGTTTTTTGAACCTAAAGGTGCAAGATTTATCGTTTGACATCTTGATCTAATGGTAGATAATAATTGATGCTTATTTTCTACAAGTAAAATGACAACTGCATGAGAGCTAGGCTCTTCTAAAAATTTCAAAAGACTATTAGCTGCTTGAATGGTCATTAATTCAGCTTGATTGATAATAAATACTTTATAGGCTGAACCGACTACCTTAAAATGGGCATCCTTTTGTAATTGTCGGATTTGCTCTATTTTAATAGAACTACCTTCTGGCCTTACTAAAACAACATCTTGGTAATTATTGTGTTCTATTCTTCTACAATTTTGACATGTATCACATGCATCACCACTATCAGAACTACAGTTCAATGCCTTAGCATATTCGATAGCCATTTTATATTTTCCAACACCTTTTGCACCTTGGAAAATGTATGCATGAGAAACTCGGTTATTTTTAATTTTTCTTTCTAATAATTCTGCAATATTTTCCTGACCTAGAACGTGATACAAAGACATCTATTTCATCCTAACTATGTCATATAATTAAAAATATAGGTTTACAAGCATTCCTCTTATTTCGCCAATTTGATCTAAGATATTAATTTGTTTATTTTCTTTTTTAAGGGCATCATCTGTTAGCTCTAATAATTTCTTATCAATTGCTTTTAGGATTTTATATTTTTTTGTTCTGCCTAAATGGTCATAACTAGATTGATTTTCTAACAGAATTGCCATTTTTATTGCTTCTTCTAAAAATTTTCTAACTAAAGCTTTATATGCCTTTAATTCCCTAATATTTTTTGATACTCCTAATTTTTTTCCCTGTTCGTCAATCTCATCAAGCATTTTATCTAATAATTCTCTAGAGTATTGTCTTTCTTTTTCTTGCATAAAATCCGAAAAATTATGATTCATACTAGAATGATCAAGGTTGATACGATTATTAGGCTTATATTTTGATGTTCGTTGAAGCCCTTGGTTTATCTTCATGGCTTTTCCCCCTAAAACTGTTGAAATTGTTCAATAGGAAGAACAAATACTGTAGCACCACCTACCTGAACTTCAACTGGATAAGGGATATAAGAATCTGCATTTCCACCTAAGGATGATACTGGTGTAACTAATTGTTCTCTTGCTTTACAATTTTCTTTAATAATTTGTAATACTTCATCTACACGATTGTCATCCACGCCAATAAAGAAGGTAGTGTTTCCAGCCTTTAAAAATCCACCAGTACTTGCTAATTTTGTTGCCCTCATATCTTTTTCTATCAGTGCATTAGAAAGCCTATGACTATCTTTATCTTGTACGATAGTGATTACTAATTTCATAACAAATTACCTCCTTTCGATTGATTTAAAATTCTATGAATATCTTCCTTTATCTCACTAAAGATTGCTTCTATATTCTGATTTGCTTCTATTTTTTTTATTCGATTTGGGTATTCTTCTGCTAAAGAATCGAAACCTCGTAATACTCGTTGATGATATGCGATGTTTCTTTGTTCAATACGGTCTAAAGAATCACCGAATTCATTAATAAATCTTCGTTTCAATCTTTTTAATCCAGTCTCAGGATCAACATGTAATAAATAGGTTCGATCTGGAGATAATTTTGAAGTTGCAAAATAGTTGATTAATTCAACAACTTTTCTTTCCATTCCTAGTCCATATGCCTGGTATGCAATACTTGCATCCATAAACCGGTCACACAATACGATTTTCCCTTTGTTTAAATTTGGTATGATTAATTCTTGAACTAGTTGAGCTCTTGAAGCCGCATACAATAAAATTTCTGTTTGTTCCTTCAGATTTTTATGCTCTGGGTTGAGTAATACCTTTCGAATTTTATCTCCTATGACTGTACCACCAGGCTCTCTAGTAGTAATAACATCGTAGCCTTCTTTTAATAATTCTTCAGCTAATAGACCAAGCTGTGTCGTCTTACCTGAGCCATCTGGTCCTTCAAAAGTGATGAATTTTCCTCTCACAATGTATCCTCCAATAATAAGTATATGTTATTTACTCAAGAGTTTTTATACTATTTAGATCTTTATCATGTGTTCCCTGAAACCTTACTCCTTTATCTTTCAATAAGAGTAAGTAATTAATTGCTTCCTTTGTTATTTCCTCTCCTAGATGAATAATTGGTATCCCAGGAGGGTAAGGGATAATCATTTCAGCAGCAATTTTTCCAATCGTAAGATGAAGAGGCGTGGATATCTTCTTCCCATATAATACTTTCTCCAAGGATACCTTACTTTCCTTGGACTGAAATGTATAATAACTTTTATCAATCGGTGGGACCACATCTTTAATCTCTGGTTTTTTTGATTCTAATAATCTCGTTATATCATCGTCTAAATCAATCATTGCTTTATATAATACTTCGATATCTTTTGATGAAGTTCCTTGTGTCACAATTAATAATGTGTTATTTATATCTGACAGCTCGACAAAAATATCTTTTTTCTCAAAATATTTTTGTAGGTAGAATCCTGAAATATGATCATTCTTACTATGAATAATGATTTTTAACGGATCTAATACATATTTTTTATCTACTTGTGAATAGATAAGGATATTTTTAAAATGATTTGACCCTTTATGTAGCCATTTTATCATATTTAGCTGTTCATCCCATAAACGACTTCCTTCTTCTTCTAGTATTTGTCTTGCCAAATCTAATGATGCCATGATTGGATAGGAAGGACTAGACGTTTGGACCATTGAGAGAAATAGCTTTAATCTATCTATATCTACATAATCTCCTTGAACATGGAGCATAGACCCCATTGTCATCGATGTCAATGTTTTATGAGTAGATTGCACTACCAAGTCTGCTCCCAGCTGGATAGCTGATTTAGGGAAATCTGGGTGGAAGCCGAAATGTGCACCATGAGCCTCATCCACTAATAAAGGGATGTTAAAGTGATGTACCAGTTGAATGATTTCTATTAATTCAATTCCAATTCCATAATAATTAGGGTTTGTAATAAAAACCGCTTTCGCGTCGGGGTGGTTTATTAACACTTCCTTTAAATTGCTCTTGTGGATGGAACCTGGGATTTGGAGTGTTGAAATAATATCTGGAGTAATATAAATTGGTTTTGCCCTAGCCAACATAAGCGCATTAATCACTGATTTATGAACATTTCTTTGTACAATAATTTTATCTCCTGGCTCACAAGTTGCTAATATCATCGCTAGATTTCCTGACGTACTTCCATTAACTAAGAAAAAGGTTTGCTTTGATTGAAATAACCATGCTGCTTTTTCCTGAGCGGCTAGTATTACTCCTTCAGGCTGATGTAAATCATCAAGTCCAGAAATTTCAGTCATATCGATTTTCAATATTTCTCTATAAATATCTGAACCGATTGGGTTAAAACCTCTACCCATTTTATGTCCTGGAACATGGAAAGAGACAGGGTTTTTATGATAATGATCCATTAATTGTTGAAAAAGTGGTGCTTTTATCTTCATATTACACCTCTTCTTATAAATGTTACTATATATATTAGTCTATATTCATGAATAAATAAAGCAGACATATTTTAAGGCCACTCAACATTTCGTTGGTCTTTTAAATTTACGTTTACAAACAGAAAAATAGCACTCATTTCTTTAATCAGCGGAGTGCTATTTAAATCCTACAATATTATGCATTTTTAGGCCATATTTTTTTTAACCTTCTTACAAAGAATGGATACTTCTCATCCTCTACTTCAGTATGAACTATTTCATACTCACAATCATCACATATAAAGCCACTATTTATTATGATTCCTGTTATTTTATCTTCTCCACACATAATACACATTTTCTTCTCTTTCTTTTTATAAAAAAACATCTAGCTTTGCCCTCTCCTTTTTTAGAATAAATAGTCTGTTTATTATTACCATTATTTGTTATGTATATACGCATTGTATCTGCCTTTAGATATATAAGTCCAGTTTAAGTCTCTTATCTCATTCCATTCAAATAAGTTAATACTATCTATTATTATTTTTTGATTCATTAAAGATGCTAACCTATTCAATGATATGGCTGCAATTCTATCATCATAGGATGAAACGACTAATACATCAGCATTTTTTATTGCAATATAAAGATCATTAGTATACTTAACTTTCTTTGAAGGAATATTTAAATCGTTGTATTTAGTATAGATATGGATTTGGTCAATTGGTAGGCTTGCTATTTTTTTTATGCTTTTTATATCTGTTTTCTTTGGTTCGATAATAGCAATTTTCATTATTAGACTTTTTTCAATGACCATCCTCAATTTATCATACATCCATTTATTAAGTTTTTGGAATTGGGTCAACGTATGTTGTACCATTGTATTATCTGTATAATTAACATTTGATCCAACAGTCATGCTCTTTATTAATTTTGTTGCTTTTATTCTATCTATATCTATCGGACAATCCTTCATATAGGGGGGGAGTCCTTTTTTTATATTCTCTATATCAACGCCTAGATTTTCAGTTACCTTTACTAAATCATTAATATAAATCTGTTTTAATAAATGAGAAAATAAAATAACTGCATAGGTAATTTCTATCTCGGCTCGATTGTTTAATAGTATTGGAAGCTGGTGCCTAGCAATACTTTTTCTTAAATATTTTGAGCTTTCGGTACAAAAATCCCCTCCAAGTAGTAAAGATGTTGCTGAACCTGTATTACACTTAAAATCATACATAGCAGGGTATACAAAAACATCAATATACTTTCCTTTTCTTTTTAACCATTGGTCAATCTTATCAGATAATCCGATTTCTAATATGGATCTTAAAATTAATATTCCCTGTTTATGGAACTCACTCCATTTTCTTATCAGATGGAGTAACTGGGCTTTATCGTTTATATCTATCAATAAATGGTTTGTGCTTTGAAAAAAGTTCTCTAATTCAATAACAATCTCAGCGTTATTTATATTTTCTTCCTTCATATACTTTTCCACTACTCCTCTATGATTTTTTTGTCCCAAAATAAAAAGTGTAACTTTATTTTCTTGAATGATAGGGTCCATTAAATGATTTATCATGGTTCTGGCACTGGCTAATATACTAAGCTTCAATTCATTAACCCTCCAATATAGATTTATTATTAATATTATTCTTTCTAATAATTTCTTTTTTATTTAACGAAATTAATTTCATAAAGAGTTTTAAGTATTTATAATGTATCTATGATTGATTTTCTTTAAAGAATTTTTCTATTATACTGAATACGAGATAAATGATCACTGATTTTATAAGCATTAATAATAACGATCTTATCGGTCAAGGAGTAGAGACAATGATATTAATGATAGACAACTATGATTCCTTTACATATAATCTAGTGCAATATCTAAAGATACTTGGAGAGAGCGTTGAAGTACATCGAAATGATACATTAACCATAAGTCAAATTAGAAGCATGAACCCTGATATGATTGTTATTTCACCTGGACCATGTACACCTAACGAAGCAGGGATTTCCTTAGCTGTCGTTGAGCAATTATCAGATGAATTCCCCATCCTTGGAATATGTTTGGGACACCAGATTATCGCGCAAGCGTATGGTTCAAAAATTGTAAAAGCAAGAGCTCCAATACATGGTAAGGTCCACCCAATCATTCATGACGGAAAAGGGGTATTCAAAGGATTAAAAAATCCTCTTCATGTAACAAGGTACCACTCACTGATTATTGAAAAGCATACCTTATCAGACGAATTTGAAGTTACCTCTGAGACTCAGGAAGGAGAAATAATGGGAATAAGACATAAAAGTATGCTTATTGAAGGTGTTCAATTTCATCCAGAAGCCATTCTTACAGAGTATGGAATGGAGATGCTGAAGAATTTCTTATTAATGGCAAAAGAGGTGAGACAGGTTGATTATAAAAGAATGTAGCAGCTCCATTAAAAGCATTGATTTGTTTTTAGCAATAGCTAGTGAAAAATATCCACAGTTTCTAGATAGTAATGAAGGCTTTGCTAATTTGGGTCGCTATTCTATCATTGCTGTAAATCCTTTTGGAATCATCAAAGCAAAAGATGGCCAGGTAGAAGTTAATCTCCCTAATTACAACAAAATAATAATAGACGACCCTTTTCAAGTACTTAATCATCTTTTACAAAAATACAAAGTAGAAAATACGACAGATTTACCATTCATAGGTGGAGCTATAGGATACCTTTCTTACGATCTAGTCCATCATATTGAAAATCTAACTATTCATACTGAAGATGATATAAACATCCCAGATTTGTTTTTTTGTCTTTACGACGGTGGTGTTATTTTTGACCATCTATATCATAAAATCTATATTGTTGATAGTGAAATTAGAAACAATAGTGAAAAGAGAATTAAATGGTGGAAGGACCACATCCAAAATGCAAAAAAATATAAACAACCACTCAATAAGAGGAACAGTAACAAGAAAGTTAATCTATTTCAATCAAATATGAGTAAACAAGAATACTTAGAAAATATAAATAGAATAAAATCATACATTCAAAAAGGGGATATTTATCAAGCAAACTTTACTCAACGTTTTACGACGACTCTCAAAGAAAAACCAATTGAATTATATCTTCAATTAAGAGAAAAAAACCCAGCACCATTCGCAGCCTATATTAGCTCAGTTGATAGCACGATTCTTTCTAGTTCTCCTGAGAGATTTATTCGCTTAAAAAATAGGCTGATTGAAACCAGACCTATAAAAGGTACCATTTCACGCGGCTCTACACCAGAGGAGGATATAAAAAATAGGAATTTATTAATAAATAGTGAAAAGGATAAAGCAGAGCTTCTAATGATTACTGATTTGGAACGTAATGATCTTGGTAAAGTTGCAAAAATTGGTTCTGTTCAAGTTACTGAACTATTTAAAGTAGAGAAATATGCGACTGTTTATCATTTAGTTTCAACCATCCAAGCAGTGTTAGATGAACATTTTGACGCAATCGATTTAATTAAAGCTACCTTTCCAGGAGGTTCTATAACTGGAGCACCAAAAATTCGAGCGATGGAAATCATTGATGAGCTTGAACCCACAACAAGAAATGTATACACAGGATCGATTGGATATATTGATTTTAGTGGTAATGTAGATTTAAATATAGTCATAAGAACAATTGTAATTAAAAACGACATTGCTTATTTTCAAGTAGGTGGGGGGATAGTGTGGGATTCTGACCCTGAAGAGGAATATAACGAGACGCTTGCAAAAGGAAAGGCTCTATTTGAAGTTTTAAAATAATAGGGGGATTAAATGATTCTTTATAATGGTAAACTCACGAATGATATGAAGTTGTTTTCTGGTGATATTTTATTAAATATAAGTGTTTTTGAAACGTTAACTGTAAATCAAGGGATAGCATTAGACTTAGATGCTCATTTAGATCGACTTTTTTCATCCTTAGATTTTTTTCATCTAAAACTTGGAATTTCAAAGACGACGTTAATTTCACAAATAGATTATTTCACAAGGAAAATAGAGGAAGAGATGGCAGCATTACGTATCCTTGCAATTAAGTCGAAGCAACGTGAACAACTTGATCTCGTTATATCTCAAGATACATTTCCATATAAGAAACAAGATTATGAGAATGGCTTTAAGATAAAAGTGTCGAATATCATAAGGCATCACATCAATCCATTGCTATATCATAAAACAACGAATTACCTTTTAAATAAAATAGTGTTAGAAGAAGCAAAAAGTAAAGGCTATGATGAAGCTATTTTCCTGAATGAAAATGGAAATATTACAGAAGGTACTCGAAGTAATATATTTATTATTACTGACGGGATTATTTATACTCCAAAAAGTTCATGTGGATTATTAGAAGGGGTCACCCGTAATAAAATAATAAAGCTTGCAAAACAATTATCTATGGATGTCATTATTGATTCGTTTGACAAAGAAAAGCTCGAAAATTGTAGTGAAGCCTTTTTAACTAGCTCTTTATTAGGGGTTATGCCTGTATCATTAATCGGCAACAGAAAACTAAGTATTGACAAATATGATATAACATCTCAATTGATGAGTATTGTGAATTTAAAGCTATCATAAGCAGAGGTCTTGACATAACTTATAACTAGTTAAACACCATATGTTAGCACAATAAAAAAGGATTACACCTCTTGGTAACCCTTTTACTCAAATATTTATGATGTATCTAGCTTTCCATTCTTAAGGTATGATGAATAATTTTATTATGATGAGTGTGAATAAACCTGGAATCCCCAGTAACCCTACGACAATTGCTGTAATGATGTTAAGAGGGATATGAAATTGAATAAGTTGTCCGAAAATATTAAAGAAAAAAAGCATAATGAATCCTAATGTTATTTTTAAAACAATAATCCAACTATTTTTTAATAATTTTGCTAATACATTACCAAAAAAAACAAATAAAATAATTCCACTAATCATGAATAAAAACAACCAACCTAAATTTAGTTCTGCCATAATTATTCTCCCTTCTATATCTTCCCCATATTATTTTCTTATTTATATTTAACCAGATCATCTGAGACTCTTTTGTTTTTATTATTTATCTGTGTATCCTTATATTTATTTAACAAATACATATATCTTCTTTCTGCGGCAATGATGTAGTAGATAATATAATCAACTACCTCTGGGTCACTTACGTCATTAAACCTCTTTAATGCATATTCCCATTCTTTCTTTGCCTCCTTTATATCTTCAGATAGTAAGTTTTTTTGTTGAATTTTCCTATTTATGTCTAGTTGATTGATAGCATATGACATGACCATCCTCCTCCTCTTATCTATACATATATAGAAAAGAAGAATACAAAATATGCCATATATTTTTTAAAAACAAAAAAGAAACTATATCTCATACTTAAAAATAGGTTCTTAGCCTACAGAAAAACAAATAAAAACACACTAATCCATGGCGAATTAGTGTGCTAAATGCATAAGCCAATTGCTATTTTTTTGTTATTTAATCTTTAAAGCTCTCTTCTACCTTCTAATGCTTTTGTTAATGTTACTTCATCCGCATACTCTAAATCGCCACCAACAGGTAAGCCATGTGCTATACGAGTAACTTTAATACCAAAATGCTTTACAAGCTTAGATATATATATTGCTGTAGCTTCCCCTTCAATATTTGGGTTTGTGGCTAATATTAATTCCTTCACCCGCTCATCTTCAAGTCTAACAAGCAATTCTTTAATCTTTAATTCCTCTGGCCCAATGCCTTCCATTGGTGAAATAACACCATTTAGAACATGATATCTTCCATGAAACTCTCTCGTTCTTTCCATAGCAATGACATCCTTTGGCTCTTGTACGATACAAATAATAGAATCATCCCTTGTTTTATCTTTACACACATGGCAAGGGTCAACATCCGTAATATTTTGACATATAGAGCAATAATGTAACGCCTTTTTCACATTGACTAGTGCTTTTGCAATATTTATGACATCTTTCTCATCCATATTTAATACGTGAAAGGTTAATCGTTGAGCTGTCTTTGGCCCTATTCCAGGTAATTTTGTAAATCCTTCTATTAACCTTGCTATTGGTTCTGGGTAGTAATATTGCATAATGACTCCTTTTAAAATAATCCTGGGAGATTTAATCCACCTGTATATTTACCTAAATCCTTTGATACCATATCATCCACCTGCTTGAGGGCATCATTTACCGCTGCTAATACTAAATCCTGTAGCATTTCAACATCATCTGGATCCACAACTTCCTGCTTTATATTAATGCTTAAAATTTCTTTTTGTCCATTCGCTACTACGGTTATCATACCACCACCCGCAGATGTTTCAACTGTTTTCGTCTTTAATTCCTCTTGAGCCTTCTCCATTTGCTGTTGCATTTTTTTTACTTGTTTCATCATTTGATTCATATTTTTCATAAAAGACATCCTCCTTAGTCTTTGATTACCACCAAATCATTACCAAATAGTTCTATGGCTTTTGAAACTAAGCCATCCTCAGCATTTAATGATTCTTCTTCCTGTTTTTCACCAGTGTTATCCCCTTCATCTAAAAATTGCTTCCAGTCCTTCTGCATAATATTTAATATTGAATAGGACTGATCACAAATTTCTTTAATAACCTCTTCTATTAGAAGGCGATTATTGGGCTTGTTTGTGGTATCTTTATGCATAGCATTATTAAAAGCAATAATGATACTATCCTCTGTTACTCCAACAGGTTCACCATTTATTAACCAAGCATGTACGGTAACCTTTTTTTCCTTAATAGTTTGTAAAATATCCGGCCATTTTCGTTTAATTTCATTAAATTTCTCATCTAGCAATTGGTTACTCAGTCTTTTTAATTGCATGGTTACCTGACTATTTGCTATCGTTGGAGTTTTTTTTCTTTTTTCTTTTTTGGGTTCTTTTTTTGTATCTATATCTATTGCGTCAGAATTTTTTATCAATGAAGCAATTCTATTTTCGAGTTCGTCTACTTTTATTTTTAATTCATTTATTATTTTATTCGTATTAGCTTGATCTTGTTTTTGGTAGGTAAAAATCTGTTTTGTCAGTTTAATAAATGCTACTTCCAAAATAATTCTAGATTGATTTGTTCGTTTTATTTCATATAGGTATTGGTTTAGTACTTCAATAATGCTATATACTTGTTGATCTGAGTAAGCTTCTGCTACATTAAAAAAGTCTGGTTCAGCTGTCTCCTTATCCTTTGATTCACTCATTGAAGGAGCAGTCTTAAATAATAAGATATCTCGAAAATAATATAATAAATCCTCTAATAATTTTTCAGGATCCTTTCCCTCTTGAATCAGTTCATCAAGTTTATTTAAGACTAACGTTGTATTTTCATTTTTTATAGCTATCGCAATATCTGAGAATACTTGTTGTGAAACACGCCCTGTTACCTTCAGAACGTCATCTAATGATATCTTGTTTCCGCTGAAGGATAGAACTTGATCAAGAAGACTTAATGCGTCTCTCATGCCACCTTCTGCATGTTTAGCAATTAAAGATAACGCAGAATCCTCTATTTCATATCCATCTGATTGACAAACATGTTCTAGACTAGCTACTATTTCACTTGTTGAGATTCTTTTAAAATCAAATCTTTGACATCTTGAAATAATGGTAAGAGGTAATTTATGGGGTTCCGTTGTAGCCAATATGAAAATGACATGCTTAGGAGGTTCCTCTAATGTTTTTAATAAAGCATTAAATGCTTCCGTCGTTAGCATGTGTACTTCATCAATAATATAGACCTTATATTTCGTTTCTGTTGGCGAAAATTTAACCTTCTCCCGTAAATCTCTTATTTCTTCAACACCACGATTTGAAGCTGCATCAATTTCCACAACATCTAAGATGGAACCATTCGAAATACCCGTACAGGTCTTACACGTATTACATGGTTCTCCATTACTGCTTTCTTCACAGTTTACAGCTTTAGCAAATATCTTTGATGTACTTGTTTTTCCTGTTCCCCTAGGACCGCTGAATAAATAGGCATGGGAGAAACGATTTTCTTTAAGTGCATTTTTTAATGTTTTTGTTATATGGTTCTGACCTATAACGTCTTCAAATTTTTGGGGACGCCATGTACGATACAAGGCCAAATAGGTCATATTATTACACCTCGAAATTTAATTTTATTTATGTTCTTAAAAAGCGTTTCTTATTCATTATACTAGGTATTACCCCTTATTTCAAAATCAAATTATGCTTGTTTAGATATAAGGAATATTGACTTGGAAGGTTGTACCGTATCCTTTTGAAGAAACCCTTATACTCCCACTAATGTCATGAACAATCCTTTGGCAAATAGAAAGACCTAAACCTGTTCCTGTTTCCTTTGTTGTATAAAAAGGCTCAAAAATTTTATCATAAATATAGTTTGGTATTCCTGGTCCTGTGTCATGAATATATACTTCAACATGTCTATTTTTTTTATTAATCTTTGTAGCTATAGATAAAATACCTTCTCCAGTCATTGCCTCTATTCCGTTTTTTGCTAAATTTAAGAAGACTTGCTTCAATAGCTCGTTATCTGCAATGATAAAAGGTAAGGTCCTGTCAAGATCAAGTTGAACTTCTATATTATTTAATAGGCTTTCATTTTTAATGATTGGAATTAACTCTTTTAACGTTTTATTAATATCTGTTGGTACATACTCAACGTCTTTTGGCTTACTAAGAAATAAGATTTCATTGACTAATTTATTAATTCTTTCGATTTCAGACAGCATAATTTGAGTATAATTTAATTCATCCACTAAACCTCTTTCTAACAGAGTTCCCTCCATTATTTGCAAGAAACCTTTGATCGATGTTAATGGATTTCTTATTTCATGTGCTGTTCCTGCTGCAATTTGACCTATCGTTTTTAAACGATCATTCTGCCTAACCTGTTGTTCTAAGGATTGTAAGTTTGTAATCTCCTTAAAAACGACATAAGCACCTACTACGATACCTTGCTCATTCCTTATGGTATTAGAGTCAATTAATAAATCATACTTATGTTGGTTTATTGACCAAGTTACTGCGTAATTCGTTACAGTAACACCATCTAGAAGTGCTCTTTGCACGATCCTATGTTCGTCAGGTACACTGATAAACACTTCATCAATTAATCTATTTATTACCTGCTCTTTTGATACCTTTAACAATTTACAGGCAAATGGGCTAATTTCGAATATTTGGAAATTTTTATCAATCACAATCAATCCAATATTATTTTCATGTACAAAGCTTTGAGCAAAACTTGATAATAGGCTCACATTATTTTCTTTACTGATTTCAATAAAACCTAATGCATATAAATTCTTTTTTAATTGGCTGGATGCAAATTTCCATACCGTAATTTTACTCATATGTAGCTCTTCATTTACATCATTCCACGAAATTAAAAGATGTCCTTCAGACGTATGGGAATCAAGCTTCTCTATAAACTCCTCTTTTGTTCCCTCATAATGAATAAAATGGGTACAGTAATTACCTATGATTTCTCTTTCTGTATACTGTGAAGACATTAGTAAAATATGGTTTATCGCTATAATGATTCCTTCTTCATCTAATAACAAATACCCTATTGGGGAGTTATGCATATAATTAAGAATATGTTTTAGATCGGTGTTTAACATATAACTAAAATTCTTCATCATTTTCCCTCCCTCTCTATAATTATCGAGTATATATTCGCCCTAAAAGGTGTAACCCCTTTTTTTTTAGCATGATTTTTATAAAAAATAAAAACACCATAAAAGGTGTTTAATAATAAAGCCGTGCACCTATCATCGATTATAACATCCAAGCGTACACATATAGTTAGCTCAAATTAGGCAACCCTACAACACATGAAAAATTCCACTTACCGCTGCTTCCTTCCGGACCTGACGGGGTTCATAGATTTTCATTGTATAGGACCCAATCATCAACACCACTTGTATGAGTCAGACCTTACATGAAAATAACCTTTGATAGGAATTCAATCCCGCTATAGCGGATTGCGGGTTACAGGGCACCGCTACCTCCCCATCTAGCACGACAAACTTATACACTTTTTAGATACCCATAAAAAGGGTACATTCTTCATTATAATCGTTAATAAAACGATATTCAAGTGGGATTCAATGGTGAATGAATGGCGGAGAGGGTGGGATTTGAACCCACGGTACGGCTATATACCGTACAACGGTTTTCGAGACCGCCACCTTAAGCCACTCGGACACCTCTCCCTAATCAAATGAATTGATATACAACGAAGGTTATTTTAGCATCTTCTTCAAAATAATTCAATAGTAAGCTTAAACCATTCAATTACCATTTACCAATTAATTGAATGAAAATAATAATACTTCCTATGAACCATACATAATAAGAAAAAATTTTTAATGAACCAGTTTTTAATATATGCAGCATCCATCTTACTGCTACATAACCAGCTATCGCTGCTGACAGCATTCCTATTATTAAAGGAATCACTCCAATTACGCTAAGTGTACTTAACTGTTCACCATTTAAAATTTTAAGCAATTGTAATATAACTCCTCCAAAAATGGCAGGTAAAGAAATGAGAAAGGAAAATTTTGCAGCATCTTCTTTTTTAATGCCTCTAAATAGAGAGCCTGCTATAGTTAATCCTGATCTAGAAATAGCAGGTAAAATTGCTACCCCCTGTAAGGTACCGATTATGAATGCATCCGTATAATTTATTTTTTTTAGTGCTTTTATACCTTCTTCTTTTTTAGCATCAGCAAACCATAAAATCAATCCAGTCACTAAAAACTCCCAACCAACTGTAACTCCTGTTTTCGATATTTTTTCAAAAAAGTCTTCAAAATATAAGCCAATGATTGCAGTTGGAATCGTACCAACAATAATTAGTAAGGATAGCCTACTATACGGTTTTTTTATCATCTGGATAATTTCTTGCCAAAAAATAATAAGTAACGAAATAAATGTCCCAAAATGTAACATCGTGTCTAAAAATAATCCTGTTTCAGATAAACCAAAAAGTTTTCTCCCTAATAAAAGATGTCCACTAGAGCTAATAGGTAGAAATTCTGTTAACCCTTGAATAATACCTAAAACAATAACCTTTATTAATTCCTCCATATTTCACCTCCATCATGCTTTAGATACGGGATGAATTCGATATTCAAATCGATATTGTATCTTATTCCATGATGGACAGGTTTATGATTCACAGCTATAGTGTTTATGCCTTACTTTAGTCGTCTTAAATGCTTAAAAAAATTTTTTAATAAATCAGAAGCTTCATCTTCTAATACTCCGCTTGTGATTTTCGCTTGATGATTAAATGCTTCATTTTGTAACAGGTTACATAAGGAACCTGCACAGCCAGCTTTAGGATCAGTTGCACCATATACTACATGGTCCATTCTAGATTGAATAATAGCACCTGAACACATCTGGCATGGCTCTAAAGTAACATATAATGTACAACCACTTAAACGCCATCCTCCTAATGTTTTACTAGCTTCTCTAATTGCTATTATTTCTGCATGGGCTGTTGGATCCTTTAATGTTTCTCTCATATTATATCCTCTAGCTATAATCTTATCTTCTTTTACAACGATTGCACCAATCGGTACTTCCCCTATTGCTTCCGCTTTTTTTGCTTCTTTTATTGCCTCTTCCATATATTGCTGTTCTTCAATTTCCATAGTTATAACCTCTTTTCTTAGACAACCAGTAATGATTAATAACCTTTTTTCATTTTCAATTTAACTAAATAAAGTGATTTTGAACACTTTGTGAATTATTGAGCAAATGTATTGTGTTATTAAAAAAAATATTTTATTCTTATACTTGAATAGTCTAACAAGTATGTGAAGCCTCTAACAAGGTCACCTTACCTTCACATTACTGACTCCATCCTTTTGGAGAAAAGCGCCCTAAACCCGCTTTCTCCTCTTTTTTTTTGTTTAAAGTAATAAAGGAATGCTGTTCCTTATACAGTATAGCAAAAGCCCTCAGAATTCAATCTGAGGGCTTCATGTATCATATTAACACTACGATATGTATAATTTTAAATCCTTTAATAATTGATCTAAAACTTCTGCATCCTCCAATCTTGTAGTATCTCCTTTAATTGTTCCAGTCGTTGTTATTTCACGAAGCATTCTACGTATTATTTTTCCACTTCTTGTTCTAGGAAGCGCATCAACCAAATATACCTTTGCGGGTTTCGCAAAGGAACCAATCTCATCCACTACCTTTTGCTTTAATGCTTCTTCTAATGCTTTATCTGCGCTTTCTTTTAATGGGATGATCTTTCCTCTACGATAAGATACATCAGCCGTAATCAATATTTTTGCATGTGAATTATTAATTCTTTCCCGAATTATTATTTATTTCCAATTACTCTTTTATTTTAATTTTTTTGAATATCAATGATAATATTTTTATTTTTCTATTATTTTATAATATACATTTCTCTAAATAAAAAAATTCCAACACAAGTGTGATGGAATACAAACTTTAGTGGTGTGCCCGAGAGGATTCGAACCTCCGGCCCACAGTTTAGGAAACTGTTGCTCTATCCTGCTGAGCTACGGGCACATATCATCAGATATAAAAAAAGCCCTTAAAGGCTATTTAAAATGGCGGAGAGGGTGGGATTCGAACCCACGGTACGCTCACACGCACGCTGGTTTTCAAGACCAGTGCCTTCAACCGCTCGACCACCTCTCCATATTTAGCTGTCAACGAGATATATATTAACACATATCATAAGCTTTTATCAAGTACTTCACTTAATTATTTTTTTGGTATTTCAAGTAATAAGTTGGGGCCAGTTGAATTCCGACCCCAGATTATTATTTTGGGATTCTTTCTAATCCATTCATATATGGTCGTAATGCTTCAGGTATGATTACAGTCCCATCATCCTGCTGATAATTTTCTAGAATCGCTGCTACTGTTCTTCCTATTGCTAATCCTGAACCATTTAACGTATGGACAAATTCAGGCTTTGCCTTTTTGTGTGGTCGGTATCTAATATTTGCTCTTCTAGCTTGAAAATCCTCAAAATTACTGACAGAGGATATCTCGCGATAGGTGTTCACACTAGGTAACCACACTTCAATATCAAAGGTTTTTGCAGATGTAAAGCCTAAATCGCCAGTACATAAATTCATAACTCTATAAGGGATTCCTAATAATTGTAAAACTTTTTCAGCATTTGCAAGGAGCTTTTCCAGTTCATGATATGATTCTTCTGGATGTACAAATTTTACGAGCTCCACTTTATTAAATTGATGTAATCTAATTAATCCCCTTGTATCTCGACCAGCTGATCCAGCTTCAGAACGAAAACAAGGGCTATATGCCGCAAAATATTTTGGCAAATCTTCATTTTCCAATATTTCATCTCGATACATATTTGTCACAGGAACTTCCGCTGTAGGAATGAGAAAATAATCTGTATTTTGTAATTTAAAAGCATCTTCTTCAAATTTTGGTAGCTGTCCAGTTCCAGTCATGCTATCTCTATTAACGATAAATGGTGGTATCACTTCTTCATAGCCGTGTTTATCAACATGTAAGTCAAGCATGAAACTAATTAACGCTCTTTCTAAACGTGCCCCTAGCCCTTTATAAAATACAAATCTAGAGCCTGATACTTTTGCTGCTGTTTCAAAATCAAGAATTCCCAGCTGCTCAGCTACTTCGTAATGGGGTTTTGGATTAAATTCAAACTCTTTCGTTTCCCCCCATTTATGATCTATAACATTATCTTGCTCAGATACGCCAATCGGTACACTTTCATGGGGCATATTAGGTATTCTTAGCATAATATCATGAAGCTCTTCATCCAGTGTTTTAATCTCTTCATCTAGCTCTTTAATTTTGTCGCCAACCTGTCTCATTTCTAGAATTAATGCTTCCGCATCTTCTCCAGCTTTTTTTAACTTTGCTACCTCTTGAGACACTGTATTTCTACGATTTTTTAACTGTTCACTTTCTTGTAATAATTCTCTTCTTCTCATATCTAAATCTGAAAAAGAATCAATTTCATTCATTTTATCATTTCTGTTTTTTAAAGATTTTTTTAATAAATCTAAATCATTTCGCAACAATTTTATATCTAACATAATGATCGACCTCCATTCTATAAATTTATAAACAACAAAAATTAATCACTACTGATACTATGAGATACTATGATTAAGCTTTTTTTTGTATTAAAAAAAGCACTATCCCTTATACCAAGGGACGGTGCTTAGCTCCGCGTTGCCACCCTAATTGCCTTTTAGAAAAGACCTCTCTTACAAATAACGGTTTCTAGCCGTGTTTTCTTACTTTCATTCAGAAAACAATTCAGAGACGGATTCTCCAGTGTCATTGATCGATTTACACCAGCCACCGACTCTCTAATACAATGACAAATCTGAATACTACTTCTCATCCACATTTTGAACATTATTCATTTTTATTTTAATAATGTACTATATTTTCCTTATATTTGCAAGGAAAGATAGAAAAAAACTTATTACCTATATTCTTTCACCATTTCGATAAAATATTTATGGATTCTTAAATCATTTGTTAGTTCTGGGTGAAATGCAGAGCCTAAGAGGTGTCCCTCCCGAACTACAACAATTTTGCCATCATACTCAGATAATATCTCAACGCCTTCATATACTTCCATGATGTATGGCGCTCTTATAAAAACAGCATTAAAATTTTCAGCAACATGTTTAATATCTAAATTAACTTCGAAGCTTTCTTTTTGTCTTCCAAAAGCATTTCTTTCGACTTTAATATTCAATAATCCTAAATGATGATAATTAATATGATTAATTTCCTTTGCTAACAAAATGAGCCCGGCGCATGTGCCAAATATTGGTTTTTTTTGCTCTGAGAAACGAATTAGCTCCTCTTCAAAACCATATTTATTAATTAATTTACTAATAGTTGTACTTTCGCCACCTGGAATAATTAAACCATCTAATTGATTTAATTCCTCTACTTTTTTAACAGCAATTGCTTCTTCTCCAAGTGCTTCAATCATTCTTTTATGCTCTGCTATCGCACCTTGTAATGCTAATATACCAATTTTCAATGACGCACACCTTCTTATCCATTACATGATCAAAGCGTTTATATGCAAGGAACTACCGTATTACTACCAGCCTCTTTTAGCCATCTTTTCATTTTCTAATAAGGAGGAGATTTCAATCCCTTTCATTGGATTGCCTAATCCTTTAGATAATTTTGCAATAAGATCAAAATCTGTGTAATGGGTAGTTGCCTCAACAATGGCTTTCGCAAATTTTTCTGGGTTCTCAGATTTAAATATGCCTGAACCAACAAATACACCGTCAGCTCCTAAATGCATCATTAAAGATGCGTCAGCAGGAGTAGAAATACCACCAGCTGCAAAATTAACAACAGGTAATTTACCAATCTGATGAACCTCTAGTAAAAGTTCATAAGGTGCACCTAAGTTTTTTGCTTCTGTCATTAACTCGTCCTTAGACATTGTTTGGACTTTTCTGATCTGACTCATCACAGTTCTCATATGCTTCACTGCTTCTACTACATTTCCTGTCCCTGGTTCTCCTTTTGTCCGAATCATGGAAGAACCCTCACCAATTCTACGAAGTGCCTCTCCTAAATCTCTAGCTCCATTAACAAATGGAACAGTAAATGCATTTTTGTCTATATGATATACTTCATCCGCTGGTGTTAATACTTCACTTTCATCTATATAATCTACTCCCAGTGATTCTAAAAGACGAGCTTCAATAAAATGTCCAATTCTTGCTTTTGCCATAACAGGAATACTAACTGTATTCATGACTTCTTCAATTATTTTAGGATCAGCCATACGCGCAACTCCACCTGCTGCCCTAATATCTGCTGGCACTCTTTCTAATGCCATAACAGCAACTGCTCCAGCAGCTTCCGCTATCTTCGCTTGTTCAGCGTTGACAACATCCATAATTACTCCACCCTTTTGCATTTCAGCCATGCCGCGCTTTACACGTGATGTTCCAACCTCAACCATTTATCTTCCTCCTATTTAATTAATTTTTATTATTCTTTTATATCCATTAAATTTTATCTAAAAATCTTAGAAATAACAATCTGTTATTACAAAAATCAACCAATAATTGAATGATACAATGATTTGAAAAAATTAATTATTTTTCTAAAAAACAGTCGGAAGAAACTTCCTTTATCTACCTTATCTTTCGCAACTAAATCTACTTTGTTTTTGGATTGAATACTATTATTTAAGTAAGAATAATTTGCTTCTCCTTTATATTCATAAGTTACTTCCCCTAATATTTCACCTTTTTTTATTGGGGCTGTAATGTTATCCTTCAATATTATTTTTGGCTCATAAAGATTTTGTTCCTCTTTTTTCGCTATCACTACTAAATCTTTACTAGTCATTACAGGAACTTCTGTTTGTACCCCCTTTTCCACAGGCACTGTTTGGTAATTTGGTATTTCATCCTTGGCTTTTAATATCGTTAGATAATTAAAATTTACAAAGCCATAATCAAAAAGTTTTTTTGTTTCTAAAAAACGTTCCTCCTTTGATGAGGTACCAAAAACAACACTGATTAATCTTACATTGTTCCTTTTTGCAGTACCAGTAAAATTGTAACCTGATTCTTCAGTGAACCCTGTCTTTAAACCATCTACTCCAGGATATTCTAAATCTTTAACTAAACCTGGTAACATCCAATTCCAGTTTGGTCTGTTTTTAAACGTTTCCTTAAAATCTAAATAGGGAGTACTAGTAAAATTCAATATCTCTGGATAATCATTGATTAAATGCCAAGCTAAGGTTGCCGTATCTCTAGCTGACATGACATGATCTCCTGGTCCATTAGGGGTATATTTACCAAGCTCATCGGCCGGAAATCCAGTGGAGGTCAAAAAATGTGTTTGTGTCATATCGAATTCCTTCGCCTTTTTATTCATCATATCTACGAAGTTTGCTTCAGAACCACCAACATATTCTGCTAAATTAACAGTAGCGTCATTAGCCGAATAGATTGCCATCGCCTTCATCAGTTCCTTTACGGTATGCTTTTCTCCTAAACCTAGAAAAACTCTTGAACCGCCATGTTCTCCCATCCAATATGTATAGTTACTAGCAGTTACTACATCATCATAGGATATCTTGCCAGAGTGAATCGCATCTAATATTAAATATTCGGTCATCATTTTTGTCATACTTGCTGGCGGCAAAGCTTGATCAATATTCTGACTATATAAAATTTGCCCTGTCTTTGCATCTACTAAAATTGCAGCTTTTGCATTAATATCTAGTTTGGCTTGAGCAAATACTTTATTTTGATCTATTCCTGTCAACGGAATAAGAATGGACAATATTAGTGAATATATCATCAATTTGATTGCATTTTTCTTCATTCCTTTTACCTCCATAACATTTTACATACACCTATTGCAAAAAATATTTTACCATATAATAAACAATAAAAGAAAGATAGGGAAAGGTTTCCCTATCTTGTTATAATTTGTCCGATAGCTACCCGCGCTATTTTCCCTTCAGTTAATAAGCAGCGCTAAGCTCCTGGATAAAGTTCTACTAACATTCAGGTAATGCATCTGAATGAGTTTCACTATATGTCATTATCAAGAGATCGAGTAATTTGGGGATTCTTTTGTAATTTGTACATCGTGAGGATGACTCTCTTTTAATCCCGCCCCCGTTATTCGAATAAATTGAGCATTGTTTTTCAATTCTTCTAATGTCTTTGTTCCACAATACCCCATACCAGATCTTAATCCACCGACTAATTGGTATATTGTATCTACTAAAGGTCCTTTATAAGCAACTCGACCTTCAATCCCTTCAGGAACAAGCTTTAGGGTGTTTTCTTGGAAATACCTATCTTTACTTCCTGCTTTCATTGCGCCTATAGATCCCATACCTCGATAGACTTTGTATCTCCTACCTTGATAGGTTTCAAAATCCCCAGGACTTTCATCTGTTCCAGCTAATAAACTTCCAAGCATCACAGCATCAGCTCCAGCTGCAATTGCCTTCGTAATATCTCCAGAATATTTAATTCCACCATCTGCAATAATCGGTACTCCATATTCCTTTGCAACAGTAGCACATTCATATACAGCTGTTATCTGTGGAACTCCAATTCCTGCTACTACTCTGGTTGTACATATGGATCCAGGACCTATCCCGACCTTAACAACAGAGACCCCTGCTTCAATTAAATCCTTTGTTGCCTCTGCAGTCGCTACATTACCGGCGATAATCACTAAGCTAGGGTATAAATCTCTTAACTTTCTTATTGTGTCTATTACTCCTTTTGAATGTCCATGTGCCGTATCGACAACAAGTGCATCTACCCCTGCATTCACTAAACCATCTGCCCGTTTAAACGTATCACTTGATACACCTATAGCAGCCCCCACTAATAATCTTCCTTGCTCGTCCTTTGCAGAATTAGGAAATTGTATTGCTTTTTCAATATCTTTAATTGTGATTAAGCCTTTAAGTTTATTTTTTTCATCGACTAGTGGTAGTTTCTCAATCTTATATTTTTGCAATATTTCTTGAGCCTCTGCTAATGTCGTTCCAACCGAAGCGGTGACCAAATTCTCTTTTGTCATCACGTCTTCGATTTTCAAAGAATAGTCTTGAACAAAACGCAAATCTCGATTGGTAATGATACCAACTAATTCTTCATTATCATTAATAATAGGTACTCCCGAAATTCGATACTTTGCCATTAAATCCTCTGCATCTAAGATGGAATAATCTGGTTTCAGAGAAAATGGATTTGTTATAACCCCACTTTCAGACCTTTTTACTCGGTCAACCTCTCCAGCCTGTTGCTCAATTGACATATTCTTGTGAATAATTCCTATGCCACCCTGCCTTGCCACTGCTATAGCCATATTTGCTTCCGTAACAGTGTCCATACCAGCACTAATAATTGGTATATTTAAATGTAACTTTCCTAGCTTTGTTGTCACATCTACATCTCTAGGCAAAACATCGGATTTAGAAGGAACTAATAAGACATCGTCAAAGGTAAGACCCTCACGTACAAATTTATTATCCCACACAATTTTTCCCTACCTTCAAATAGTTTTATAAAAATATATTATTGAAAGTTTAACAAAGGCATTTTTTACTGTCAAGACACCATAATAATATGGACTAATTTGAGAAAAAATATTTAATAAAAAATGAAGATATGAGGTTATTTAAATGAGAAAAATAAGACATATATACAGTGAAAATCCTTATAATAAGCTTTGGGATACCTTCGTTTTTTTTGAAAGTGAACCCACTACAAAAAAATTTTTAGCAGATATTTATCACAAACAAAAAGATATAAATAGCATTAAATATTCCTTCCAAAATACTTCAAAATTTATTTATTTTCTAAAACAAGCAAGAGAGTACTTCTTATCCGCAGAAAAAAGTAATATTTTAGTTAAGCCTCTGCTTATTTACTACGGAATGATGAATTTAGTGAAAGCTGTCATATTGACAAAAGAACCCAGCTATCCAAGCCGTACAGGAGTCTTACGTCATGGTATTACAACTAGAAAGCTAAAAAAGCTTAACTATCAATTTCATGATGATGAAATTAAAATTCAAAAGGAAGGCTTATTAACATTATTCTATACAATTATGACAAATAATCAAATAGAAAGTATAGAAGGAAATAAATACAAAATTAAAGAATTACTTTCATTATTACCAGAGCTAAGTGAAAGCTATCATCGATTATTTAATGAAAGAAAGTTCTTTAATATAACTATTGAGCCTTTGAATGATTCTTCAGTTCTATTATCCATACCAAGAGATACTTTGATTTTTTATGAATATTTACCTACTCATTTGGTAAATGAATTAAATAAATATACCGAGGGAAATTCAAATCCATTCTATTTAGAAAAAAGTAATGACAAGAAAAGCATCGCAATTAAATGGATTGGTACCATTAATAAACCTTTATTGTATGCAAACTTTTTTGATCACCCCATGCTCATTCAAGATATGAAAGGTAATTATTCTTTTCGTCCATATAGTTCACCAGCATCCCACCTTCCAGAAATTATGGTTGATTATATGCTCATGTTTAATCTCGGAATGCTTTGTAGATATGAAACAGAATTATGGGGTGACATTATCTTCTCATTCACATCAGAAGACATGTATATCATCAATGAATTCATTAATATAACCATGCGAAAATTCCCAAATATGATACTAAATAACTTGTTAGATGAATTCCTTATTTTTGAGGGAAATTAAATAATAAGGTGGAAACCCACCTTATTTAATCCAAGCCTTCTCGCTATATCTATTTACAACATTCCACATGATATATTGGTTCACATTTAAATCATTACCTGCTTTTATTTGTTGTAGTACCTCTTTAGGTCCATAGGTGATATGTCCATTTACCCATTTTGCAGTGAAATCCTGATACCAAGGACGTATAATCGCAGGGGTTTCTCCCCTTTGGATAATTTTTTCATTTTTCTTTTTCGCATCAATGATTCCGTACTTTATCACATCATATGGATTTGCATCAGGAATAGGAATTCCATATACTCTTTTACCATAATGTGAGGGATACATCATTGGACTAATGTAATCAATAATAGGTGAAAGAATATCCCAATTTTGTCCGATTCCCATATCCCCTGCTGCACTAGTTGTTAAACCAAAAACATCGGCAGAAATAAATACAGGATAGTCCTTCAATTGTTCCTTCGAATAGGCTAAAAAAGAAGCGATTACTTCAGCTTTAGATAAATGATTAGGATTATCAAAGGTTGCTTCTCTATTAACTTTTGCTCCGTTCTCTGGAAATCTAATGTAATCAAATTGAATTTCATTAAATCCTTTTTCTGCAGCTTCCTTAGCTATTGAAATATCATAATCCCATACTTGTTTTTTATAGGGATCTACCCAAGAAACTCCATTATTATCCCGCCATACCCCGCCAGTCTTTTTTTGTATCGCATTTTGAGGCTTCGAACCAGCATAGAATGGATCCTTAAAGGTCACAATTCTTGCAATCGTATATATATTATTTTCTTTTAATTTATGCAATAATCCATCAATGTCTTCAATAAATGTCCTTCTATCTGAGCCAATTTCTTTAATTAATGGATTGTTTGATTTAAAGGTTAAATAGCCTCTATCCTCTTTCACGTCGATGACAAGACTGTTTAGTTGAGTTTTATTTAGTAAATCGACTAAGTGATTAATATAATCACTTCCTGCTGTATTACCAGTTACATATAGCCCTTTTACCTCTCTTTTAATCTTACTATGGTTAAGATGATCGATAGCGTAATCATAATTATTTTGATACCATTCATGATAGGTTGAATCTATCGTGGGAACGGGTTGCTTGGTTATTTCCTCTTTTCCATAAACAGAACTATTGAAATTGCCAATATTGATGGCTAAAAGTGATAAAATGATCAAAAACATGGTTCTAGTAGCCATTATTTTATTTTTTTTCAAAGTCACTAGTACCTCCTAAATCATATCTAGTATTAATAATATGTCACATATTTAACAATCGATTATATTACCTCTTTTATAAATAATTCCTTTTCTTTCTCTAAATTGATAATGGAATCTCCAACCTTAACCCAGGGTCTTGTTGGGTGTTTACTATCCACAAATACAATAAATCCTTCATGGCCATTACTTAATATTACTTTTGTTCCATTTGTATACTTCGTCATATTGTTAGTAAACAATCTTACCAATATTGGGTCTAATTTGCCAAAGCTATCATACATAATAAGATCTATTGCTTTATATGGGGAGTATTCTTCTCGATAGCTTCTTTTTGAAATCATCGCATGAAAAACATCTGCAACAGCAATAATTTTTGCATATAAATGAATTTTTTCATTTTTTAGCTGAAATGGGTAACCACTACCATCTATTCTTTCATGGTGTTGAAGAACAGCTAGTAAAACCCCATCATTTATCCCTCTTGTTTCTTTAAGTATCTGATATCCATAAAGGGTATGCTTTTTAACTTCATCATACTCTTCTACTGATAGGGCTCCTTTAATGGTAGTAATATTATTGGGAATACGAATTATTCCTATATCATGTAACGCTCCAGCTAATGCAATTTGCATTCTTTCAGCTTGATTTAATCCATACCATTTGGCAAGTGCACTAGAAATAATTCCTACGGAGATAGCGTGATAGCTATTATATTTAATAAAATCATCATGATTATAGCTTAGCGTTGTAAAATACTTAAGCTTTTGATACTCATCACTTAACAATGGTTGTATTGCCTTACGTAATTCAAATATCGGTATTGGTGCATTTCCTTGCGCTATTTTAAAAAGTTTATCCGCCTCTTTTATCGCTTGAGAAACATTGTTTTTAAATTCATTAAAGCTAGGATGATAACTCTTATTACTAATATCATTATCTTTTTTTTCTTTTTTTATAGTCTTTTTTTCTGTGTCTTCAATTTCAATTTTTTTTACATCAAAAGCTTTTAAGATTTCAATGGCAGATTGATCTAATACCGTACCCTTTTTAAAAAGAATGCCTCCAAGTTTGCTATGCACATCATTAGACAACTTCATACCTTCATAAATTCCCATAATTGAAATGAACATACAAGAAGACCACCTTTAAAAAATAAAATGTGTTTCTGTCTTTATATGAATTTTAACAAAAAATACGAGAAGATTAAAAGATTTTTATATAAAAATAAACTTTTATTTTTATAATAAAAAGGAGCAATTTGCCCCCTTTTATCATCATGATGATTTATTTATCTTCGTGAAATTCAATCCTAGCAACCGTTGTAACATATATGTCTTTTTTTAACGCAATTAATCTAACGCCCTGAGTGTATCTACCCATAATTGAAATATTTTTCACACGTAAACGGATAACCATGGAGCTAGTTGTTACAAGCATTAGTTCATCCTCATCCGTTACTACCTTCAGTCCAACAATTGCCCCGTTTTTCTTCGTAACGTTTAATGTTTTTATTCCCTTTCCACCTCTGGTTTGAGAACGATATTCTGATGCTGGGGTTCTTTTTCCATATCCATTTGAAGTAACGATTAATATTTCCTGATTATCAACGATATTATCCATACCAATAACTAAATCATCTTTCGTTAAATGAATACCTTTTACTCCTGTTGCACCTCTTCCCATTGTTCTAACATCTTTTTCAGAAAAACGAATAGATTGACCCTTTTGTGTTCCTAAGAAAATATCCTGCTTACCATCCGTTAATTTCACACCGATTAACTCATCGTTTTCCTTGAGATTTATCGCTATGATACCGCCTCTTCTAATATTTTCGTAATCGGATAATGCGGATTTTTTTACTAATCCATGAGATGTTGCAAAGAATAAATAATTATCTGATGTAAATTCTTTTATTGGAAAAACAGCATTTATCCATTCTCCCTTTTCGATTTGCATCAAATTAATAATTGGAGTACCCTTTGCCGTTCTACTTAAGTCTGGAATTTCATAGGTTTTTAACTTATAA
Organism: uncultured Bacillaceae bacterium; assembly: GCA_964514395.1. Classification (GTDB taxonomy): domain Bacteria; phylum Bacillota; class Bacilli; order Tepidibacillales; family Tepidibacillaceae; genus CAZEQK01. Next base: position 76,447 of record CAZEQK010000003.1, read on the forward strand.
ACTTTCCCCTTGTTCGTGAAAAACATGATGTAGTTATGGGTGCTAGTGGTAAATATATGCTGAACAAAGTCATCTTCTTTTGTTCCCATTCCACTTACACCTTTTCCCCCACGTTTCTGACTTCTATAGGTGGAAACAGGTAATCTTTTGATGTATCCCTGATGAGTAATCATCACGACTACTTCTTCTTCAGGAATTAAATCTTCATCCTCTAGCTCATCATTAGTCATCGTAATCTTTGTCAATCTGCCATCATTAAATTTACCTTTTATTTCAATTAATTCGTCTTGAATAATTGCAAGTATTTTCTGTTCATCGTTCAAGATTGCTCTTAATTCTTCTATTTTCTTCATCAATTCTTGATATTCATTCTCAATTTTTTCTCTTTCTAATCCCGTTAATCTTTGTAACCGCATATCAAGAATAGCTTGTGCTTGAATTTCGGATAACTCAAAATTCTCCATTAGGCCATCTTTAGCCTCTTCTGTTGTCTGCGAAGCACGGATTAATTTAATCACTGCATCTAGATGATCTAACGCTACTCTTAACCCTTCTAAAATATGAGCCCTGTTTTCAGCTTTTCTAAGTTCAAATTCAGTTCTTTTTCTTATAACAACTTGTTGATGATTCAAATAATGATATAGAACTTCTTTTATATTTAATACTTTTGGTTGCCCATCAACTAAAGCTAGCATATTGATTCCAAAAGAAGTTTGTAGGGATGTCAATTTATACAAATTGTTTAGAATAACATTTGCGTTTACATCTCTTCGTAGCTCTATAACGATACGTAAACCATTTCTATCGGATTCATCTCTTAAATCGGTAATACCATCTATTTTTTTATCTCGAACTAATTCAGCAATTTTTTCTATTAATCTCGCTTTATTTACTTGATAAGGGATTTCATCTATGATGATTCTATGCTTATTATTACTCATCTCTTCTATATTAGCTTTTGCCCTAATGATAACAGTTCCTTTACCAGTACGATAAGCCTTTTTTATGCCTTCCAACCCCATGATGGTACCACCAGTTGGAAAATCCGGACCTTTAATAATCTCCATTAATTCATCAATTTCTGTCTCTGGGTTTTTGATTAAAGATATAACTCCATCAATAACCTCGCCAAGCTGGTGAGGGGGTATATTGGTTGCCATTCCAACAGCAATACCAGATGTACCATTTACTAATAGATTAGGAAATCTTGCTGGTAAAACTAATGGTTCTCTTTCTGATCCATCATAATTATCTCCAAAATCGATTGTTTCTTTATTTATATCACGTAATAGTTCCGAAGAAATTTTAGACATTCTTGCTTCAGTGTAACGCATTGCAGCGGCAGAATCACCGTCAACAGATCCGAAATTACCATGTCCATCGATAAGTGGATATCGGTAAGAAAAATCTTGGGCCATTCTTACCATCGTATCATATACAGCTACATCACCGTGTGGATGATATTTACCTATTACTTCTCCAACAATTCTAGCTGATTTTTTATATGCCTTATCTGGCGTCATACCAAGCTCATTCATTGCATAAAGTATTCGACGGTGAACCGGTTTTAGTCCATCCCTTACATCAGGAAGCGCTCGACTTACTATTACACTCATAGCATAATCAATGAAGGAACTTTTCATTTCCTGACTAATGCTTACTTCTTTTACTCTAGGATTTTCCATTATTTATCTCCATCCTCTTAATTTATACATCTAAATTCCGAACATACTGGGCATGCTCTTCAATAAATTCTCTTCTTGGTTCTACTTTGTCTCCCATTAATGTTTCAAACACTTGATCTGCATCCGATGCATCCTGTAGGCTAACCTGTAATAAGGTTCTGCTTTCTGGGTCCATTGTAGTCTCCCATAATTGCTGAGGATTCATTTCTCCTAAACCTTTATATCTCTGAATAGCAGGCTCTGATTTTCCAACTAATTCTTTTTTAGTTTTTTCTAATTCATGATCACTATAAGCGTATTTTATTACTTTTCCTTGCTGAACTTTATATAAAGGAGGTTGTGCAATATAAATATAGCCATATTCAATTAATTCTCTCATATACCTGAAGAAGAAGGTTAATAACAAGGTGCGAATATGAGCTCCATCCACATCAGCGTCTGTCATAATAACAATTTTATGATATCTTGCTTTGCTAATGTCAAAGTCTTCACCAATACCAGTGCCAAGTGCTGTAATCATTGCCCTAATTTCAGTATTAGCAAAAATTTTATCTAATCTAGCTTTTTCAACATTAATGATTTTTCCTCTAAGTGGTAATATTGCCTGGAAATTACGATCTCTACCTTGTTTTGCAGAGCCACCAGCAGAATCTCCCTCAACAATATAAATTTCACTGATTGATGCATCTTTTGAAGAACAATCTGCTAATTTCCCAGGTAATGAACTTACTTCTAATGCATTTTTTCTTCTTGTCAATTCTCTTGCTTTTCTTGCTGCATCACGGGCTCTTGCTGCCAAAACAGATTTTTCTATTATTTTTTTTGCTACTGATGGGTTTTCATTTAAAAAGGTGGATAATCGTTCAGCGAAAATAGATTCAGTAATTCCTCTTACCTCACTATTTCCAAGTTTTGTTTTTGTCTGTCCCTCAAATTGTGGGTCAGGTATTTTCACATTTATAATTGCTGTTAAACCTTCTCTTACATCATCGCCTGTTAAGTTTGATTCTGCTTCCTTTATTATATTGTTTTTTCGCGCATAATCATTTAAAACCCTTGTTAAGGCACTTTTAAAGCCTGCTTCATGGGTACCACCCTCATGGGTGTTGATATTATTAGCAAAGGATAAAATATTACTAGAATAGCTATCATTATATTGCAACGCTATTTCTATGTTTATCTGATCCTTTTCTCCTTCAACAAAAATAGGGCTTTTGTGTAAAGTTTGCCTATTTTTATTTAGATAATCAACAAAAGAACTAATACCACCTTCATATTTAAAAGACTCTTCTTTATTTTCTTTTCTTTCATCAATTAAATCAATTTTTATCCCTCTATTTAAAAAAGCTAACTCTCTTAAACGGTTTTTTAAGGTATCATAAATAAATTCAGTAGTCTCTTGAAAAATTTCTTCATCTGGTTTGAAAATTACAGTAGTACCTGTTTTATCTGTATCACCAATAACTTTTAAATCATACTGAGGTATACCTCTTGCATATTTTTGTTGATATATTTTCCCATCTACCTTCACTTCTACCTCTAGCCATTCAGATAAAGCATTTACAACAGATACACCAACACCATGTAATCCACCAGAAACCTTATAAGCATCTCCATTAAATTTACCACCTGCATGTAATATTGTTAAAGCTACTTCAACAGCTGGACGACCAATCTTTGGATGTATCCCAACTGGAATCCCCCTACCATTATCAACTACCTTCACACTATTATCTGGTTGAATAGTAACAATAATATGGTCACAGAAACCTGCTAAGGCTTCATCTATACTATTATCAACTACCTCCCACACAAGATGGTGCAATCCTCTTTCGCTTGTAGAACCAATATACATCCCAGGTCTCTTCCTAACTGCCTCAAGACCTTCTAAAACTTGGATTTGACTCTCATCATAGTTTGATTGTTGTTTCGTTTCCATATATACACCTTCCATTTCAAAAACCTTTTTTCTTCGAACAAGAAATTTATTTATCCGATAGCAAGCCTGCGCTAACCTCCTGGATAAGTGTCTCTAACATTCAGGTAAAACGTCTGAATGAAGTTCCACTTTGCCCGATAGTTAACCCCCGCTAATTTTCATTTCGGATTATAAGCGGCGCTAATCTCCTGGATAAGTGTCTCTAACATTCAGGTAAAACGTCTGAATGAAGTTCCACTT
>CAZEQK010000003.1:80410-139924 GCA_964514395.1 uncultured Bacillaceae bacterium
TATAAATAAAAGTTTGAGCGTTTTTTTAATGTTAACGAAGAGATAGGAGAATAATATATCTTATCATTTGTAATAACAAGCGATTTAACATCTACATTATTTATTTTTACCACTTCTTTACCATTTTCTACTCTATCTAAAAAATTATATTCTTTTTTACTTTTCGTTTTTTTATTATTCACATCCAAAATAGCAATAACATCCTTTGTTCTTACTACAGTATCCCCACCAATATGAATAAACATCATCTTCACCTCATTTCTTTTCAATCGACCCATTTTCCACATACATCAAAAATGCCTCGTTAATATTAGAAAAATCTATATTATCGATACTTGTCGTTGTAATCATTGTCTGGACTTTATTCTCGATTGCTTTTATTAAATGAGTTTGTCTTTTTTTATCTAATTCTGATAACACATCATCAAGTAATAGAATGGGGTATTCACCAGTTTCCTCATATATTAATTCAATTTCTGCTAATTTTAAAGATAAAGCTGTTGTACGCTGCTGACCTTGAGAACCATATAATTGAACATTTATATCATTAACAAAAAATTCAAGATCATCACGATGGGGACCGATTAACGTAGTCCCACGATATATCTCTTGTTGTCTAACTTTCGTTAGATGATTTTTATATATTTTAATAACGTTAGCTTCTCCTTCATTAAAATCCTCCACTAAAAAGGAAGGTTTATAGGATATTCTTATATTTTCCTTCCCATCTGTAATATCTGCATGAATAGCATTGGCCCATTTTTGTAATTTATCAATAAAAAGATTTCTTCTCATCATTACTTTCGTACCATGCTCAATCATTTGCACATCCCAAATATCTAATAACTCTATTTTATTCTTGTTTTCCTTTGAAAAATCCTTTAACAAATTGTTCCTCTGTTGGATAATCTTTTGAAACTGGGATAGATGGTGAATATATGAAGGACTTACTTGTCCAATTTCTAAATCGAGAAATTTCCGTCTGTTTTGTGGACTTCCTTTTACTAAAATTAAATCTTCAGGGGCAAACATGACCACATTAAATGTGCCAATGTATTCACTTAACTTTCTTTTTTCTAAATGATTAACCTTAGCTTTTTTCCCTTTAGAATTTAATTGTATCTCTAATTCTATATTTCCTAACCTGTTGGCTAGTGAACATTTAATTACAGAAAAAGATTGGTCCCATCGGACCAATTCTTTATCCTTTGAAGTTCGATGTGATTTAGTCAATGCTAGTAAATATAAGGATTCTAATATATTTGTCTTTCCTTGTGCGTTGTTTCCATAAATAATATTGATTTTCTGATTAAAAGAGATATTCAAATCTTTGTAATTTCGAAAATTTTTTAATTGGAGATGATTGATATACAATGAGATCTCTCCTATAAAGTCGTATTCTAGGGTCTATCTCCCACCATACACATATAAGCCCATATTCACTTTGAATAAAAGCTTTCTATACTAATTATGAAAAAGTGAGAATAGGTTACATTTTATGTTTAATGATATAAGCTCCTACATCGTCTATTTTTATTATATCATTTATATAAAGTTTTTTTCCTCTTCGATCTTCCTTTTCATCATTTACATATATTTTATTCTCTAATAAAAAGACTTTAACATGTCCTCCTGATTGAATGATGTTTGCTAATTTTAAAAATTGCCCTAATGTTATATAGTCATCACTTATAAAAATATCTTCCATTCAAAGTTCTCCTTTTCAAACTTCGCTTAATCGTTTGATTCATCTATTTAATAAGTTCTAACCGGCAAGATAAGGTGTAACATCTTGTCTTGATCATTTGGTTTTATGATAAAAGGACTTAATGCACCAGTAAATTCAATTAATATCTCTTTACTATCAATAGAACGTAATGCATCAATAGTATATTTAGCATTAAAGGTAATTTTTATGTCTTCTCCACTACTTTCATTTATTACTATCGTCTCTGTTACCTTCCCTACCTCTGGAAGATTAGATGATATTTCTAGAATAGAATGATCTAGCATGGATAACTTTACTAAATTATTTTTTGTGTCTTTTGCTAAAAGAGACGCTCTTTCAATTGCGTCTAATAAATGTTTTGTTTGTAGTATAATCTTACTTTTTCCTTTATCTGGTATTATTCTTGAGATATCAGGATAAGTTCCATCCAATAACCTTGATATAAAGATCAAGTTCCCATTCTTAATAATCATTTGATTTTCATTTACCATAATTTTTACTAATCTTTGATCGTCATTTAGTATTTTACTTAACTCTTGTAATGATTTTCCTGGTACAACAATGTTATGAAGGGATAAATCATCCGAACTTTCAACTACTGCTTCTCTGACTGCTAAACGATGTGAATCTGTAGCGACAAATTTTAAAGCTTTTTGTTCTAATTGCCAAAGGACACCAGTTAAGATTGGTCTACTTTCAACGGTTGAAATTGCAAAGATCGTTTGCCTTATCATTGTTTTTAATAATTCACTTTGCATCTGAAATTCATAATCTTCGTTAATTTGAGGTAAATCAGGGAATTCTTCTGCATCAAATCCGTTTAATCTAAATTCAGATTGTCCAGATTTTATGATTATAGTTAAGTGATCAATCATATTAAACTCAACTTCATCATTTGGTAATTTTTTTACAATATCAACGATGTATTTGGGAAGTACAATTTGTCCCTCTTTAAATACCTTTATAATCTCATTCTCATTATCCATGATTGGAATAGTTAATTGAATGGTAATATCTGAATCACTGCTTGTTAATATCAAGCCACTTTCGCTGATATTAAATTTTATTCCTGTTAAAATAGGGATTGTTGTTTTCGTTGAAACTGCTTTACTTACATGCTGTAAACTATTTACCAAATAATTTTTTTGAATAATAAAATGCATAATAAACCTCCATATGTGGAATATTCTTTTACTCTTTAGCATATATATATTAAGTTAAATATTTTTTAGTAGTAATAAGGCCTGTTGATATGTTAGTAAGCAGCTAATTGTTTTAGTAGTACTTACTTTTGTTTGTTGATAAGCTGTGTATAAAATGAATTGATTTTACCCCTTATTTTTAATGATTTTTATTAGTTTTGTAGCCTTTCCTTTATCGACTTAATATTCTTTTCTAATTCAACGTCTTTCTTCAATTGATTAGTAATTTTATCATAAGCATGAATAACGGTAGAATGGTCTCTTCCGCCAAATTCTTCACCTATTTTAGGAAGGGAGAAATCAGTTAACTCTCTTGCTAAATACATGGCGATTTGTCTTGGAAAGGCGACAATTCTCGTTCTTTTTTTCGCTTTAAAATCCTCTAATTTTAAATTAAAATGAGTTGCAACTTGCTGTTGGATATCGTGTATTGTAATTATTTTTGGTTTAGAAGCAGGAATGATATCCTTTAATGCTTCAGAAGCTAAATCTACATTCATGTCCTTATTAATTAATGAGGAATAAGCAACTACTCTAATGAGAGCTCCTTCTAATTCGCGAATATTAGAGTCGATTTGATTTGCTATATAAATCATAACTTCATTTGGTATATCTAAATTTTCTGCTCTCGCTTTCTTTCTTAAAATTGCAATTCTTGTTTCAAGATCTGGGGGCTGAATATCTGTTATTAAACCCCATTCAAACCTAGATCGTAATCTGTCCTCTAATGTAGGTATTTCCTTTGGTGGTCTATCACTTGAGATAATAATTTGTTTATCTGCCTCATGTAATGCATTAAATGTATGGAAAAATTCTTCTTGTGTTTGCTCTTTCCCAGCTAAAAATTGAATATCGTCAATTAATAGGATATCAATATTTCTATATTTATTTCTAAATTCTACTGTTTTATTGTCACGAATTGAATTAATAAATTGATTAGTAAAATTTTCAGATGAAATATATAGTACACTTGCATTTTTATTATGCTCTATCACATAATGGCCAATTGCATGCATTAAATGTGTTTTCCCTAGACCAACACCGCCATAAATAAATAAAGGATTATAAGCCTTTGCTGGTGCTTCAGCTACTGCTAAGGACGCAGCATGAGCAAAGCGATTTCCTGTTCCAATGACAAAGGTATCAAAAACATACTTCGGATTTAGGATTGGCTTCATAATCTTACTGTAATTTTCTTCATCATTGAATCTTCTGTTATCAAAATCCATATTATCATTTTGATCTAAATCTATATCCTGGGCTGATGAAGGAGTAATAAATTTAATATTTAATTTTTCGCCAATGATTTCATATAAAGTGTCTTGAATTAATGTTAGATATCTTGATTCAAGCCAATCTCTAGCAAATTCATTGGGTGCAATAATAGTAAGCATATCATTCTCTAATGAAGATGCTTTTGTAGATTGTAACCATGTTTCAAAGCTAGGTTTACTTAATTTTGTTTCAATAATATTTAGTACTTTTTGCCATAAAGGATTTAATTGTTCCACCGTAAGCCCCCTTATATCCACAGGAGTATATGTATTTTGTGGATAAAATATCGTTAATTTATGAAGAATAATGGTTTATATTCACACCATAACGGATGATGTGAATAAAAAATCCACAACCTGTGTTAAATGTCCACAATCTTATCCACAAGTTGTGAATATCTTTTTGTAAAATATTAAATATTCACCAGTCAAATCAAAAACATGATATCAAATAAAACCTATATAATCAATGGTTTTATTGTATTTATCCACAATTACTATAACTTGTGTATTATACTTATCAACAATACTATATTTTGTTTATAAGTTGTAAACAAATTGTCTAATATTGTAGAAATTGATATTTTATTTATCCACAACGTCTTATTTTAGCCGTTAATTATTTCCTCAATGTGGATAAATAGATTATTTGTTCTGTTTTTTATCGTTTTCTTTTGAAATCTTGACAGATGATAGCGTTAGTTGATAGAATAGCTAAGAATGTCTTTGAAAATTTCTAATCCTCAAGAGGGGGTGTAAATATATGAAACCAACTTTTCAACCAAACGTACGTAAAAGAAAAAAGGTACATGGATTTCGTCAAAGAATGAGTACTAAGAATGGCCGCAATGTTTTAAGCGCCCGCCGTAGAAAAGGAAGAAAAGTAATTTCTGCATAGGCCACCTTTTAAGTGGTCTTTTTTCTTTTTTTTAAAATATTGATAATTGGTAATATCCATTAATTATTTAGGTAAAAATTATAATATTTTAAAACATATTTTTAGTTTATAATAAGTGATGTGGTAAAATAGGTTTAATCATTGAATAATAAACCTATACTTCACATAGAACTTTTAAAAATTTTTTTCTGTGTGGAGGTTTTATTTTTGCAAAGTAAGTATCGATTAAAGAAAAGAAAAGACTTTAGAAAAGTTTATAATAGAGGGAAATCTATAGCTAATCGCGAATTAGTCTTATTTATTCTTAAAAATCCGCAAATAGAGGATTTTCGTTTAGGGATTTCTGTAAGTAAAAAAGTAGGGAATGCTGTAATTAGGAATCGGGTGAAGCGATTAATTAAAGAGGCTTTTCGCAAAGTTACAGCACAAAATAGCGTGCAAAAGAATATAGACTTGATTATTATTGCGCGGAAATCTACTGCTGATATGGACTATGTTCGTTTTACAAGAAGCCTTACTGATTTATTATTAAAAGCAAAGCTATTTGATAAAGATTAAAATATTAAGGTAATTTTAAGAATAAATTACTGTATACATATTCTTAAAATAGAGGTGTTGAGTCATTATAAAAAAATTATTCCTTTCCTTAATTCGTTTTTATCGCAAATATATATCACCGATAAAGCCACCCACATGTCGTTTTTATCCTACTTGTTCAGCCTATGCTTTAGAGGCAATACATGAGCATGGAGTGGTAAAAGGTGGATGGATGTCTACAAAGAGAATTGCAAAGTGTCATCCGTTCCATCCTGGCGGGTATGATCCGGTACCAAAAAAGAAACCTTAATAATTTAGAGGAGGAGTTGTTTTTGAAAAAACGCTCGATATTTTTTTTGATTGTAATAGCTTTGATGTTTATTAGTACTGGTTGCTCTGCTAGTCCTAATACGCCGATAGATCCTAATAACGGGATTTGGGATAAATATTTTGTTTCCCCTTTAGCGCAGGCATTAGATTTCTTTGCTAAAATATTGTTCAATAATTATGGACTTTCCATTATACTAGTTACTATATTAATTCGTTTTCTAGTTTTACCATTAATGATGACTCAGATTAAAAGCTCAAAAGCAATGCAACAACTACAACCTGAAATTAAAAAAATAAGAGAGAAATTTAAGGATAACTCACAAAAAGTGCAAGAGGAAACAATGAAGCTTTTTCAACAGCACAATGTTAATCCTTTGTCTGGTTGTTTACCGCTCATTGTTCAAATGCCAATTTTAATCGCGTTTTATCATGCAATCATGAGAAATGCGAATATAGCCCATTCATCCTTTTTGTGGTTACAACTTGGTCAACCAGATCCGCTCTATATTTTACCTGTTTTAGCTGCTATTACGACATATATTCAAACAAAGACTATGGGATCAACAAGTGTTAGTAGCCAAGCGGCACAACAACAGAAAATCATGACATACTTTATGCCAGCTATGATTTTGTTCTTTAGTTTACAATTTGCTTCAGCGTTAGCTTTATATTGGGTAATAGGAAATATCTTTACTATTGTTCAAACGAAATTTGTAAAAGGAATAAAATAGTAATTGGGGGGGCATTAAATATGAAAAAGATAATAGCTACAGGCAAAACTGTAGAAGAAGCTGTTAGTTCAGCCCTCAGAGAATTGAATGCAACAGAAGATAAGGTAAAAGTGAATATTCTTGAAAAACCAACGAAAAGATTATTTGGTTTAATGGGTTCAAAAGAGGCTGTTGTTGAGGTAGAGTTACTTCAAAGCACAGGACATATAGATGTAGCAAAGACTTTTTTAACAGATATCTTTCAAACCATGAATGTTCCTGTGGAAATAGAACAAATGGATCAAGACAACTATAATATCTTGTTAAATCTAGTTGGGGCTGATTTAGGAATACTAATTGGCAGAAGAGGTCAAACATTAGATGCTCTTCAGTATTTAGTAAATATAGTTGTCAACAAAAATAATAAAGATGAAAAAATGCGAATTATTTTAGATGCTGAAAATTATCGTAAAAGAAGAAAAGCAACACTTGAAGATCTAGCCGATAAGTTAGCAAATAAGGTGTTGAGGACGGGTAAGGATGTTGTATTAGAGCCTATGACTCCACTCGAAAGAAAAATCATTCATACACAATTACAGAATCATGGTCGAGTGCAAACATACAGTCTTGGTGAAGAGCCGAATCGAAAAGTAGTCATTACAAAAAAATAGATAAACATTAAATTCCCTGTATGATACAGGGTTTTTTTTTGATATTAATTTTAGCCTTTATTAAAATAAGAAATTGGGAAAGATATTAAAGTATTATTTTTTTGTCAAATGCGGATTTTTTTTGTTTTTTTAGCTTGAAAATGGTATTCTATTTTATTAGTAAAATTAATTATTTTTGGAGTGAATGTTATGGATTACGATACAATCGCAGCCATTTCCACACCTATTGGTGAAGGTGGTATTGCTATCATTAGAGTTAGTGGAGATGAGGCAATAGAAAAAGTAGATCAATTGTTTAAAGGAAAAAAACATCTAACGGAAGTAGATAGTCATACGATAAATTATGGTCGTTTGGTTGACTCCAACGACGAAATAATAGATGAAGTGATGGTTTCGGTGATGAAGGCACCTAAAACTTTTACTACGGAAGATATTGTTGAGATAAATTGTCATGGTGGGTTGGTTTCAACAAATAGAGCATTACAGCTTGTTCTAGAAAGTGGTATCCGTATAGCTGAGCCTGGTGAATTTACAAAAAGAGCCTTTTTAAATGGTAGAATAGATCTTTCGCAAGCTGAGGCTATTATCGATCTTATTCGTTCTAAGACCGATAGAGCCATGAAAATTGCTATGAAGCAAGTAGAAGGAAAACTATCTAAAGCTATTAAAGAGATCAGACAGGATTTACTTGAGGTATTAGCTCATATTGAGGTTTCTATTGACTATCCAGAACATGATGTAGAATCTGTGACACATGATTTTTTATTAAGTAAATCATTAGATGTTAAAAATAAAATCAATAAACTAATTCATCAAGCAGAGCAAGGGAAAATATTAAGAGATGGGATTTCTACTGTAATTATTGGAAAACCTAATGTAGGGAAATCTTCATTATTAAATATTTTGTTAGACGAGAATAAGGCTATTGTAACAGAAATACCTGGCACAACAAGAGACATTATTGAAGAATATATTAATATCAATGGTATCCCTCTAAAAATAATCGATACAGCTGGTATTCGTGAAACAGACGATATAGTGGAGAGGATGGGAGTAGAAAAATCTAAAAGGGCTTTAGAAGAGGCTGATTTAGTATTATTTGTGTTTAATCATAACGAACCTTTAACTGAAGATGAATTAAAGCTGTTAGAAGTAGTAAAGAACTATAAATCAATCGTAATTATTAATAAGACAGATCTACCTAATAAATTAGAGATAGAAATAATAAAGAAAATATTACAACAGTCTACTATAATATATACATCTATAAAAGAAAACAAAGGAATTGAAGATTTAGAGAATGAAATCAGCCAATTATTTTTAAAAGGGCAAATGAATGCTGATGATCTTACCTATGTCTCAAATAGTAGACATATTTCTTTGTTAAAAAAGAGTAATAAAAGTATAGAAGATGCAAAGGATGCTATTGAACAATGGCTACCAATTGATATGATAGCTATAGATTTAAAAAACACTTGGGCTTATCTTGGTGAGATTATTGGTGATTCTATTGGCGAGGATTTAACAAATCAAATTTTTTCTCAATTTTGTGTTGGAAAGTAGTTTGGAGGGGACTTTATGGGATATAAAGCTGGAGAATTCGGATGTATTGTCGTAGGGGCTGGACATGCTGGTGCAGAAGCAGCATTAGCTTCAGCAAGGATGGGTGTAAAAACCTTATTATTAACTATTAGTCTCGATACTATTGCATTTATGCCTTGTAATCCTTCAATAGGAGGACCTGCTAAAGGACATGTTGTTCGTGAAATTGATGCATTAGGCGGGGAAATGGGCAGAAATATCGATAAAACCTATTTGCAAATGAGGATGTTAAATACAGGTAAAGGACCTGCTGTTCATGCTTTACGTGCGCAAGCCGATAAATTTGCTTACCAAAATCAAATGAAAGAAACACTTGAAATCCAAAAGGATTTAACCATTAAACAAGCAATGGTAGAAGAGTTAATCGTTGAAGATAGTGAAATAAAAGGGATAATCACTAAATCTGGCGCATCGTATTTTAGTAAAACGGTCGTATTAACCACCGGAACTTATCTTAGAGGGAAAATAATTATTGGTGATCTGATCTATGAAAGTGGTCCTAATAATCAACAGCCCTCTGTTAAATTATCTGAGAATCTTAAAGATTTAGGGTTTAATTTAGTTCGTTTTAAAACAGGCACACCGCCTAGAATCCATAAAGATACCATTGATTTTACAAAGATGGAGATTCAACCTGGTGATGAAGAACATAGATCATTCTCGTTTGATACTAAAGTGTATCGTTTAGATCAGATTCCTTGTTGGTTGACCTATACAAATTTCATGACACACTCCATTATCAATAACAATTTACATAGGGCACCAATGTTTTCTGGTGTGATTGAGGGAACAGGACCAAGGTATTGCCCTTCGATTGAAGATAAAATCGTACGTTTTAACGATAAACCAAGACATCAAATATTTTTAGAGCCTGAAGGGGAGTTTACAAAAGAAATGTATGTCCAAGGGTTATCCACTAGCATGCCAGAGGATGTACAAATTGATATGCTTAGAACGATTTCAGGTTTAGAAAAAGCTGAAGTAATGAGACCAGGCTATGCCATCGAATATGATGTAATCGTACCAACTCAGTTATGGCCTACTCTAGAGACAAAAAGAATTAAAAACCTATTTACGGCTGGACAATTAAACGGGACCTCTGGCTATGAAGAAGCAGCAGGTCAAGGGATCATGGCAGGTATAAATGCAGCCTGTAAGGTTTTAAATAAAGACCCTATTATTCTAGACAGGTCCCAAGCCTATATCGGAGTACTTATTGATGATTTAGTAACGAAAGGAACAAATGAACCATATAGGCTACTAACATCTAGGGCAGAGTATAGATTATTATTACGTCACGACAACGCTGATTTCAGACTAAGAGAAATTGGTTACAATTTAGGAATAGTTGATGATTCTCGGTATAAGAGATTTTTAGAAAAAAAGGAAAAAACCGAGCTTGAAATAAACAGGCTAAGAAACACAAAAGTAAAACCTACTGAATCAATACAGACGCTGCTTAGAGAAGCAGGTACTGCTGAATTAAATAACGCAGTCAATTTAGACGTGTTATTGAGGAGGCCAGAGATTGATTATCATCATATAGAAACAATCTCACCATCTCCTTATGAGTTAAATGCTGATGTAAAAGAACAGGTAGTCATACAAATAAAGTATTCTGGTTATATCGAAAAACAATTGGCACAAGTAGAAAAAATGAAGAAGGTTGAGTTAAAGAAAATCCCAGAGTGGATTGATTATAATAAAATCAACGGTATCGCTATTGAAGCGAAGGAGAAATTAAATAAAATAAAACCAATCAATATAGGACAGGCTTCAAGAATTTCTGGAGTAACCCCATCGGACATTTCGATTTTATTGATTTATATTGAACAGCAAGGCAAAAAGAAAATGGAGATTAAAAAATGATGGATGAATTGAAAGATATGTTTTATAAAAAGGGTATTGATTGTAGTGAAAAAAAACTCGCACAATTCAGCCAGTTTTATCAAATATTAATCGAGTGGAATAAAAGAATGAATCTTACTGCTATATCTGAGCATGACGAAGTGATGATTAAACATTTCTATGATTCTATCACCCCAGCTTTCTTTTTTGATTTTTCCAATCAAAAAATTATTGATATAGGAGTTGGTGCTGGTTTCCCGAGCATTCCTTTGAAGATTTGTTTTCCAGAATTACAAATGACTCTCTTAGATTCTTTAAATAAAAGAATTACTTTTTTAAAAAACTTAGTAGAACAATTAGGTCTTATGGATATTCAATATATTCATGGGAGAGCAGAAGAGATAGCAAAAAAGAAACAGTATAGAGAGGCTTATGACGTTGTTGTTACAAGAGCAGTTGCCAAGTTAAATATACTTAGCGAGCTTTCTTTGCCTTTTGTAAAAAAAGACGGATATATGATCGCCTTAAAAGGCTCAAACGCGGTGGAAGAAGTGGCAGAAGGAAAAAAAGCGATTAAAATTCTTGGTGGCAGAGTCAAGAATGTTCACACCTTACAATTACCTCTTAATTATGGACAAAGAAATATTATTATTATTGACAAAACAAATAATACGCCTATTAATTATCCCAGAAAACCAGGAACGCCAACCAGAAATCCTATCACATGATATTGTTTCACGTGAAACAATATCATGTGATATTTGACTTAAATATTTTATAAGAAAAATTTATTTGTTTTAAAAAAGCAGGATATTTATAATTTAATAGAGAATATAAAAATTTGAATGAATAATTAGGTGGTGCGGTTATATATGAAAGACCAATTTTCTCGTTTTTTAGGATTAACCGAACGTGATACGGAAGAAGTAAGGCATATTCCAGTTGATAAAATAGTTCCTAGTCCATATCAACCAAGAACTGTTTTTGATGATGATAAAATAGTTGAGTTGTCAAAAACAATCAAGACACATGGAGTTATACAACCTATCGTTGTAAGACAAATAGAAGATACATATGAAATTATTGCTGGAGAAAGAAGATGGAGAGCAGTTAAAAGTCTTGGGATGGATACCATTCCTGCAATAGTGAAGAAGTTCAATGATACTCAGACTGCTTCAATATCTTTAATTGAAAATTTACAACGAGAAGGGTTAACTGCTATAGAAGAGGCGGTAGCTTATCAAAGACTTATTGAATTGCATGGATTAACACAAGAAAGCTTGGCTCAACGGTTAGGGAAAGGACAATCGACCATAGCGAATAAAATAAGGCTACTAAACTTATCCTCAGTCATCCAAAACGCGCTATTAGCTAGAAAAATCACAGAAAGACATGCTAGAGCATTATTATCATTAAATGATAGTCATTTACAAGAGAGTGTTCTACATGAAATTATGAGCAAAGAATTAAATGTAAAGCAAACAGAGATAAGAATTAAACAGCTTCTTGGTAAAAATACAGAGGATAAAAAACAAAAACCAAAAAAAGTTGCTTTTTCAAGGGATATGAGAATAGCGATGAATACGATTAGGCAATCTGTTGATATGATTTTAAAAACAGGCTTTGATATTGAAACAGATGAAATTGATAACGACGATTATTATGAGTTTGTTATCAAGATACCTAAAAAATAATGGAGAATCATTATAAGCGGCAAACTTCATTTGCCGCTTATAATCTGTTATGTATAAACATAAAAATTCAAAAAAACATTACTTTGTGACTGTTTTTTTTATTCATTAAATAATAAAATCTAAAGTAACTTTAGATTTTAGTTTTATGTTTATTACAGCGGAGATATACTATTTTGTTCTAAATGAGGTGAAGGGTTTGGGGAAAGTAATAGCAGTTGCCAATCAAAAAGGTGGAGTTGGAAAAACCACAACTTCAGTTAATTTGAGTGCTAGTTTGGCAAAATTAGATAAAAAGGTTTTATTAATCGATATCGATCCACAGGGGAATACAACCAGTGGTATAGGAATAAATAAAGCAGATGTACAATTTTGCATTTATGACGTGTTAATCAATGATATTTCATTACAAGATGCTGTATTTAGAACGGACTCAGAAGAGCTAGATGTGATACCAGCAACAATCCAGCTTGCTGGAGCAGAAATCGAACTCGTTCCTACTATTTCTCGGGAAGTTCGTCTAAAGAAAGCACTCCATCATATTAGAGATAAATATGATTATATTATCATCGATTGTCCTCCATCATTAGGCATCTTAACAATAAACTCTTTAACCGCAGCTGACTCGGTTTTAATTCCAATTCAATGTGAGTACTATGCGCTAGAAGGATTAAGTCAATTATTAAATACCATTCGACTAGTCCAAAAGCATTTAAATACGGAGCTTGAAATAGAAGGGGTATTATTAACTATGTTTGATGCTCGTACAAACTTAGGAATTCAAGTTGTTGAAGAAGTAAAAAAATATTTTAGAGAGAAAGTATATGCTACTATTATTCCTAGAAATGTTAGATTGAGTGAAGCACCTAGCTATGGACAGTCGATAATAGCTTATGATTCAAAATCAAAGGGTGCTGAAGTATATCTTGATTTAGCAAAGGAAGTGGTTGGGTATGAGTAAAAGACTTGGTAGAGGATTAGATGCGTTATTACCGTCAATAGAGGTTAATGAGAAAGATTTGGTAAAAGAAATAGATGTCAATAAAATTAGACCCAATCCATATCAACCCAGAAAAACATTTAATGAACATCAGTTATCAGAATTGATGGCCTCTATTAAAGAACACGGTGTCATTCAGCCAATCGTTGTAAGAGAATCATTAAATGGTTTTGAGATTGTTGCTGGTGAGAGAAGATGGCGAGCTACAAAAGCACTTGAATTAGAGAAAATACCTGTAGTTATTAAACATTTCACTGATGAACAAGTGATGGAAGTCGCTTTAATTGAGAATTTACAAAGGGAAGATTTAAATCCGGTTGAAGTTGCCTATGCCTATGATAAATTAATGAAAAAATTTAATTTAACTCAAGAAGAGTTAGCTACGAAGCTTGGTAAAAGTAGACCAAACGTTGCGAATTTTTTAAGACTGTTGCAGCTACCTCAATTTATTTTGTCTGATGTTGCCTCGGGCAAATTATCAATGGGCCACGCAAGAGCATTAATCACGCTTGAAAACGAGGAAAAGCAAAAATATTTTTCTGAGAGAGCGTTAAAAGAAAACTGGAGTGTTAGGACATTAGAAGAAGAAATAAAAGAGCATAAAGAAATTGTTTCACGTGAAACACCTGTGAGGGATAAAAAAGAAGGAAATAGTAATAAGATATTTCAACAGCTTGAAAATCAGTTACGAGATAAATTAAAAACATCCGTCAAAATAAGAGAAGGTAAGAGTAAAGGGAAAATCGAAATAGAATTCTTTAATAAGACAGATTTAGAAAGAATAATAGATATGATCGGAATTGAATAAAGGCTGAAGACAACCACTAAGGGTTGTCTTTGTTTTGGTTAGGATTTTGTTTATATTTACTTTTTAAAATATTGAATATGTTATATAATTCTTTTAATTGAAACTTGAATTGAAGGTGATTTATATGGTATTAGAAGGAACAATAGTCAATGCAACTGCAATAGTGATTGGTGGGGTTATTGGGAGTTTTTTAACCAATATTCCAGAAAAAATAAAGACCACTGTAATGCAAGGAATTAGTCTAGCTGTAGTAGTGCAAGGGATTATGATGGGATTGAAATCCGAAAATTTTCTATTAGTAATATTTAGTCTAGTAATTGGTGGGGTTATTGGAGAAATATTTCGAATTGACCAGCGCCTAGATCATTTAGGAGAATGGATAGAAAAAAAAGTGAATAAAAAAAGCGAAGGGAATATCGCTGTAGCGTTTGTTACCGCAACATTAGTTTATACGATTGGAGCAATGGCAATATTAGGTGCACTAAATAGTGGATTAACCAATGATCATAGCTTGCTTTATATCAAGGCGATGCTCGATGGTTTTTCGGCGATTGTATTTGCATCTACCTTAGGAATAGGTGTCGTCTTCTCTGCAATACCTGTACTTTTATATCAGGGCATAATAGCTTTATTAGCGGGATATATAAATGTTTTGTTTAGTGAAGAGTTACTAAATACAATGATAACTGAAATTACAGCTACAGGAGGTATACTGATTATTGCAATTGCAATAAACATTCTTGATATGAAAAAAATAAATGTAGCGAACTTATTACCAGCAGTTTTTATAGCACCAATTGGCGTAGTGATTATCCGTTGGGTAAGCGGTATGTTTTGATAGCGAAAAGTAAAAAATAAACATTCATTAGAGCATGTTTATACAAAAGGAGAGAATAGATTGTGGATATAATCAATCAATACATATCAGAGTACATGTGGTTACTTGGCGCTATAGTCTTTTTGTTATTTATATGGAATATTATCTTAAATGTAAAATTAACAAAAATAAAAAAGAGGTTCCTTAAATTTACAAAGGGTTCACATGTTAATAGTTTAGAAAAGGTAATTGTGGAATATAACGAAGAAATCAAATTAATAAAAGATACGATGATAAATAACTCAAAGGATATAGTAACGATACAAAACACATTGAAGAAAATAAAAGGTAATTTAGCAATATTAAGATATAATGCATTTGGGGATGAAGGGAACGACCTAAGTTACTCTATAGCAATTCTTGACGATAGTAAAAACGGCGTGGTTATATCAAGTATTTATAATCGTGGAGAATCGAATACTTATGCGAAGCCAATAGAAGATGGAAGATCAACCTATAAACTTTCTGTTGAGGAGAATACGGTGATAGAGAAAGCAATGTCTAAATAATCACGATTTAAAAATATTTTACAAAAACTAATACTATCGGACCAATTATAAGCTAAAAGAAGATTAAATTTCTGTGACTACAGATTTTAATCTTTTTTTTATCCACTAAAAAAACGAGAATAATTGATCCGGATATTTCGATTTTCTACTTAGGTTCATTTAACCTGAAAATAGGGAATACAGGATTTGCATTATATTAAGTTATATTGGCGACGAAGGATAGTTGAACCTATATAATTAAATATGAATTAAAGTAAAGGAAAATAAGAAAGTATTAATCTGTATAATTTTTTTATGAAATGTTTTATATTAGAACTTTTTTTATTAAAAACTTTTAAGAATGCAGGATAAATAAGAGTATTCTTCATTATGGAACAAAAAACAAGTCGAAATTTGAAAAAAAATCTAAGATAAGCAGGAATTTTTGGATATTAAGGAGAAGTATATAAGCCTGTACCTAAAAATAATTAAATTTTTATGAGGTGTAAGATGAAAAAAAATCCATTTTTAACCGTAATGATTATACCCCATACGGAAGATGGTCCAAAGTCGATGAAAATCTCAGTCAGATTAATTCGTTTTGTATCAGTGTTATTAATCTTTGGATTAACATCGAGTTTTGTTTGGGTTTATCATTACACCCTCATTAGCGATCAAAATGAGGCTCTTAAAATCGTACAGTCCCAAGACCGCAGTGTGATTAAATCATACTCAAAAGACTATTTAGAACTATATCAAGATGTTGAAACTCTTAAAGAAAAAATGGTTTCTGTTGAACAGTTAGAAAGTCGGGTTAGGAAAGAAAACGGTTTTGACCCAACAAAAAGCTATTTCTCATCTAGCAACAAGCTGGCATTAGAAGATGCTGCAAAAAGCAAAGTGGTTATTAGTGATATAACGATTAACAATAGTAAGGAAGACATTAATCAATTACAACAGGCCGTTCCTAACAAAGAAAAATCATTAAATGAATTGGTTCGACTAATGGAAAACAGGAATGAAGTTCTATTATCCATACCATCTATTTGGCCGACTGTAGGTAGGATTTCATCGCGCTTTGGGTACAGAAGAGATCCATTTACTGGCATACTAAGCTTTCACGATGGTTTAGATATCGCAAATGCATATGGAACTCCTATTTATGCAACTGCTGATGGTATCGTAGAGTTTGCAGGTTGGAATGGTGGATATGGCAACCAGGTTGTCATTAATCACGGCAATGGAATTGAAACTGTTTATGGTCATAATTCAAGACTTGTTGCCAAAAAAGGTGAATTTGTAAGAAAAGGACAACTAATCTCTTACATGGGCAGTACTGGTAGAAGTACAGGTCCACATTCTCACTACGAAATTCGTGAAAATGGGAAGAAAGTGAATCCGCTGAAATATTTGAATTAAGAAAGGGAAGAAAAAAATTGTTTAATAGTAAGAAAACACAAAAAGTTGATGAAATTGACACTGTAGTTGGATTAGGGACAAAGTTTGAAGGCAAGATTGAAGCAACAGGAATTGTACATGTAGATGGGGCATTCAGTGGTGAATTATCTACAAGTGGGGATTTAGTTATAGGTAAAGATGGTAGTGTAGAAGGTAAGGCAAATGCAAAAAATATAATTATTGCAGGTATTTCACATGCTACATTGACTTGTGTAGGAAAGCTAGAGATTAAATCTAGTGGCAAGGTCTATGGAGATGTGGAAGTAGAACACATCGTTATTGAAGAAAAAGCAATATTTGAAGGAAAGTGTTTTATGAAAAAAAATGAAGATCAACAAAAAAAGGAAGTAATGAATGGATGAGGTAGTTTTAGGTTCAGAATTGCTTTACTTTATCGTTAATCCTATTTCAGGAAACGGAAAATCGTTAAAAGTTTTCCCTGAATTAGAAAAGTATTTGAATGAGAAACATATCAAATACGAAGCTTTGTATACTAAATACAAAGGACATGCTATCGAATTGGTTCAGGAAGTGGTTTTAAAGGCTCACGACCAAATAATAGTTGTTGTAGGCGGCGATGGTACTCTGAATGAAGTAATAAATGGGTTGCAAACTAATGTAATTCCGATTGGATACATACCAACTGGTACGGGTAATGATTATGCAAGGGAGATGAATATCCCTAAAGATCCATTATTAGCTTTAAAGAGAATATTAGAAAAAAACATACGAAAAATAGACATTGGCAAAATAAATCAAAATTATTTTGTCAATGTTGCTAGTATGGGGTTTGATGCTGAAATAGCAAAATATGCAAACCAAACAAAATTGAAAAAGTTTTTAGGTAGATTTGTCTATGTGCTAGGGGTTATAAAAACATTGAGGAATTTTAAACCTAAAGGTCTCGATATAACCATCGATAATAAAATCTATTCATTTAATAGAGTCTGGTTAATAGCTATTGCAAATAATAGATTCTATGGTGGAGGAATGGTTATAAGCCCTAATGCAAAAAATAATGATGGGTTGTTTGATATTTGCGTGATTAAAGATATCAATGGTTTTCAATTGTTAAAATTATTTCCTACAGTTTTTTCTGGTAAGCATGTGAAATATCCAATGGTGAAAATAATACGAGGAAAGAATATCACGATTAATACAGAAGAACAATTAGTAATACAAACTGATGGAGAAATAATAGAACATATGAATATTAATGCAGAAGTATTATACCATGGAATTGCGGTACTTTAAGAGGATGGAGTTAATTATTCATTAACGACATTCTCTTTTTTGTTCACTTTATTTAAATGAATCGTATTTAAGATAACCTTTGATATAATTTCAGCCATTTTTATAACAATACTTAATCTAGTATTCTGTAAAACAAAATACTCCATAAAACCACCAACGTTAACAATACCGGTAATATGAAAGTCCCCTATTTCTGCTAACTCTTTATTTACACCTGCACCAGGCTTTAGTGGACCATCTACGACTTGGATGTTACCCACACTTGAAATTTGGCCAAGACTAGCATCAATAGCTATAATACCTGAACTTGAATAGTTCTCTTTAATGAACTTAATAGTTTCATCTAAATTAATGGCATGTACTGGTTCATCTAAATTTCCTAGCACAAAAAAATTATTGGAATCAAATAATTTTAATTTTGTTCCAACTAGTGGACCTAAAGAATCTCCTGTTGAACGATCTGTTCCTATACATACAATGACCCAATGTTCATAATGATATTTATTTAAAAATTGAAGTAGGTTTTCTTTTAATATATATTCTACATTAGGTTTCATATAATTGATTGTATGTTTCAATTGAGTTTCTTTTTTAAAAAAATTCATATAAACCTCCCTGAAAAATTGTAATACTAGTATACGTTTATAAGACGTGAAATATACATAGGACAAGAAAGATATTTTCAAGGAGTGAGTAATGAATTGATAAATAAAATCACGAATGGAATAAAAATTGGTTTAACGATTATTGGCACTACGATAGGAGCTGGCTTTGCATCTGGCAGAGAAATATGGGAATTTTTTGGCTCGTATGGCATGCAAAGTAATATAGGCATCTTGATAGCCATTATTATGTTTGCATTAAGTAGTATTTACATATTATGGATTAGCAATAAGTACAAGACTGAGAATTACTATGAGGTATTAGAGATATTGATGGGGAAACATCTTGCGAAGCTATTTGATGGATTTATTTTCCTTTATCTATTTTCTGGTTCTGTCGTAATGTTTGCTGGTAGTGGTGCTACCTTTGATCAATGGAATATCTCATTTATCATAGGAGTTATAGTACTCGCCGTTGCGGTATGGATTGTATTAATACGCGGAATAGACGGCTTAATGGGAATGAATAGCATTCTTATTCCTTTTTTAATTATCGTTTTAATATATGTTACTTCACAACACTATTTTAGTAATGATACTTATTCTGCTGAATTTATCCGTTCACACTTGAAAGTATGGCCTTCAGCGATAACCTATTCTGCATTAAATGTTGTTTCACTATTAGGTGTACTATCTACCATGGGAAAAAGAATAGAATCGAAGCTTGAAATGATTATTGGTGGACTGTTTTCTGCCTTGGTGTTAGGGATAGTTTCTGTCATTTTAAACATGTCTCTTTTAAAGGTGGAATTTGTACAACAATATGAAATACCATTATTTTCACTAATACCAGAAAGTAAGCCAATATTACTTCTAATCGTTTCCATCACGTTATGGTTTGCGATTTATACAACAGTACTTAGCAATATTCACGGATTGGTATATAGATTGCAAAAAAAATGGAATCTATCAACAGGAAAATTAAGTATAGCTATTATTTTAGCGATTATTCCTATCACGTTTATCGGTTTTTCCACATTGGTAAATATTCTTTACCCTATTTACGGTGTTCTAAATTTATATCTATTAGCAGTATTGCTATTATATCCTTTCCAAACAACAAGCTAAATAATATAATGATAAAAAAGATTTATTAAAAGGGGAAAAGGGGTAAAATATGTTATATCCTATTGCGAAATATTTATTAAAGTCTATTGCAATCATTTATAATAGATTAAAAATTTATAACAAATCAAGAATTCCTAAAAGCAAATCATTAATCATAGTAGCCAATCATGTTAGCTTTCTTGACCCAATTTATGTTGGATTAGTTGTACCAAGAAGATTGAACTTTATGGCAAAAAAGGAGTCATTTAATAATAAGTTTTTCGGATGGTTATTACATAGTCTTGGTGCTTTTCCTGTAAACAGAGATAAGCCTGACATAAAAGCAATTAAAACCTCTTTAAAAATTTTAAAGGAAGATAAAGTGTTGGTTCTTTTTCCAGAAGGCACTAGAGTAAAAAAGGAATTAGAGGAGATGAAAGAAGGAGCAGCTTATTTTGCCTATAAGACGAACGCTACTATACTGCCAATTTATATTAAAGGAACTGATAAAGTAATGCCAAAGGGGAAGCTATTTATCAAACCAGCAAGGGTTGAATTATTTGTAGGACAACCACTAGAAACAGAAACTCTGAAGAAAGATTCCCAAAAACAATCCATTGAGATAATAAGTGAATTAGTAAAAGTATCTCTGCAAGAAATAAGTGCGGAAGCAAATAAGAAATAACTAGGGGGATTGTACAGGTGGACGTATTAAATAGCATTGATGGATACCTTGCCGTTTGGAATAAAATAAAGGATAAATTAATCAATGTAGATTTATGGTTAAGTGTAATATGGGTCGTCATTCAAATAGTCTTAATATGGTTAATTTCAAGATTAATTGTAAAAGTATCATGGAATATTATTAATCGCTTTATAAACAAAAAACCAAATGCTAAATTTCCTGTTGATGAAAGAAGAACAAAAACCCTTGGAATACTTATTCATAACATATTAAAATATACGATATACTTTTTTGCTATCTTAATGATTTTAGATAAATTGAACTTCAACTTAGGACCATTGCTTGCTGGTGCAGGGGTAGTCGGATTAGCAATAGGCTTTGGTGCTCAAAATTTAGTGAAGGATATCATCACTGGTTTTTTTATTGTTTTTGAAGATCAATTTGCTGTAGGTGATTATATATCGGTGAATGATTATACAGGAACAGTAGAAGAACTTGGGTTACGAATAACAAAAATAAGAAAATGGACAGGTGAGTTGTACATTATTCCTAATGGCAATATTACCGAGGTGACAAATTACTCCACACATAATTCTATCGCAGTAATTGATGTTGGAGTCGCCTATGAAGAAGATATAAAGCATGTCACAGAGGTACTTGAAGCTATATTAAAAGAATCTGCAATCATGATAAAAGAGATAGTTCAACCACCTGAAGTGCTCGGAGTACAAGACTTAGCTGCATCTGATGTTGTCATACGTGTTATTGCAGAGACAAAGCCTATGGAACATTATGCTGTCGCTAGGAGGCTTAGAGCTATGATAAAGAATGGCTTTGATAAAGAAGGAATAGAGATACCATATCCTCGACTTGTCACATTTCGAAGGACTGAAGAGTGAAAGGGGTAATATGATGGATAACAAAGAATATGAATTAAATGATATAGTAGAAATGAAAAAGCAGCATCCATGTGGTACAAATGCTTGGAAAATAATTAGAATGGGTATGGATATTAGGATAAAATGTACAGGCTGTGATCATAGTGTCCTAATACCAAGAAAAAAATTTGAATCAAAATTAAAAAGAGTGCTTGAAAAAGGATAATGATCTTATTGATAGTATGAACAAATTGACAACAATTAAAGATACTCAAAATGATTCATGTTATTGAGTATCTTTTTTATTTGATAAAATGTATAGTCTGTTTAATAGAAGATTCCTCAAACATGTCTAGGTGAGATATTTGAATGAGGGTTAAGGAAATAGTAGTTAATAGGAAAAATAGAGAAAAGCTTCTATGAGAGGAGAACAACCTTGAAAAAACAATGGAAAACAGCCTGTCCCTTAAATTGTTATGATGTATGTGGATTCATTGTTACCACGGAAGATAATAAGCTAATAAGCATAGACGGAGATCATGATCATCCAGTAACTCAGGGAAAAATCTGTGGAAAAGGGAAAATGATTAAAGATCGTATATATGATCCCAGAAGAATTTTATATCCTCAAAAAAGGATAGGTGAGGGTCAATTTGTTCGAATAAGCTGGGATCAAGCAATTGAAGAAATTAGCAATAAAATGTTAGCTATCAGAGATAAGTATGGACCAACTGCAATCTTGCATAGTTATGATTACGCTTCAGGGGGACTACTAAAGGAGCTAGATCAACGATTTTTTAATTATTTTGGTGGGATGACTAAAGTTATTGGTAGTTTGTGTTGGGGAGCAGGGATAAAAGCACAGGAATATGATCTTGGAAATTCTCTAAGTCATGATGTGACTGATATATTAAATGCCCGTACGATTATTGTTTGGGGAAGAAATGTCACTACTACGAATATGCATTTACTTCCATTTATTCAAGAAGCAAAGAAAGAAGGGGTAAAATTAATCGTTATTGATCCGATGAAAAATAACATTGCAAAGCTTGCAGATATGTATATTTCTATAAAGCCTGGAATGGATGGGAACCTAGCATTAGCCATCAGTAAAATAATCATTGATAACAATTGGCATGATAAAGAGTTTATCCAAAAAAACACAGTAGGTTTTTCTGAATTAATGAAAGAACTAAACTCGATTGACATCGAAAAGATTTCCAAGGAAATAAAAATAGAAGTAAGCATCATGCAAGAATTAGCTAAAACATTTAAGAACAATAATCCTGTTACGGTGTTTTTAGGTTTAGGAATGCAAAGGTACAGAAATGGTGGGAATACGATAAGAGCAATTGACGCTCTGTTTGGATTAACAGGTAATATTGGTGTAAGTGGAGGTGGTGTAAATTACGCCAACCTTAATGTAGGCAAAAGTTTTAATTTTGATGAATTAATCCGTAATGATCTCGGTAAGGAACAGCGTACATTTAAGCGACCTAGTCAAGCAGATGAAATACTAGAAGCAAATACCCCCCCAATTAAAATGGCGTTTATATCAAGAAGTAATGCAGTTGTACAGCTACCATCAATAGCTAAAACCATGAAAGCATTTAAAAGTATTGATACGATGGTAGTTATAGATATGTATATGACCGAAACAGCTAAAATAGCTGATTATGTTCTTCCTACCACGTCAGTTTTTGAAGAAGAAGATATCTATTATGGATCTATGTTTCATGGGATCATCAGATTTGGTCCAAAACTGATAGAACCTCCTGGTGAGGCATGGTCAGATTTAAAAATATGGTCATCATTAGCGAAAAAAATGAATTTAGATGGGTTTACAAAGACAATAGATGAATATTTAGGAATTGCCTTAAAGCCATTAAATAGATTTGGAATTAATTTAAAGAACTTAAAAGATGTAGGGCAAGCTAGATTGCCAATCCTTAATATTCCGTGGGAAATTAAAAGCTTTGACACACCATCTGGGAAATTCGAGTTTTATTCTCAACAAGCTAAGGATGATGGATTGAGTCCAATTGCAAAAATTGACTACCCAGAGATGGTGAATGATAAAAAATACCCATACAATTTAATAACGATTCACCCAGTAAGGTCATTACATTCCCAGCACTATCTTATCCATAAGAAAGATAAACCGAGTATTACTATTTCAGAAAAAATCGCCGAAACAAAAGAATTGAAAAATGGTGATGAAATAAAAATATATAATGACCAAGGAGAAATAGATGGGATAGTAAAAATTAATGTGGGTAATCAAGAGGATACGATTATTATCGAAGAAGGCCGTTGGGTTGAAAGCGGAGGAGCTGTGAACAAGCTAACCTCTAATAGGTTATCAGATATGGGAAATGGCAGTGTATTATTTGATTGTACGGTTGATATTAAAAAATATAAAATGAATGTAGAATAAATGATATGATATCTATTGTATTTATAAAACGCAATTTTATATAATGAGCAAGGATAATGTGAATAGTTAGGAGTGAACGAGATGCCATTAACGACTGGTATCGTTGGTTTACCTAATGTTGGTAAATCAACTTTATTTAATGCAATAACGAAGGCTGGTGCCGAATCTGCAAACTATCCTTTTTGTACGATTGATCCAAATGTTGGGGTAGTTGAAGTTCCTGATGAAAGATTGATCATTTTAACAGAGATGTTCCAACCTAAGCAGACAGTACCCACAGCCTTTGAATTTGTTGATATAGCTGGATTGGTAAAGGGAGCAAGTCGTGGAGAAGGGTTAGGTAATAAATTCCTCTCGCATATTAGAGAGGTTGATGCCATCTGTCATGTTGTAAGGTGCTTTGAGGATGAGAATATAACCCATGTTGCAGGGAAAGTTGATCCAATAAGTGATATTGAAACGATTAATTTAGAATTAATTTTAGCAGATCTAGAAAGTATTGAAAAGAGAATAGATAAAACAAAGAAAAATTTAAAAGGTGGGGAAAAAAAACACAAGTTAGAATTTGACCTTTTAGAAAAGGTGAAAGAAACGTTAGAGCAAGAAAAACCTGCTCGAAGCATGGAATTAACCGATGAAGAAAAGATGGTTGTGAAGGATATGCATTTGCTAACCATGAAACCTGTCTTGTACGTTGCAAATGTTAGTGAAGAGGAAGTGAATGTGGTAGACAACCCTTATGTAGAAAAGGTAAAAGAATTCGCAAAGCAAGAAAACTCCGAAGTGATCATGATAAGCGCCAAAGTCGAATCGGAAATCGCAGAATTAAGTGAAGAAGATAAAAAAATGTTTCTTGAAGAGTTAGGGTTGATGGAATCAGGATTAAATAGGCTGATAAAAGTTGCTTATAAATTACTTGGTTTAATTACTTATTTTACTGCTGGACCTCAAGAAATTAGAGCATGGACCATTAAAGATGGAACAAAGGCGCCACAAGCAGCTGGTGTCATTCATACGGATTTTGAAAGAGGTTTTATAAGAGCTGAGATTGTAGGATACCATGACTTAATTACCTCTGGAACCATGCAGCAGGTTAAGGAAAAAGGACAATTAAGACTAGAAGGTAAAGAATATAGAATGAAGGATGGAGACGTTGTTCATTTTAGATTTAATGTGTAGTGTTTCTTTTTCTGTTTTTAGAACGATATAGAATAAAGATGGTTTGAATGATTGCGATAGAAATTAAATAATGCTATAATGTTACAATGCGAGTTTAAACGTCTCGCTCCTTGCTCTATCATTAGGGCCGTAAGTCCAAAAGGAGGTGAAAGTATGCGTAAATACGAAGTGATGTATGTTATTCGTCCAGACCTTGAGCAGGATCCAACAAAGGAAGTAATAGAAAAGTTTAAAAATGTTATTACTGATAATGGTGGGGAAATCGAAAAGCACGAGGAAATGGGGAAACGTCGTTTAGCGTATGAAATTGAGGGTTATAATGAAGGTTATTATGTTTTAATGAACATGTCAGTAGACCCAACTCTAATTTTAGAACTTGAACGTGTTTTCAGAATAACTGATAGTGTAATTCGTTATTTAGTTGTGAAAGATGAAAAGTAATCATAGGGGGAATATCAATGTTAAATCGTGTCATCTTGATTGGACGTTTAACTAGAGATCCAGAGTTAAGGTATACACCTAATGGTGTAGCAGTAGCAACCTTCACCCTAGCAGTCGACCGAAATTATACAAATCAGCAAGGACAAAGGGAAACCGATTTTATTAATATTGTGACCTGGAGAGGTTTAGCCGAAAATGTAGCTAACTACTTAAAAAAAGGGCGTTTAGCTGCAGTAGATGGACGTATGCAAACCCGAAATTACGAAAATAATGAGGGTAGAAAAGTCTATGTAACAGAAATTGTTGCTGAGAATGTCAGATTTTTAGAATCGTCAAACCAATCTCAATCTAGGCCAGACCAAGATAGTAATAATGTAAGGGAAAATGACCGGGGCGGAAATGATCCATTTTCCGACGAAAGTAGTCCTATTGATATTTCTGATGATGACTTACCTTTCTAATTTATTTGAAAAATATATAGATTATTAACAAAAAACTTAGATATAGTTACAACTAATATATATACATTATCTTAAATATTAAATATATATGTTACGGAATTTTCCTATATAAAAGGAGGGAATACTGTGGCTCGTAAACAACGTGGTGGAAAGCGTCGTAAAGTTTGTTACTTTACTGTTAATAAAATAACTCATATTGATTATAAAGATGTTGATTTATTAAAAAAGTTTATCAGTGAACGTGGTAAAATCTTACCTCGTCGTGTAACTGGTACATCTGCAAAGTATCAACGTCGATTAACAACTGCTATTAAAAGATCTCGCCATATTGGTTTATTACCATATACTGTTGAGTAAACAGATGATAATAGAGAATCCTCTTTATGTTAAAGAGGATTCTTTTCATTCTTATGTTTACTACTTACCAATACAAAATACCTCAAACGAAATAATGAAAAATAGCAGCTATATTCATTTAAGGCTATCTTTTGATATAATGTGTTAGATGAGTAAAAAAGGTTTCTATTATTATCTGTTGAAATACTTAAGATTATAGGAATAAGTAAGTACGTTAAAAAAAGGAGCTGATTGCAATTGGAGAAGCCTGGAAACGTACGTATAGCGAAAAATATTAAAGTGCTGGAATGGTTGAAAGCTGAAATTATAGAGCAGGTTGGTGCATTATACAAGGGTTTGTTCCAGGGTAATGATTCCTTTATTATTGATAGTATGGCAAGTTTGATTATAGCCATATATGTACTTGCAAGAAGAATAGGTATACCATTTCATAAAATAGACAAAGCTGTTATGGAGAAGCTACAAGACCATCAGCGTGAAGGTCATGAAATTGAGGATTGGTATGGTGACTTATCCGTATTAGAGGAATTTATTAATAAACGCTAAGAGGTGTGTAAATTGAATAAAAGTAGAGAATTATCAGAAGGGGCAATATTTACAACACTATATATCATTCTACTAGTGTTATCAGTTTATACCCCATTAGGAATGATTAGTATCTATATCATACCTGTGCCTTTTATCATATATGGTTATCGAAACAGGTTTAAGTTAGCTACCGTGTGGTTTATTTTTGCTAATATCATTTTAGCAACATTGTTAGCAAGTATTTATGGGTTTTTTCTTACAATCTTAGCAACAATAACAGGAATTGTTATGGGAACCCTTTATAAAAGAAGTAGTGCCCTAATGGCCGTCGTTGGTGGCATTATTGCAACCATTGCAAATTTTATTATCATATTAGTATTAAGTAAAATATTGTTTAATATTAATTTAGTAGATACATTACAACAGTTGTTGAACTATTTTTTACAAGGAACAGAGAAATTGTTAGGTACTAATAATAAGCAAACAAAAGATTTACTAAATTCTTACCAAGCTGTATTAAATAACATCGGACAAATATTACCATTTATGATGATATCCTACGCAATGTTCATTGTATTTATAAATCATGTTATAACAGGGTTGATTATGAAAGCAAGAGGGACCCAAGTACCGAAATTACCGCCACTTAGAGAATGGAATTTTCCAAGAAGTGTTATTGTTTATTACTTAATTACAGTATCTATTTTACTTATTAATCCTGATTCAAATGCCTTAAAAATTATTGCAATGAACTTGTATCCTTTATTACAAATTATTTTAATTATACAAGGTGTTACTTTTGTATATTATTACGCACATCTTAAAAAATTAGGTAATGCTCTACCTATCATCACGTTAATAAGCGCTTTTTTACCGATTATTTCACAATTGATCCATGTCATTGGAATTGTTGATATCGGTTTTAATCTGCGTAAAAAGTTAAAAGCTTAGGGGCTGATTTGAAATGCCTAAAGATTTATTAAACAAATGGTATGGTGCACATTCAATCATCTATCTCTTATTAAGTGTTATTTTTATAGGCTACCTATTTTATTATAACTGGATGTTAGCATTTATTGGATTAGTGATATTACTAGTCATCATATATCTTACCTATCGCACTGAAGTTGCTTTTAGAGAAAATCTTAAACATTACTTAGAAACAATATCGTACAGGGTTAAAAAAACGGGTACTGATGTCTTACAAAATCTACCTATTGGAATGATTTTATATGATGAAGAAGGTAAAGTAGAATGGCATAACCCATATCTATTTGTCATGACTGGTGAAGAGAATATCATCGGAAAAGATCTTGTCGAGTTAATACCAGCATTAAATCTGAAAAGTGACTTGAAAAGAATAGAGATTCAGTATGATAAGAAAATATATCAAATAGATATAAATCCCAAAGAGAGACTCCTATATTTGACAGATATCACTGAATATCGATATTTAGTTGATCAATACCATAATGAAAAAACAGTATTTGGTATTATCCATATGGATAATTTAGATGAAGTTGGTCAAGGGATGGATGAATTAAGTAGGAGCCTATTGTTAACGGATGTGACAAGTGCTATTAATGATTGGTCAAATGAATTAAGTATATATATAAGAAGATATACAGCTGATAAATTTTTTATCATTACGAATAATATTGTGCTAGAGCAATTAGAGAATTCAAGGTTTGATATTCTTGATGTCGTTCGTGAGATGACAGCAGAAAATAAAATACCACTTACATTAAGTATCGGCATAGGCGCAGGTACAGACTCCTTCATAGAATTAGGTGAATTGGCACAATCAAGCTTAGACATTGCCCTTGGTCGTGGGGGAGACCAGGCTGCTGTAAAAGTCGGAGAAAGATTATCATTCTATGGTGGTAAATCCAATGCAGTGGAGAAACGTACAAGAGTGAGGGCTAGAGTTATTTCACATGCTTTAAAGGATTTAATAAAAGAGAGTGATTTTGTTCTGATTATGGGACATAAATCACCTGATATGGATGCTTTAGGTGCTGCCATAGGAATATTAAAGGCTGTATTAGTGAACGACAAACAGGGTTATATTGTATTAGATGAGCCAAATCCAATGATTTCGGATCTCTTAGAAGAAGTATCAAATCATAAGGAGTTACCTAAATATTTTATTACACCAGAAAAATCATTAAGTATGGCATCAGCGAAAACCTTATTAATTATAGTTGATACGCATAAACCATCTATGACAATTGAGCCTAAGCTTGTGGAAAACTCAAAACGAGTAGTGGTAATAGATCATCATAGACGTGGAGAAGAGTTTGTAGAAGATCCAGTTCTTATCTATATCGAACCATATGCTTCCTCTACATGTGAATTAGTAACGGAATTATTACAATATCAAAGTGATAAATTACAAATGGACAATTTAGAAGCGACTGCTTTATTAGCAGGAATAACAGTAGATACCAAGAGATTCGCATTTAAAACTGGAGCAAGAACATATGAAGCAGCTTCA
The DNA here is from genome assembly GCA_964514395.1 of uncultured Bacillaceae bacterium. Taxonomy (GTDB): domain Bacteria; phylum Bacillota; class Bacilli; order Tepidibacillales; family Tepidibacillaceae; genus CAZEQK01. The sequence continues at coordinate 109,960 of CAZEQK010000003.1, forward strand.
TTTTTAAGAACAAACGGAGCTGATCCAACCATGGTTCAAAAGCTTTTAAAGGAAGATATATCACAATATATACTAAAATCAGAAATTGTTAGAGAAGCGAAAATAGTTTTTAATAATATTGCGATAGCAATTGCAGATGAAAAATTAGATCAAATATTAATAGCGCAGACAGCAGATACACTTTTAGAACTAAAAGGAGTTTTAGCATCCTTTGTTATAAGTGTAAGGAAGGACAATTTAGTTTCTATTAGTGCGAGATCATTTGGTCAAATTAATGTTCAAATCATAATGGAACGATTAGGTGGAGGCGGACATTTAACAAACGCAGCAGCACAATTTGAGGATATATCTATAGAAAAAGCTGAGACAAAATTATTAGAAGTTTTACAATCCATCAAACAAGAAGGAGGTTTTAAAGCATGAAAGTAATTTTCTTAAATGATGTGAAGGGTAAAGGAAAAAAAGGAGAAGTAAAAGAAATTTCAGATGGCTATGCAAGAAATTATTTAATTCCTAAAGGTCTTGCAAAGGCAGCTACTAGTAGTAATGTAAAAGAAATGGCTGCAATTGAGCACAGTGAACAAGTGAGAAAAGAGAATGAGTTAAAAAGAGCACAACAATTAGCAGAAAAACTTGAAAAGATAACGATTACGATTAAATCTAAGGCTGGAGAAAACGGAAAATTATTCGGTGCTGTTACATCAAAGCAGATTGCTGAAGCATTAAAAAAAGAGAAAGTTACTATAGATAAAAGGAAAATTTTATTAGATGAACCTATCAGAGCTTTAGGTTATACTCATGTATTAGTAAAACTCCATTCAGAGGTAACTGCGAATATTAAAGTAAATGTAAGTGAAGAAAATTAAAAATGAGGCGAGTCCATCATGAGTGAATTGTTTTTGGACAGATTACCACCCCAAAATGTAGAAGCTGAACAAGCGGTTTTAGGTGCTATTCTTTTAGAGAAAGATGCTTTAATTAAGATTTTAGAGTTTATTTCACCTGAAGATTTTTACAGAACAGCCCATCAGCGAATTTATAGAGCAATGTTAAACCTTTCTGAATTAGGTGAGCCTATTGATTTAGTAACACTTACTTCAGAATTACAGAACAAGAGTATATTAGAAGAAGTTGGCGGTGTAACCTATCTTACGGACCTAGCGAACTCCGTTCCTACAGCAGCAAATATTGAATATTATGCAAAAATTATTGAAGAAAAATCAATTTTGCGAAGGTTGATTAAGGCTGCAACAGAGATAGCTTCAAATGGTTACGCAGAAAGTGAAAATATCAATGAAGTCATCAGTAATGCTGAGAAGCGAATTTTTGAGATATCTCAAAAAAAATATAACGATGGATTTGTGTCGATAAAAGATGTACTAATGGACACCTTAGACCGTATAGAATTCCTTCATCATAACAAAGGAGAAATAACAGGAATTCCATCTGGATTCTCCGATCTTGATAAAATGACATCTGGCTTTCAAAAATCCGACTTAATCATTATCGCTGCTAGGCCGAGTGTTGGTAAAACAGCCTTTGCATTAAACGTAGCACAAAATGTATCTGCTAGAGCAAAAGAAACAGTGGCGATATTCAGCTTAGAAATGTCAGCTCAGCAGCTAGTACAAAGGATGGTTTCCTCTGAGGGGAATATTGATGCACATAAATTGAGAACAGGTCTAATGGAAGAAAATGATTGGCAAAGACTAACGATGGCAATGAGCACATTATCTGAGGCACCAATCTATATTGATGATACCCCAGGCATTAATGTCTATGAAGTAAGAGCAAAAGCAAGAAGATTAAAGGCAGAGAAGGGCTTAGGAATGATATTAATTGACTACATACAGCTGATTCAGGGTAGGGGTAGATCAGATAACAGACAGCAGGAAATATCGGAAATATCAAGGCAGTTAAAAGGAATAGCTAGAGAATTAGAGGTTCCTGTAGTTGCATTATCCCAATTAAGCCGTGCAGTAGAACAGCGTCAAGATAAAAGACCCATGCTTTCAGATATTCGTGAATCAGGTAGTATTGAGCAGGACGCTGATGTGGTTGCCTTTTTATATCGTGATGATTACTATAACCCAGAGACAGAAAAAAAGAATATAATTGAGATCATTATTGGAAAACAAAGAAATGGACCAGTTGGAAAAGTTGAGCTGGTTTTCCTCAAAAGCTTTAATAAATTTGTAAATTATGCTAAAAGTATAGAAAATACAGATTCTGAGTAACCTCAATATATATAGGTTACTCTTTTTATTGTCTGTATATTAGACGAACAAAAAGCAGTAAAATCTCAACAAATGTTCGTTTATTTAATTGACATGGTCAATAGAGACTGCTAAACTAAGATTGGATTAAAAGAAACTAATTAATGATAGTACAAATGGAGGTGTTTCCTATGTCTACAGTTGTTGTAGTCGGGACACAATGGGGAGATGAAGGAAAAGGAAAGATAACCGATTTCCTAGCTGAAAAAGCAGAAGTTGTGGCAAGATATCAAGGAGGAAATAATGCAGGACATACCATTACATTAAAGGGAAAAAAGTATAAATTACACTTAATACCTTCAGGTATTTTTTACTCTGATAAAATATGTGTACTTGGAAATGGTATGGTTATCGATCCCGAAGCGTTAATAAAAGAATTGAATTATTTACATGATGAAGGAATCAATACTGAAAATTTAAGAATAAGTAATCGAGCCCACCTAATTATGCCCTATCATATTAAAATAGATATGGTCGAGGAAGTATTAAAAGGGAAAAATAAAATAGGAACAACAGGAAAAGGTATTGGCCCAGCCTATATGGACAAAGCGGCAAGAATTGGTATAAGAATGGCTGATTTTTTAGATGAAGCTGAATTTAGAAAAAAAGTAGAAATAAATGTCAAGGAAAAAAACAGACTACTTGATAAATATTATGAGACCGAAGGATTTAATGCTGAAGAAATTATTAATAATTATACGAAGTACAGAGAGGTAATAAAGCCTTATATTGTGGATACTTCTGTCGTATTAAACGATGCGATTGATCAAGGCAAACGAGTGTTATTTGAAGGTGCACAAGGTGTTATGCTTGATATAGACCAAGGAACCTACCCATTTGTCACTTCATCAAACCCTGTAGCAGGTGGAGTTACTATTGGTTCAGGTGTTGGACCGACAAAAATACATCATGTCGTTGGAGTAGCAAAAGCATATACAACAAGAGTAGGGGATGGACCATTCCAAACAGAATTACATGATGAAATTGGCAATCGGATTAGAGAAATTGGTAAGGAATATGGTACAACAACTGGAAGACCACGAAGAGTTGGATGGTTTGATAGTGTGGTAGTTCGCCACGCAAGAAGGGTCAGCGGTATTACTGAGCTATCCTTAAATTCACTTGATGTTTTAACTGGTATTCCTACCTTGAAAATATGCACAGCATACAAATATAATGGAAAAACGATGGAAGAATTTCCTGCTAATCTAAATATACTAGCTAAGTGTGAACCAGTATATGAAGAACTACCTGGGTGGGATGAAGATATCACAAAAGCGAAGAGTCTGAATGATCTACCCATCAATGCTCGTCATTATTTAGAGAGGCTATCTCAATTATCAGGGATACCAATTGCAATCTTTTCAGTAGGTCCAAACAGGGATCAGACCATTATGTTAAAAGGTGTCTTTGCTTAAATAGAATAAAAACGCCCATTCGGCTTAGAATGGGCGTTTCAATAGAAAAAAAGCTTGAAATATTATTTATAGCATGTTACTATACTTATTGTGTCACTTTAACGGGCCATTAGCTCAGTCGGTAGAGCACCTGACTTTTAATCAGGGTGTCACAGGTTCGAATCCTGTATGGCTCACCACTTTAAATAGATATATTAGAATATGGAGCTGTAGTGTAGTGGTCTACCACGCCTGCCTGTCACGCAGGAGATCGCGGGTTCGACCCCCGTCAGCTCCGCCATTTATTTTATGATTCACTCTTCATAGATAAATTTGGTTCGGTAGCTCAGTCGGTAGAGCAGAGGACTGAAAATCCTCGTGTCGGCGGTTCGATTCCGTCCCGAACCACCATTAAAATATTGTTAACTAACCTGCCTATGTGCAGGTTTTTTTATATGATCCCACCAAAATTATTAATAATCTCTTCAGCTTTTTTCGCATGAACTTCATCTGTCACAACAGTTAATAGAACGTTTCTGTCTAATTCCATCTTGCTTCCATCTGCCATCCCACTGGCCGCGACATCTGCTGCTGCAAGGATTTCAGCATTCTTATCTGTGAATGAACCAACGGTAAGATTACTTAGACTATCAAAATCTCCAGTGAGGGGATTAACTATATTATTTAGGTAGCTTCCAGGGTACTGACTGACACGATCCACTTGAAGGTCTTTAAAACCATTTTCACTTAGCTCTCGGGCAGCTAATTGGGCATGTTCAACGGTTTTGTATGAGGCTAAAATATTTCTAGTTTTTGACATATTTCTACACCTCCTTTGCTATTATTTTGCAATGATTATGTAAGAATTATGTATATAAATTATGATATGTTTTTCCACTTGCTGGGACAAACTGCACTATGATAAAGTGGTAATATATGTGGGGTGTAATGTAGTATTTGCCGTCGTAGCTCAGCTGGTAGAGCAGCTTACTCGTAATAAGCAGGTCGTGGGTTCAAGTCCTATCGTCGGCTCCATCAAAAAATGAATATAAAATAAATATTAGTCATAAATATTACAAGATGAAGAATATTACCTTGCAATTATTAATTGCTTCACGGAAGGAGGTTACTAAATGGTAACTCTTACTAATATTTCCGAAGTGAAAGAAATGGTTCATGAGGATATTATTAAAGCGAAAGTGAGGCAAAAAGATAAATGGGTCGATATTAATCATTTTTTACAGGATAAACAGAAATATATCATTATAGGTACCTTGACAGGCTTTATTATTGTTGGTTCGTCCTTTGGTATTTTACATTATAGATCGAACTTAAATACATTATATCATGTCTATGTAGATGGAAAAGAAATAGGAACGATTCATGATAAGTCTCTTATTCACACATGGGAAACTCAGCGTTTAAAAAGAGCAGAGAGCCTCTACAGTGATAGAAACTTAGTAATTAAAAACAATATTACCTATCAAAAAAAACAAAAATATAAAGGGAAATATGATGATATACAAGTATTAAATGCATTAAACGATACCACCACCATCCAAGCAAAAGCAGTAGAAATCAGAGTAAATAATAAGGTTATAGGTGTCGTAAATGATAAACCAACGGCTGAGTTGGTTCTGCGTCAATTAAAAGAAGCTTATCTTCCTCAAAAGAATAAAAGCAAGTTAACAGCAGCTTCAATAATGAAAACAGATGCAAATGTAAAGGTGAAACGTATTGATTTTAAGGAAAATATTTCATTAAATCAAGTTAACGTAGACCCTAACACGATAACAAATGAAAAAGACATGTTACAATTACTTAAGAAAGGAACATTAGAGGAAAAAACATATATAGTGAAAGATGGAGATACGATTTCAGAAATTGCCTATAGATTTGGTTTAACAACAGAAAAAGTCTTTCAATTAAATCCGTCCCTCACTAGTGATCTCATTCATATTGGTGATGAATTAAAGGTTACAGCAGTTTCCCCATTAGTGAATGTGGAGATGGAAGAACTGGTAAAGGAAGTACAAGTAATTCCTCCTAAAGTTGTTTATAAGATAGACAATTCTTTATATGTCAATGAGTATAATATACTTGAAAAAGGATCAGATGGAAAAAAAGAGATAGAATATTTATTACATATTGAAAACGGGATTATAGTAGATAAAAAGGTAACGAAGGAGACCATACTGTCTGAACCAACAAACAAAATAATTGTAAGAGGATCTAAAATTGTTCCTTCAAAGGGAACAGGTGTATTAAATTGGCCTACCGTTGGAGGTGTGATTACAAGTTATTTCGGACCAAGGTGGGGAACCATTCATGAAGCAATTGATATTGCTGGCGTGAAAGATTATACGATTAAAGCTGCAGACAACGGAAAAATTATATTTGCTGGTTGGAAATCAGGATATGGTAAAGCTGTCATGATAGATCATGGTAATCATATGGTAACATTATATGGACATTTAAGTAGTATCAAAGTGTCAGTCGGTGATAAAGTAGCAAAAGGGCAAAAGATTGGAATCATGGGGAATACTGGTCAATCTACAGGTACTCATTTACATTTTGAATTGCGGATAGATGGGGTGCCTCGAAATCCACTAAATTATTTAGGCGTATAATGTATCAATAATCAATTGGAGTAGTCGCTAGAAAGGACTGGCTTCTTTTTTTTTATTTAGGATATATTTAGTAATAGGTTAATTGCTATTAGAAAAGGTGTCTTTATGATAAACTGTGATTAATTATAAGAACCGGAGAAGAATAGTGAAAGGAGAGCATAGAGTGCGGCATAAAATATTAATTATTGAAGATGAAAAACCAATTTCAGATATATTAAAATTTAGTTTAGAAAAAGAGGGATATATTGTTCTAACATCATTTGATGGAGTAGATGGAATACAGAAAACAAAAGATATATATCCAGATTTGATTTTATTAGATATTATGCTTCCTGGAAAAGATGGTTTTGAAGTGTGTAAGGAAATCAGGAATTTTACAGACAAGCCTATCATTATGTTAACTGCTAAGGATACTGAAGTGGATAAGGTTTTAGGGTTAGAAATGGGAGCGGATGACTACGTAACGAAGCCTTTTTCCACTAGGGAATTAATTGCAAGAATAAAAGCAAATCTTCGACGGTTGGATAAAGATAAAACCGATATACAAATGCAACAAATAAAAATCGGTGATATTTCCATTCAACCCACGACATACTCAGTAAAAAAGCATGAGTTTATTTTAGATTTAACACATCGTGAGTTTGAATTACTACACTATTTAGCTAAAAATATTGGGATAGTTATGACAAGAGAGCATTTACTCCAAGCCGTTTGGGGATATGATTACTTTGGGGATGTAAGAACAGTAGATGTCACCATTAGACGTTTAAGAGAAAAAATAGAAGATAAGCCAAGTCAGCCAACCTATATCATTACAAAAAGAGGACTCGGTTATATTTTACGAGATCCAGCTAAAATAGATTAGATAAAGGAGTAGTTTACATTGCGTGGTTGGAAATTCATTCAGAGCATTCAATGGAAATTAGTAGTTATATATATTCTTCTTATACTCTTTTCGATGCAAATTATTGGAATCTATTTTGTACAGTCGATGGAGAAATATTTTGTTAATAATTTTAATGATACCCTAAAAGCCCAAGCAAATTTATTATCTGTTAATTTGGAAAGGTATCTTACGGAAAGCGGAAAAGATGATAATGAAAGAAGAAAAGAAATAGATGCATTAGTCGATAATCTATTCGCATTAAATGGTGTGGATGTTTCAATTATTGATAATAATGGTATCATTCTTAGTACTTCTGAAAAAGTAACCCCGAGCATTGTCGGGCAAAAGATTTCGCAAACAGAAGTGAATCGAGCGCTTTTGGGTACTAGAGATGACGCGATTCGAGTAGACCCTAAAACGGGGCGTCGTATGAAATTTTTAGCTATTCCTATAAAAGAGGGTAACAATGTTTTAGGAGCGGTGTTTTTAAAGGCTTCTATAGAAGAAGTGTATGATACTGTTCATCGTATTAACATAATTCTAATGACCGCAACATTAATAGCATTAATTTTTACAGCTTTATTAGGTTATATATTATCGAAAACGATAACGAAACCGATTACGGAAATAACAAAGCAGGCAACAAAATTAACAATTGGTGATTTCGATCAGAAGGTTAAAATATACGGTGATGATGAGATTGGAAGGCTGGGGGAAACCTTTAATAATATGGCAGCACGATTAAAGGAGGCTATCTATCAGCACGAGGAAGAGAAGGAGAAATTTTCTTCAATTTTGACTCATATGAGTGATGGTGTATTAGCTACTGATTCAGTAGGGGATATTATTGTAGTCAATCAACGTGCTCTAGAAATAATTGGCTTAGATGAAAACCAACTATTAGGAAGAAAATTGAATGACATATTTGATCAATTACAAATTCCTAATAATGGGGAAAGTATTCTCTTAAAATACGAATTTGAAAATGAAATCAAAGTGTTAAAAATGGCTTTTAATATGATTCAACGATTAAATCGTGGAGAAATAGGAACGATAATCGTATTATATGATGTAACAAAGGAACTAAAATTAGAGCAGATGCGAAAGGATTTTGTCGCAAATGTATCCCATGAGTTAAGAACGCCACTCACAACATTAAAAAGCTATTTAGAAGCACTAGAAGATGGTGCTATTGAGGATAAAGATATAGCGAAGCGCTTTATACATGTAGCATGTAATGAGACAGATAGAATGATTAGACTTGTCACAGATCTTTTACAATTATCAAGACTAGATGAAAATAAAACAAAAATAGTGAAGTATCAAGTGGCAATAGAGGAAATGATTGAGGATGTAATCGATCGATTTAGCTTCCAATGCAAAAAAAGAAATATAAAGATTGAAGTAAATATGTCCCAAAAGTTACCAAAGGTTAAGGTAGATCGAAATCAAATAGATCAAGTTTTAGATAATCTTTTTTCTAATGCGATAAAATACACGAAGGAAAACGGAAAAATCACAGTTTCTGCAAAAGAAAGTAATAAAAAAATATATGTAGAGGTAGCAGATACCGGAATTGGGATATCGAAAAAACATGTTACACGTCTATTCGAAAGATTTTACCGTGTAGATAAAGCTCGCTCTAGAGAAATGGGTGGAACTGGCTTAGGTTTATCCATCGCACGAGATATTATTAAAGTACATCATGGCGAGATATTTATTGAGAGTGAATTAAACGTGGGAACTAAAGTTAAGTTCTATATTCCTATTTCAGAAGGGGATGCCATTACATGATTGAAAGACTAAAATCTTTTATTCTCGTTATTCTAGTATTAAATAGTCTTGTGCTCTCTGGTCTATTAATATTTTATAGTCCAGATAATACGAATATATCTTTATCAGAATATTTACCTAGAATTGAGTTTGGGCAACAGGTTAAGAATACAAGCTTAAATAAACCTATAAAAATAATCTACCATTTAGGCAAAAATGAGCATACCATAGCAAACATAGATAGCCATTCTTTCAAAAATGTTACTGATGATATGGAGCATTGGACCTTTTATGATTTTTCACAAATGACTAGCAAAATGGATTGGAAAAGTATGGCTGAAGATAAACAAGGGATAGAAATCGTATATTCCTACCCAATTCCTCAGTCGATGCTATCCTCTATATACAGAGTCTTAATAAATAATATAAAGATAAATAACATTAATCGATTGTGGTTAATAAAAGAAGATAAAAATGTGAAGGCCTATTTCATTTCAGATGAAGAAGACAAAGTATTTGAAGCTCACACATCAATTTCTGATCAAGAGTTATCAAGTATTATTTCGGATGCTTCGAATCAGAGTAAATTCACCTATCATTTTAGCTATCCTATTGATGATGAGAAACTAATTAAACAGATGTACTATTTACCTAATGAAGGGGTTACGGTAAAAAGATTGCGTGAAACATATACAACCGTATCGATTGCTGACTTTATTCAACTATTATTTATTGATCCTAGTTTAGTTAGAAAAGTAGATGTTGATAATAAAAACAATGTTTTATATACCGATGGCAATCGCAGTTTACAGTTTTATACGAATGATAGGTATATCTCTTATTTTCAACCTGTATCTGATAGTATTAATGAAATCAATATAGAGAATGATCTTTATTCAGGTATTCGTTTTGTAAATCAACATGGAGGCTGGGATGGGACATATTTTTTAGAAAAAGTGTATCATGGGGAAATCCAAACACTAGTAGAATTTCGTAAGTATATTGAAGGTTATCCTCTATTGGACCAAAAAGGTAACTATGGTATTATTCAAATGCAATTGACAGATGGATTGGTTAGCTCCTTTCAAAGGTCCATGATTTTGATTGATAGATACATTGAGACCATAACAATAAAAACGATGACAAATGACCAATTGATGAATTATTTAAAAAGCCAAAAAATCAACATGGAAAAAGTAAAAAATATTAAGCTTGGTTATTTATTAAATTTAAATCAGGATTCCATTATTTTAGCACCTTATTGGGATATCGAATTAGTAGATGAACAACCAATTTATATTCCTGCAAGCGAAAGTGGGGTGCAATAATATGGATTGGAGTAGAGCGAAGAATATTTTTATCATTGCTTTTCTGCTGTTAAATATTTCACTTGGTTACCAACTGTATCTAAAACATAATGAAAACGTGCAAAGTAAGCAGTGGACTTCTAATAATATTGATGATTTAAAGGATACCTTAAAACAACAAAATATTAAGCTCAATTTAACCGTTCCAAAAGAAATGCCAGAAATGCATTTCCTTCAAATTAAAAACAAGCTTCTAACAAGCTATAATAACGTCGATCAGAGTATTGAAGAATCTGTTCATACTGATAAAAATGCACTAGAATCAAGGTTATTGGACATGGTTTATCACTTTGATCAATATGAATATAGTCCTATAGAGTCAAATGGGGAAAAGAAATTTATCTATTATCAAGTAAATGAAAAATTCTCATTTTTTGGGGCGAAATTAGAAGTTGATTTAAATAAAAATACAATAGCTGTAAAACAAAATTATTTTGAGATTATAAATAAAGGTTTGGACCGACAAGTAATCTCTTCATACTCTGCTTTAAGAACAGTCTTAGATCAGCAATTAATCCCTAAGGATGCAGAAATAGTTGAAATCAAACTAGGATATCACGGACAAAATAATCAAGTTTCTACACAGTTATTAACTCCAGTGTGGAGGATAACCTATAAAACTGAGAAATTAATCAATAGTGTTTATGTAAATGCTATGACAGGTGGATTACAAAATATAGCTGGTTACTAAAATAATAAATAGATATATTTTTAAAAAGAAAAAATACAACACGGAGGGGCTAATTTGATAAAATATAGTATTTTGGCTAGTGGAAGCACAGGTAATTCAATATATATAGGAAATAATGAATATAACTTTTTAATAGATGCAGGCTTGAGTGGTAAAAAAGTGGAGGCTGGATTGCAAGAAATTGGAGTATCGATTAAAGATATTGATGGGATTTTTATCACCCATGAGCATGATGATCATATAAAGGGTGCAGGTATTTTATCAAGAAAGCATCATATTCCTCTCTATGCTAATGAGGAAACGTTTCATCATCTTCCTAAAAACGTAGGGTTAGTAGATGAATCATTAATGCATATTTTTGATACAAACAGCGTGAATGACTTTGGTTCATTACAAATAGAAAGCTTCGCAATATCTCATGATGCAGCGGAACCAGTGGGTTACTTAATAAATGATAGTGATATACAGCTTAGCGTTGTGACAGATTTAGGTTACGTTAGCAATAAAATAAAGGACAAGATAAAAGGGTCAGATGCTTTTATTTTTGAAGCAAATCATGATGTGGAAATGCTGAGGATGTCATCATACCCATGGTCTATAAAAAGAAGAATATTAGGTGACACAGGCCATCTTTCTAATGAAGATTCTGGTGAGGCTTTAGCAGAACTAATCAACGGTAATACAAAAAAAGTTTTTTTGGCTCATTTAAGTAAAGAGAATAATATGCAAGTGCTTGCGAAATTAACCGTAAAAAATATCTTAGAGGATTATGGGATTCATGAAGGTGATATTGAATTAATGGATACATATGCTGATAAGCCAACCAAATTAGAAATAATAGAAAAAATAAAAGCTTACTAAAATATGAATGTAGTAATTAGTATATATTGTCTAATTCTTTCATTTTCTCAATAAACTCTTGACGACTAATGATACCTTTTTCAATGAGTAATTCTACAAGTGTTGTATTTATTAGTGTATTTTTATAATTGATTTCTTTTAAATCAGCTAGCTTTCCTACTATATTAATTTCCTTTGGCAATGTATTTATTTTATTCATAGGATACACCTCGTATTCATTATTAATCTATTATATTGTATCCATTATTCTTAAAAGTAGACTTTAAAATTTGGGCAAGGTATAAAATAAATGAATTATGTAAAAATATGATATTAGTATAGGCGGTGATGAAAAATGGGATATTATGATGATTTTGATTACAAGAGTAAAAAAAATAAGAAAAGTAATAGCTTCTTTACATCATTTCTTTCTGCTGTATTAGGTGGCCTTCTCGTTGTGATGCTATTACCTCCTTTAGCTAGAGCAGGAGTAGTAGATTTAACTCCGAGTAACCTTAGCCCAACTAATCAACAAAACCAAATAGATCAAGGTGCGACGAAACAGATTAATGTAGATGTAAATTCAGAAATTGTACAAGCCGCAGAAAAAGTAAAACCAGCAGTTGTCAATGTAGTAAATATACAAGAACAAACAAATATTTTTACACGTCAAACCAAAAAGCAAGATGTTGGAATAGGGTCAGGTATTGTATTTGATAAAAAGAATGGGAAAGCATATATTGTGACGAATAATCATGTGATACAGGGTGCCACGGATGTAGAAGTTGCCTTAGCAGATGGTAAAAGAGTAAAGGCTGAGATATTAGGTTCTGATGCATTAACAGATTTAGCGGTTATTTCAATCGATGAGAAGTATGCAAAAGCGGTGGCTCATTTAGGTGATTCAACAAACTTGAAGCCTGGTGAACCTGCTATTGCAATAGGAAATCCATTGGGATTAGAATTTTCCCAGACTGTTACTGTTGGCGTGATTAGCTCTAATAATCGTACCATCAAAAATTCATTAAATATGGATACAGAGGTTATTCAAACAGATGCAGCAATTAACCTAGGTAATAGTGGTGGTCCATTGGTAAATATTAATGGTGATGTAATAGGGATAAATAGTGCAAAAATAGCAGCAAGTGGTGTGGAAGGCTTGGGATTCGCAATTCCAATTAGTAATGCAAAGCCTGTTATTGATGAACTTATTAAATATCACAGAGTTAAACGTCCTTATATGGGAATTGAGCCATTAGATCTTAGTCAAGTGTCCTTACGAGATAGGACATTGGTCTTAAAGCTACCAACCTCTGTTAACGATGGAGTAGTGATATTATCCGTTGGTGGTCCAGCAGAATTAGCAGGACTTAAACGAGCGGATGTCATCGTTAAATTAGATGATAATCCTATAAAGACTTCAGCTGATTTACGTAATTATCTCTATAAGAATAAGAAAATAGGCGATAAAATGAAGGTTACTTATTACCGGGATGGTAAACTACTTAATACGACATTGACATTGTCAGAACAAACCAAACAGTAGAATAAGCAAAGAAAAGCAGCAGATTGAAATCAATCTGCTGCTTTTTTTAAAATAAGTAAATGGAGGAGATAATGAAACGAATTGTTTTAATAACTGGTGGTAATAGAGGAATAGGATATGAAACTTCACGACAAATGGCAAGAAAGGATTTAAAGTTTGGCTATCTAGTAAAAATGAACAAAAGGGTAAAGAAGCAGTAGCACAACTATCAAGTGAAGGATTAGATATTTCCTTTGTCCAAATCGATGTTACGAATCTAGAAACCATTAAAAAGTCTCGTCAAATAATTGAAGATGTAGATGGTAAATTAGATGTGTTAGTAAATAATGCAGGAGTTTATTTAGATGAAGATATTTCTATTAAAAATATAGATGAAGGTGTGATGGAGGATACCTTTGCTACTAACTACTTTGGACCTTATTACACCATGAAAACATTCCATCCTTTAATGGAAAAGGAGGGATATGGTCGCTGCTTCCTATAAATTATCAAAATATAGCTTAAACGGGTTAACGCGTATCATGGCAAGTGCAGTAAACAGAAAGTTAATTAAGATTAATGCTTTGTGCCCTGGATGGGTCCGAACTGATATGGGTGGCCCTAACGCAAATATAGGGGTGGAAGAGGTTCCTGAGAATATCATTTGGCTTGCTACCTTAGATGAGAATGGTCCAACTGGTCAGTTTTTCCGTGGTAAAAAACAAATAAAATGGTAGAAATATGAATTAGATGGCATATATTAGTAAAAGACCACAACCGTTTAACTTGGTTGAGGTCTTTTTGTTTTGTTTAACAAGGGTATCTATTTGAAAATGTAGTTCAAGTATGTTGTTTAGTACCTTCACATTCGAGCAACGGATAATGTGAGCAATATCGGAGATATGTCTACGAATCGATTTTTTATTATCATTAATTTCATCTTAAGGTAAAAGGAGATGAATGTATATTTACTGGTGTACATAATTCAGAATGACGAAGTTATGAATCAACAGTATAATTATGGACAAAGGGTTGCAGGCATGGAAAATGTTAAGGGAGAGGGTTTCTATTAAACGCTTAAAAAGAAAACTGGGGATACGATTGGGTGTTTCAGGATTGTTGTTATCACTGCTGTTCGGAGTTACCACGTTTTTTCTGGAGACAGAATCTATAGATCAGGAGGTTGTTCACCTTGCATATAAAGTGACTGATCGCCAAATGTCAGGTGCTATTGACATTCAAGATCCCGCGAAATTACAAAAGCTGTTAGTTGAAAAAAGCCAAGAATTGGTGAATAATAATTTCATTGTGATTGAGCTATATAATGCTCAAAAAGAAAAAATGAAGGAAATCGTTAAGCCGGAAAAAGAAATTGTGGAAAAAGTACTGAAGCAATATGACCATCAGTTTCCGATGAGTGATCAAGCAACTTATCGGAAGTTTTACATCAATCAAACTTTGTATTTGCAGGTGCTTGTACCATTAATGGCTGACGGTTCGCGGATTGTGGGATATTTTGAAGGAGTATATCAGGTTGATCAAAATCAAATGCAGCAAATCAATCAGAGGATTCAGTTTACGGTCATTCAAACGATCATCGTGGTATTGGCAACAACATTGTTACTCATTCCGGTCATTTTGGCTTTAAATAAAGATTTGATTCAGTATTCTTTAAGATTGATCAAGGCGAATACGGATTTGTTGGAGGTTTTGGGAGGAGTTATATCGAAAAAAGATACGGATACGTACACCCATAATTATCGGGTTACCATATACGCAGTGAGATTGGCTGAGAAAATGCGCTTAAATAAAGAGGAGATCAAAAGGTTAATAAAGGGAGCTTTAATTCATGATGTAGGGAAAATTGCGATACGGGATGAAATATTGCTGAAGCCAGGGAAATTGACAGATGAGGAATTTGCAGTTATGAAAACGCATGTTATCCACGGGGTAGATATTATCAAAAATTCAGAATGGTTGCTCGATGGAAGGGATGTTGTGGAATACCATCACGAAAAATTCGATGGAAGCGGGTATATGCAAGGGTTAAAAGGAGAAGACATTCCCTTGAACGCGAGGATTTTCGCGATTGTCGATGTTTTTGATGCTTTAACCTCTAAACGACCGTATAAAGAGCCTTATTCATACAAGGAAGCTGTTCAAATATTGTTGCAAGGCAAGGGTTCACATTTTGATCCTGTATTGTTGGAGTCTTTTTTGGAAGTTTCCAAGCAGCTTTATCATCAATTGAGCCATGCAAAGGAGCAAGATGTAGAACAAATACTGTCAGATTTGGTTAAAAAATATTATTACGATCAATTGTAAAGGCAGTTCGTTTGAGGGTGGACACATTATTGCGGTGTCCTCTTTTTTTACCTTATTGATGTTAAACTCGCAAATAAGCAATAAACTATTATTATATATAAAGCTGGTAGTCCGATTGTTTTCAGACACCAGCTTAAGTTCCAATTGATACCGTTTTTATCAGTCAAAACCGCAAGTAGTGCACCGAAAAATGCTTGCTGTAATTCGAAATCAACCTTCCCATCAATTTTTAATACATCATAAACCTTTCTAATTTCGTCTTCACTATCGAATTGAAGATATATTCGTACGTTCTCGCCTTTAGCAACCTGTCTGCCCAATACTAACATTTTTAAAGCTTATTTTAGCCATTTTTCACACCTACCTTTTTTAAATCAAGAGAAAAATAAGAGATCAATTCATTTAAATTGCTAAAAAGGTAATCAGGTTGAGCATCAGTTGAATCAAAGCTTTTATACCAATCTAATATTGCAACTTTTACATGGGCGTTTTGAGCTGATTTAATATCGAATATAGTATCGCCAACCATTAAAACATGCTCATGGTCGATCTTAATATCATTGATCGCCTTTAAGATTGGCTTAGGATCTGGTTTACTTGCCTTTACATCATCAAGGGTGATAATGGTATCAAAAAGGTGTTCGATATTAAAAAGCTTCAGTGCTCTAATAGTAAGGGTTCTTTGTTTATTCGTTACAATACCCAATTTGATTCCTTGCTCTTTTAATTGTTTTAAAATTTTTTTTACATTTGGAAAGAGGGAGACCAATTCATCATGATGATTTTCCACATGGGCTAGATAGCTTTCCATAATATCTTCTTTTCTTGCTGGTGCTAGTAGTTCGATGAATTTATCAAAGGCTTCACCAAAACGTGCCTCGATATCTTTATAAGTAATCTTCTTTTGTGAGTATTTTTCTACCGTTTTATAAACAGCATCTATAATTGAGTCTTTACTATCTAAAATAGTTCCATCTAGATCGAATAATATAGCTTTTATCCTATTCACTAGATAATTTCTCCTTCCATAGCGCTGGAGTGCCAGTAGATACAGCTATCGCCCCATTTTCAATGGCATCCATCATTTGTTTTTTATTTTGAAGCAGTCCACCAGTAATGATAGGAATTTCTAATTGGTTTTTTAACTCTTTAACCATTGAAGGAATAAGTCCAGGCATCACTTCAATAGCATCAGGTTTATTTTCTTGAATTGCTTTTAATCCGTTATACGTCGCATCCGAATCAATTAAGAATAATCTTTGGATGGTAATAAGGTTCATTTTTTTGGCGTATTGGATGACATTGTTTTTTGTACTGATAATTCCAGATGGCTTAATATAATTAGCTACAAATTTTAAGCCTTCAAGGTTATAGCTAATGCCAGGTATTTTTTCAAGATGGAGAAAGACAAAACGATGATGGCTTTTTAATAAATCAACATAATGCTTGATGCTACTTATATTTCCAGTTAATAAAAAACCTGTGCCAACCTTTGATTCTAAGAATAAATCAAGGCTTTTTGGATTTTTTATCGAGGAAATAAGATGATCTTTGGTTATTTGTTCTAAAAAGTCATTTTTTTTCATGTCACTCACCCTTTTTAATAAGGCAATAAAAAAAACCATGTTAAGATAACAATATAGGCAATCAATTGATTTAACCCACATTGTTCTATATGGTCTCTCTGTCTTCTCTACCGAAACTATTCACTTGTTTTGCTTATGTATAAAATATAAAGTATTAATATTAATCAAGTATTATGAAATAGTTTATTTTTATTAAGGTTATATAAAGAGAATGTTAACTTATAAATAAGAGTAATATGATGACGTGGTATATAATAATTGGTGAGGTGATGTTGATGCAATTGACCTTTATTACTGTAGGTAAGCTGAAGGAGAAGTATCTAATACAAGGAATCAATGAATATAAGAAAAGATTATCTGCATATACCAAAATAAACATGATAGAAGTGACTGATGAGAAAGCACCAGAACATTTAAGTGAAGCAGATATGTTACAGGTGAAGGAAAAGGAAGGGGAAAGAATCCTACAGCATATCAATAGAGATCAACATGTAGTGGCCCTTGCTATTGAAGGGAAAATGCTATCTTCAGAGCAACTAGCAACGGAATTAAATCGTTTGTTTACTTATGGGACAAGCCATATTGTATTTATTATAGGAGGTTCCTTAGGATTATCTAAAGCAGTATACAAACGAGCCGATCTATTATTATCCTTCTCCAACATGACTTTCCCCCATCAATTAATGCGCCTCATCTTAATCGAACAAATCTATCGAGCATTTAAGATTAATAGAGGTGAACCGTACCATAAGTAAATGAGGTTTTTATGGAGAGGTGTAACAAATGGGAAAGAAAAAGAAAAAAGTAACTAAACCAGTATATAGGTCTCTACCTGATTTAGAACGGTCACGTACAGGAGGCCAGATTGCGCTTTCTGGCTTTACATATCAATTTTTGTATTCTTGTTACCTGATACTATCTGAAAGAGATGAGAGTGTGAATTTTACTCTTGAGGGGCTTGAAGATATTGACCGCTACAAATGTGATGTTATATCAGATAAGATAACTCATATTCAACTGAAATATTCTACACAAAGGCAAGATGCTAGTTTCCTGAAGGATGTACTGAAGAATTACTTGGAAGTTTACTTGCTGGATAATACTCATGACTTCAAACTTGTCTATGATTTTGATATTGCTAAAGGAAATCTAAATAAACTTGTCAATAACAATCTTGATGATGCATCAAGGGAATATTGGGGTGGAATAATTGAAAAGATAATGGAGGAAAATGCTCAGTGGAACTGGAGTGGTTTTTCAAGTGATGCTTTCTTAGATAAAATCACTTTTGAAAAACGAGTCAAAGATGACCTTTCATTGGAAATCGAAAAACTTCTAATTGAGAGATATGATATTACAACAGGTAATATTCGGTTGTATGCAAATGGCATAAAGGTATGTTGTCTTAACAAGATGGAATATCGAAAGAGTATAGATAAAAAGGAACTTGACGCATTAATACAGAATATTAGTGATGATATTAGTAAAGGCATTCAGAATCCTGCTCATGAATGGATTAAGAAGGTTGACTTTAGTGTTTCAGAGATTGTAGATGAGAAGAGCTATTTTGAAGGCAAGAAGGCAACACCACAAGATATTGCTTTGAAATTACCGGTTAGACGCATTGATACAGAAAAGGAGGTTGAAAACTCTATAAACAGTAATAGAGTGACAGTCATTAAGGCTTCAAGTGGACAGGGGAAAACAACAATTGCTCTTCAGGTTGCATTCAACCTGTCTACTGAGTATCAGATCTATCAGTTGACATGGTGTAATGATGCTAAGGAACTCAATAATATTATTAAATACTTTAAGACAAGAGTTAAACTAGGAGAAAAGCCACTTATTATTATTGACAACTTAGATTCGCAGTTGAGTGAGTGGAATAGATTAGCACAGTTATTACAAGAAGAGATTACATATAATTATAAATTGTTACTAACAAGCAGAGAGGATGATTGGTATAGCTATTCAGGCAATTTAAGCAATGTTAAATCACTTAGAACAGTAGAGCTATCATTGAATGATCAAGAGGCCGAAGGTATATTTGTTCAGTTGAAGAATAGGGATTTGCTGCATGATACTATAGTTGAATGGAAGCATTCATGGGAAAAAGTAGAAACCAAGAGACTTCTAATAGAGTATGTGTACCTACTTACTCATGGTGAGATGATTTCGGAAAGAATAAGTCAGCAGATATCATCAATTAGTAATGCTGAAAATGGTAGGATTAAATGTGAGATATTAAGAATAGTTTGCTTTGCAGATGTTTGTGGGATTAGACTTTCAGTTATGAAACTAATAAGTAGTTTAGAAGAGCCTACTTCAAGTGACTATGGGGAATTACTTAAGAGTGTTGAAAATGAATTCTTAATCAGTATTGATGAGAATGAGAAATATGTTGAAGGTCTTCATCCAGTTCGTTCAATGCATATAGTTGAAAGACTGCATGAATTTTATGCGATAAACTCTACTGCTATAAATGTGATTAAACTAACGGAGTTAACATATTTGTCGAAACTGTTTTCTAATTTGCCAAAATGGATCACAAATAGAGAAGAGATTTATGATGATATTGTGGAACTATTATGGAATCCAAAAAGTCTATCTGTTTATATAATGGCGTTAAAAGGAGTATTATCGGGAAGTATAGATTTATATTTTGTGGAGAATCAAGAATTGTTTGATGATGCTAATGATCATGGAGGCTTGTTGCTTGTATTGACAGAATTAAATCCATTTGTTAGGTTTGTGGGATTTGACTTTGAATTAAAAACTTTAGATGATATCAGAAAATCAGTACCGGATAATGGGAATATTCAATACCTTTGTAATCTTAGGGACAACGCAAATAAATTTGATTTAGCAGAGAATGATCTATATTATTTTTCTAAAGCACTATTTAGCTTTTTACTATATAAGGACCCACTAATTGATCTTTCTTCGTATGCCTTGATTTCTTACTGGTTATTGAATGTTAACCAAGAGTTTAATTTATCGAACCAGATTATTCTAGATAAGGTATGGCAAAAAAAGAATGAGTATGATGCTGAGATTATATCTAATGTTATGTTTACTTGCTTTTGTGGTAACAAAGAGGGATATTTATCCTTTGTTGAAGGTAGTCTAGAAAATATTCTGCTTTATTTAAAGCACTCTACAAATTCATTGAAGACTTATGTAGATGACGATAGAAGAAAAATTCATGTTGAGTATGTATTAATTCCAAGTAACATAAGTAATGGAAATGAAGAGAGCGTAAACAGACTAAAACTGATATGTAAAACATTACCGATATATGAAACATACTGTTCCGATGCAATTTCGCCTAAATTGGAGGCTTTGTCGAGATATAATATTCCTGACGATGCTCATAAGACTATGCCAATTAGAAATATTATTCTAATGTTTAACCAGGATTTTTCATCACTCTGGGGCAATACTATAATGAGCAATTATGAATGCGATAGCATGTTGGGATGGATAAATCAGTGGATTAGTTTGCGAAGACAGGTTGTTTATTTATTCAATGAATGTGAAACAGTCTTACACAAATTATTAGAGGGCAAATTACTGGGTAAACATACAAGCATACTTGATGATCTTAGATCTGAAATCAATAAAAAGCTAATAAGAGAAATGAGATATCCAAACCAAGAGAGACCTTTTGAAGAAAAGGTAGTTATTCCAAGTGATTTTAGCAAGTTTAAGCAAGAGTATTTTAGTAGTATTCAGAACTTCATTAATCAAGTACTTAAGCTTTTGGTACGTGATAGAGAACAGAGTAGATTAGCTATTATTAATTTAGGAGGAGCAAAAGGTGCTCAATCTAGAATGCAAGATTTTTTTAAGAATATAATTGACGATCAGGATTTATTGATTGATGGGTATGATAAACTATGTGAATTGGAAAGAGAGAGACTTGATTCATTAATAATGACGTGTGAATATTATATTGAGCACAAACCAAGCAAGTACTTCAATAAATATTCTATTAGAACATGGTATAGCAAAAAGAAAGAGCAACTGATTAATGATTCAAGAATAGTATTAAACCAGCTAGAGGAAAATTATGACGTATCTTTTCCAGTAGATTATTACTCAGTAGGTATTCTCAAATACTATCCAATAATTGCAAATAATCTAAATGTTGAAGATCCTGAAGAATTGATAAAATTTTTATACTTGTGTTCCTCTATCACATCTATTGACTATAATTATCTAGTCATAGCAGTTACATCAGAGATAAATCAAGTCATACCAAACGGATTAAAAGTCCCATATAGATTCTTAGAAGATTTAAGAATTGCCATTGATGAAGAAGATGGTGAAATGATTGATAAGTTATCTCCTCCATTTCCAGAAGAAATCTCACAGCAATTCTTAAATTGCTTTAAAGAAGAAGTGAATTTGGTTGAGTTACCACCCTCACCATATGAGGGCTTAGATAGTGTTTTTGAGTTACTTTGGTCTTATTCAAAATCTAGAGACATCTTGGTAGATAAGTCTGATTCAGAGTACTTATCTGGGATATTGGTGGAGTATGAAAAGAAAATCACGAATTTGCTGAAAGAATTTGAGGATAAAATTCTGGCAAAAGAGTATGCTGATATGAAAGAAGTCTGTGATGATGTTTGTAAAGGTAAATCTTTTGGGGATATTGAGTTAAACATCTGGAATAATAAGTTAATATCGTTTGCCAGTAAATTATAGGAAAAGGGGACGCTCATCAAAACTACTTAAAAACCTCATTTAGATTAGTTTCGGTGAACCGTACCATAAATAAGTGATTTTTTTTATGATTTTCTAAAATTTGGTTGATAGTGCAGATTTTCATTTTCCTTTAAATATATAGTTTGCTAGAATTGAGATAATTAATAATTTAAAGAGTAAATAAGTATAGGGGGTGAATGGATTGGATAGAGTTTATAAAGACTTAGATATAGGAACAGAGATTGAAAAAAAAATAAATACACTTAACAAGACAAGGAATACCCGAATAAAAATGAGCTTACGTCTAAAGAATTACAGTCAAAAATGGAAATCAATAATGTTCACTTTAAATATTGAGGCTGTTATATTTGTATTATTATCCCTAATCGGTGAAGATCTAAATCCAATTTTTAAAGGTGCTACTTTTTCAACTGTCTCAGGTGTTTTCGCAATATATGTAATTCTTTTGCAATATTATATAAATGAATTGAATTATAACGAAAGAGCCCTAAAGGTACATTATCATCAATTAGAAATTGAGGATTTAATACTAAGATTAAAAACAGTAATAATTAATAAAAACACAAAAGAAGTTTCTTTTGATGAAAAAAAACAATTAGATTATTATAATACGGTAATGTATGAGTACCAAATGTTACTAAAGAACAATGAGAATCATGAACCAGTTGATTATGAAAATAATATTTATGATAGCTTAGCAGACAATGAAAAAATAAAAAATATTAAAGATTTTACAGTTGATAATATTCTATTAAATTTTCATATTGTGGTAATGTTTTTTATTCCAATAATTATAATACTATTCATATTTGTTTCATTGGAGTGTTAAGGTTAAATGTTAAGCCAAGATAATGTTAAAGAGTTAGCCTATGAATATGTACTAGCTTTATCTAACAAATTTAATCCCCAGATTTCTGCGAATTTAAATTATTTAGGTAATCTAGGAAGGAAAAAAGTTTTGAAAATTTTGGATGATACTATAGATAAGTTTTGTGATCAGCATCAATCATTTAAGGCAAGGGATTTTGTTTATAAAAATGATTATTTTACCCCAAGAAACATGTTCTTAATACACCCATTATATTACTTGTATTATACATATTTAGTATTTGGAATTGCATATGAATTTTTTAACACTGAAATAATAGATTTTTCAAATAAGAATATGAAAGTGTTTTATTCCGGTTATCTTAATTTCGATATAACGAAAGAAGAATTACAAGAAAATGCTCAATATTATAAAAGCTATAGACTATATCAGGAAGAAAGTTACAAATATTTTAGCAAACCTGCTATAAAAATAGATGTAAAAGATTTTTTTAATTCGATTAAAGTAGAAGATCTAATAAAAAAATTAAGGAACATTCTAGGTGATTTTTCATATGTTAATGATTTAGAATACTTTTTTAAAAGTACTGGCTTTTATTATTTACCTCAATTTCATTTTTCAATTGCATCCTCAATACTTTCTCAATTTTATTTAATGGATTTTGACAATAAAATAAGAGATTTATTAGTTAGAGAAGATCTTCACCTTATACGTTATGTTGATGATATGTATATAATTCATTTAGATGGTAGAGAAGATATGAAAAAAAATAATAATATACTTAATGAAGTTAGCTATTATTTATGGGAAGATTCGCTTGTTTTAAATACTTCAAAAACGAAAATATTAAGTGCATCCCAATTTAGTGAGATAATTGAATTGCTTGATGACGATTATATATCGGAGAATTTTGATCGTTTTAATAGTGGAAGGTTAATAGAAGAAAAAGCTAAAGAAATTGTTGAAAACCGTTACTTAAATAAAATAATTGAATCATTATGCCAAATAGAAAAAGAATATGGAGTAGACTTAGTAAAATATAATGATTTAATGAACAAATATATAGCTATTAATGGAGGGGAAGTAAATAAAATATTAAATAATATTATTTATTCTGAGAAGTGGAAATTACTTAATATAAAAGATTTAAAAAAAATTATAGAAAAATGGAATTATATTTTATTTAATCCTACACAGTTTACTGTATTATATTTAGGGGTATATAAGTATTTAGAAATAAATGGATTTTTAAAAGAGAGGGGCTCAAAAATTAAAGGGTTACTTAATTTTCTATTTAATAATAAAATTTTTACTCTACGAGAAAGTTTAATTGCTATTTCTTATTTATTCCAAAGAAAATTAAAACATAGAGATTTATTTGATAAGATAAATAATGTTAATCCGGATTATGTGAAATTTATTAAGAAGTTTGTTCTAGAAAACGATCAAATAGGGTGGAAATAATGAAAAGGTCTTATTATTCAAATTCAATTAAAGATTTTCTAGTTGAATCTAATGATAGTATTTTAGGGGAATTGACTGCTAATAATCAATTTTCACTTGAAGAAAAACAAAGAAATTCTTGGGTCGAGCAAATAAAAATATTAAAAAATAATATATCTCTATTTCCCGAAGCACATCTCATATTTGAATTTACTATTCCTCGTATGGGTAAACGTGTAGATAACATATTAATTTTAAATGGTGTTGTTTATGTAATAGAGTTTAAAGTTGGTTATGATACATATTTTAAGGATGCTATTGACCAAGTAACGGATTATGCTTTAGATTTAAAGAACTTTCATGGAGAGAGCCATGAAAAAGATATTGTCCCAATACTAGTTTCAACCCACGGAGTTGAAAGAGAGAACGACATATATAGAAATACAGATGGTATTTATAGACCTGTGTTAGCCAATAAAAATAATTTAGGAAGTATAATTTCAAAAATAAATGATATTGCCAGTACTACTATTTCAATTGACCCATTTCAATGGGAAAAAGGTGTCTATAAACCTACACCTACAATTATTGAAGCTGCACAAGCATTATATCAAGGGCACAGTGTTGAGACCATATCACGCTCTGATTCAGGTGCAATTAACCTTAGTAAAACATCAACAAA
Organism: uncultured Bacillaceae bacterium; assembly: GCA_964514395.1. Taxonomy (GTDB): domain Bacteria; phylum Bacillota; class Bacilli; order Tepidibacillales; family Tepidibacillaceae; genus CAZEQK01. The sequence continues at coordinate 134,944 of CAZEQK010000003.1, forward strand.
AATTAATCAGATAATAGATGAAGCCCAGGTAAAAAAAGAAAAAATAATATGTTTTTACCGGGGTTCCTGGTGCTGGTAAAACACTCGCTGGTTTGAACATAGCTAATTCAAGGCATAATTTTGAAGAGGAAGAACATGCAGTATTTTTATCAGGAAATGGGCCGTTAGTCACTGTGTTAAGGGAAGCATTAGCCAGAAATAAAGTAGAAACTCATAATAATGTAAAAAAATCACAGGCGAAGAAAGAAACTGATGCTTTCATTCAAAATATACATCATTTTCGAGATGCCTCACTGATTTCTGATCGAGCACCTATAGAGAAAGTTGTAGTTTTTGATGAAGCCCAACGTGCGTGGGATAGCACACATACCTCTAAATTTATGAAAGAAAAAAAAGGGTTACAAAACTTTGAAATGTCTGAACCTGAATTTTTAATTTCAGTAATGGATCGTCAAGATGATTGGGCTGTAATTATTTGCTTAATTGGTGGAGGACAAGAAATTAATACTGGAGAAGCTGGACTCCCGGAGTGGTTCAATGCCTTACAACGGAAGTTTAGACATTGGAGAGTTTACGTGTCTAACCAAATAACTGATGATGAATATTTACGGGATTATTCATTCAACAAAATTACTAATGGTTTGAGCTACAATATAGATATTGATCTCATCTATCAGTATCTATACGCTCATTTAGAAGTGAGAGGTTAGCTAATTTAATTAAACTATTATTAGATTTAGACTTAGAGAATGCAAGAGAAACCTACAAGCTTATTAAAGACAATTATCCAATTATGATAACTCGCGACCTTAATAAAGCAAAAGAATGGCTTAAAGAGAAAGCAAGGGGTACAGAGCGAATTGGAGTCATAGCATCGTCTGGAGGGTTAAGATTAAAGCCATTTGGGATATGGGTAAAAAACTCAATTGATCCAGCAATTTGGTTTTTAAATAATAAGAATGATATCCGTTCTTCTTATTTTTTAGAGGATGTTGCAACTGAATTTGATATTCAAGGACTAGAATTAGATTGGACATGCTTAGCTTGGGATGCAGATTTAAGGTACAATAATGATTCTTGGGTGTATAAGAACTTTTCAGGCACAAAGTGGAATAATATTAACAAGAAAGAAAAAGAAGTGTATTTACTAAATACATATCGTGTTCTATTGACAAGGGCAAGACAAGGAATGGTAATTTTTGTGCCTTAAGGTGATAACTTTGACCAAACTAGATTACCTTCATTTTACGATGGGACATATAAATATTTTAAATTAATAGGATTTGATGAAATCTAAACTATTCTATATTTGAATACTTTTATTTTAAAACCTCATTTACACCCGTAACGGTGAATCGTACCATAAGGAAATGGGGTTTTTCTAAGGAGAAATATTGAGAAACACATAGGTTAAAAAGTCTGATTAAATAGGATTATTTCAATATATTTAATACCATAAAAATACATATAAGATAGAATTATGATATAATTATCCTTAAGAAAAATTGCATTATTTAGAAAATTTTTTGTAGAGGAGAAATTATGGACAAATATATCTTAACCGATTCTGATGTTCAGGTAATCTTACAAAAGAATAATATAAATGCAAACTCAATTATTAAATTACCAAGAAGTGGACAAAGACAAGTCTTTGAAATAACTTTTAACACGGGGAATTCTAGTATGCTTAAGTTTATTGATATATCACCATATTGGACGTTTGAAAGCTTTGAATGGAATGAAGTCACAGAGGATGAACTTGAAGAAGAATGTAAATTTGAGATTGAAGCTAGGTCAAAAAGAATAATTAGAGAGTTAGAAGCATCAAAAAGGTGTCCAATCTTACCCCAACTAGAGATATTTGATGGTTTTCAAACCGTTATAAAAGGTGATTACAGGTTTATTTTCTACTTTGAAACTAAATTTGAAGGCGACACCTTAAATAATAGTGAAATCTATAAAAATGACCAAGATATTGATATGGTAATTAATTTTCTAATGCAGATGGTTGAACAAATTAAGGTTATGCACGAAGCAGGGTATGTCCATAGAGACTTGACTCCAAGAAATATTATTTTTAGTCAAGGACATTTTAATATAATAGATGCTGGATTAGTAAAGTCAAATAATGAGGAAAAAATAACTGCAACTTTAATACAAATTGGGACCCCGCGTTATATGGCCCCAGAACAAAAGAAAAGATCTTCGGATTATTTATGGGATTACAGAACGGATTTATATCCATTGGGACTAATTGCAATAGAGATATTTCTACCAAAAACCAGAAGATTTAGTATTGATGTGATTAGAGATTTACATTATATATATCCGATTTGGAAAGAAAAAGATTCGAGCGAAAGGTCTATTAATCTTTTTAGTAAAATAATTACTAGACTTGCCATTGAACAACGTCATAGAAGATGGTCGGATTTAGATGAATTATTAGAGGTCTTACGAAATTTGAATAAAAAGGAGGGGAAACAATGATTTTTGCTCAACATGGTCCTGCATGGAGACCGAAATTGGAAAGGTTTTTATCAAAAGAATTAATTGATGGTGTTATTTGGGACCCGAGGGAAGAAAGTATAGAAAGAATAAAAGAAGTTCGTGCGTCAAATGAGAAATATTTATCATGTCAAAATATCGTTGACTTAAAGGTGTATTATAAACAATTTCCATCTTCTGTTCCTAAAAGGTTAACAGAGTTAGATTATTTTCCAGACAAAGATATTGATAGAACTTTTCTTAGAAATACAGATAATATAAAGAACTTAGTTGAGAAATCAATAAGCTTTCAAATAGATTTTGGGGTAGATATATTGCTTGCTCCTTCATTCTATTTGTATAGTTTTAATGATAGAGTTGTTGATAAGCTATTTGATACTTGGGAAGTCTTTAGCGAATATTCTACAACTATAGGAGTAGAGAAGGAGAAATACGTGTCTATTATTTTTAATGAAAGTGCACTTGAAAACAAATCATATATTGCGGATTTTTTAAGTGACTTTAGCGATATCTCAGATAAATTCGATGGAATTTATATTACCATTGACAGAGAGAATAATAATAAACATAGACACGATTTTAATTCTAATCGACTTAGCGGTATGCTCCAATTTATTTATGATTTAAAAAATATGGCTATAAAGGTAATAATAGGTTATGTTGGGATAGAAAGTATTTTGTACTTTGCAGTAGGTGCTGATGCTATTGGTACAGGTTGGTTTTATTCACTGAGGAATTTTAATAAAGAACAAAAAGGTCTAGAACCAGTTGATTTAATGGGAAGGCAGAAAAAACGGTATACTTCATTAAAAATGCTATATGAACTTGCAATTGAAGATGAAATATTTAATATTCCTGAAAAGTATAAAGAGGATCTATATGGCAAAATATTATCAGATTGTGAATTAGACGAAAAAATTATTGAAGGCAATATTGAAAAAATAAACCTTAATGATATTTATCAACAATACTTTGAAGTCCTAAAAAAGGCTATTGAAAATATAACAAAATACGATAATGTTGAAGAAAAGTTAAAAATGGTAACTCAAATATTAGATACAGCGGAGTCTAATATTAAATATTACAATAATTTGGAAACTCTCCAAAAAATAAATGGGAAACATATTAAAAGCTATAAAAGTGCTTTAACAGAGTTTATGGAGGATAATTTTATTTTTATTTAAAATGAAAAAGAAGCTATTAATTTGTTAGTAGCTTCTTTTTAATTATGCACAAACGAATTAGAGAATAAAGATGTCTCTATTTGATATTTTGCTATGCTCGAGATCATTGAAGGATTGTCCTTTAATTTTACTGGTTCTTTCTTTGGGTTAAATAAATAATTAATATTATCTAATGAAACGCCTATTAACCCAATATTATAAATTTGAAAATAATTCAAATTATCCTTCTTTAATTTTTGAGCAACATTTATAGGTAATACTACATAAGAAAAAGAAGAAAACTTCTTATTAATAGATGCCTGAAGGATAGCTTTTTTCCAGTTCTGTAATTTGGCTTCATAGGAAGTAAACTGTAGAATAGGAAATTGAAACGCTGGAGAGATTAAATATCGATTACTAGAAACTTCGATAACAATATTCGCTTTTATGAGCTTAGAAATAATAGATTTTAGTGTCTTATCATTGTAATCTGTCTGTGTTTTCAAATAGGTATATGTGCGAATCGCTCTTTTGTGCAAAAACGCTAAAACTTTTGCATATTGATATGTAGAAAGTAAATAGGCCTGTTCATGATTCATTAGGTTTCTTTCATTATAAAGTACTTGAACAATATCAACATTTCCAAACCGAGCATTGAATTCAGATAAAATTTTTTCATTTTCTTTCAGACTTTCCCTTTTTAATTCTATAAATTTTTCCTGTAAACAAAGTTCGCTTTTAAACATGCAAAACACCTCTTTATTTATCTTACACCATTTAATTAAAAAAATGTATACTAATTTAGTAGTTAGTAATATACTAAAATTTTAAGAAATTACTTGCTATTATTCTTTTGTAGAAGAATATGAAATGAAAAACCTCATTTCCATCCGCCACGGAGAACCGTATCATAAGTAGGTGCTGTATATATGTTAATTATACTGATATTTAGGGAATAATTTGAATTTAGGAGTCCCACACTTATTTTGAGAAATTTTCAAAGAGATTGATAAGGAATTAATCATAAGTAATGGATAATAGTAAATACAAAAGGTCATAAAAGGTACTCTGAAAAAGAGTATTTTTTTTGTCTTAAATTGAAATAATAAATGCAACATAGTAATTATCGAAATATTTATGATTATTTTTTGCAGGAAAATGTTGAAATTTATAGAATTTTTTAAACTAGTATTATTTAATTAATTTAAAAAATTAGAAATTTTTTGTGTATTTGCTAATCTAAAATTGAGCCATTTTCATAGCAATTGCTGATGAAAAAATGAGCCACCCTAATCAAATATTCCTGTATGCTA
>CAZEQK010000004.1:0-129635 GCA_964514395.1 uncultured Bacillaceae bacterium
AGGTAAGGTACATATACCATCTACATTCTTTTTTTCTATCTACGGAAGAGTATGAGGTATGTTTATATTACTAAATCACAATGGTACATAGGTAATTTAATAGAAACGAGGAACTAATTTGAATTGGTGATTTTTTGATAAAAGTTTTTTGAGATGGAGAGGTACCTATTATATGAAAGGGTGGCATCCGATAACAAGGTATCCCCGCGGCGTCGAGCAAGGAAGAAACTCGTAAGAATCGCCCGTAGATAATAATTCGAAGAAGTAATACATAGAAGAAGCAAAGAAGCACTCAGGAGACACATCCTTTCGCTAACCTAGTGAGATTTTCAAAAAGTAGGGGTAAATATTATGTTGAAGGAAAAAAGTTTGGTTATAGTCAGCTAATGAAGCAGATTAGTTAAATATACAGTGGAAATTGAAAAGGGTATTTTACCATTCGTTTAGGAGGAAGTAATGTGTCATTTATCTTATTAATTGGTCTAGTAGGGGTGTTACTAGTTATATTATATAAAAGACCTATAATAAACATTATTGGTAGCGATAATAAATTAGTACATAAGCTAGAAAATAAAAAGTGGTTTCAGAATTATTGGGTGGCAGGAATATTCCTGTTCGTTATGAATACATTTCTATTTTCTTCTACGCTCCTTGTACTCTACGTGTTAGTGTATTTCTTAATTCCATTTGTTCAAATGTTTGTTATACTTTTAGCTGTTATCGGAAGTACCCTTTTATGGTTATTAGTTAATAAAGCATGGAAAGGTACAAAAAAGAGTCGGATAAAGATGGGTTTTATTGGAAGTAGTTTTTATATTTTTTTAACTTTTGTTTTCGTGTATTGGTTGGTTACAATGAAACCTTCATATCCAGGTGAAGACACTTTTATGGGGGCTATTGGGTTAGTTTTTGCCATTATAGTTACAACAGTCGCCTTTATAACATGTTTTGCTATTACTGGTTTTTCTAGGGACGAAACAATTAATTAGCAATATTTATTTGAATCTGATTCGAAGTTGATAATTCATAGAAGAAGCAGGGAAGTAGCTCTGGGGACACATCCCCTGAACTAACCGAGTTTGCCCGAGTCTAAGATAGGAGTTATCTAAGACTCGTTCTACGCCTGTAGTTCTCGAGGGCGTTGGGGATACGGAACGTTATAGGAAATCAGCGCAAAACATCAAAAAATAATTCACATAAAACGAAAGGGACACAAAAAATGGTTGATATACAGTACAATTTGAAATTTGAAAAATTGTGTAATATTTTGCAACTTGGGGAGATAGTCGGTGTGCCTGAAGCGATATCGGGTGGACTTTTACACAGAATGTATGCCATTGAAACCATGCAAGGGAAATATGCAATTAAAGCATTAAACCCTCAAATAATGCTTAGACCTGTAGCAATACAGAACTTTATCTATTCAGACAAAAAGCAAAAGAAAAATTAATACAACATAATAACGTAGCCATAATTTTTGGAAATGTAGAGAATCTTCCTTATGGAAATAAGACATTTGATATTATTATCAATAACTATGCATTTCATCATTTTAGATATAAATCAGAAGTACTTGATGAAATAAAAAGAGTATTAAAGCAAGACGGAATACTAAAGATACATAACACCGCGAATCATATGATGAAGAAATGGTGGATATATCAATACTTTCCAATCGCATATGAAGAAGATATGAAAAGGTACTGGGAACACGAGATGATTTTTAAAGAACTGATGGAAAGAGGATTTAAGGTAGAAATTCATATTGATTACCAAGTTAAAACAACAAAAATATCTGATTATTAAGCTTTGCAGTGAATAGGGATATTTCAGTTTTAACATTAATTGATGATGAAGATTATTATGAGGGTTTAGAGAAGATGAAGGAAGAAGTAAAGAAAAATCCTGAATTAGAAATTATAAATGATTTTGCAGATTTTTATTGCGTAGCCAAGAAGCTAACAAATTAACAATCGTCTAACACAGTATCCCCGAGGCGGGGCCGAGCCTAAGAAAATCTGATATGTTAGTTAACAAAGAATATATTTTCTAGCATCATATCTTATAATAAAATGTAAATATACAAAATTGAATGGAAGAGGTGAAGTGAAGATATCTCAAAACACATTAAATGAAATAATTAATGCTTATGAAGAAAATGATATTACTCAAAAATTTTTTTTAAACGTAGAAAATGGCGAGGTAATATTATTATTTGAGTTTACAGATGATGATGAAGAATTGAGTGAAGAAATTGAAGAAGGATTTGGAAATAAATACATTCGTATTAACTAATTCAAATGAAGGGTAGGAAGATATGGTAGAATTTGCGAATACAGTATCATCATATGAGATAAAAGAAAGACTAAATAGTGCATTAAATGGAAGAAAAGGAGTTTTTCGAAAGTTTAAAGATGAACTCTCATATCATGGATGATGATCTTAACAAATGGTATAAGTTTAAATATGAAAAGAATAAATTAAGAGGTTTGGAATGGTTAAATGAAGAAAGTATTGAAATAGATAAAGAGTAATATTCACTAGAACGATTGTAAAAAGTTGTTCATAGCCCTTTATGTAACAATGTCTGTCAGCTTCGATGTCGAGCTTTACCTGTTAGCCCAAGGCGATGGGGATACGAAAACGTTATATGACAATAATGAAGATAGATTTTTTTAGGGAGAAAGGTAGCAGAATAACTCATGGAAGATTATTGGTTTCTTTTAATACTAATTGCTGCTTTTTCACATGCAATATGGAACTTTATGTTAAAAAAAAGCGAAAATAAACAAATATTTCTTTGGTCATTAAGACTATGGTCCGTTTTAATTTTTCTACCAATAAGTTTTTACTTTTGGCCACAGGTATCAATATCATTAAAATATTGGTTGTTTTGGGGAATCGGTAGTAGTATTATACATAGTTTTTATGCAATAATTTTAGCAAAAGCTTATGAAAAAAATGATTTTACACTTGCTTATCCAATTGCTAGAGGAACAGGGCCATTATTCGTTGTTATAATAGGCGTAACAGTTTTAAATGAGAATATAGGAGTAATAACTTTTATTGGCGTAGTTTTAATTATTATTGGAATATATATTTTATACTCTGGTTTAAGTCTTAAATCTATATATAGGACCATACAAGCAATATCTGAAAGTCCATGGCCAATACTAGTCGGTATAACTATTGCAAGTTATACTATTTTTGATAAATTAGCAGTAGCTATTATTCCACCAATAATTCTTAATGTAATAGAGAATTTAGGACAAGTGCTAGTTTTAGGAAGTAGTTTAGTAAACCAGAAAAATAAAGTATTGGAACAATGGAGAAAGAATTGGTTTAAAATGGGTATTGCTGGCGGGTTTGGCGGTTTGTCATATATATTAGTTCTAATGGTATTAACTAGGATACCAGTTAGTTATGTTTCACCTGTTAGAGAAATAAGTATTGTTATAGGTTCAATTTTAGGTATTGTATTTTTAAAGGAAACTTTTAATATGCAAAAAATTATTGGTTCAATAGTTATATTTATAGGAGTTATTTTAATTGTTTTGTGACGGATACAGTGGTTTTAAACATCATATAACCAGAGTTCTTTAATCCACTATATATCATTCTTAAAAGCTTATTATGACTAGCTTTGAATTTTCCTGACTGGAAAACAGATGGATCAAGCTCGGCAAAAGCGACCAGCTGTTTTGATGTTGGGAATTTTTTAATATCACCTATTTCAGCTAGAAAAGTTATCGTGTAATACGATTCAATTTGTGATTCAATAAATTATTATATGGGTAGTTTAGCAGATGGTTGGATAACGATATTACATCCTTCATTTATTTGGGAAAATATAAACCAGATTGCCTTGATTTATAGGGGTAAACATTATTAAATGAAGGAAAATAAAGGAGGAATAAATATGGGGAAAATAAAAATCTACAGAAACATTGCAAAGTTGAAGAGCATTGACATGTTCTATTTTGATACAAAAACCGAAGGCCCAACTATTCTTTGCCTTCATGGAAGATGGGGGAGAGCAGAAACCTGGTTTGATTTTATCCAACATTATGGACGACAATACAGAATTATTGCACCAGATCAAAGAGGACACGGATTGAGCGGTAAACCTATATCAAAATATACGGCTGAAGAAATGGCTGAGGACATTATTGAACTATTAAATTTTTTAAAGATAGATTTTGTCATTTTAGTAGGTCATTCGATGGGCGGACGAGTGGCTGGATATTTATCTGCATTATATCCTAAGTCAGTAAAAGCATTAGCTATACTTGACAGATCTGCATCAGGACTTACAAAATCAGACATGTTGCCGTTAGAACAAATATCATCCATTGACCCTTTGACAAAAGATTGGCCCTTACCATTTTCCAGTTTAAGTGAAGCAATGAATTATATTCAACAAGCTACAGATTCGAATTTGAGTTATCAATATTTCATGAATAGTTTGGTCGAAACTATAGAGGGATATCAGATGATGTTCAGTTCTCAGGCAATGGCTGCCGGCATTGCACATGACGAAAATTGGTTTCATCTTTTACCTAGCATAGAGTGTCTGGTATTGTTAATCAGAGCTAAAGGCCATGAAGCAATACCAGATGAGGATTTTACTAAAATGCAATCTCTAATCCCAAATTGCATTGCCAATGAAATGTCACATCCCGACCACAATGTTCATTTAAGCAATAAAGAAGAATTTTATAAATATTTTGATGAATTTTTAAAGAGGATTTAAGCTCTATTGAAAGAGATTTATTAGGAAGTGAAAATTTATATGGAACACCTAATTAATAATAAAGAAGTTCAATTGTGAGATGTTATAGAAGATGATCTTCTCATTTTTTTTAAGCAACAGCAAGATTCTTCTACGAATTATATGGCTGCCTTTACATCTATGGAACCTAATGACATAACTGCCTTAGGAACCACTGGACAAACATATTAGCAAACCAGAATATTATTAAAAAAACTATCATATACGACGGGTATATCGCTGGTCACATCCTAAGCTTTGAACAGTGTGGTAACCCAGAAGTAAGTTATTGGCTTTGTAAAGAATATTGGGGAAAAGGGGTCGCAACGAAAGCTTTAGAAAAATTTCTTTCCCTTATAAATATAAGACCTCTTTTTGCCCGAGCTGCAAAGGACAATATAGCATCTATTCGAGTATTAGAAAAATGTGGATTTTCTGTTTTTGATGAAGGTAAAGGGTTTTCCAACGCTCGAGGCAAGGAAGTTGAAGAATTTATCTTAAAGCTAGAACGAACTGACACTTTCAACGAAGAAACGAAGTAATTCATTTACATACTAAGACCCCCGATCCTAAAAAGGAGTTATACATAGCTTGCACATCATCTTTAAGATCAAGGGGTGATAGGGGTAAGAAACAACCCTATTGTATTAGGTGGTGGAATACCGTTATTTAAAGATATTGATGATAGGATTATCGTTGGTTTAGTTTACTAAACGATAGCAAAAGAATAATTACGAGAATCTAATCTTTCTCATTATTATGCTAACGAGTAAGGTTTTCTTTATTAAGCATAATAAACCTATACATTATATATAGAGGAGGTCTTTATGAAAAAAAGCACCCTATATGGATTGTCATTAGCCAGCTTTATATTTGCAGGAATAAGTAATTATTTAAAAGGAGTTAGCACACTTACCTTCGTTCTTTCTGGAGTAGCTGTGGGAATACTGGCATTATTTTTAGGAAAAGCAACAGAAGATGTCGCACATTATAGTGGAGAGAGAATCGGGGCATTTATCTCAGCAAGCTTTGGGAATGCTGCCGAATTGATCATCGCAATCCTGCTGCTTCGTGAAGGATTATTTGATATGCTAAAAGCAAGTATTACAGGTAGCATTATGGGGAATCTACTACTGGTTCTAGGGCTAAGTGTCCTTGTAGGAGGAATAAAATACAAAGAACAAACCTTTAATGAACTTCTTGCGTCTCATAATGCAAGCCTTATGTTACTTGCGATTATTGCACTTTTTGTACCTGCTATGTTTCAAAATCATATGTCAGCGACCAAGCTTGAACCTTTCAGCTTAATTGTAGCGGTTCTGTTAATTCTCGTATACCTTCTTTGGCTGTTTTTTTCCATGCACACACATAAACATCATTTAAGTTCGGTTCAAGTAGAGGAAGAGCTTCACGAGCCTCTTTGGGGAAAGAAACAAGCAATTTTTATGCTCTTTTTCGCCACAATTTTAGTTGCAATTGATAGCGAATGGTTAGTAAAGAGTGTAGAGCATGTTGCACATCAATTTCACTTATCAAATCTTTTCCTTGGTGGATTTATTTTAGCATTAGTTGGTAATGCGGCAGAACATTTTGCAGCGATTTTGCTTGCTAGAAAAAATAAAATTGGAGCTAGTGTAGAAATTGCTGTAGGCTCAAGCTTACAAATCGCCCTGTTTGTTACACCTATTCTTATTTTAATTGGCTACTTTATCCATCAAGAACTTTCTATTATCTTTACTGTACCAGAACTTGTGGCTATTGGCGTATCGGTCTTTATTGCAAAATCAATTTCAGAAGATGGGCATACCACTTGGTTTGAAGGACTTTTGCTTCTTCTTGTCTATATATTGATTGGAACAGGATTCTATTTTATCCATTAAAGCAAATTAGAGCCGTATCTTATTGTCAAATAAGTAATTAAGGTGAGATAATATTTGAGAAAATTTTCGAACGAAAGATGGGCATCATCATTAGCAAATAAGTGAAGAGTAGTATTGGTAGGAGGAATATATGATGGAACACGAATTAAAAGAGGTTATCAAAAAGTGTGACCTTGCAATAAAACAGGAAGATTTTGATACGCTGATGAATGACTATACTGATGATGCAATTTTGGTTGTAAAGCCCGGAATGATTGCACAAGGTAAAGAGGAAATCAAAAAAGCATTTATTGCAATTGCAAAATATTTCAATAACAGTATTGTACCAACACAGGGAGAGATGGTTATTTTAGAAGCCGGAGACACTGCTTTGGTTATTTCTCAAACACTACTAGCTGCCGATAAAAAGGATTCGGAATATTCTATGGATAGAAGAGCAACATATGTGTTTAAAAAAAATATACATGGCGATTGGCTTTGTGCAATCGATAACTGATATGCTATAGACTTAATCAATAAGTAAGCATTTTTGGGAGAAAACGGTTACCTAAAACCACAGGGATTTCCTGTGGTTGTTTTTTTGATTTTTTCCAACCTCTATTAAAAGATAAAAAGTTATACAATTAAGGATCAATTAAAACAAGTTTCATTATTAGCTAACATTAAAGTTAAGTTATTGCTCTATTAATAAGATAAGTTTATAATATTCCTTAATAGGAATATTCGTCAATGAAAATATATAAAATTAGTTATATTAAGAATGAAAGGAGAAAGCTATGAGTGACCACATCGCAACAACTTTAAATGCACTTGCTGAGCCAAATCGATTATATATTGTGGAACTTTTACGTGATGGCCCACTCGCTGTAGGGGAAATTGCTGAACGACTTGATTTTCTCCAACCACAAACTTCCAAGCATCTTCGCGTACTTAGTAAAGCTGGACTTGTCGAGGTACAGGCGGTTGCTAATCGGCGAATTTACAAATTACGACATAAGCCGTTTCAGGATCTAGATGCTTGGCTTGAGTCTTTCCAACGTGTTTGGGATGAAAGATTTAATCGTTTGGATCATTATTTGAGTGATTTGCAAAAAAAAGACTAAGATACTGTCTTATTACAAAAAATTTTATGGTAGGAGGAATTTAAATGTCTGTAGACAAAGTAACAAACAGTTTGACAGCGAATGTAGAAGGAAGAGATCTTGTCATGGAGAGGATTTTCAACGCACCGCGAGGTTTAGTATTTGAGGTATTTTCAGAGCCTGAGCATTTGGTGAACTGGTGGGGACCACAAGGGTGGCAAACCGAAATTAGTAGATTTGAGTTTAAACCTAACGGAATATGGCATTATTCCTTACGGTGCACGGATGAAAACCAAGGAGAATTTTATGGACAAGTAGCTTGGAGTAAAGCTATTTATCGTGAAATTATAGTTCCTGATGTGGAATACGGAGTATACCTTTAAGCTTCATAAATCGATAAAGGAATGATATGAATACGATTTGGTTTGCCAGAAGTTTGCAGCAAACAGGAAAACTAACTCTCATCCAGGGCTCTGTAATTCGCACAACAGGGTGTCCTAAGATACTATAAGCTTGCCGAATTGCGGGATACAATTTAAAGTGTAAGGAGAATTAAAAATTAATGAGTGAAATAACTATTTGTTTAAAACAATATCTTAACGAAAAAGACTACAGAAAGATAAAGGAATGGTTCATCCACTATATAGAAGAAAAGGAATATTTAAAAGACTTTACAGTTTAGCGATGGAAGAATATAAAAGAAGAAATTTTAAGAAAATGTTACTTGTCTGTGATAATAGATCCTCTTCAGGTTTAGCATTCATTAATACTACAGGAGCAGTTTATGCACTTTCAGAATACGAAATGAAATTGGAAGGGAATTATGTATCAGAAGAAGAAAGTGACGTAGTTTTAAGGAAAGCAATAAATTCAGATGCTGACGAGATAGCAAGACAAAATAATATATATTTTGGTGATACCAGTGGCTTAGTGATAATACCAGAAGATGATGAAAAGAGAAATAGAATTACCTATATGATAGAGTTGGGCTCCCAGGTAATTGGTAAGATTCGAGTTAAGATAAGTGATAATGAAGGGTTTTTAAGTGGTTTTGGAATATTGCCAGAATATAGAAATAAGGGTTTTGGAAAACAAGCATTAAAATCCACCTTAAATATACTTAATAAAAAAAATATTCACAATGTAGCACTGGAGGTAGCAGCCGAAAATAAAAAGGCTTTAAATTTATACAAGTAATTCGGCTTTATAGAACAGTCTGTTACCGATTACTATGAAGTATAAAAATATATTAAAAGAGGCAAATGCGAAAATTACTAGGTTAGAAAAAAAAAGATAATCAAACGGAAAAAAAGACGGATAACCCTATGAATGAAATAGCTTATTTAAGAGGCATGGGTTATGTGAAATTATCTTATTACCCTTCAGAATATTATCCAGTTTGTGGATATAAAGCAAACCTTAACACCTATATAGATGGTGCTCAGGTAAATGTTTTAGAAACAAATAAAAACTGGACAGAAATTAGTATTGATGGTTGGATCCCTAGATGGTATTTGACAACTAAAAAACCTACAATTGATGATGAGGTTTCTTATATGGATGAATCACAAAAAAGAACGATAAAAGATAATTGCCATTTGTTTTTGTACCTGATAAAGATAGTAATCTTCAGGAGGATTGTGATTTAAATAAAAGGGCAAGTTGTCGAAATTGAATATAAATATAAGGATTGATATTATGTGAAAAGATTTATCCAATGGGATGCTAATGAAAATCCAGAGGGTTGGGTAAATGAATCCCATTTAGCCACCTTTGATGAATTAAAACTAACTGAAATAATGATTAAAAAGGGAACAATGGCTTATGAATGGGATAGTGAGACCGAAATAGGGAAACTAGAAGAAGATACATATGGGCATATCATCGATATAAAGGATGGATAGTGTGATAAAAGTCGGGCACTACTGGATTAAGAGTAAAAGAAATAGATGTAACCTATGATTTTGAGTTTTATATTAAGGAAATTTTATAAAGGAATGGAGAAAAAATATGCATATTCAAAAATATTTTTTCATTGTATTAGTAATTTTGCTATTGGCAGGCTGTAATAATGATGTTCAAGTGAATGATTTAAAATCAAGAATTACATCATTAGAGAAGACAAGCGAGCAGGATAAAGCTGAATTAAATAAGACGAAATCAGCCAGTGCTGAGCTAGAAACTCAATTGAAAGAGGCGAATGCTGAAATAGCTAGATTAAAAAATGAAGTAGAAATGAATAATGCCCCAATGGAAGTAGATGTGTTAGCAGCTAGTGATAATACACTATCTTATGTAATGAGCAAGTCTGATCAAATAGCCCAAACGGTTACCATTATTGGCTATAATATTGACGGTATCAATAGAAATACTGGTGAAATACATATAGATGGTATCGGAAGCGGGGAGCTATTAAAAGCGAATGTGATTGGAAGTATTTTTGACTTTGAATTAGTAGAAGTGGAGTGGGATTCAAGTAACAATAGCTTTGTGGAAGTAAGGACAATAAAGAAAATAAATGAGGTAACAAATAAAAGTATTATTATAAACACCACTTTACCCGAAGGGTATCCAGCAGAAAAAATAAAATGGAAAGACCCAGAAGGTAAAGAGTATGGAACAATGTTAGGGTATGACGGATTTGGCTTTGCTGGTTCTATTATTTGGAATAGGTAAAACC
Organism: uncultured Bacillaceae bacterium; assembly: GCA_964514395.1. Classification (GTDB taxonomy): domain Bacteria; phylum Bacillota; class Bacilli; order Tepidibacillales; family Tepidibacillaceae; genus CAZEQK01. The sequence goes on from CAZEQK010000004.1 coordinate 10,414, forward strand.
TATTTTTCTAGACCAAAATCTATTTAAAAAGATAATGGAGGTTTTTTATGGGGAAAGTTATTAATTATTATGATCTTATTGATGAAGATGCAAGATTCTCAAGAAAATCTAGAAAAATCGAATTTTTAACTACAATTAAGATGATAGATTAATATATTTCAAAATCTTCAAAGATATTAGATGTAGGGGCAGGAACAGGCGCTTACTCCTTTTACTATGCTGAAAAAGGATATGAAGTTGTTGCAACGGATATTACTCCAAACGGGTTAATCAACTTTAAGTTATGAGGGAATCTTAATGGAAAAAGATTCAAAGCAACAATTAAACGCTAATAAATGGGATACTAGAGCCGCAAATTATGATAATAAGATATTTGATTATTTTCGTTCTATGCAGAAAAAAGTCATAGCTTTATTAGACTTAAAAGAGAATGTAAGAGTATTAAATGTTGGCTGCGGTACAGGGTGGGCTGTTCGATATACTTCTCAGTTAGCTGGTGATAATGGAGAAATATATGGGATAGATATTTCATCTATGATGATTGAAAAAGCTAAGGAACATTCTAAAGGATATAAAAACGTGTTTTTTTCACAAGCGGATTCAGAGAATATGCCCTTTGAAGATAATTATTATGATTTTTTAATCTGTATGATAATTTTGATATTAATTTTATTAGGAGAGAAAAATGGAGAAAGGTATTAAATATGTTCATACCAATCTAATTGCAAAAGATTGGAAAAATCTATCGAATTTTTATATTAATGTTTTTAGTTGCAGAGCAATTTATCCAAAAAGAGATTTATCAGGTGAATGGATTGATAAAATTACTAATATTGATAGTGTAAGAATTAGAGGCATCCATCTTGCCTTACCTGGGTATGAAAAAGGTCCAACATTAGAAATATTTGAATATCATCCAGCTTGATGATGAAGTCCTTTTTTAGATTGTTGAAACATTTTAAAAATAATATGTTAAAATTTACATATATCCTTTTAGGAGGGTTTATCCATATTAAAGATTTGATTATACTACAGTTTAAACTGTATATAGGGGGAGTCAAATGGAAAACCATCATCAATTATACGAAAAAATCATTCAAAATTTTATTTTATGGGCAAAGTCTGAGGAAAATATAAGATTGGCAATAATAGTGGGATCTAGAGCTAGAACCATTGTACCTGCTGATCAGTGGTCTGATTTAGATGTTGTGATGGTAGTGAAAAACCCCAATACATATTTATTAAATACCGACTGGCTTGATCAATTTGGTGAAGTCAGAATTTCGTTTATTGAAGATACCGCATTAGGTCATGCTAAAGAAAGAAGAGTTTTATTCGATGGTGGGTTAGATGTTGATTTCTCAGTTTTCTCAATGGACCTTTTTCAGCATATGATTAAAGGAAAAGAAGTAGAAAAGGTTATTGTAAGAGGAGTACGTCTATTATTAGATAAAGATGGTCTATTTCCCAAACATCTACATAAGGAAGGAAAATTAATAGAGCTTGATACTAATCCTACACAGGAAGCATTTGATAATATGATTCAGGATTTTTGGTATCATGCTGTTTTATCCGCAAAAAAGCTTCTTCGGGGTGAACTTTATATAGCGAAGTCAGGAATAGATAATTACATGAAACAAATAATTTTACAAATTGCAAAATGGCATGCAAGAGTGACTAGAAATATGGATACTTGGCATGATGGTAGATTCTTTGAAAATTGGGTTGATCATCGAGTAATACAAAACCTTAAAGAATCCTATGCTTATTATGATCAAGAGGATATCATAAAGGCTCTTCATGCAAGCATGGATTTATTTCGTTGGTTAGCAAAGGAGACAGCAGCAAAACTTAAATTTAAATATCCAACCATTGCAGACCAATATGCAACAGAATGGATTGATCAAAATCTCTTTAAATCGTAGCATCTAAATAGGAAGGTGGGATTTAATATGCTATTAACCCTTATTTTTCTATTTCTTCTGATTGCCATTATTGCACTATTATATGAAAATAGGAATATGCTAAAAAATGTTTTAATACAAATTAGTCATATAAAACAGGTGCATAATGAAGACGAGACTTCAAGGAACTTGTTGAAATTCAAGGAAAACGGATTATTTACAAATGACGAATATGAAGAAAAAGTAAGGTTATATAAACACTTAAGGAGTAAAGAAAACTATCATCACGATAAGAAAATTTTATTACATATGCTTGAAAATGGAATTATCACTGAGCAGGAGTATGAAAAAAAAGTAAACGACCTTGAATCTATTTTAGAAACTCAAATATGGGAAACTTCTCCTGAAATAGTAGAGCTAAAAAAGAAAACAGGATTAACATTTATTAAACATTATGCAATAAAAAAAGAGGACTCATGGATATGTGTGTGTGGAACAGAAAATAAACTAAATGATAAAAACTGCGTTAAATGTACCCTAAATCAAGAATATGTTCTAAACACTTTTGTTAAGAATGCTAAAGATATATAAATTAGTAATACTCTACCAGGTTTATAGACAAATTTCTAATAGAATCCTTTTTCCTCTTCGTGAAGAAAGACTTCGTTTCTATGTTACTTAGGCATGCCATTATGATGAGATATTATATGGGCTAATAAAAGAGTGGTTTTGCAATGCAATAATAACAAGAAGGTGTTCAACATGTCTATTAATTTTCATGAAAAGAAATTAAGTGATAGTTATGCAAAAAGGAATGCTGATGACACATGGAAAAAGGTAATTAATGAATTCATTCCTAAGCATTCTTTAAATGCTGTAGATATTGGTTGTGGTGGTGGCATCTATTCGAAAGCCCTATCTGATTTAGGCTTTGAAAAAATAGTAGGTATCGACTTTTCAGAAGCGATGTTAGAAGGAGCAAAGGAAAATTGCAAAGACTATCGAAATATTACCTTTAAACATGGAAATGGACTTGACACAGGCCTAGATAGTAATGCCTATCAATTAGTATTAGAAAGAGCATTTATTCATCATATAGAAGACTTAAACGCTTGTATAAAAGAAGTATATCGAATTCTTAAGAATAAGGGGGTCTACATCATTCAGGATAGAACATCAGAGGATTGTTTCCTTGATGGAAGTCATAGCCATATTAGAGGCTATATATTTGAATTATTTCCTAAACTGAAAGAAATAGAATCGAAAAGAAGATACAACAGTGAAGAGGTAATAAGAGAATTAAAAAAAATTGGTTTTAATCAAGTAAGGGAAATTAAATTTTGGGAAACAAGAAACGTCTATGAACAGAAAAATGATTTAATAAAAGATCTTAATCAGAGAATTGGAAAATCTATACTTTATGAATTAAATGACACAGAATTAATGGAACTTACCACGTTTATCGATCAAGAGATCACAGAAGACAGAATTATTGAGAAAGACCGATGGACAATATGGGCAGCATTAAAGATGTAAAAATTCACTAAAAAAATTAAAAAATTAATGAAGCAAGAATCTCTATAGATTCAGAGGAGGACCATGAAAAAACTATTATTAATATTACTTTTATTTCTACTAAGCATTAGTTTATAGGATGTGATTCTAAAGAAATTCAAACGTTAAAAACTAATTATACTGACCTACAATCAACAGTGACTAATCTTAAGCAGAAGATTAAAGATTTAGATGCAGATAAAAATCAGCTAAATCAAGAAATAAGTACTTTACAAATAGAGATTAAAAATCAGGAGCAGAACATAAACACAAAGGCTAAAGAAATAAACTTTTATAGAGAAAAAATAGTAAATTACAATACAACGAGGGATATAGTAGCTCTCATTCACTCATTAAATCTATTTGATCCTGATGCTGTTAAAGAAGGGGATGAAGTAGGCAATCTAAAAGTGTTGATTTTAATGGAAATTTTGAAGTTTCAGGTTATATAAAACGTACTGAAAATAGTCCCTATACTTTTTATGTAAATGAATATGATTTTTATAATATGCCTTATACCATGGACCAATTAAAATATTCAAATCTTAGCTTTGGAATTAAAAATTATGAAGATCTTGAGAAAAAATTAGGGAAAAGAATAAGCGATTTAAAAACAGATGATAGATTATATGCTACAGCAATCTTTAAGGATTATACTTTTAATTACTCCCCTAATTCAGATAAAGGTAATGTAGCCCAATTAGTTAGAATCGTATATGTTCATTAATCTATAGGAATAAAATCTATAATTCTATCATGGGGTGATAGGGTGGATATAAAAAAGGATATTGTCAATCAATTTGGAGATAATGCAGAAAGCTATGTAAACAGTAATATTCATGCAAAGGGAAATGATTTGAAAATGATGGTAGATGTTTCAGAAGTGACCCCAAATGCAGAATTATTAGACATTGCAACAGGAGGAGGGCATACGGCAAATGCTTTTGCATCTTTAGTAAGTAAAGTCGTTGCTTTTGACCTAACTCCTAAAATGCTAGAAGTAGCAAAACAATTTATATTGGGAAATGGACATACAAATGTAGAGTTTGTACAAGGGGATGCAGAAAATTTACCCTTTAAAGATAAAAGCTTTGATGTTGTAACCTGTCGTATTGCTGCACATCATTTTCCAAATATTGAGCAATTTATTAAGGAAAGTTATCGAGTATTAAAAAACAATGGCTATTTCTTACTAATTGATAACGTGGGGCCAGAAGTTGAAGCATTCGATTCTTTTTATAACGAGATAGAAAAGAAAAGAGACCATAGTCATTACAGGGCATGGAAAAAGAGTGAGTGGATTAACTTCCTAGAGAAACAAAAATTCACCATTGAAGCCATGTTTAGGTATGAAAAACAGTTTAACTTTATCGATTGGTGTGAACGAATGAAAGTAAGTCAAGAAGACATGGTTAAATTAGAAAATTTTATGGTGAATGCATCACCAGAAATATTAAATCATTTTAAATTTGCGTTTGGAGTCAACCATCAAGTGATAAGCTTTTCTGGTGAATCTATCCTGTTAAAAGCTAAGAAATAACAAATATCAAATTATTATTAATATCCTGGTTAGTAAATAGAATGGGGGATTTTTATGAAAGCTGTCATGGTATCAAGATTTGGTGGCCCAGAAGTACTAGAATATCGTGAGGTGGAAAAGCCTACCTTGCAAGCTAATCAAGTAATGATTAAGGTGGCAGCAACAAGCGTTAATTTTGCAGATATTAAAGCTCGTCGAGGGAGTAGTGGTAATAATCAAGAACCCTTTGTACCTGGCTTAGACTGTGCTGGGACTATTGTAGAGGTAGGTGAGGACGTTACTGATTTTAGAATAGGAGAAAGAGTTATTGCATTTCCTACAGATGGTTCTTATGCAGAATATGTAGTAGCAGACACTATTCTTACATACAAATTGCCTGATAGTATTAATTTTGAAACAGCAGCAGCTTGTCCAATCGTCTCATTTACCTCATATAAACTTTTGACCGATGTTGGTAGGTTGACACCAGGAGAAAGTGTATTAATTTATGCTGCAGCTGGTGGGATTGGCACTACAGCTATTCAATTAGCAAAAATACTTGGAGCAAGCAATGTGATCGGAACAGTTAGTAGTAATGAAAAAGTCGACGTTGTACTGCAAGCAGGAGCCGATTATGTGATTAATACTTCTAAGGAAGATTTTGTTGAAAGTGTGTTAAAAGTAACGGATGGACGAGGAGTAGATGTAATTCTCGACTCCATTGCGGGAAAGGCAACGGAAAAGGGGTTAAATTGTTTAGCGTGGTATGGTAGATTAGTTCAATTTGGAAATGCTAGTGGAGAAATTGCTAGCATTCAAACAAAGGACTTACATAAAACCTGTCGGTCAGTATTGGGATTTAGTTTGGGGACTACTAGAAAGAGACGCCCCCATCTTTTAATGGAAACTGCCAAAAAAGTTCTTGGATATTTAGAAAATGAAGAACTGAAAATTATAATCGGACATAAATTCCCCCTAAAAGATGCGAAGCTAGCACATGAGATAGTTGAAGGTCGAAAAAGCAAAGGAAAGGTATTATTAATTCTATAAAGTAGTTTATATTGCTATTGGGAGGGATTATTTGGTGGAAATAAATCAAGAAGTTGCAATAAAATCTGAAGTTTCAACAATATCGAAAGTATCCTTTTAGATGATGGTAAGCGGATTTGTATTAATACTATTAGGGACTATTTTTAGACATAGCATAATGTTAAATAATATAGTTGCATTAATTCTTTCTCCTATGCTTTTTGGGTCAATTATACTAGGAATTATTGATTTAGCAATTAGTAAAGGGAGAAAAATCTTATCTATTATTAATATTATACTTAATATCCTGTTTTTTATAGCTATGATTGTCATCGCCATTTATTTTAATTCGGTAGGTATTTAAAGAATATGGAGGATTATATGGAAAAGCTAACTTATCATTTCTCTGAGAAAATTATTAAAGAACGTAAAAAAATAATGAATGTTATGATGATTATGATGTTGTTATTAATTATCTTTTTTGCATATGTCGGAGCTAATGAACATGGTTCCGTAGATTTTACAATGATGGCTATTATTTTTGCTATTGCGGTCCCAATAATAATAATTGAATTTAAGGTGATATCTCATTTTATGTTTAAGAAATTAAGGGAAACCACATTGGTAATCGAAGAAGATAAATTTGTAAGAATAGGTGGAAAATTTAAAGAAGAGGTGCTATTTTCCGATATTGATTCAATTAAGGTTATACGTGATAAATTTAATAAAATAGCTTTAATCAAATTAGAAACTAAGAAAAAAGCTATGAATATATATGGATTAGATAATATGGATGGTATTGCGGATATATTAAATGATCATCTACCTAGTAAAGCGATGAAAAACGAGAAAAAGTATAAAGTGAATTGGAATAGTAGAGGTTTGCTGATTGGAATTATGGTAGCTACAGCATTAGTTATTTTACTTATGATGAAAGTAAATCTTGGACTATATCAAGTATTTAATATGGTTTTTCCCTTGGCATTAGCCATCTATTTTTTATGGTACAAACCAATTTCTAAAAATGCAGGCTCACGATTTAGAATATTTGAAATTATTATATCTATCATAATCATTATTAGTTCATCTATTAATATATTTAGTGCAATCATGGAATATATATCTAAATAGAAGGGCTTCACTGTTAACACTCTCTTTCTTAAATAAGAGAGTGCTTTTATTATATAATGAAGGAAAAATAATATGTCGATGGAAAGCTTTTAATGAAAAGAGGGAGTAGATGAAAAGTAGAGGAGAAAAGTATTTTATTCGATTTCCAAAGCCTGTAGCTAAGTTTTATGACAGCCTTACAGCAAGAAATGACCGAAATGAAACATTTATGGATATCGCTAAATTTTTGTCAAAACAGCTTCAATCCGGGAAGCTTTTAGAAATAGGCTTTGGTCCAGGAAGAGTTTTAGAGAATATTCATAAACTGAATAAAGAAATAGAGCTTTTTGGTATTGATATTTCAAAAGCGATGGTGGAGCTAGCAACAGAGAATCTTTCTGGTATTCCTGTTGAATTACTTGAAGGAAATATTCAAAAAACGGATTACGCTGAGCAATATTTTAGTGTAGTTACTTGTACAGGAAGTTTCTATCTTTGGGATAAACCAGTTGAAAGCTTAAATGAAATATATAGAATATTAGAAGCTAATGGAAAAGTATATTTTTATGAAACCTTTAGAGGCTATGACAAAAATGATTTTAATAGAGCGATAAAAATGAATTTAAAAAAAGAAAATATAATAAAGAAGCTAATAGGGCCGCTTCTATTAAGGAAGCAATTAAAGATGACCTATGATATAGGAGAACTAGAGAGTATCATTTTAAAATCAAAATTTGGTAACAAATATACGATCGAAAAAGTAAGACTAGGAAATTTGGACATTTGGGTAAAGATTATTCTAACTAAGAGGGGTTAATATGATTTTTTTCGATTTAGACGGTACTTTATTAGATCATGAACAATCAGTGGTGCTAGCGATAACCGATTTTTTGGAAACTAAAAAAGATATTTTCAAAGATAAACAGATTGATTACATCGCTCAATGGTTTAAACTGGAGGAGTTGAATTACAATAAATATTTAACTGGTGAGATTAGCTATGCTGAGCAAAGAATAGAAAGAATGAAGGGCTTATTTCATCAGGTGAATATTGAGCTAACAGACGATAGGGCAAAGGAATATTTTAATACCTTTTTATCCTTATATCGATCTAATTGGAAGCTATTTGACGACGTATTACCTGTAATAAAAGCATTACAAGATATACCTCTTGGAATCATTACGAATGGTGAATATGAACAACAGTCTAGGAAGCTAAAGAAAACAGGAATTGATTCATTTTTTAAGATTTTTGTAGCATCTAGTGAGGTAGGTGTGGCAAAACCTGATAAATATATCTTTGATTATGCATGTGAAAAAGCAAGGTTTTCACCTGAGAATTGTATCTACGTTGGTGATCGTATACAAACCGATGCACTTGCAAGCCAGGAAGCTGGTATGCAAGGGATTTGGCTAAATAGAAAGGAAGCTTTACCAGGGGAACTAAAAGGAGTTAAAATAATAAAAAATTTACATGAGCTAATCAACCTTTAGTAGTACCTATGTTTATATATAACTTTATACTGTAAAACATTAGTGTTCATTTTTTTGACTAAAACCCTCTTAGGCGTTAAAGAGGGTGTCTTATTCCGAAGATAAAATAAATATTGGATAGAAAGGAAGGTGAAAGGATGAAGGGAATAAAGATACTATTAACACTGATTCTTATTACTGTTTTAGTTATACCAATACTTATTATGAATGCTGATAATAGTAACACAGATAATCAAATGAAGAAATTAAAGGTGATGTAGATTATTATAAAAATAAAGTAGACTATTATCAAAAAATAAATCTCGATTTGGGATCTGAGTTAAGAGCAACAAAGGCGAAGCTTGCTATGATAGATCAAGAGAGTAATGATAATCTATTCTTTGTAGCTGATACGAAAGCAGATTTAGATGGTGATGGAACACAAGAAAACATCAGTTTAGCAACGGATCATTATAATAATAATATTAATTTAACAATAAATTATGTTTCTATCACGAGCCTAGGTAGTAATCTCGATAAAATGATAAAAATTGTCGATATGGATACAACTGATCTTTTAAAAGAAATAGCGGTTCCTGAATCAGGTCCAAGCAGTGATAATATGGTTTCCTTTTATGCCTATATTCCTACTAATATTATCTTTATGGGAAAAGTAGGTGGTGTATTAGATAAGAGTATTGATATTACTGGTTCAGGAGAAATTATAGCCAGAACTAGAGCGCATATTTTTCAAACTTGGTTTTATAAGGATACCTATCAATTAATCGATAATCACACGTTAGTTCATGTCGTTCCACCTGATGACCTATATTCTATGAATAATGAACAGGTCACAGTGAAGAAAAGTATTCCAATCTATAAAACTCCAAATGGTGAGCTGTTAGTCGATTTAAAGGTTGGAGAGAAGGTTACTTTATTGAAGAGTGATGATAAGGAAAAGATACTATTAAAGACAGAGTCTGGTAAACAAGGTTGGATCCTCATTGAGCGCTTTGACCATATAAAAGGAACAAATTACAGTGCTTCAGATGTCTTTGATGGTTTAAATTATGCGGATTAAATATCTAAAAAGGATGCTTCTAATGCATCCTTTTTAATTTTTAAAATTAACCGGTTTCGTTGTCGCTTATTATCTTTTTCTACAAACAAATTCACCTTTTCCGATAGGCACAACCATGGCGTCTACTCGCTCATCCCTCAATCCTTTTTCAATCATAGGTCCGATGGTTTGATAATGATTTATTGCATTATCTGCAACCAACATTCCCCCCTTCACTAATTTAGGAATAACGATATCATAGCATTGTTCATAGATTTCCTTCTCAGAATCAAGAAAACAAAAGGCAATGTTATCTACTGCTTTCAGATAATCTAGAGCATCACCTTCAACAAGCTCAATATGTTCTTCTATTTTTGCTTTTTTAAATGTCTCTCTAGCTAGCACTACTTTTTCTGGGAGAATTTCAAAGGTTTTTAATTTAATATTTTTCTCCATACTAGCCAGTGAAATCCACATGGAGGAATAGCCCGCACTTGTACCAATTTCAATAAAATTCCCTGAGGGAGTATTTGAAGCAATTAAAGCGAGAAATTTTCCTGTTTCTGGTGGTATCTGCCTTAAACGTTTTAAACGTTCTGTTCCATCTGTTCGGTCCTTTTCATCTATTTCCTCTAGCTCAGCCATCCTCCTTTTCATTTCATCAGAAATTTTTTCAAACATCGTATCTCCTCCTTTAAATTCAGTCAATTATTCCCATATGCAATATTATTTTTACCCACACCTTTATTCTATATAGAAAAAGAAAAAGAAAAAGGGTAAACTTAAAAAAAAGATTTCCTCTTTTTATTTTCGGTTTCAACAAGACTCATACCGTAAGAGGGAGTTGTTTCAAACCTCGAAATAAGGGCGGCATAGCACAACTTAATGCTTTAGCTATTAGTGTGACTTGTGCCCTATGGATGTTAAGGTTCAATTGGAGATAAAAAACTCCATCTGAACCAAGTCTTCTTTATAGAAAAGGAGAATATGATGAATCATTATGAGTATTTTATTCATTTAAGCCTTCCTTTAAAAGGGATCATAATAGCAGTGAAAGGATAGTAACTATTAATGACTTGTCAAAGATCTTCTCCTGTACAACACGTAATGTAAAGTTTATTCTAAAAAAGCTTGTTGAACATGATTGGATTGAATGGATACCAGGTAAAGGCAGGGGTAACAAATCTAAAATTAAATTTAATGTCAAACTAGAAGTTATCATGATTGAATATTTTACGTTACGGAGCTCGTTAATAAAGGTAGGATGAACGAAGCATTTCGTTTGTTAAATCAATTAAATGTTCCAATCAATATAAGGAATCAACTACAGGAATTGTTACAAAATCATTTTGGCTTTCATATTGAAGAGAAGGATACAGTACGACTTGATATTATGAAGATTCCTCTAAGGCATAAAGTTTCTACCACTGATCCAGCATTTGTATCTGTATCCAATGAGACTATCATAGTTAAGCAACTATTTGATACATTAATCCATTATTCTCATGATGAAGACAGGATTAAACCCCATTTAGCTCATACCTGGGAACATAACGAAGAAGGTACCAAATGGACCTTCTATTTACGTAAAGGGGTCTATTTTCATGATGGAACGCTGCTTACTGCAAAGGATGTAAAATATACCTTTGAACGGATTGGGGATTTTGCATTACAATCACCAAGTCATTGGCAGGTAAGTGATATTAAATCTATAAACATCATAAATGACCAGACGATTTCATTTGAATTAATAGAAGCTAATCTTCTTTTTCTTCATTATTTAAGTTCTATCAATATGTCCATCGTTCCTTATGGATGGAGTTCCCCGAAAAATAAACCAATTGGAACAGGGCCGTTTAAGCTTCGAGAATATAATCAAGAAAGATTAGTTATTGAAAGATTCCCCTATTATTTTAAAGAATCAGCTTTGTTAGATATGATTGAGTTTTGGTATGTACCAGCCCATTTTAATATTCATATAAAATATGACTTACCAATGCTTGATAGTAGAAATAAAGAGAAAGAAAGTGTTGCATATTCAGAGGGAGGAACATTTTATCTATCCTTTAATATGAGAAAACAAGGTGTTCAACAGGATATATCTTTTCGGAAAGCCCTTCGTACACTTATTAATCGGGATGATATGATAGAAGAATTAAAAGGAGAACGAACTGTACCAGCAGATAGCTTTTTGACTTTACATAGTGGGATAGTGAATGATAAGAAGCACAGCTTGAAAGAGGTAAAGGACATACTTAATAATAGTAGTTATAAAGGTGAAGGATTAAAGCTTTTCTATTTAAACACTACTAAAATGATTGAGGATGTTCACTGGATAAAAAAACGTGCAGAAAGGATAGGGTTAAATCTTTTCCTACATCCTTTTTCAACCAAGGATTATTATCAGCATAATATCGAACAAGAAGCAGATCTTGCGTTAATAGGCGAAATATTTGAAGAAGATATAGAATTAAGTCTAGTGAAGCTATATAAGCAGGAGAATAGTTTTCTTCGAAGGTTAATTAATGCACAACATGTAAAGGTAATCGATTATCATTTTGATCATTTTTTACAAGAGCCGAATAAAGAAAAACGTATAAAAACCATATTACAAATAGAGAAATATATAAAGGAAGAGCTTCTAATTCTTTTTATGTATCATGTCGAAAAGGATATTAAGTATCATCCTGCATTAAAGGGGATTAGGCTAGATTCTCTTGGCTGGTTGGATTTTCGAAGACTATGGAATAAACCGAATAATTGAAACTAATCCTTTCTATATTCGTATGTATTGACATATATAGATAAGAAAGGGGAATTTTCTATGCCATTTAACAGTAGTCCGTTTGGGGGTACACTATTTAATATAGTGCCTATTTTTATTGGAGTTGGTTTTATTTTTGTTATAGGTATGTTTATTCTTACAATTATTAAAGGTGTCAGTACATGGAAAAAAAATAATGCACAACCTGTATTAACTGTACCTGCAAAAGTAGTATCTAAAAGAATCAATACAAGCAGTGGTACTCACAACTCTGGTAATGATATTCACCATCACCACCACCATACTAGCTATTACGTAACCTTTGAGGTAGAGAGTGGTGACAGAATGGAGTTTAGCATGGATGGACATGAATATGGTTTATTAGCAGAGAATGATATTGGTAAATTAACGTTTCAAGGCACACGGTACCATGGATTTAGTAGGTATGTTGAGAATGTCAGTCTATAAACAATTTGACACTGACAGTAGAGATACTAGGAGGACAACAGATGGATTGGTTTGATAGAATTCCTAAGGTGGAATTACACCTACACCTAGAGGGAGCAATTCCACATACTGCATTATTTGAATTAATGAAGAAATATAAATCTACTGAAGTTACAAGCTCTGAAGGGTTAAGGGAGAGGTTTATTTATTCTAGCTTTGAAGCATTTATCCAAGCATGGAATTGGAAAAGTAGCTTTATTCGTGAATATGAGGACTTTACCTTTATTACTGAAGAGATAGCGAAGGACTTAGTAGTACAAAATATTCAGTATGCAGAAGTCTTTTTCTCACCTTCAGACTTTTCTGATCAAGGATTAGATATTCAAAGGATTTCTGAAGCGATTCGAAAGGGTCTAAATAAAGCTCCATCCCTACCCATTAACCTTATTGCTGATTTAGTTAGAGATAATGGAGCAAGTAAAGCGATGAGGGTTTTAGAAGAAATAATAGAGCTTCAGGAACTAGGGATTATAGGGATTGGCTTAGGGGGCAGTGAGCATAAATATCCTCCCCATCTTTTTAAAGAAGTCTTTAAGAAGGCAAAGGAGTATGGCTTTTATACGACGGTTCATGCTGGAGAAGCTGCAGGAGCAAACAGCGTTTGGGAGGCAATAAATGATCTGAAGCCAGATCGCATCGGTCATGGTACACTGGCGATTGAAGATCCAGCCCTAGTCAATTTTTTGGCAGAGAACCAGATTCCTATTGAAATGTGTCCTATTTCTAATATAAAAACAAAAGTAGTTCCATCTATTGAAAAACACCCAATCAGAGCATTTTATGAAAAGGGAATACCTGTATCTGTCAATACAGATGATCCAAAAATGTTTCAGAATTCATTAGCAGAAGAATATCGCTTGCTACAGGATAAATTACAATTTACTAATGAGGATATACGTCAGTTGGTTCTTAATGGTATTCATACCTCGTGGCTAAGTCCAGAAGAAAAAAAGAGACTACTATTGACTTTTATCAATGATAAAAACTGGTAAAGTAGAGCAGAGTCAGAAATGGACAAATAGTCAGTTCTTGACTCCGTTTCAGGGTGTAGACAAAGTTTACAAACTGGAGACTGTGAGAAACTAGTCGAGTTCTAGGCGTCAAAAAATCTACGGGCTGAGTGTACGTGGTGGTACATGATGAACGTGGATTTTGAAGACAACAACGAAATCGGCAGTTTGTCATCAGTCTAAAACGGAGTCATTAGTTGACTCCGCTTTTCTTTATTACATATTATTCAAGATATCCCTTGCAACCACTACACCACATGCGCTTGCCTGTGCTAGACCTCTTGTGATACCTGCTCCATCTCCACCAACATATAGTCCCTTTATTTCCGTTTCAAAGGTATTTGTTAGTTGTGGTCTTGCCGAATAAAATTTGGCTTCGACTCCATATAAAAGGGTATGCTCACTTGCAAAGCCAGGGGATACCTTATCTAGTGCCTCTATCATTTCTATTAAACTAGTAACGGTGCGATAGGGAAGAACAAGAGATAAATCCCCAGGCACTGCTGTTTTTAGTGTAGGTTCAACAAATCCCTTTTTGATTCTTTTTTCAGTAGACCGCCTTCCTTTTTTCAAGTCCCCATAGCGCTGAACAATCACATTACCATTACTTAGCATATTGGCTAATTTTGAGATATATTTTGCAAATTGAATAGGCTCATGAAACGGCTCAGTAAAATGATGTGAAACAAGCAAGGCTAAGTTGGTATTAAACTGCTTTTCTTTATCCTCTTTAAAGGCATGGCCATTAACGGTCATAATACCACTATGATTTTCTATAACAACTCTACCTGATGGATTAGAGCAAAAGGTACGAACGGTATTACTAAAGGTTGGTGTATTATAAACCAGCTTGGCTTCATATAAGTTTTCATTAATATCAGACATGACGGTATTTGGAACCTCAACCCTTACCCCAATGTCTACTTGATTATTGGTTAGCTTTAGCTTTTGTTTACTTAATATTTCTGAAAGCCATTCACTTCCATCTCTACCTGGAGCAATAAATACATAATCTGCAAGGAGCTCTTCACCATTTGCTAAAATAACACCATGTATTTTCTTATCCTCTATGATTAAATCCTGCACCTTTGTGCGGGGTTTAATTTCTAATTGATCCTTTAAATACTCATAAATTTTTGTAAGAATTTTCAAATTTTCTTCCGTACCTAAATGTCTTACACGTGCCTTTAAAAGTTTCATGCCCACTGAGGTTGCTCTTTGTTCAATCTCATGGATTTTAGTTAAGGAATTTAATTGTTTTCTCTTTTTCTTTAAGTCTTTCTTTAAGGAAATGCTAGGATTCTCAACTAGCTTTAACTCTATTTCATCAATTTCTCGTTCTAGCTCATTTATCGATTCAGCTATTCCTAGACTACCATGGGTTTCTTCATCTGCTCCAAATCCTAAATTAATTTGGTCTACGTATTCTATTAGGCTTAGTAGTTCTGATGAAGGAATATAATCTCCCATCCAGCCTCCAAAATCAGTAGTGATGTTAAATTTACCATCAGAAAAAGCCCCAGAGCCACCCCAACCCCCAGTTAATGCACAAGTAGGAAAACAGCTTTGATATTCAAATTTTTTAGTGGTTGGACATTCCTTTAGAATCCCTTTATCAATAGGGCATGAGCGATGATAAATATCTTGCCCTTTATCAACTAGGATTACCTTCAATTCTGGATTTAGCTTTGTTAATTCATAGCTAGCAAAAATTCCAGCCGGTCCAGCGCCAACTAAAATAACATCATATTTATTTCTATTTCCCATTATGAACCTCACCCTCATATTGGTTTTTTATTACATGGTTTTACTACCATAGTCATCATAACATAATAGAATTAATTTACAAACAATATTTATAAAAAAACAATCAATGTTCGTATTTAAAGTGATTTTGATCGGTTATACAGGGGTTTCTACAGGTTATTTGTTCTTCTTCTCCCTAATAAGCATAGAATTATTAAGAAGTAAATGATCGTAAGGATATAGAGGGGGAAAAAGCATGAAGGTAATCATAAGGGGGTTAATATTAACTTTACTTCTTAACCTTCTACTATATAGTATTGTGTTTATGAATAAATCAAAGATAAATGATAAAAAAAGAGATATCAATATATCAACTGTAAATAAAATAGTTAATAAGAACATAAAGGATTCCAATAATGAAGTGGGAACCATGGAGGATGAAATAGACATTATTAAAATAAAGGAACAGCAATCGAAAAAAATTACTGTAAGTGTAGCAGGAGATTTTACGCTTGGGACAGATGAATCCTATGGCTACTATAATTCCTTTGTAAATGAAGTAAAAAAACATAACTATCATTACGACTATTTTATTGAGGAGATAAAACCTATTTTTCTTTATGATGACTTATCTTTAGTAAATTTGGAAACAACCCTAACAAACGCTACAAAAAAAGCCACAAAAAAATTTAGATTTAAAGGAGAACCTGATTTTGTAAATATCTTAAACTTAGCTGGTATAGAAGCAGTTAATATTGCAAATAACCATATTTATGATTACTTGCAGCAAGGCTTTCAAGATACGATTCACGTTTTAGAAAAATCAAATATTGGATTCTTTGGATATGGTCATCCTTATATAATGAATATAAAAGGGGTTAGAATTGGTGTGCTAGGATATACTGGTTGGGATTTTAGCGACAGTCTAAGAAAACAGATAGAAAAGGATCTTAATGACATGAAGCAAAGAACGGATTTAATTATTGTAAGCTTTCATTGGGGAGTAGAAAATCATCTGTATCCTGAAGCTACTCAGATAAATATCGCACACTATGCAATAGATGAAGGTGCAGACCTTGTATTTGGACATCATCCCCATGTTATTCAAGGTATTGAGAGATACCATAATAAATATATTGTATATAGCCTAGGAAATTTTTTATATGGTGGTCATCGCAATCCCTCTGATAAAGATACCTTTATTTTTCAAGAATCCTTTTATTTTGATAAAGGAAATAAACAACTAACTATTGATGACATACAGATTATCCCCTTTTCCATCTCCTCTGTTTCCTGGCGTAATAATTATAAACCAATAAAGCTGAAGGGTGCCGAAATAAAACGATTTAATGAAAGAATGAAAAAGCTTTCCTCTATTTTCAAAAACAATTAACATATTTATACAAATATGAAATTATAATAATATAGATTTAATATCAAGGAGGCGGTTTCATGAATGAAAAAAGAGTCTGGCGAATGAATGGTTTTTTAGGCTTACTATTTGTTATTGTCATTAGCTTATTAGGAATATATTTGCTTAATCATCATTTATTGCTTGGAATAGCCAATCTTATTGTGGCAGTTATATTATTATCTGGAATCACTGTGGTTCAACCAAATAAAGCAGCGGTCGTTACATTCTTTGGGAAATATTTGGGTAGTATTCGAGAAAGTGGTTTGTTTTTGACTATACCTTTCTCTATAACAAAAAAGGTATCATTACGTGTAAGAAATTTTAATAGTGCAAAGCTTAAAGTGAATGATGTAGAAGGGAATCCAATTGAAATAGCAGCCGTCATTGTTTTTAGAGTAGTTGATACGGCTAAAGCAAGCTTTGATGTAGACGATTATGAAGAATTTGTAGAAATTCAAAGTGAAACAGCCTTAAGGCATGTTGCTACTAAATATCCATATGATAATTTTAAGGAAGAGGGGCTATCTTTGAGGGGAGATGCTGATCAAGTAGCTGATGAGCTTAGTTTAGAGTTGCAGGAACGACTTATTTTAGCAGGTGTTGAAGTGATAGAGGCAAGACTTACTCATTTAGCCTATTCTACCGAAATTGCTAGTGCGATGCTTCAACGCCAACAGGCATCTGCCATCTTAGCAGCAAGAAAAATGATTGTTGAAGGTGCTGTCAGTATGGCACAAATGGCGATAGAGCGATTAGATAAAGAGGGAGTTATAGCGTTAGATGATGAACGTAAGGTTCAAATGATTAATAATTTAATGGTAGCGATTGTCTCCGAAAGATCTGCTCAGCCAGTAATTAATACAGGTAGCATTTTATAATATATGTCTAGAAAGAAAAATTTCCCTCTTAGAGTAGATCCTAAATTATATAATGTTATTGAACGTTGGGCAGTAGATGAGTTTAGGAGCGTAAACGCTCATATCGAATATTTATTGAAAGAGGCAGCCAAAAAGTCTGGTCGGCTAAAAAATAAAGATATTGAAAAAAAATAAGGTTAATCAAATATTAATCCTTAAAAGTAATAGCAGATAGCTATTGCTTTTTAATTTTTCTGCCCTTTTATATAAGCATAATTAGAATTGAAATGGAAAGTATAACATTAATGTAATATATAAGGTGGTGTTCATTGTGTTTAACTGGATAAAAAGAAAGATACATATGAAAAAAGCAATAAACTCTTCACCTATCCGTAGTGATAAAAATATCTCTGTTGATTTAGAACAGAACGTTAAATATATAAAAGACTATTTTCGTGGTAGCTCTGATATCGTACTTAAACCTTTTCGCATAAGTAAAGAGCATAATATGAAAGCTGCGATTGTAGCAGTTGATGGACTATTTGATAAAACAGCAGTAAATGAAAATATTATTAAACCGCTAATGACGATGGAGCAGAAGGAAAATAATAAAAAAGAGATATATATAGATATAAAAAATCATCTTTATGTTACAAGTAATATAAAAGAAGAAACATCAATGGATAGAAGTATTAAACAAATGATGCAAGGAGAAGTCATTCTTTTTATTGATGGTATTAGTACTGCTTTTATCTTTGATGCAAGAACATGGGAGATGCGTGGCATTCAAGAGCCTGTGACTGAAACCGTTATTAGGGGTCCAAGGGAAGGTTTTGTTGAAACACTCCGTATCAATACATCTATGCTAAGACGTAAAATACACCATCCTATGCTTAAAATTAGTAATACCTTTGTTGGAGCATACTCACAAACTGAAGTAGCTATTGCGTATATCGAGGGCATTGTTAATCCTAAAATCGTAGAGGAAGTAAAGGAGCGAATCGATAAAATCAATATAGATGCGATCTTAGAATCGGGCTACATAGAAGAATTGATTGAAGACGCACCGCTCTCTCCCTTTCCAACAATAGCAAATACAGAGAGACCAGATGTGGTTGCAGGACGATTGCTAGAAGGAAGGGTTGCTATTTTTACAGATGGTACGCCAGTGGCCTTGATCGTACCGCATTTATTCTTAGAATCCTTTCAAAATGTAGAAGATTATTATTCACGACCCTATTATGCATCCATCGTACGGTTGTTACGTATATTCGCTTTGTTTTTAACGACATTATTTCCCGCACTTTATTTATCGAGTGAAAGGTTCCATAAAGAGATTATTCCAATTGATTTATTGATAACCATTGCTGCAGCGAGGGAGCATGTTCCCTTTCCGTTATTCTTTGAAGTATCCATTATGACACTTGGCTTTGAATTTCTCCGAGAAGCTGGTGTAAGAATGCCAAAACCCATTGGGCAAGCTGTATCGATTGTTGGTGCACTAGTATTAGGAGAAGCGGCGGTAAATGCAGGCTTCACTTCTGCAACAACGGTTATCGTAGTAGCGGTAGCAGGTATTACTAGTCTCCTATCACCTCCAATTATAGGTGTCAATTTTATTCTAAGGATGACCTTTTTAATTGCTGCTGCTTTTTTTGGCTTTTATGGTATCATGCTCGTCTTAATTATAACAATTTTACACCTCGCATCACTGCGTTCCTTTGGTATACCCTATATGTCTCCTTGGTTCCCTACCTCATGGAGAGGCTGGAAGGATTTATTTATTCGTTTTCCGATTTGGGCTCTTAATAGACGTCCTAAGCTGATGGTACCTGATAATGTTGTTCGTCAAGGAGATAATCAAATGCCAAGACCACCAAAAGAGAAGAAAGGAGAAGGAAATCAATGAGAAAGAGTCTTCTTATCTTGATTATCATTAGTCTATTGTTTTTACCTAGCTGTAAAAAACCATTAGAAATAAAAGACATGGCGATTGTAGCTGGATTAGCAGTAGATAAAACGAAAGACGGTAAGTTTCAATTAACTACTCAAGCGATAAAACCAGGGGCAGCAATGAAGGATGCTCCAGAGCCCTATATTATTCAAGTGACAACTGGTTTAACTATATTTGAAGCGGTAAGAGATTTTATCATTGTTCAAGGGAAAAAACAGCTTTGGACCCATGTTCAAGTCTTTATTATAGGAAAGCAGGTTGCCGAGGAAGGATTATTTGCTGTTACCGATTTTATGATGCGTGATCATGAACCTCGTGCTCGTATGAAGATGTTTTTAGCAATGGAAAGAGGTGGAGATATATTAAAAATTCATAGCAAAATAGGAGGGGTTTCAGCTATCTTAATGAGGAAAGGCATAGAAGAACAGTTAAATTTAGGAAAAGCACCAGATGTTGAATTTCATGAGTTTGTTGAAAACCTTGTTGAACCATATCAGGACCCTTATTTGCCTATTGTCCATGCAAATAAAGATACCATTGAAATATTTGGGACTGGTATCTTTAAAGGAGATAAATTGGTAGGAACCTTAACCCCTAAAGAGACAAGGGGATTGATGAGAGTACTAGGTGAATTAAGGGGTGGATTACAGGTATTAAAGCTTCCACCAGCAGAGGGAAAGAAACCAAATTATATATCAATTGAAATAAAAAAATCAAAATCTTCAATAAAAGCAATGGTTAATGATAAACCAAAAATTATCATCAACATCGAAGAAACAGGCTTCATAGGGGGCATTAATCAACCCTTTGTTCTTACTCAACAAAAAATAAAAGAAATTGAAAAAAGATATGCGAATGCAATAAAGCTAGAAGTAACCCACACGGTAGATAAAATTCAAAAGCAGTATAAGTCACATGTATTTGGCTTTGCAGGTGCAATCAACCGTGAAAATAAAACATATTGGCATAGCCATCAAGATATGTGGGAGGATTTATATCCTACGATTGAAATAGTAGTAAATGTTAAAACTCATATTCCTGAAAATGGATTAATAAGGAAAATGATTAAATAGACAGCTAGGAGGATCTTACAAATGCGGGTTATATCTTATCGACAGTCTGTTTTTCTATTATCGATGATTCTGCCAGTGACAGGTCATATGCTTCTTTTGCCAATAATATTTTCCTTTAGTGAACATAATGCATGGATTGCTATTTTATTAACTGTACCATTTGGTTTTATCTTTGCCTTTATTTTATTTAGACTCCATCAGCTAGTACCTACAAAAACGCTGGTTGAACTAATGGAGCAAGCCTTTGGTCGAATCACAGGGAAAATATTGACAACAGGTTTAATAGTCTACTTTTTTTATATGTTAATTATCTCCTTTTATGCCCTTTATGATTTTATCCAGGTAATTTATTTACCGGAAACAAAGCAATGGACCATTGGGTTGCTTTTTTATCTTGTGGTGTTGTATGCCATCTATATTGGGATTGAGGGAATTTCCAGATTTAGTGAGGCTATCTTTTTAACTATATTAGTAACAGGTACATCTGTTGGTATTGCAACTCAGCCATATAAAGATTATAAAATATTATTTCCTCTGTTTGACCATGGGTTTGATCCAATACTTAAAGGTATGCTCGTCACTATCGCTTTATTCGGGGAACTAATCATCTTATCCATGCTTAGATTAGAAAAGGACACAGAGAAATCTAAATCACTATTCTTTACAAATTCTGTCCTTATTGTATTAGTAACGATTATGTTTGTAGGTACGACAATTAGCTCATTGACCATTTTTGGAGAGGTAAAGGTTCAGATGCTAGAATATCCCTCCCAAAGTATTATTAGATTGGTCTCTTTTGGCTTTCTCGAGCGATTTGATATTTATGGCATATTTGTCATGACCTTAGGTAGTCTCGTTCGTTTGTCAACCTTTCACATCATTCTAGATACTGGTATTAGACAGTGGATAGGATTGAAAAAAAAATGGTTTATTCATGGTATCAATGCATTGGTAGTATTTATTCTATCCTTCACCTTGATTCATAATCATCGTCAATTTATCGAGGTATATTTAACTAAATATTACTATTTAACAGCTATCGTCTCAATTGGATTACCAACACTCACTTGGATTACACTAGAAATAAAACGATTAATCAAGAATAACACGATTAATCAAGAATAACACACCTAAAACAGATGTCTAGGTGTGTTATTTTATAAAATATCAAAGATTAAGATCAACATTTATTTTTTTTCCTAATTGTTTTGCTTGAAGCACTGAATCCTCATCCTCTAATACCTCCGAAGGCTTGACACCTTTACCTATCACATAATCAACAAATTCCATTCCCATAAAATTACTAATCAATTGAAATTGCTGGACTAGTGGAAGGGCTGTTAGTGGGGCAGTTGCTCCGCCAACGATAATTACATATATTTTCTTTCCTTTCATCATCTCTTTAAAATCATAAGTATCATTACGAATACTTTGTGACCAACGATCGATAAAATTCTTTAATCGACCTGACATACTGTACCAGTATAGTGGTGTCGCAAATAGAATAGCATCATGATTTAGTAATTCTTTTTCGAGTAATTCGTAATCATCATCTACTTTTTGAAATCCTCCAATCGCATGTCTTTCATCTACGATGTGTTCAATATGATAATCTAATAGATAAACTTCATCAAATGAGCTTTTATTTAATTGATTGAGTACTGTTTTTGTCAATGCTTCTGTATTTCCATTTTTTCTTGAGCTTCCATATATCACTAAAAGTTTCATTACATAACCCCCAAGCTAACTAATTCTTATATAATCATATTTTATGAAAAATAACTACAATTATTTCTTTAATTAATAAAAAAATGAACACAAACATAGGAAAAAACGCGTTAACTCCATTGGAATTAACGCGTATATATACCTTAACCATGATTTGGGGAGGTTAGGGCAGGGGTAAACTATTGAAATTGCTTTTCAAATTTATCAAGAATAGAGGCTTCAAGCTTTAAATCCTGCTTCACAATGGCTAAATCCTTTGGATAGTCATTTGCAAGATCTGAATAAGTAGGTTTATCCTCTTGATAAATGATTCCGTTTACTAGACCTTCTTTTTCACGTAATAATTGTATAGCCTGTGATCTGTCAGATGCATCGTAATGAGCTAGGCTAGATACATCAATAAGATTTTCCTTATAAAATTCATAGGTATTTACTTTATTAAAAGTAACACAAGGACTAAATACATTTACTAGAGCAAAGCCTTTATGATCAAGTGCAGCTTTAATTATTTCATTTAATTGTTTAATATTACCTGAGAAGCCCTGAGCTAAAAAGGTGACTCCATTCACTAAAGCAGTCTCTAGTGGATGAACTGGGCTTTCTGGACTACCTAAAGGTGATGATTTTGTAATAAATCCTTGATCAGAAGTAGGACTGGTTTGTCCTTTAGTCAACCCATATATATGGTTATCCATTACTAAATAGGTCATATCAATATTTCTTCTAACAGCGTGAATAAAGTGGCCAACACCGATTCCATAACCATCACCGTCTCCACCTGATGCAATTACTTTAATATCTTTATTACCTAAAGCAACACCTTGTGCAATTGGTAATGAACGACCATGAATCGTATGAAAACCGTAAGCCCTTGTATATTCCGAAACTTTACCTGAACAACCAATACCACTAATAACAGCTAAATTATGTGGTTCAATACCAAGATCGATTGCGGCTTTTTGTAAGCTTGACATTACTCCAAAATGACCACAGCCTGGGCACCATGTAGGTTGATCTCCTCTAAAATCCTTTAATGTAGCCATATTATTTTACCTCCTTCGCCATAATATCGGCTAATTTATCATTAACTTCCTTTAATGTGAAAGGATTTCCATCGTATTTAACAATGCCATCTAGATGTTTTCCAGTGTTACATTCCATTTGAACAAGACGCTTTAATTGTCCTGTATAGTTATTTTCGATAACAACTACCTTCTCAGCTGCAAGGATATAATCCGTTAATGAAGTATCAAAAGGTGCTAATCTTTTAATATGAGCGTGACCAACTTTAACACCTGTTTCCTCTAATTGTTGTTTAGTTTCTTGAATAATGCCATATGTAGCACCAAATCCAATTAGTAATACATCTGCATCCTTCGTACCTTCAAAGCTAAATCCTGTATCTTTAAGGCTATCAAGCTTACCAAGGCGTTTTTTCATCATTTGATTACGAAGGGAAGTAATCTCAGTAATATGTCCACTTTCTTGGTGTTCATTAGAGCTAGCAGTGTGCATACCGCCTTTTTGCCCTGGAATTGAACGCTCTGAAATACCATCTTCCGTTAATTTATAGCGTAAAAAGAATCGCTCTTCGTTTTTCTCTACTTCACTATCTGGTAATAATTTACCTCGTTTAATTTCAATTTTCGAGAAATCTAATTTTTTAACTGTTTGTTTAAATAGGGATAGATATAGATCAAGTGCAATGATAACAGGACATTGATACATTTCTGCATAATTAAATGCTTGAGCAGACATGTAAAAAGCTTCTTCTACTGTTGAAGGTGCTAACACAATACGTGATATTTCACCATGTCCAGCATTGATCATTGTATTTAAATCTGATTGTTCATATTTTGTAGGTAAGCCAGTACTTGGGCCTCCACGTTGTGAATTCATGATAACAATAGGTGTTTCAGACATTCCAGCAAGACCTATTGCCTCCGTTTTTAAAGATAATCCTGGGCCCGATGTAGAAGTCATCGCTCTAACTCCTGAAAAAGCTGCTCCGATCGCCATTGTAATACCAGCAATTTCATCCTCTACTTGGACTACTGTTCCGCCAACCTTTGGTAATTCATATTTTAACCATTGCATAACCTCTGAGGCTGGTGTAATTGGATAAGCTGAAAGGAACCTACATCCGCCTGCTAGTGCACCAAATGCAACCGCTTCATTACCTGCCATTAAATTACGTTTGCTATTGTTAGATGGTTTATCAAGTTTTATTGTTTCAATCTTACCATTTCCTACAAGTGATTTTATTCTCGCTATACCTGCATGAATTGCTTTTTTGTTTATGTTGACAAGTTCTTCACCTTTTTTTGCAAATTTATCTTCGATAAGTGAATCAAACAAATTCTCGCCTAAATCAAGCAATGCTGCCGTTGCTCCTAAAGCAACCATATTTCTAATAATTTTAGTACCTAATTCTTCAGCAATTTGAGTAAAAGGTAATATAATTGTGTTTACTCCATTTTCCTTTGTAATACTCTCTTCTTTACCGTCACGTAGTATAAAACCGTTTTCACTCATGACATCTAAGTTATTATCTACTGTTTCTTGATCTAGTGCTAATAATATATCAGTATGATCACCATGATAATAGCTTTGTTCTGTTGTCACTCTTATTTGGTAATGAGTATATCCGCCTTTAATTCTAGAAGCGAATAGCTTATTTGAAGTAATATAGTAACCATTACGAGCTAAGGCTAAGGCAAATATTTCACCAGTACTATCAATACCTTCACCCTGTTGGCCACCTACTTTCCAAACGATTTCATTTTTCACCGAAATCAAACTCCTTCCTGTGTTTCCATAAATAATTTAAAATGAGTGTAGCAAATGCTCTCATTTTTACATTTACTATAATTATAACTGTGAAAATAGTAAAAATAAATAACAACCTACACTTTCTACTAGTACAAATCTATAAAAAATATCTAAAACAATGAAAAGATAAAGGAAGAAAATATTTTTTACTTATAACCGTGATGCTTTTTATTGTATACACTCTAGCTATCTAAAGTTAAAAAAATTTATAAAAAAATAGTATTGTCATAAATGAAAAAAAAATAATCTGTACTATATAATCTGAACTATCTGTACTAATGAATTCCATCATTTATATTCCTAAAAATGAATAAAAATATTTTTTTTGAAAAAGTTTTTATAAAGGTACTACAGACTTTAATTTTTGTAAAATTACAGGTACAATATTACAGAAGTTAATAATATATACACTATATATATAATAAAAATTTGATATTACAGAAGGTGAGTATAATGAAACAATTACCTATATTATTTATGATTTTATTTTTAGTCATGCTCGGCTTTGGGATTATCATTCCTGTGTTTCCTTATTTCGCAAAAGAAATGGGAGCCACGGAGGCTGTCTTTGGCTGGTTAATGGCTAGCTATTCCATTATGCAATTTATCTTTGCACCACTTTGGGGTAAGCTGTCTGATAAAATCGGAAGAAAACCTGTTTTATTAATTGGAATCAGCGGATATATCATATCCTTTCTATTATTTGCATTTTCTACACAGGTGTGGATGCTATTTGCCGCACGTATATTAGCAGGGATTTTATCTTCTGCAACACTACCTACTGCCATGGCTGTTGTTGCTGACACAACAAGTGAGGAAGATCGAGGGAAAGGGATGGGTATTCTTGGTGCTGGTATGGGCTTAGGATTTATTTTTGGCCCTGCTATAGGTGGCATATTGAGTAAATACTCAGTATTTGGATTAGCCGAATTAGCTACTCCTTTTATATTTACATCCTTTTTGGCATTAATACCACTTATAATGACTAGCTTCTTTTTAAAGGAATCTTTAAATGAAACATCCCATTCAGCCACTAAAATAAGAAGCTTCACTATCAATGAAAGAAATTTAAGAATGGTATATATTGCGGCTTTTATCGTTAGTGTGACACTAGCTGGTCTAGAAGGTACTTTTGCCTATTTTGCGAAGGACGCAGCTAATTTAAATGCCTATGATTTAGGTTATATATTTGCTTTGATGGGCTTGGCCAGTGCCTTTGTCCAAGGTGGATTAATAGGAAAGATCATTAAGAAATATGGAGAAAAGACAACCATTGAAATTGGATTAGTCATATCTGCCCTTGGTTTCTTTTTAATAAGCTTTGCTCATACCTTCTTGACACTTACTATATTTTTAGCTATATTTGGAATTGGTAATGGCATGATGAGGCCAAGTATTTCTGCGTTGATTTCTAAGAAAACTGCACAAGGACAAGGTACAGCTATAGGAATTATGGATTCAATGGGTAGTCTTGGTAGAATAACAGGACCACCGATTGCTGGTTACTTATATCTATATTTAATCCAGTTTCCATTTATCCTTGGCGGCATAGTAACGGTTCTATTTGTTGTTGCGTTTCGTTTTAGATATAAGGAACGAATCGTTCCAACTAATAATTAATTTGAATATAAAAGGGTGGATTTTCAGTGAATGGCTTTTTAAAAATGATAGATAATCACCGAAGCATACGGTCCTTTTCTAATCAAACAATCCTTCAATCGGAATTGGAGAAAATAATCTCTGCAGCTCAGTACGCATCAACCTCGAATTTTATTCAAGCCTATAGTGTGATTCAAGTTAGGGATACAGAGAAGCGAAAGTTATTAGCTCAGTATAGTGGAAATCAGGAATATGTAGAAAAAGCTTCAGAATTTTTAGTTTTTTGTGCTGATCTTTATCGATTACATGAAGCGATTAAGTATAATGGATATGAACCAGACTTTTCCACATTGGAGAACTTTATACTAACTACTGTAGATACGGCTTTGTTCGCTCAAAATGTGATGATTGGTGCTGAATCGAAAGGAATGGGCGGTGTATTTATTGGTGGGATTAGAAATAATCCTGAGAAGGTAAGCGAGCTGTTAGAATTACCTGAGCTTGTTATCCCGTTATTTGGGATATGTCTTGGTTATCCAGATAGTAATTTACCTGATAAAAAAACTCGATTACCACTTACAGCGATTCTTCATCGTGATGCTTACGATAAAAATAAAATTGATATAATTGAAGCGTATGATAAAAATATTCAAGAATATTATATAAAAAGAACCAACGGAAAAATGAAAGATACATGGTCATTAAAGATGGCGCAATTATTTTCCAAACCGCTAAGAGCTCATTTACGGTCATTTATTTTGAAAAAAGGATTTAAATTAGATTGAAACGGGGAATAGGGACATGTTTGTTTTATGGTGGTTCATCATTATCCTATTATTTTTATTTAGCTTCATAGGAGTGATTATGCCAATCATACCTGGGCTACCATTGATATGGATTGGCTTCCTCATATATCACTTTGGGGTAGCACCCTTAACTGGTATTAATTTTTGGTTGACCATCATTATCCTATCCATCGTCATATTTGTGATTGATTATCTCGCAAGTAGCGCTTGGGTGAAAAGATATGGAGGCTCTAAATCAGGTGCGCTATCGGCGATAGGGGGGGTTCTTTTGGGACCTTTTATCTTTGGACCGATTGGAATTATAATAGGACCTTTTATTTTTGTTACGGTTACAGAGCTATTACAAGGCTATCGTTTTAAGAAAGCAGTGCAAATCGGTTTTGCTTCCCTGATTGGCTTTGTTGGAGGTAGTCTTTTAAAGATTATATTGCAATTATTGATGATCGCTATATTTTACTTACATATCTAGAGAAGCAAAGTAAAAAATAATTTAATTCTATTATGTATGCTTATGAAAAATAGGCATACTTTTTTGTGCTATATATTGAATAAACAACATCTTTACAACATATTGTTAAAAAGTAGCAAAAAAATTGGATTAAAATGTAACATTTATCATTATTTAACGTAATAATGATATGTATGAGAATGAAGGGAGAGGTTATATGAAATTATCAAAATTTAATCGAGGGGTGCTACATATATTTATGGTGGCATTACTTATGGTATCATTCTTACCAGTAACTGTTTTAGGCAATGATAATCTGAATACAGTTACCTCATCATCTACTACTGTAGAGAAGGATGCTAATAGTAATATGATTGATGTAAATATCTCACAGGATGAAGCAATAGAGATTGCAAAAAAAATGATAACAGAGAAGGATGTTGAAGGACTTATTGGACCTAATGCTTATTCTAGATATGAAAGCTCATCATACGCAAAACGTACTGTTTGGTCCATTACTTGGAGAGCCAATCCACCAAAAAATATCTACATTAGTTTTTCTATTGATGCCACCAATGGAGAGATTCTTAATTATAGCTATAATGACAGTGAACACAAAGATTTTAAGTTTCCACCTAAGGTAAAATATGAAGATGCAGTAGTGATTGCTGAAAACCTGTTAACAAAATTATATGGTGATAAGGTAAAAAATTTTCAATTAGATAATAATATCAATAGTAAAAAAAGTTTACATAATCCAAATAATTTATATCAACTGAGATTTATTCAATTAGTGAATGGAGTTCCGTTTAGTTCAAATGCTATAAATATTAACATAGATGGTAATGGTAAAGTGAAAAATCTTTATTACTCTAGATATAATAATGTGATATTTGAGGAGAATAAGGATACTTTAACCAAAGAACAGATTCAACAGATATTGAATCAAAATATACAAATGAGGCTTGTATACATTATAAACTATCAAGATTTGCGTGAAAATAAGGATACCAACATTAAAGTTGCCTATCAACCTTCCTTTTCGTTTTACAATATTGATGCAAAAACAGGAAAATTTATTGATTACCAAGGAAATGAGATAGATACACATCTATCTACTGAACCACTCGCAGCTTCAAAACAGGAGGAGCCTGCAAAAAAATTAGAAAAACCACTAACAAAAGAGGAAGTTATCAATAAGCTGAAGGAATATATTGTCTTGCCCGATGATGTAACAATTAGTTCTATATATAATGATAATAGTTTTGGGAAAAATATATGGCGTGCAATGTTTCAATATAGTTATAGAAATGGTTCTACAGGGTGGACAGGGTTTTCTGTTGATGCAGATACTGGGGAGGTTTTGAATTTCGATATATCCCCATATTTGAGATCAAAAATAAATAATGAAGAGGCTAATGTTGACCTTGACAAGACATATCCTATCTCAAGTAATCAAGCCAAGGAGACAGCTTTAAATTTTGTAAAAACAAATTTTAAAGATAAACTTCATCAGCTTTATGAAACGTTTCAATATAGCTCAAAACCAGATGCATATAATCCTTTTTATCATTTTAGCTTTGAGAGAAGGATTAATGGTGTGGTAGTACCATATAATAGTGCATCTGTGACTGTATCTGCTGAAACAGGTGAAATAGTTGGTTTTTCGTTAAACTGGATAGATGAATTATCACTTCCTAAAGTGGATCATGTGATAAATCAAGAAGCTGCAAAAGATATTTTTCTAAATAATACCGATTTAACCTTAAGTTATATGATTGTTAATATGCAAAAATATTACTATATGAATAGGAATTCTCAAGATAATACAGAACCATTAAAAGCAAAATTAGTATACCAAATGATAAGAAATCTAAATCAAGTACAATCCTCCTATATCGATGCTTTTACTGGAAAGCTGGTCAACAGTGTTACAGGGGAAGAGATAAAGGAAGAGAAGAAAACCAATAAATATACAGATATTAAAGGACATTGGGCGGAAAAAGAGATGACTTACTTATTAGAAATAGGTGCGATGCAGGCTCAAGATGGAAAGGTATTGCCTAATAAAAAGTTATCTCGAGGGGAATTTGTTAATCTCTTTATGAAGGTAGTGGATTCAAACAGATATCCCTATTATAATGATGATGATACACAAACCTTTAAAGATGTAGCGAAGGATAATGAATTCTATAAGGCGGTAGAATGGGCAGTTCAAAGAGATATCATCGATAAATCTGAGGAGTTCCGACCAGATCAGCTTATCACCCGTCAAGAAGTTGCAAAAATGATTATACGTGCATTAGGCTATCAAAAAATTGCATCCTTGCCTAACCTATATAATCTTCCATTTATAGATAAAGATGAAATAGATTATCCAGGAGAAGTAGCATTGGTTAATGCTATGGGAATTATGGTTGGTGATGGGAAAAAGTTTTCTCCAAATAGAATAATGACAACGGCCCAAGCAGCTGTCACCTTATACAGATTTCTAGAAAAACGATATAATTTTGCACCGGCAAATATGACAAATTAAATTTACCTTTACCACTAAGTAATCTAAAAAGGAAAGGTCAGTTTTGTTCTGACCTTTCCTTTTTATTTGATCTCAGTCTTTAATCAGTTGTTCCATCTCGGAAACATAAGCCTCTTCATCATCACTTGTTGCTGTATGCCATTCCTGCTGTTCTTTTGTAATCTTCGATGGTTTACTAGGGCCAATATTTTTTTTCTCTCTTTTTTGCATCATTATCCCCCTTAGTCATAATTTTTTTATTGAATTAACTTTCTAATAGACAGCTATATTTTTACCCATAAACAAAAAAAAAATCCCTAAAATAGGAAAGGGCTGAATGGCTGAATATAAATAGTAATCAGCCCTAAGAAAGATATTAGGGGACTTCATTCAAAGGAAGAAGTGATTACTTGATTTCTGTATGAACCCAGTTGAATAATGTGGCATGCTCCATTTCATCATGCTGAATATCATACAAAAGATCACGAATAGATGGACAATTTGTAGCTAGATACATTTTTTTATAAAATTCATAGGCTTCTACTTCGCCAAGAAAAGCCTTCTTTAATCCATCATAAAAATGATGAAACGTTATTTCCTTTACCTCTACCTTTGGCTTATGTCCTGTTAATCTAATATACAGGTCTGTTAAAGCTTTATTGTGCTCCTTTTCATCCTCTAACGCAGTTTTTATACTATACTTTGCAGTATCAGTGGGCGCTTTTTCGTATAATTCACTATAAAATTGAATGGCAGATCTTTCATCTGCAATTGCATATTTCAAATCCTCAATAAATTTTGGGTAGTTATAAAATCTTACCATTCTCCAATCTATTTGGGGATTGTATTCATAGCTATCATGCATCATCATTATACCTCCTCGGCATTTGTTCCATATAGTTTATGGCCCAATTAAAAAAATGTTATAAAAATGGGCTTATCCTAATAACATAAGCTTTCCGTATACCCATTAAATTACTAAATACAAATCGTTTTTTTTTCGTTAAAATTGAATATGTAGAAAATTCGTATATATTGGAAGGTGCTTAACTTGATAAAAAATTGCGATAATTGTGGTTCAGAAATGGAAATCACACTACGAACTGTTTATTTTCAAAAGGTAATAGAGATAAAAAACGTCCCGGTTATTAGCTGCCAAGGCTGTGGAAAAAATAAATTAATGACACAAGTTATCGATAAGATGAAAGAATTAATGTGGACTATGAACAATCGTGTAAAAAAAGAAAAAATTGTTTATTTTGATAGAATATCGGAATTTGCTCAACTCATCGTATTTGTTTATAAAGAACAAAAATATTATCAGGAGGATTTTTTTCATATGGCACTTCAAGAGCTATTGGAATCCTACACTTTAATAGAAAAAGATTACTGGTATGAAAAAGTTCATAAGAAACTTGTACAGTTAGTACACTAAGAATCGTATTACATTTTTGTAGAGAATTTGTGAAGTAGTGGACTATCTTTAATTAGTAGAATATTATATGAGTATAATAAGCTGGGGAGGTTATTAGATGATTATGGTATGGAGAGAAGATCTTTCTGTTGGTGTTAAGAAAATAGATGACTAGCACAAGGAACTTATCGAATGAACAAATCAATTATTACAATCTTGTAATTTGGGGAAGGGAAAAGAAGAAGTAGGGAAGCTAATTGAATATTTACAAGGATATGTAGTCACCTATTTTAGGGATGAAGAAGAGCTTCAACAAAAATATGGTTACCCAGATTACTTGAAGCATAAGGAAATGCATGAAAGATTCCTTAAAGAAGTTACTGAGCTAAAAAAAACCTTAGAACAAAGTGGTTCTTCGCTCTTATTAATTATGGATATTAATAAAAAAGTAATAGATTGGTTAGTCAATCACATTGGCAAAGTAGATAAAGAATTAGGGAAGTTTATTTTAGAAAAACAACAAGCATCATAAATACATAAAGGACTCATTTACTGATGGTAAATGGGTCCTTTCCTCTGTGGTCGACATTTTAAAATTTCATGATGAGGTTACAGTTAAGAAGATTTATATATAGTTTGCTGTTGAAAGTCTTCTTTGTATTGTAATTGATAGAGATTATAATATAGACCACCAGCAGCTAGCAATTCTTGATGTGTCCCTATTTCTCTGATTTTTCCTTTATGAAGTACAATGATCTTATCGGCATGCTGGATGGTGGATAATCGATGGGCAACTACTATCGTCGTTCTACCCTCAATTAATTTCTTTAATGCATCCTGTATAAGTAACTCTGTCTCCGTATCAATATTAGCGGTTGCTTCATCAAGTATTAATATCGATGGATTAAAAGCTAAAGTCCGAGCAAAGGCAAGTAATTGTCTTTGTCCCTGAGAAAGGGTGGCACCTCTTTCCTTTACCTCTTCATTATATTGGTTAGGAAGCCTCTCAATAAAATAATCAGCATTTACATATTTAGAAACATGTTTAATCTCTTCATCACTTATCTTTTCATTATTTAATCTAATGTTGGTTTTAATATCTCCTGCAAATAGAAAAACATCCTGTAATACAATACCGATATTTTTTCGGAGTTGTTCCTTATCCATCGTTTTTATATCTTTACCATCTATTTTGATAGAACCCTTTTGTATATCATAAAAGCGTCCTAATAAGTTAATGATTGAACTCTTGCCAGCTCCTGTGGCACCAACAAAAGCAACCATTTCACCCGGCTTTATCTTAAAGCTAACATCTCTTAGAACCCATTCCTCTTTATTATATGCAAACCAAACATGATCAAATTCAATTTCACCAGTTAATTTGTCAATAGATGCTGCATTCTTTGGGTTTTCGATAATCTGCCTTTGATCTAATAATTGAAAAATTCGCTCAGATGCAGCCATCGCTGATTGCATAATGGTATACTTTTCAGTTAAGTCATTAATCGGCTGGAAAAAGCGTCTAATATAATCTATGAATGCATACAAGACGCCAAACTCAATAATTCCAGACAAAACATCGTGTCCACCAAACCATAATAAAAAGGCTAATGAGATAGAATAAATAAAATCCATTGATGGTCTAAAAAAAGCTGCTGTTTTTAATTGCTTCATACTTGCTTCAAAATGGGAAGTGTTGATATCATCGAATTTAGAAAATTGTTGTTTTTCTCTTTTAAAAATATGAATAATTCTCATTCCAGATATATTTTCATTTAAAGTTGCATTTATCCGTGCCAATCTAGCTCTAACAAGACGAAATGCATCCCTTGCCAATTTTTTATATATTAATGAAATGAAGATAATCAAGGGAACAGAGACAAAGCTTATGATTGCTAATTTGCTATTCAGCTTTAGCATGACAATGACAATACCGACTAATATAAATACATCTTTAAATAGATTAACCAATACATTCGTGTACATTTCGTTTAAAGCCTCAACATCATTTGTCACTCTAGTCACTAATCTCCCAACAGGGTTGCTATCATAAAAGGAGAGGGAGAGGCTCTGTAAATGAGCGAATAGTTCTTGTCTGATATTGTATATTATTTTCTGCCCAGTATATTGTAGCAGATATATTTGGATATAATTAAAAATAAATCCCATGAACAGTAGGCTGAAAAATAACATACCTATTTTGTACAGGGAAGTTATATCATTCTTACGGAAATTACGAATATCATTATCTGTTAGCTTACTTGCTTGATAGATATGATTACCTGACATAGCAATCGTTTTATCAGTACTATTTAAAACCTGAACCGTTTGGTCCTTTGGCATAATTCCATTGATGAGGTAATAGTTATTTTTATAATCGATAATTTGAAATTGAGCTTGACCTTTATCGATACTACTATTTAATTGAGATTCCCTTACGTATTCTTTTCCGTTAAAAGCAACACCTGAAACAGGAGCCTTTCCTATCTCATATGCAACCATCGGGTCATGTAGACCGTTAATATCATCATCAATTGCAACCTTAATTAAATATGGTTGCGCAAGCTCAAATGCAGTGATGAATAGCAATAGTATAATAGATATGATAATAAACCACTTATAGGGCTTCGCATATCTAATTAAACGTTTCATCAAGCGTGAATCATAAACCTTACCTAGGGCTTCTTCATCATGAAAGTCTGTGCTCATCATGTCACTCTCCTATTGATTCGCAATCATTTCTTCTAACAGTTGTTTTTGATATAACTCATAATAAGCTCCCTGCATATCAAGTAATTCCTCATGAGTTCCCCGCTCTATAATTTTCCCATCATCTAATAAAATAATTTCATCCGCATTCTTTATAGTAGAAACCCGATGAGCGATGATGATACTTGTTCTATTTTCCATTATCTCTCGCAATCTTTTTAAAATGGCTTCCTCTGTTTTTGTATCAACTGCTGATAGACTATCATCTAGAATTAATATACTAGGATTCTTTATCAATGCTCTTGCTATCGAAACTCTTTGCTTTTGTCCGCCAGATAAGGAAACCCCTCTTTCTCCTACCATCGTTTCAAATTTCTTAGGGAAATCATTAATATTATCAAGAATTTGAGCATTTTCTGCTGCTTCTACTATTTCATGATCTGTATATTTATTTAATCCAAAGCCAATGTTTTCTTTAATCGTGGTAGAAAATAAAAAATTATCCTGTGGTACATAACCAATATGCTGCCTTAATACTTCTAAAGGAAATTTCTTAATATCATGACCATCTATCTCAATCTGACCATTGTCAACATCGAAAAGTCTAACGATTAGATTGACGAGAGTTGTTTTACCACTTCCCGTTTTTCCAACAATTGCGAGGGTTTTTCCATTTGGGATATGTATATCGATTCCCTCTAATACCTTTTCATCATGATTGGGATAGGCGAAATGAAGGTTTTTTATATTAATATCCCCTGTAATACTTGTTAAAGTGGTGTCAACTAATGTAGTATCATCTAATATTTCCGGTTTAGTATCAAAAATTTTGTTTAAACGTGCCATCGAGGCTGAACCTCTTTGGAGGTTGTTGATGACCCAGCCAATTGCCATCATCGGCCAATTTAGAAGACCTAAGTAACTATTAAAGGCAACGAAATCGCCGAGGGTGATATCACGATTGACAACAAGCACTCCACCATAAGCTAAGACTATTAATAGACTTAACCCAGAAACAAATTGAATAATCGGATTAAAAATAGCTTGAATTCTAACCAAGTACATATTTTTTTCAACGTAGTCTTCATTTGCCTTTGTGAATTTTTTGATCTCTTCATTTTCTTGAACAAAGGACTTTACGACTCGAATCCCAGAAAAGTTTTCTTGGGCTTTTTCTGTTAAATGAGAAAAGGATTCCTGAGCTTTCTTAAATCTTAGATGAATCATCTTTCCAAATCGACCAGTAATCAGTGCCATAAATGGCAAGGGTAATAAAGAAATTAGTGTTAGTTTTAAAGAAATGGTATTGATCATCATAAAAATCGTTGTTGTTAAGAGGATTGTCGTATCAAATATCATCACAATACCAGGTCCTGCCGCCATTCGAACTGCATTGATATCGTTTGTAGCATGTGCCATTAAATCTCCAGTTTTATGCTGATTAAAATAATTAGTTGATAGCTTTTGAAAATGGGTATATAAATCACTTCGCAGCTTATATTCTAAAAGCCTAGCGGTTCCCATGACGTACATCCGCCATAGATATCTAAAAATGAACATAAAAAAAGCAATGAGAAGAATGGCTCCTGCGAAAGTGACCATCTGTTTTGAATCAATTGACCCATTTCTTAGTCCATCGGTATAAGCACCAAGTAACTTTGGAATGATAAGCTGCAAAATATCTACACCTAGTAACCATAGAATGCCAACGATATAACGCCATTTATTTTTAACAAAAAAATCCTTTAATGCAAGAAAACTTTTCAAGTTCTTTCACCTCTAATATTTCGGCTTACGAAACAATGATACCATAAATAGAAGAAAAAATTGAGTATTGAAATATATAATAATAGAATCAAAAAAAATATATATGATAAATTTTATCAGAAAAGAAGTTGTACGAAAATTTATTTTGACTTATATCACCGCACAGTACTTATAAAGCAGCATATATATCATAACTTTTTAATCACTTTACATGGATTGCCAACCGCTAGAACGTCTGATGGAATGTCTTTTGTTACTACACTACCTGCTCCAATCACTGTGTTCTTTCCTATTTTTACTCCTGGTAATATAATGGATCCCCCACCAATCCATACATGATCGCCTATATCAATCGGATAGGCCATCTCTTCTCCTGCAATTCTTTTTTCAACATTTAGTGGGTGTGTTGCTGTATATACTTGTACATTCGGTCCAAACATAACATAATCCCCTATCGTCACTTTGTTTCCGTCTAATATCACGCAATTGTGATTTGCATAGAAGCTTTTACCTATATCAATGTTATAGCCATAGTCACAATAAAAATTAGGCTCGATATAGCAATCTGTATCAATCTGAAATAATTCCTTATATAAAGGCTTTCTTTCATGATTAAGACTGGGATCCATGTCATTTATCCCCTTACATAACGCCTTTGCTTTGATTCTATCCTCCATTAACTGAGGGTCATTTGCATAATAGGGCTTTCCAGCAACCATTTTTTCTTTTTCAGTCACGAACGATTCCTCCCATTCATATTCTCTGATAAATATTATACTGCAATAAAACGATGATTTGAAAATTATTACAGTATAGAGAATAGCTTATGAGGGATATTAAGCGAAAGGAATTGTTAAGGAGTGATGAGATGAAACCACATTTGATGAGAAAATCAGATTTTATCAAGGATAAAGGAATTGTGAATCACAATGATGCTGGTATATATGTTGTAAGGGACGGTAATAAATATCAATTTGGCGTTGAAATGGATGTTGATACCATAGTTTTTGTTGAGGAGACAACCAATAAGGACGATATATATCGTTTGTTAGATGATATCCGCTATGAAATAAGAGAGATTAGAGAGGAATTTGATAATTGCTTCAAGGAATAAGAATGCTGAATTACATATCATTGTGGGCCCCTTTGTGGGGCTTTTTTAGTTGCATTAATCTAAGATATTACCAATCGGATAATAAATGGGAATTTGGTAATAATATGAGCTAGTATCTAGATGTATATTAGGAGGATGAATGATGCAGGTTGAATTAAAAGAAATGAAAAGCTATGCATCCTATATTCAAGTTCAAAATGTAAAGGTGTTCTATGAGATGTATAATCATCCTAGCCCAAAAGCGACCCTGGTATTTATTCATGGTTTTCTCTCTTCATCCTTTAGTTTTCGCCATATCATTCCAATACTCAATCAGAATTTCACAACAGTAACCATTGATCTTCCTGGGTTTGGAAATAGTGAAAAATCGCTAAAATTTTATTATTCCTATCATAATTATGGCAAGTTAATATTAGATATAATTAATAAATTAGGGCTGATGAAGGTCATGATTATTGGTCATTCCATGGGAGGGCAAATTGCCCTCCATGTAGCTAAACAAGCTCCACAACTTATTGATAAGCTGTTCCTCATTAGTAGTTCTGGATACTTGAGAAGAGCAAGAATAGCAGCAAGGTATTTTTCTTATTTTCCTTATTTCTCTTGGTTTGTTCAGCAATGGTCAAGGAGATATGATGCTAAACAGAAAATAAGTGAATCCTTATTTGATAAAACATTAATCGATGAGCAAATGATTGAAGGCTATATCACCCCTTTTTCTGATAAACATTTTTTTGATAGCTTGATTAGATTATTAAGACATCGCGAAGGGGATTTATCTTCAGAAGAGCTAAAAACAATTACAACACCTGCGATATTAATATGGGGAAAAGAAGATGAGTCTGTACCGTTACACATTGGAGAACGTTTAAAAGCAGACTTACAAAATTCAGAAATGATTACCATTCCAGATACAGGGCATATGATTTGTGATGAAAAACCACATGAGTTATCTATGGAAATATTCAATCATATCTAAATTTAGTTATTTTGAATAAAAAAAAGCAGTACTTTAAACAATAAGGGTAGAAGGGAGTGTTGATGATGGAAGAAAAGCCATATTTTTGTCCACGCTGTAGATCAAATCGTACTAAATTCAGAGTAATTAATAGGGTGTCAAATCAGATTCAAAAAGATGCCTTTGACGGAAGTGTGGTATCTATGGATCAAGAAGAACCATATATCAGTGATCAAGGTGAAAAAGAAGTTGAATGTCTAGTTTGTCATTATGTAGCATATGAGATGATGTTTATTAAATCAGCAGAGCGCGAACCACGATTTCGTACAGAGGTACGCGGCAGAGGTGAATAAATGGTAAAGGAGGATTAAGAATGGCAAGACGAAATCGCAATAAATTATTAGTACCTGAAGCCAGGCAAGCATTGAATCAATTCAAGGCAGAGTTGCTAGCTAGGGATGATATCATACCAGAGGGAACAAAGCCTAGCGAAGTCTCTTATCAAGTAGCAAAGGGAATTGGGGTACCAATGAAAAAAAGAGATAACGGTAACTTAACTACAAAGGATGCTGGAAAAGTGGGGGGGCAAATAGGTGGTAGGATGGTGAAGGAGCTAGTAAGAATAGCACAAGAACAATTGGTTAGGAAAGAAAGACATTAAACTCTTTAATCATACAGTCTAAAATCAAGTTTGACTAAAATGGGATTAAAAATTATACTGTACTTGGCAATGGGTGATGTAAACAAGCTCTAGCAGAGCTTTAGGGGGAACAGCTTTGGAGGTAAATGATATTATTAAAAGCCTAAAGGAAAAAGGGTATAAAACAACAGAGCAACGAAAAGCGATTATAAAAGCAATTGTAGATCAAAACAAGTATGTTTCTGCAAAAGATATCTTAAATCAAGTACAAAAGAAATATACTGGGGTTAGCTTTGATACGATTTATCGAAATTTATCAATTCTATCTGAATTGAATTTAGTTGAGGAGACCCAGCTATCAGGTGAATCAAAGTATAAATCATCCTGTACAGGTAGCCATCACCACCATTTAGTCTGTACGAGTTGTGGAAAAACATCTGTTTTACCTAACTGCCCTTTAGATTTATTACAAGGGATTGCAGGGGATTTTAAAGTAACAGGTCATAAGTTTGAAATATATGGTTTATGTAAGGAGTGTCAAAACAGTTGAGTTTAATTCATTAGGTAGACTTTACCAAATTTGATTTAGGTAAAGTCTTTTTTAATTTTCTTTTATATTTATTTCTGTGTTAAACGCAATATATAATGTAAAATGAATGTAAGCTTAAATACAGGAGGATATGGTTGTGACTGAGAAGTATAATAAATTAAAAGAGATAATAAAAGAGATGGAGAGCATCGTCGTTGCTTTTTCTGGTGGAGTGGATAGTACCTTTCTATTAAAGGCTGTAGTGGATGTTTTAGGTCCTAGCAAAGTGTTAGCTGTAACTGCTGATTCTGAATCTTATCCCTCAAGTGAATTAGCAGAGGCAAAGGAATTAGTGCAACGAATCGGTGTACCTCACCAAATAATAGAGGTATCTGAGCTTGCGATTCCTGGATATAAGGAAAACACGAAAAATAGATGTTATTTTTGTAAGCAGGGTTTATTTCAACATTTACAACCTATTTTAGAAGAAAAGGGTTTTAAAAATATTGTCTATGGTTTAATAGCGGATGATTTAAGCGAATATCGTCCTGGTACAATTGCCGCAAAGGAATATGGGGTAAAAGCACCTCTACAGGAGGCGGGATTCTACAAAGATGAGATAAGAGAGCTTTCAAAGGAAATGGGTTTAATTACTTGGGATAAACCATCATATGCCTGTTTATCTTCAAGAATTGCTTACGGGGAAGAAATTACCGTAGAAAAGCTTACGAAGGTGGAAAAATCTGAAGAATTTTTAAAGCATCTTGGTTTCAGACAGATACGAGTCAGAACCCATAATGAGATTGCTCGTATTGAGGTAGAACCAGTAGATTTTGAAAGACTTCTTAAAAGTCATGGTATCATTGCTTCAGAATTACAATCCTATGGCTATAAGTATGTGACGTTAGATTTAAATGGATATAAGAGTGGTAGTATGAATAAAATATTAGAAGAACAAACGAATAGATAGAAAAGACATGAGAGAATAGTTGAAATAATAAAGGGTGATTTTGATATTCATAATCAAATGTCACCCTTCTATTTATGATTTTATTTCATCAATTTCCCTTTTCATAAGGGTTCTTACGATGTTCTCAATGTCAGTAATTTGTTCTTTTGTTGCTTGATCTATATGTATACCGATGGCAACAGTTGATGTACATCCTAATGCATTCGTCGCTATAACTGCACACTCCTTCGCTAATGCTCCTTCTTTATGATGAGGCAATTCAATATGATGAACAGTAACTTGTTCATTTATGATATAGGCTGTTGCTACTGCGCCAATATGTGCTTTTCCACCAGTAATTTGAAAAGCAATATCAGTTCCCATTAGATGCTTTGTAATGGTGATATCATACATATTTTCTTTCATCATCCTTTTAACTCCCTATGATTTAATTATCTTATTCCCAATACAGTTCTAATCTATCCCCTTGTTTGATTGGGGAATTAAAGTCAGCAACTTGGTGATTTATTTTTATCACATATCTTGTAGATCCCTTTGTGTTGCTTATATCAAAGTTAACGTATCGAAAGACATCACTAAATTTAAGATTGTTATCTTCACCCCATATTACCTCTACTTTGCTATTAGGTATGATTGGATCATCAAGCGTTGCTTTCTCACCGTTTATCTGTACTTGGAATGTAGAAGGTTTAATCTCAACTAACTCTCTGTTAAATGTGACACTAATAAGCTGAGCTGTTAACTTATTCTGATCAATAATGTCTTTGATTGTAGGGTAGGCCTTACTTTCTTTATCAAAGGTTATTTCATCTCCGTGAACGATAGGATCTGTTAATGCAATTGGTTGCCCATTTTGATAGATACGTCTAGGTAGATAGGTAAGGGATTTATATTCTCCATTAAGCTGTACATTTATTGTTTTTTTACTATATTGCATGGTAGAGTAACCTGCCAACACTAATGCTTCTTCAATAGTTTTTACATGATAAAAGTGGACTACATCTCGATCGCGAATATATGCTTGATAACCAGCATCAATACTATTTATCTCGACTAATGGCATGAGTTCTACTTCATTGCCGTCTATTTTAATCACATATGGCTTTATATCAGTAAATTGAAGTGCTTCTTCGATGGAAAGAGTTGCATCCTTACCATCAATACCAGAATTGACAATAATTTTATCACCATTTTTAATTCTTGTATCAATCGTTCCTTGATCATCATTTACCAGTATTTCAGGCAATGTTCCATGTTCTCCTGGTACCATTTTAATCTTACCATTTATTTTGACTGTCATTGCCATACCTGGTTTACCAAATAGATTTTTAATGGGGATACCAGCTGCAATAAGGGCATCACCAACAGTTAATGTTTTCATTTCAAATAAATGAATGGCATCTCCATTAACATAAAACGTAAGATATTGAATAGGATTTTCCATAGAGGAGATTCCTATTCCGATTGGTGTAACTAATTCAGGACCTTTAACCATTCCTTCAGACCATATTACTTTTTGCTGTATCGCATCTGCCCCTCGTACAGCGACTCTTTGTAAAGGGAGCTGTAAGAATTCTGCAACCTTCTCTGTTAATTTAGGAGTTTGACTACCACCACCTACTAACATGACAGCTTGAGGAGGTTTTTTATTTAATTCTAAAATTTTGTTAGCAATATTACTGGCTAAATTTTCGACTGTTGAATCGATATGGTGTAATATAACCTCTGATTGTAAAGTATAGGTCTGACCTACAATATCTGTAAATATTATTTCTGATTCTATTGTTAGCTTACGCTTTATTCCCTCGGCAATCGTAAAATCTAATAAATAAAACTGACTAAGTGCTTCTGTTATTTCATCACCAGCTACAGGTACCATACCATATGCTACAACTGTTCCTTCATCAGTAATTGCAATATCGGATGTACCTGCCCCAATATCGACAAATGCAATATTTAATTTTCTCATGGTAGGAGGGATGAGA
The DNA here is from genome assembly GCA_964514395.1 of uncultured Bacillaceae bacterium. GTDB lineage: Bacteria > Bacillota > Bacilli > Tepidibacillales > Tepidibacillaceae > CAZEQK01. The sequence continues at coordinate 53,401 of CAZEQK010000004.1, forward strand.
ACATGAATGGCTGCAATCGGTTCTAATGTCAATGCTTCCATTTCAAGGTCAGCTCTTTTTAAAGATGAAAGAAGGGAATCGACTACGACCCTAGGTAAAAAAGTAGCTATAATTTCGACTTCAGCCACTTTACCACGTTGATCAAGCAGACTACCAATGATTTCTCCATCTAAAAAATAATTAACAACACTATAACCAACACAATGATATTGTGTCATGTCTTCATTTGTATAATCCTTTATTAATTGCTTCTGAGCATCTTGGACTGCTGTTAATTCAAAGGCTCTAATATCATCTTTTCGTAGTAATGGTTGTCCCTCAATACTAATTTCTATTTTTACTCGCTTCGTTTTTAAAGAGCGACCTGCTGCTGCGACGGAAACATGTTCTAATTTACCGTGGTTTGCTTCCAGTTGATCTTTTACAATCTTTATCGTATCTGAAACAGCTAATACGTCATGTATTTGTCCATCTAACATAGAACGTTCCTTGTGTTCAACTATTTTTATATCTTTTACTTTAAATCTTCCATCATCAGTATTTTCGAGAATGACACCAATTACACTTCTGGTACCGATGTCAAGAGCAAAAATAGGTGCTTGCTGGTCCAATATAATCACTCCGTTTTTATAGTTCGACAATTATTCGACATACTTTAGTATTCTATTTTAACATTTAAGAATCCTTTTTTCTTTTATTTACAATCTAAAAAAGGTATAATTTGTAGTATGCGAAATACACTTCTTGGTTAGGAGGTCACATATGAGTAATCAAGAGCTAGAAAAATTAAGGTCTAATGTAGACGAAATTAATATAAAGCTTTTGGAATTAATAAATGAAAGAGCGGAAATTATTGAACAGATTGGAGAATTAAAGACAAAGCAAGGAATGCCAAGATTTGATCCTGTGCGTGAAAGAGAGATGTTTGACAAGATAATAAATAAAAATAAAGGTCCTTTTGATGATCAAGTTATTCGCCACCTTTTTAAGCAAATTTTTCAGGCATCACTTGAATTACAAGAGGAAAATAATAATAAGCAATTATTAGTAAGTCGTAAACGCCATCCTGAGGATACAGTAGTAAATGTGGGTGGGGTAGAGGTTGGGAAGAGTCCTCAAATGATAGCAGGTCCATGCTCAGTTGAAAGCGAGGAGCAGTTGACTGCTGTAGCAGAAGAATTAATTAAGCACGGTGTAACATTAATTCGTGGTGGAGCATTTAAGCCAAGAACATCTCCATATGATTTTCAAGGCTTAGGGATCGAAGGCCTAAAAATATTAAGAAAAGTAGCAGATAAATATAATCTAAAGGTAGTTAGCGAAATTGTAAATCCTGCAGATATCGAAATGGCTGTTCATTATGTTGATGTTATTCAAATCGGTGCAAGAAACATGCATAATTTTGAATTGTTGAAGGCTGCCGGAAGGGTGAAGATACCAGTTCTATTAAAACGTGGATTTGCAGCTACCATTGAGGAGTTTCTCTTTGCTGCTGAATATATTATTTCAAGTGGTAATGACCAGGTCATATTAGTGGAACGAGGTATTCGTACCTATGAGAAATGGACTCGAAACACCTTAGATATTTTGGCTGTGCCGATTTTAAAACAAGAAAGTCATTTACCTGTATTAGTTGATATAAGCCATTCAGCTGGAAGAAGAGATATTGCGATTCCAACGGCAAAAGCTGCATTGGCAGCAGGAGCCGATGGTATTATGGTAGAGGTACATCCTGATCCAGCGGTTGCTTTATCTGATGCGAGCCAGCAATTAAACTTAAATCAATTTGCAGATTTAATGGCTGCATTTAAGCAAGCAAATATGAAATAGTAGGTTAATAATTTAGTTTATAAACAAGTTGAATCTCAGGATGCGATGATTATGACTTAGAAGATAAAATGGGGAGAAAGATGGTTCGTGTATCAAATGTAAGGCTTGGGAATTTATGATTTCCCAAGCCTTTAATCATTCTCAACCTCCACCAGCAGGGGTGAACATGTCTACTTGATCCCCATCATTTAATTTGGTTTTAAATACCTTTAGATGAACAATATTTTTACCATTTACGAAGATAACAGAGCTTTTCAACTCCTTTACGGTGATATTATATTTTTGACTTAATTGATTTAGTAATTGATCGATCCGGGTCGCTTCTATCTCCATCATTTTCTCCTTCAATTGAAGTCTAAAAAGTCCAAAAAAGCGTATTCGAACCATCACTCATCACCATTTATTAGCTGAAGTCTTTTTAATTTGTTATGCTTAGGAATTCCGTCTGAGTTCCAGCCTCTTAATTTATAATATGCTGTTTTCATCTCTTCAAGTGGAACCTTTGTACGAGCATCATTTGGGTCTTGTAGCTCCTTCGTTAATCTTTTTGGTAGCTTGTCATCTGCTTTTGTTAAACCCATTTTAATATTAAACATGCGCTCTATCGTATATCCACGCTCACCTATCTCCTTGAATTTACCTAATGTCATCTTCATTCCTGTTACACTGCTTATTGCTTTTAAGTGAGGAATTAAGGATAAATTTATAGGTAATACGTTCTCAGGGGCATTATTGATCAGATTAACTCCAGCACCAGCATGGGGTAATACCTTATTAACAAATCGAGTTGTTCTACTGTTAGGGTTTTCTAAAAGCAATTTAGGAATAACAGCATACATTGTAAAAATACAACTTCCACCTGCTGAGACTGATTCCATTAGGTTTTGAAACATGATAGTTAGACTGGGCTTAGATTTTATCGTTAACGGATCCATACTTAAACCTAACCCTTCTAGTAATACCATGTATCCTCCATTAATGTGACATGCTCCTCGATTAGAAACGGCATAGCCTAAACCCTGTCCTACGGCTCTTCTTGGTTCATAAGCAGATAGTTCCAATCCCTTTGAGTGCATTGCATATTCCTTTCCATCAAACTTATCGGATAATCGTTTCGAGCCTTCTGCTAATAGATCACCAATACCTTTTCGGTAAGCGATGTCTTCAATAGTAGAAAGTAAATTATCTGTTTTGCCAAAAGATAAATCATTATCCCAAAGCCCATTTTCATTTAACTCCATGGCGAAGGAGATGCTACCCCCAGTAGATATCGTATCCATTCCCAATTCGTCAATAAGGTGAGCCATTTTTATGATTAATTGTAAATCATTATTTTCAAGGTTAGGTCCTAATAAGCCTAGGGTTTCAAGCTCTGGCCCTTTGATCTGTCTATTATTTACCTCTACCACTCGACCACATTGAATTGGACAGAAAATGCAGCCCTTATTTTTTATTAAATATTTTTCTGCTAAATGTTCTCCTGACACTGCATCAAAGTCTTTATATTCACCATATTTGAAATTTCTTGTAGCAAGCATTTTATTCGCATTCATATTACTTAATAGTCCTGCTGTACCAAGCTGTGGTAATTCTTTTCCTGTGATTGGATGGTCCTTTAGTTGCTTCACCCATTTTTTAAAAATTCCCTTCTTTTGTTGGTTGTCATGTATTGGAACGGTATGGCTGCCGTTAGTAACGATAGCTTTAAGATTTTTTGATCCCATTACTGCACCAACGCCTGTTCGACCAGAAATCCTTTCTTCACTAACAATAGAGGCGTATCTCACCAAATTCTCACCAGCAGGGCCAATCACAAGCTTTCCTGTTTTAGCAGGAAGTGCTGCCTGTGATTCACTTGCTACTTTTCCCCATAAATCTGTTGCATCATGAAAGGAAATGTCATCATCTATTATTTTAATCCAGACTGGATTTGGGGATTTTCCAGTTATAATTAATGCATCATACCCGGCTTTTTTTAACATAATGCCAAAATTACCACCACTATTGGATGAACCAATAAAACCTGTCATTGGTGATACGGATGATATATTAAATCTACTAGATGTTGGTGCACCTGTTCCAGTGAGTGGTCCTGTAGTGATAACGAGCATATTCTCGGGAGAAAAAGGGTCTGTTCCTTTTTTAATATTGTCATTGAGGATTTTAGCAGCCATAATTTTACCGCCGAGATATAGCTCACGATCTTTATCTGACCATGGATATTCGTTAATTTTTTGATTTGAAAGATTAATTATCAATACCTTACCCATATAACCACTGTATTTATTACTCAAGTCGTTAGCCCTCTTTCAAAAATTAGTAGGCCTGCTCTAAAATATGCAGGATGTCTTCATAGCTCGCTTCCTCTTGATTAAATAGTATGGCCCCATCATTTAAGGCAGTTTTAGCAATTTTATCAAAATCTTCCTTCGATACTCCTACTTCCTGAAGGCGAATAGGAAGTCCAGCTTCATCATGTAAGTAGTTTAAAAGATTATTAATAGTTTCAATTGATTTTACTGCACGGTTCTCTTTAGGGGTTGCTGCATAAATTTCAGATCCTGCTAATGGTAATAGTAGTTCGGCATACAATGGAGCAGCTTTTTTCATATTATAGGTCATACCAAATGGTAATAAAATTGCCATTGCTTCTCCATGGGGAACACGACTAACTCCTCCTAAAGCATGACCTATGGCATGAATCAATCCAACCATCGCATTTGAAAAGGATATTCCAGCCATTAATGAAGCATTGGCCATCGCTAATCTATTTTCTTCATTTTTCCCATCGGTCATTACTTTAGGCAAAAACTCACTAATGAGATTAATTGCTGAAGTCGCATAGGCATCACTTAGTGGATTCTTTTGAATGCTTGTGTAGGCTTCAATGGCGTGAACGATCGCATCCATACCTGTCGCCGCAGTTACTCTACTAGGTAAAGATATAGTCATTCGTGGATCCAATACGGCTACATCAGGAAGCAGGTGGTAAGAGATAAACTCCATTTTTACATGTTTTAGATGGTTAGCAATGACAGCTACCAATGTGGCTTCTGAGCCAGTTCCAGCAGTTGTTGGTATAACGATAAAGGGTTGTTGTTTTTTTGTTAAAACCTCTGCACCCATTACATTCATTAAATCATCTGTATCTTCTGTAATTAGGATATTTAATCCCTTTGCAGTATCAATGACAGATCCACCACCAATAGCAATGATGGAATCGCAAGACTGCTTACGATAGATAGCTGCTATTTCATTAACTATCGAAATCGATGAGTCAGGTGGTACTTCATCATAGATAGTACCTATTATAATATCCGACCCCCTTAATGCATTTAAAACAATATCGATTAAACCTATCTTTGATAATGTTTTATCCGTAAGAATAATAGGACGCTTTGCTTGTAAATTTTTTAATTCAAATGGAATATTTTCTAAAGCTTTTTTACCAGACAATATTTTGACTGAGTTTAAAAATTCATAGTATTTAGGTATCATGATATCCTCCTTATTTCCAACTCAAAATAGCTTTTAAATAAATTCTTAGGCTACTTGATGTTTTTAGTGGCATACGTTTAAATATTTTTTTAGTCATAAAACTAGGAAAAAGATAAGCTTCTACTATGTATAACACTCTAACAAACGACATAGCGAAGCTAATATCACCTTTTACCACATAACGATGCTCTGCAAAACCTTGGTCGATGCCAATTTGGCCAGTAAGCACAAGTAGTGCTGCTTCAATATTTTTAAAATATATTGCTAAATCAGGATCTTTCATTTTTTTTGGATTTTTAGTCAGGATTCTACCCTTTTCTTTCTGCAGAGCTAGGCTTGGACCTGAATCATTCACCTTTAATAGAATAGTTAAACCATCATTCCAAGCTTCTACCTCTTTTATGACATAGGTATCCAGAAATGCTGAGGCTTTAATTCCCCTTCCTAAAAAAAACAGAACAATTTTTGCAATTATATTTTTTATTAGCTTTTTCCCAAGTATAATTTGTTGATAACTTCTTCCCATCATAGGGCCTCCTTTTGATAAGGTTAAATGACAATTATTGACTATATTATATAATACATATGAGGATAGTAGGAATAATTAGATGAATAATTTAAAATTTTCAAAAAATAGGTACGAGAGAATGGTTAGCAAGAAAATAAGTAATAATAAGAGAAAAGTAGAGAGAAGGATAAATGATGTTAATGGACCAATCAATGAATCTTGTTGAGAAGCTTGTTTATGAATTAGAGCATACTACGCCAGAAAACAGAGATCATTTTTTAAATATATCGATGAGTCTACTGAAAATGGCGACGGATTCTTTAGAAAGAAGCCCTGAGTTCCGTCAAGGCTTTGCAAAAATACACGCCGAATTCTTAAAATATCCTGAAAGTAGCTTAACGCTTGAAGAGGGAATAAAAGCATATAAGAAATATGTTGGAAGCTTGAACTGAGAAATAGCACATTTGTTATATTAAAAAAGTATTACCTAAATCTAGGAATTAAGATGGATATTTTTTTGCATAATGAATTGATAAAATATAAAAGATAATTTAATCTTAGCACCTGTTTATTTTTGATATTTAGATTACTTTTGAATTTTATGAAGGATTATATAAAATTTTGTCGAAAATAAATGTATAATTGTGTGAGAAATTTTACCTCGTATTTTTGGATAATTGATATCATTCCGATATTTAATATGTTTATTCTTTCACATCATAAATCCTATGCAAGATAAAATTATTTTAATGAACGGAGAGAATACTATGCCAATAACAATTTATGATGTTGCCCGTGAATCTGGCTTTTCTATGGCTACAGTGTCAAGGGTAGTGAATGGAAATACTAATGTGAAGCCCGATACAAGAAAAAAAATACTGGAAACAATAGAACGTCTAGGATATAGACCTAATGCTGTAGCAAGGGGGTTAGCAAGCAAGAAAACGACAACAGTAGGTGTGGTTATTCCAGATATAGCAAATGCTTTTTTTGCTGAAGTAGTAAGAGGAATAGAGGATATTGCTAATATGTATCATTACAATATTATCCTTTCTAATTCAGATGAGAAAGTAGATAAAGAGTTATCATTAATTAATACACTGTTAGAAAAGCAAGTGGATGGGTTATTGTTTATGGGTGGAGAGGTAACTGAGTCTCACCAGGAAATATTCAAATCTACGACAGTACCAATTGTATTAGCCGCAACTAAAGACCCGGAAAATCATTTCCCTTCAGTTGATATTAATCATTTTCAAGCAGCAAAGGATGCAGTGAATTTCTTTATTTCTAAGGGTCACCAAAGAATAGGTTTCATTTCAGGCCCTCTGACTGATCCTCTAACTGGGTATGAAAGATTTATGGGATATAAAGCTGCCCTTGAAGAATCCAGTATATCTATAGAGGATGAGTTGGTACGAATTGGGAATTATCATTATGAATCAGGATTGGAAGCAATGAAGCATTTCCTTGAGCTTGACAAAAAACCAACCGCAGTCTTTGCAAGTAGTGATGAGATGGCAGTAGGTGCTATTCATATTATTCAAGATTATGGTTTTAATGTTCCACAGGATATTGAAGTAATGGGATTTGATAATATTCCGATTTCATCCATGGTTAGACCTCTTTTATCAACTGTATCCCAGCCGCAATATGATATTGGAGCTGTTGCAATGAGATTTTTAACTAAGCATATGAACGAGGAACCAATCGAAGATCAAAGGGTTATATTAGAGCATGAGTTGATCATGAGAAAATCTACAAAATAATTTTTATTCATCATTAGTTAGAAATATAAGATAAAGAATATAAGGCAGTGGGAGAGAACTATGAGAAAAAATGATATGTTAACATTAGTAGGTTTAATTGGTGGAATGGTATTACTTTCCATAGCGATTATTTTGGCAGGAGGACTAATAGGAGCAAAAATCTTCTTTAGTATCTCATCATTCATTACTACCGTGGGAGGACTAGTTGCTTCTATTATGGTCCATTTTACAACTAAGGAATTGAGAGAGATGTTTTCTTCCTTAAAAAATGCATTCTCGCACGTAGAACAAGATATTAATGAACTTGTAGAGGATTTTATAAATCTTTCTACCATGGCAAGAAGAGAAGGATTACTAGCTCTTGATAATCAGGTTGAAGATTTGAATGACCCCTTTATAAAAAAAGGGATTCTATTAACCGTTGATGGTCTTGAAGCTGAAGTAATTAGAGAAATTTTGAGTGCAGAATTAGTAGCATTGGAAGAAAAACAGAAGATTGGTAAGACTGTATTAGAAAAAGCGGGAGAATTGGCACCTGCATGGGGGATGATTGGAACCCTTATTGGATTGATATTAATGCTTCAAAACTTAGATGATCCAAAGAATATCGGACCATCGATGGCATTAGCATTAATTACAACATTTTATGGAGCTGTTTTAGCTAATCTATTCTTTATACCATTAGCCGGGAAGCTAGCAAATAGAACGGAGCAAGATATTTACATAAAACAAATTATGATAGAGGGAATACTAGGTGTGCAATCTGGACAAAACCCAAAATTACTAAGGGAAAAATTGGAAGTTTTCATTGATTCTGATAATAAGATTCATCAAGAAGATATTGAAGGTGATGAGGCTTTAGGTGATGAAGAGGTGGCCTATTAATGTTTAAAAGAAGGAAAGAAGAAGCGAGAAAAGGGGCACCCATGTGGATGACCACTTTTTCTGACTTGATGACATTGATTCTTGTTTTTTTCATATTACTTTTTGCCTTTTCTGAGGTTGATGCTACAAAATTTCGTATGATAGCTAACTCTTTTAAAGGGATATTTGAAGATCAGTCTACTTTTTTTTATGATTTTCCTCCAAATAATCCTTTGAATAAGGTAATGCCAACAAGTAATCTGAAAAATAAAAGTTTAAATGATGCTGAAAATAAACAAACGAAGGAAAATGAGCAGCTAGATGATTTATTAGCGAAAATAAAAAGTTATCTACATGATCACAATTTAGAAGGAGAGATATTTGCCACGAGGGAAAAACGTGGTGTTGTATTAGTCCTACAGGAGAATATTTTATTTGATTCAGGCAGAGCAGTGGTAAAGCAGCAAGCTAAACCATTTTTAAACAAAGTATCTAATCTAATTAATTCTCTTTCAAATGATGTAGAAGTCGAGGGTCATACAGATAGTCAGCGTATCATTCAGCCATCACAGTATGTATCAAATTGGAATTTAGCAGGCGATAGAGCGGCAAATGTGGTGAACTATTTTATAAATGAACAAAATACATCCAGCACTAGATTTAAAATATCAGGCTATGCTGATACCAAACCTATTGCATCTAACAATTCAGTTGAGGGTAGACAAAAAAATAGAAGAGTAGTAATAGTAATTCTTGATAATAATGGCAATAGTTCGAGTTAGCATAAAGAGAGAACTTCTTGTTAGAACATCAGATAAGGAGGGACCCTATGGAGAAAATAGGTATCATCGGTGCAATGGATGAGGAAATTGAAAATTACTTAGGTGGTATGGAAAATATTGCAGAGATAGTAGAAGCAAACATTCATTTTTACCAAGGGAAGATGAACAATAAATCTGTAGTCGTCAGTAAATCTGGAGTTGGCAAGGTAAATTCAGCAGTATGTACACAAATATTAATCGATAAATTTAAAATAGATCAAGTGATATTTACAGGGGTTGCTGGTGCCATACACCCAGAATTAGAAATTGGGGACGTGGTAATATCAACAACTGCAATGCAGCATGATATGGATGCTTCAGCACTTGGCTTTGCTAAGGGAACCATACCTTTTTCCGAGAAATCTGTTTTTAATGCCGATAAGCATTTGGTAGATATGGCTTATGAAGCAAGTAATGAGGTTAGTAGAGGAAATACATATAAAGGGATGATACTTTCAGGGGATCAGTTTATAGCTGGAGGCGAACAAGCAAAGAGTCTTTACGAACAATTTGAAGGCTTCTGTACAGAGATGGAAGGTGCTGCAGTTGCCCAAGTATGTGATATGAATGAAATACCATTTGTAATCGTGCGATCTTTGTCGGATAAAGCAGACGGTTCAGCTCATGTTAATTTTGCTGAGTTTAGTATTAACGCTGCAGAAAACAGCTATCGAATCGTTCATAAAATGTTAGGAAAGATAAATGTTTAATTAAATAACAATACTATCATAATAAAGCCTCATATGGGTTACCCATATGAGGCTTTAGACTGTTGAATCGTCCTATTTCTCGATGTCCAGTATATAGACTTTGTCTGTTTCTTAATTATTTTTTAAATGAATTTTAGTCGATGGATTTGATTCTCCTACTTTATTTTCTGCTGTGACATAAAAGTAAACATCTCCAGTGATAGCAAGTGTGTATTTAAAAGTATTCTTATCAGTGCTACCAATAAATGCATACTGTCCATTTTCCTTTGTACTGAAGTAGACATTATACTTGGTCACTTGATCCTTAGCAGGACTTTGATTCCAATTTAATTTAATGGTTAATGCTGACGCACTTCCTGAAAGCTGTTGGGGTGCATTTGGCACAACAGTGACAGGTTGATTATTATCGGTTTGTGTTCCACCACTATTATTTTGATTATTGTCAATAGGTGGATTGTTATCAGTAGTCCCAGTACCGTCTGTATTTTGTCCATTACTTGGCTGTCCTAGAATCAATGGAACGATAGCAGAATTACCAACATAATCAGATGGTACTGATTCTAAACCAGCTACTTCAATGGCAGAAACGTAATAGACATAAGAATCAGAAGTTACATTATCCTCATAGAATAGTCTACCCTCTTTTAAATCCTTCTGTAATACGGAACCAATTCTTTCAAAAGCAAGACTTGATGGCCCTGCACGATAAATTCTATAACCTACAACATTATCGTCCAATACCTTGTCCCAGGATATTACATTTTTATAGCCCATTATCTTAATGTCCGAATTTGTTGGTGGTGTTGGTGCTTCCCCAGTAGATACTCTAGGATCTTTCTCCGTAGGAAGTTCTTTATCATAATCTACAGGTAATGGTCGTTTAATCTTATCATCATTATCATCTAGCTTAGGTTCTCCTGTTTCATCATCAATGACATACGGCATTTCATAAGGCGCTCGTTTATAGAATATTCCAGTCTCTATCATATCTGGAGGTGTATTTTCGTTTGGTATATAGTGTTTACCATCATAGTAGACGTCGGTTCCTTTTTCAAGAGAATCGTCTACTTGAGTTGGTATATATCGCTTATTAAAGATGTCTGTGACCAAATAGCCAGTTTCTTTAGTTAAGTCAGATGGTAGCTTGCCTGAGGTGCTTGAAACTTCCATTTGTACGATGCCATCTGGTACTTTGAATTTTTCATCCTTTGGTGATAGGTTTGGCTCAGTCTTTAATACCTCTGCTAGTAATTTACCCCACGCTTTCGAAGCAATAGCACCATCCGTCAATTTATATGGATATTCATAGCCTACCCAGACGCCAAGAGTTAATTCCGGTGTATAACCAACAAACCACACATCCTTTGTATCATTTGTTGTTCCGGTTTTACCAGCTATATCATAATCAGGAAGATATCTCATCACTGTTCTTCCAGTACCACTTTTCACCACTGTTTGCATCATATTTGTCATTAAATATGATGTTTGTTCACTGAATACAACGTCTGGTTTAGATTTATGCTCATATATCACATTTCCATCCTTGTCTTCTATACGTTGTATTAGATAGGCATCAACACGAGTACCTCCGTTTGGAAAAGTAGTATATGCACTTGTTATTTCCTCAGGAGAGGTTCCCAAAGTTCCAATTGCAGGTGTGTATCCAGCACGAAGGAATGTTGTTTTATCTGTTTTAAAGCCTAGTTTTTTAAAGAATTTATAGCCTTCCTCTTTCCCAACCATTTCATAGACCTTTACTGCTGGTACATTAAAGGACCATTGTAATGCAGTTCTAGCTGTGATACGTCCATTATATTTATGATTCCAGTTCTCAGGCTGCCAATCTCCCTGAAGCGGAGTATCATCAATAGGAGTAGCAGGTTGGATTTTTCCAAGCTCCATAGCAGGTCCATAGTCTAGTAAAGGCTTAATTGAGGAGCCAGGTTGGCGTTTTGTCCCTCCTCTAAAGTTGGAGTGGTTTATTTGTGAGATATAGAAATCACGACCACCAACAAATCCAAGAATAGCACCTGTCTTATTTTGAACTAATGTGGCACCTACCTGTTCTAATGCATCTTTTACCTTTTTGACTTCGCCGTTTTGCATTGTAAAATCATAATCAATCGGTGCATCAAAATTATCTGGGTTTTTAGCTACATTATTCATTGCATCATAAACTTTTTTATCAATAGTTGTGTATACTTTGTAGCCTCCTGTTAAGAGCTCTTGTTTTGCATTCTCGAGTGCTCTATTATAGTCATCAGTTTTATTATTATTTATTTCAACTATTTTTTCTGCAGCTCTGTTTTCAATTTCAGACATCAAGTAAGGATAACTATCATATGCCTTTTTTAGTGAAGTTGAAAAAGACGCTTTAATATCAAAGGTTAGAGCATCATCATATTCATTTTTTGTGATATATTTCATTTCAAGCATCCTACTTAGAACCAATTTCTGACGATCCTTCGCTAATTCATAACCCTTATCATCAAAGCCATTAGAATTAAATGAAGAATAAGCAGTTGGACGTTGAGGTATGCCTGCTAAGAAGGCCGATTCAGCAAGATTTAATTCCTTGGCATCAATATTAAAATAACCTCTTGAAGCTGCTTGAATTCCATAAACGTTATTTAAATTAGCCGCTTTACCAAATGGGATTTTATTAATATAAGCGGTAAATATTTGTTTTTTCGATAAAATTCTTTCAATTCTCAGGGCTAAGAAAATTTCCTTTGCCTTCCTTTTATAGGTTTGATCAAAAGAAAGAAAGCTATTCTTTGCTAATTGCTGGGTTATTGTACTACCACCTGTTTGGACATTACTGTGAAGTAACTGTTGTAGCATGGCTCTTGATAAGGATTTAATATTTATACCATGGTGATGCCAAAAATCACTATCTTCGATTGATATAAAAGCATCAACAACATATTTTGGAATTTCATTGTATTGAATGAAACGTCTATCTTCATTCGCTCTTAGCATACCTATCAATTGTAAATTATTATCGTTTTCATTTTTATTAGAAAAATAGGCAAAGCCTGTGAGATCGTTCTTGAATACAGTGCTGTTTATTTCTTGAGGGCTTCTTATAGGATCATCTTTTATTAAAGCAGCTACTAATCCAGAAAAAGCTCCGACTCCGAAAAATAGGCTTAAAACAAGCACCATACTTATAAATTTAATAATATTTAAAAACTTACTCGATTGTTTATTTGATTTTTTTCGCTTTTTCTGCGCCATTTTATATTCCCCCTTAATTCGCTTATTATTATAGCATAAAATACTAAAGGTTAAAGTCTTGTTTATTATTAATAATACTATTACATATATTTTCCACTATTTCGATTTTTCAAACAATATAGTTATTTTTAGCTTGGTTGACATTGTAACAGATATATGATAAAGATTATTATTAATAATAAAGAAATTTTCTATTAAATTAGACGATTAAAATTGTATAAAAGTTGCTTTAAAATAGTGATGAAAGTAGATAGTAAGCGTTAATTATCTATACAGAGAGTTGGTGGTAGGTGCAAACCAACAGATGATTACTAGCTGAATTACACTACTAGAGCTGAGTAGATATTTATCACTCCGGTTATGCCGTTATCAAAGGAAGATAGGAGCTTTGCTTCTAAATTAGGGTGGTACCGCGTATAACCACGTCCCTATATGGGGGGCGTGGTTTTTTTTAATTCTAGAAAAATTTAATTATGGAGGACTAATGATGGAAAAAAAAGACTTTGGGCTTACAAAAGAGCAATTGTTAGAGCTAGAAAGACAATGGAATATACTTAGTCGCGGAGCAGCAGAAATTATTCCAGAAAACGAATTTAAAGATAAGCTTGCTACATCAATTAAGAAAGAGAAGCCATTGAAAATTAAATTAGGATTAGATCCATCTGCACCAGACATTCATATAGGGCATACTGTTGTTTTGCAAAAGCTTAGACAGTTTCAAGACCTTGGACATATTGTCCAATTACTAATTGGTGACTTTACTGGTCAAATTGGAGATCCATCTGGTAAATCAGAAACAAGAAAACAGCTAACTACTGAAGAGGTAAAGGTTAATGCAGAAACCTATGTGAATCAATTATATAAGGTATTAGATCCTGATAAGACAAAAGTTTATTATAATAGTTCTTGGCTAGCACCACTTAATTTTGCTGATGTAGTTAGACTAGCAGCTAAAACAACGGTAGCAAGAATGCTCGAACGAGATGATTTTGAAAAAAGATTTAAAGGAAATCTTCCGATAAGCATTCATGAGTTCTTTTATCCTTTGATGCAAGGGTATGATTCTGTTGCATTGGAAACAGACGTTGAATTAGGTGGAACGGATCAAAAATTTAATTTATTGATGGGACGTCATTTACAAAAAGAGTACAGCCAAGATCAACAAGCGATTTTAATGCTACCACTTCTTGAAGGATTAGATGGGGTACAAAAAATGAGCAAAAGTTTAGGTAATTACATTGGGATTGATGAAGAACCTAATCAGATTTATGGAAAAGCTATGTCTATACCTGATGAGTTGATGGTCAAATATTTTCAACTAGTTACTGATCTTCCACATGATGAAATTGCGTTAATCATTGCCGACCTAGAAAACAATAATCTCCATCCAAGGGATGCTAAAATGAAAATGGCATATACTTTAGTGAGGATGTATCATGGGGAAGAGGCTGCAAGAGAAGCTGAAAACAATTTTAAAAATGTGTTCCAAAAAGGATCATTACCTGATGATATACCAGTAAAACAGTTAGATAGTAGTTTATTGGAGAATGGGAAAGTGTGGATTGTGAAGTTAATTGTGGAAATCGGTTTAGTTCCTTCTAATGGGGAAGGAAGAAGAATGGTAAAGCAGGGTGCAGTTAAAATTAATGAAGAAAAAATAGAGAATCTTGATTTAGAAATCGTCGTAGAAGATGGGATGATTATACAGGTAGGAAAGAGGAAATTTGCGAAAATAGCTCTAAAATAATTGAAGTTGCTAAATTTTCAAAATCACCAATAGTTGTCTCTGCCTAAAAACTAAAGCATCCAATGATTTTCATTGGATGCTTTACATTTTTTTTTTGATGATTAAAGTTTTCTAGAGTAGTACTCAACGATTAACTTTTCGTTAATTTCTTGAGGTAATTCTGAACGATCAGGTAATCGAATGAATTTACCTTCTAGTGCATTGTCGTCAAAAGTAACATATTCAGGTAAGTAGTTGCGTTCTTCTAATGCATCTTTAACAACCTGCAAATTACGGCTTTTTTCGCGAAGACCGATTACATCACCAGGCTTAACTTGGTAAGATGGGATGTCTACTTTTTTACCATTAACTGTAACATGCCCATGATTAACTAATTGGCGTGAACCATGTCTTGTTCTTGATAAACCCATACGATAAACAAGATTGTCTAAACGACTTTCTAGAAGAACCATGAAGTTTTCACCAACAACACCTGACATTTTGCTAGCTTTTACAAATAGGTTAGCAAATTGTTTTTCTACTAATCCGTACATATGGCGAAGCTTTTGCTTCTCATTTAATTGAAGTCCATATTCGCTTAGCTTTTTACGTTGTCCTGGTCCATGTTGTCCTGGAGGATAAGGTTTTTTCAATTCCTTACCTGTACCAGTTAATGAAATACCTACTCTTCTACTTAATTTGTGTTTTGGTCCTGTGTAACGTGCCATATTAAACAAAAACCCCTCTCAAAAAATTTTAGGTCGGTCTAATATGACGTGCCCATTTTGCTGTCATAGGTTAAGGGTAGTGCTGACCTAAGACTTATAAGTAAAAATCAGCCGCGACTTTTAAGTACAAAGTGGGCGAGGGTGCACACGTCTAAATATAACCATTAATTATTTTGCTACCCATATTCCAAACTATATAATAAAACTTTTTGGTTAAGAAAGTCAAGTTAAATCTGTTTTTTATTAATAAGATGTAGCTTTATTTTCTTGGTACTGATTTCTTACAGATAAGAAGCGATAAAAGGTAACTGCTGCAACCGCTCTAGTTACTTCTTGTTTAGGATGAAAATGTAATCCATCGCCGTGCATAATGTCAAGACTTGATACAATTGCTATTTGACCTGGATACTTAGATTTAATCTGGTCATCATATTTATAAATGAATAAATCTTTTGTTTGAGATAATTTTTCATAGCCAAGGGCTCTAACAATGAATTGTGCCAGTTCTTCACGACTAACCGGTTCATTAGGGTTAAACTTCTCATCCTTATTTATGGAAATCAAGTTTAATTTCACTGCTTCTTCAACATATGGGGAATACTTCGATTGTAACGATACATCTTTAAATGTAGCCTTAGAATAGTTAAATAATGGATAAAATCTTCCGCCGCTAGATGCCATTAGAAACATTTTTACTAATTCTCCACGAGTTAGTTTACTGTTTGGTAGGACTTTGCCGTTTTTTACGTCTAATGCATTATAGTCAACCATTAACTGAAGCTCTTTCTCTGCCCAGTTTCCTTCAATATCGGTTGGCTTCGTAGTTTGGACAAGGTTCCCGTCTTCTCGATTTCTCCATTTCCCTGTGGTGGCATCTAAAAATGTTGCTGAGCTGTAGGTATTAGATGGTTTATAAACGAGAATTGCTTTTCGTTTTGTGTTAGAGTCAGCTTTTGATGGATCTATTATTGGTGCAATATATACTAATTCTAAGTGAGTGTTATTTAGGATCATTTTTTTTGCTTCATTCTTATCCATTAATGTTGGTAATTGTTCAGGGTATTTTGTCATACTCCATTGCATACTATAATTATTTACACTATGGTTTATTAGACTAATAGAAACGTTGATGCTATCTCTTTCCGTAGGAACACCGTTTACTAATCTTTTGAAGATAAAGAATATTCTATCCTGTACACCTATATTGTTTTGACTTTGATTCGCGAAATATATTTGATTTGCCTTGGAAGGGGCGAGCTTTTTAACGGTATCCATTGCCAACTCTTTTGCCTGATCATAGGATATTTTAGGTTGAGTATTATTATCAGTAGACGTTACAGGTATATCATGATAATAATTAAGAATTTGGCCAGTTATAGCATCGATTGTCATGCTACCATAATTGACTCTTACATTTGAATTTTTATCTTGAGTTTGCCAATTAATACTCCACATACCGTGATTTGTCATGTAGCTATTTGAGCTGTAGTTGACACCTTTGATATCTGGATTTATTACATGAAAGTAATTAAAATAATTCTTGGCTATAGTTAATACTTCATCCTGAGTTAGTTCCTTTCCATCCTCTTTTGGTGGGTTAGCTAATGGTTTATCCGCGATAGGGGAATAATCGGTATCAGCTTTATTCTGATTTGGATAGAAATATTGCTCACCAGTTTTTGCATTTATCATTACTGGGGTTATGGATCCAATAAAGGTTAAAAAGGGAGTGGGACTTTCATTTGTTACCTTATTACTATATGGAAAAATGTATATTGGATTCATATTCAAATAATTCGTATATTGCTGTTTCGCCTCATCTAATGAAATATGTTGAAGGTTTGAATCAAACTCCACATCATTGTCATAGTTAAAACGGAAACTGGTAACGATTCCGTTTCCATTAACCTGAATATTTAAATGAACATCATCAAATGGTATACCATTGACCAGATATCGGTATGAAAAACTATAATATATCGGTCCACTTAAAGAAGGCATATAATTATCCAAATAATTATTATCTATTTCAATTTTGTCAAACAGACTTGGATAAAATTGTTGGATGTATTTATCGGCAATCTCTTTTGCTTGATCTAAAGATACTTTAGCTGGGAATAGCACATTTTTAGACGAATAGTGATAAGCATTAACATTCATTATTTCTCCAGTTTCTGAATCGATAGCTACACCAATATTTGAGGAATGGTTATTTTCATCCTGTGACGACCAATTGATATTCCATACAGTATGCTTTGTATTACCCCAAGTAGTGTTAAAATAAATATTTGTCACTTTGTAGGAATCAGGTATATTAATAGATTTTTTTACTAGAGAAATGGCATCATCCTTTTGGATTTTTGGTGTTATTAAGCTTTGATTGCTATTGCTTGTAGTTGGTGTAGCATTTCCAACAGCAAAGGTATCTACAGGTAAAATTGAAACAATTAACATGGAAATGATCAAAATTGTAATCATTTTGGTTCTAGTTTTTTTCATATGAACTCCTCTCCTTGCTTAAAATATTTTTTTCATTTACTTAGACGGAGTTAAAATGTAAATTGTTCCAATTTTTTTGAAAAAGATGATAAATTGATTACAGTACTTTTTATTTTAATGTGTTAAAATAACGTAAGGAGGTGGTCTATCTGCATAAGAAAAAAATGTTTATTATTCTATTTGTTATAGCAATCATAAGTTTTATTCCTTTAGCCAGTTGTACAATCGAAAACTTTAATAAGCCAGTTACTAATGACCCTCCAGTAAATTATTTAAATACGGATGAATGGAATAAAGCTAAAGATGTAGAACAGACCTATGATATTAATTCTTTATATAATTTAACGGCCCCTCCAAAGCTAGAAGAATTATTATTGAATAGTATTTTTATTAAGCATGAAATAGAGAATCATCTGCCATATTTATATGGTTATAGTCCCGATGGTCATTATGCAGCTTTTATCTATTACGTTGATAATAAGGATAAGGGCTTTCTTGTACAAATATTCGATACTTTATCAGGTAATGTTACATACTCTGTTTTAATACCAGATGATGATAAAATGGTTGAATCGAGAGAGTTTGCATTAGCAAAGGAAGTATTGGATAAAGGTTTTCACATTCAAATTACTCCTGATAAGTTGGGTTTTCAAGATGGGATGGAATATAAAATTAACGATGAAACATGGTATTTTCAAGAAGAAAAAAATGAATCTAATTCCTTTATGAGAATAGCGAATAATAAAACGAAAAATTATTGGTTATTACTTGAAGACAAAAATATCTCATTTAAAGAGAAGCCAATAGAGATGTTCACCTTTCCAGGAAAGCCAGACTTTATTACATTTATTATTCATCAAAATCTCTTTAATAAAAACCCAAACATTGATTTCACACCAGTATTTATAAAATTGGCTAATATAAATGCATATAATAGCACTGATGGGAAAAGAAGAGAAGCTGATATTTGGCTGTATGGAAACTTTAGTTTTATTTATAATCAATGGAATACAGGAAGCCAGACAGGGTTTATTGCAACTATTCCATCTAATAATGTAAGTGATGGTAATACAAAACAGACAGAGGAAAATAAAGTGAATCAGACTGGTGGAACGAATTCTAGCCAAGAAAACGTTGGTCAGACAAACCAAATAATGAAGACTGAAGTTAATAAGATGGATAAGGCTACTGTTGATCAGTGGATATATTTAGATTATGAAGGTAAGATGCAATGGTATGGAAATGCTCGAGGAATATTCAATGCTGAAACAAAGCCGATACAACCAAATAATCATTTATTTTATTACCATATACAGGTGATACCGGCTATTAATAGTGAAGCGATGCAATATTTCGTTGTGGATCAATATGATAAAAATACAAATGAACTGTTAAGAACGATTGAATTTAAATGGGACGATAAGACAGAGAATTTAGTACCAATCCAAAAAATTCAAACCTATGAATAATGTAATTAATTAATGATAAATGGAGTTATTAATATGGAAACAATCGTTTATTTGGTAAGACATGGAGAGACAGATTGGAATAGGGAAAGAAGATTTCAAGGACAAAAGGATATTCCCTTAAATCAATACGGTAAGCGACAGGCAAACAAATTAGCGGATTATTTTGTAATTAAAAAATTTTCTATTGACTCAATTTATTCTAGTGATTTAAAACGGGCAGTATTAACTGCAGAATTTATAGCAATGAAGTTGAATCATATCGTTCATGTTCATTATGGTCTAAGAGAAAGAAATTTTGGAGATTTAGAAGGGAAAAAGATAGATGATATTAAGCAGCATAATCCAGGAATAAATTTAGCAAATATTGATCAATACAAGGACCTAAATATTGAAGAATATAATGCGTTTAAATCAAGGATTTATCATACTATTTTAAATATATCTGAGAATCATATTGGAGATCAAGTTGTAATTGTATGCCATGGTGCTGCTATAAATGCATTCCTACATGAAGTTTCAGAGGGTAATATGGGGTCAGGTAAGACGAAAATAGATAATACGAGCATTACAACGGTTGTATATAATCACAGAAAAAGTCAATGGAAGATTGAAAATGTGAATGATTTGACTCACATTGATGTAATTTAAAATGGGAAGAAGGAAATGGAATGTACTCTCCTATTAATACTTTTTCAGAGAAAGACACATATGAAAAAGACAGATGGCTTATTGATTTATATTACAACGTTGTAAGAAAGCTCAAAGATAATAAAATATTATGGGATAAAGGGAGCCTTCTTCTTGCCAACGAGAAAGCAACGATATTACATGTGGAATCAACTAAGGATTTTCCTGTAAGTCAAATATTATCAAATATAGATTTCAGTGTGGAAGCGGTTGGAAAGAATGCTATTGGTATTACTGCAAAAACAGGGGAGAAGGCAACTATTCTTGGAAAAGAGCATGATTTAGATCTTTTGCATTCCTATACATCGGTTTCTGTTCCCTTTTTTAATAATGAAAATAAATTAATTGGAGTGATTGGATATCTTACCGACTTGGCTGATCAAGATATTGCAGAAGGTAAATTACAAGAACTTCTAACCATGTTTAGTTTGGCTTTAGATAATTATCAAGAGTTAAAGAAGCTTAAGAAAGAAAATCTTAAAAAAGATGATTTATTATCTTTTTCACGTAGATTAAATTCTATATTCGATGTTAATGATGTTTTATTAGAAGCTATAAAAATTATGAACCTATTATATCCAAAGGATCAATTAGAATTTTTAATGACTCATGATTATTTCGTACAAGATGCTTCAATAAAACAATTTGCTTTTATTCCAAATAGCAACAATATTAAAAGTAAGGCTTTTCTTCAGGGAAGATTATTTGTAGAACGAAGAAAAGGTAATGAAATATATGAGTTAGCAGTGCCTTTAAAAGGAAAACAAGGCGTTTACGGTATTATACATCTTATCTGTCATGATAATGTTCAAACCTATGACAGTGAAAAAGTGGATTATGTATCAACCATTGCTGATATCATTAGTAGAGCTCTTGAGAAGGCTAATCTATATCATCAATCCATTGTCTCTATAAAAGAATTGCAAATCATTAATGAATTAACAAAACGATTAAATCAAAGTCTTGATAAAGATGAGATTCTTCATTTTATCATCAATGAATCTCTAAAGTTATTCGCAGCAGAAAATGTAAGTATATTGAAACTAGATGAAACGTCTCGGTTATTAAAAATAATTGCCTCCCATGATAAATCTAATATTGGCAATAGTATTTTGTCTGATTATGGTTATATGGGTTTAGTATATAAAAATAATGAACCGATTATCTTTTCTGATTTGAGAAATGACACAAGTGTTCATGATATTTTTGTGGAAAATAATAATTTTAGGTCATTGATTTCTGTACCTATCAACGTCAATAAAAATTTTATTGGTATTTTGTCTGTGTATAGTATTAAGCCTTACCATTTTTCTTATAAAGATTTTCAGCGATTGCAATTGTTTTCTCAGCATATTGGGCTTACCCTAACAAATGTTTTTTTTCACGAAAGACTTCACCAAATGGCTATTACTGATTATCTTACTGGTTTATTTAACCGTTCATATTTGGACAAACAGATTGAAATTTCAAGAAAAAAAGACAAGTTTGGGTCTTTACTCTTATTCGATATTGATGATTTTAAAAAGATAAATGATAAATATGGTCACCAGGTTGGAGATCAGGTTTTAATTCAAGTAGCTAATATTATTAGAGAAAGTATCAGAGAGGAGGATGTGGCTGCAAGGTGGGGCGGAGAAGAAATCGCTGTCTATTTACCGAATTTAGATTCTGAAATTTCAGAATCTATTGCTACTCGTATCTTAAAATATATTAGGGATAAAATAAACCCAAGCATTACCATATCATGTGGCACATCCACATGGATTTCCGATTTATCAAATAAAGATTTTATTAAATTAGTGAAGGAAGCAGATCAAGCTTTATATGAAGCGAAGAAAAATGGCAAGGATCAGGTGATAATTTTTAATAGATAATCATTACCTTTCGAATTTTCAAAATATTTATAAAAAGAGGTAATGTATACTTTATGATTGCATGAAAAAAGTGTAAAATTGAATTAATAAATAGACAATGAGGGGAATGTCAAATAAATGAGTGATTTTCCTTTAATGATTAAAAATAATGAGGATAATATTATTTCACTTGAAATTCCTACACCATTTCCTGTAGGTGCTGTTAATCTATATTTAATATTAGGAGATAAACTAACATTAGTAGATACAGGACCTAAAACAGAATTAGCATGGAAATCATTAATTTACCAATTAAATATGAATGGCCTAAGAATAAAAGATATTGATCAAATTATATTAACACATCACCATGTGGATCACAGTGGGTTGCTATCCATCTTACTTGAACACCATCCAAATTTAAAAGTATATGCTCATGAAGCAACGGTTCCATGGGTAGAAAAAAGAAAAAATGTGATAGAGCAAATGATTCATTTTTACGAAAATTTATACCTTGAAAATGGATTGGCATACTCCGATATTATAGCAATGAAAAAGTATCATGATTATTTTGAACAATATTTTGACCCAGTTAAAATAGATCATATTTTGCATGATGGCATGGAATTAGAGGGGCATTCTGACTGGAGTGTTATGCATAATCCTGGTCATGCACAAGGTCATATCTCTCTTTATCATCAGAACACAGGTACTTTGATTGCAGGAGATCATCTTATCGAGCATATTTCATCTGGAACCTTTATTGAACCACCATTTGAACAAGATATGACAAATTATGGAGTTAGGCCAAAGATAGTGATAGATTATAAAGATTCCCTTGAACGAATGTTGGAATTAAACCTGAATAGGGTTTTATCTGGACACGGAAAAGTAATTACAAATCCAAACAGTATCATTGCCAAGGAACTAAATAAATTCGAACAAAGAGCTGAGAAAATATTATCACATTTAAATAATCACACGGTTACAGTCTATGATTTAATGAAGCTGGCTTATCCAAATAGATATGATAAACATTTGCATTTATTTTTTTCTGAGGTATTAGGGACTTTAGATTTATTAGAGAGTCAGGGAAAAGTAAGTACAATAAAAGAAAAAGGACTAGTAAAGTATTATATTGCAAAACATATGATGTAGTAGAAGTTATAACATAATAAATAAAAGCGGCCAATCTATGGTCGCTTATTTTCATAGGAGGTTCTATGGAGACTAGTTATAGAAAGAAGAAGATTACCTTTGCTTTATTATCATTCTTGATTATCATTTATGGTTTAATTATCTTTTTAGTCATAACAAATCATATGGGATGGTTTGATCTACCAATCAGTAATGTAATTCAACGTCTAGAATCCCCAGTACTTACGAATTTGATGGAGATTTTTACCTTTATCGGCTCATCCACTATGGTTATTACTATTTCTATAACCTTTATGATCTTTTTGTTTTTCTTTTTTAAGTATAGGTACGAACTTATTTTTTTTGCTATTTCCATCATAGGGTCTAGCATTATTAATGTGGTATTAAAGAATATCATTCAGAGAGAAAGACCTACCTCACACAGAATAATTGATGCTTTAGGCTTTAGTTTTCCAAGTGGACATTCTATGGCGGCATTTACACTTTATGTTACATTAGCTTATATGCTTTGGAAGCATGCTGACACAAACTTTTTAAAACTTATCATTACCATAGGATCCACACTGATAATACTTCTTATTGGTATTAGTAGAATATATTTAGGTGTTCATTACCCAAGTGATGTGATTGGTGGTTATATAACAAGTGTATTTTGGCTACTTATTATCACAAAAGCATACTATTTCATACAAAATATGGATTTAAAGAGATAGTTTTTACTTTTTATTAAAAATCAATTTAATTTAGGTTCATTTTATGTTATCGTGAAATAGGAAGAATTGACAGCGCTTTCATAATAAGAATGATGTTAAGTAGGGGGAGTAAAAATGAGTAATAATAATAAACTTGGTTTTTCCACTAAAGCTATACATTATGGATATTCATCAAAGGATAACGAAGGTGCACTTAGCCCACCAATTTATCAAACTTCTACTTTTGTTTTTGATGATGTTGAACAAGGTCGAGCAAGATTCGCTGGAGAAGAAGCAGGGTATATCTATACTAGGTTGGGTAGTCCAACCGTTAAAATTTTAGAGGAGCGAATAGCTGCATTAGAAGGTGCAGAGGCAGGTATAGCTTTCGCTTCTGGTATGGGGGCTGTTTCAGCAGTTATTCTTGGCTTATTAAAATCAGGCGATCATATTATAGCTTCAGATGCATTGTATGGAGGAACCTATACCTTATTGGAATTATTAAATGAGAAATATGGCATTGAATACACATTTGTTGAAATGTCAGCTACTCCTGAATTAATCAGAGATTTTGTAAAGCCAAACACAAAAATGGTCTACATTGAAACACCTATGAATCCAACGATGAAATTAGTAGATCTTAAAAAAACTGCTGCTATTTCAAAAGAGCTTGGTTTAATAAGTGTTGTAGATAATACATTTACATCACCTTATTTACAAAGACCTTTAGAATATGGAATAGATATTGTTCTGCACAGTGCGACTAAGTATATCGGTGGTCATGGAGATGTTATAGCAGGTTTGGTAGTTGGAGAGAAGGATACTATTCATCATATTAGGATGACTTCGTTAAAGACAATTGGTGCTGTTATGGCTCCATTTGACGCATGGCTGTTATTGCGTGGACTAAAGACATTGGCAGTTAGGCTAGATAGACATTCAGAAAACGCAATGAAAATTGCACGTTTTCTAGAGAATCACCCTAAAATAGATAAGATTTTTTATCCTGGATTAAAAAGCTTTCCTCAATACGAATTAGCACAAAAACAAATGAGTGCTCCAGGTGGATTAATCAGCTTTGAAGTAAAAGGTGGCTTACAATCAGGAATTGATCTGTTAAATCATATTGAAGTATGTAAATTAGCAGTTAGTCTTGGTGATATTGATACTTTGATTCAGCATCCTGCATCGATGACTCATTCACCAATTCCAAGGGAAAAACGTTTAGAAATGGGTATCACTGATGGTTTAATTAGATTATCTGTCGGTTTAGAAGATGTAGATGATATCATAAATGATTTAGAGAATGGTCTTTCCTTCGTGAAATAAAATGGCTAGAATAAACTGGATTATATTTTGAAACCATACAAAACGATCCTACATCTGAAGGGGTCGTTTTTTCTTGGCATCCTTTCAATTAATTGATAGGAAAAGTTTTCCCAAAGTGTTTAACGGAATAATGATAAGCTGTTTATTTGTGTTAAAATAAGTGGAGAAAAGTGCTTAGGAGGGATTGTAGATGAAATATCGTAGATTAGGAACAACAGGGATTAAAGTAAGTGAGATTTCTTTGGGTAGCTGGTTAACCTATGGAGGGTATGTCGAAAATGAGAATGCAGTAAAGTCTATCCATAAAGCCTATGAATTAGGTATCAACTTTTTTGATACTGCAAATGTTTATAGAAGAGGAGAGGCAGAAAAAGTAGTAGGACAAGCATTAAAAGCATTCCAGAGAGAATCTTATGTTTTAGCGACAAAAGTATTTTTCCCTATGGGTGATGGTGTCAATGATCACGGTTTATCCCGTAAGCATATCATGGAGCAGGCTAATGCTAGTTTAAAACGAATAGGTGTAGATTATGTGGATATCTATTATTCACATCGTTATGATGCAGAAACACCACTAGAAGAAACATTACGTGCCTTTGATGATCTTGTTAGACAGGGCAAGATTTTATACATCGGAGTAAGTGAATGGACACCTGCACAGATTGCTGAAGCCATTCACATTGCTGATAAAAGGCTATTAGATCATTTAGTGGTTAATCAGCCAGTATACAATATGTTTAATCGATATATTGAAAATGAAATTATACCTTTAAGTGAAAAGCACGGTATAGGTCAGGTAGTATTTTCTCCACTAGCTCAGGGTATGCTAACTGGAAAATATAAAAAAGATGAGCCAGCACCAAAAGGAAGTAGAGCATCAGATCCTAACAGTAAAGTTTTCTTAGAAAGATTCATGAAAGAAGATTATTATAATAAAGTTGATAAACTTCAGCAGATTGCAAAAGAGATGGATATAACAGTGGCACAGCTTGCATTGGCCTGGGTTTTAAGATTAGATAATATATCCAGTGCTCTTATTGGTGCAAGCCGACCAGAGCAAGTAGAAGAAAACGTAAAAGCCGTGGATATAATATTAGCCCCTGATGTTTTGGAAAGAATTGAGAAAATACTTTCAAAATAAAAATGAATAATGGACTGAGAAAAAACGAAATTGACAGGCCTAACAATCTTATAGGTGAAGGGTTCCTTCACCTTTTCTTTATAAACTATAATGCTAGTACTTTTTATTCACACTGAAGATAAATATAATAGTAAATAGAATAATATTTTTTTAAGAACGATAAAAATGGAGGTACTGACCATGAGGATTGCTGTAATGGGTGCAGGTGGTGTTGGTGCATATTTTGGCGGTTTATTAGCAAAATCGGGTAATGATGTTTCATTGATTGCGCGTGGTGAACATTTGAAAGCGCTTAAAAACAATGGATTAACGGTAAAAAGCGTTCATGGAGACTTTCACCTCAATCTATTAGCTGTGGCTGATCCAAAGGAGATTGGACCAGTTGATATGGTTTTATTTACACCAAAAGCATATGATACGAAAGGTGCAACAGAACAAATCTTGCCAATATTAAAAAAGAATTCGGTAGTAGTTAATCTTCAAAATGGTATTGATAATGAAAAGATAATGTTAGATGTTATTGGAGAGGAAAAGGTAATAGGAGGGCTAACCTATATTGAGACAACTATTGAATCACCAGGAGTTATATCACAAAAGAGTAAAAATAAAAAAATTATTTTTGGTGAATTAAATGGTAAGATAACGGAACGGGCAAAAGAAATATTGAGAATCTTTGAGGATGCTGGGATATCAACAGTATTATCTGATAATATTCAAAAGGAAATATGGAAAAAATTTATGTTTCTCTCCTCCTTCAGTGCGATTACAACATTAGCTGAAGCGACTGCTGGAGAAATTGTAAGTTTTGATGAAATAAATAAGCTTTATAGAAAGCTTTTAGAAGAGGTATATGATGTTGCAAAAGCATATTACATCCCTTTGACAGATGAGGATGTGGAGACAGCATATCAATTTGCTCATAAAAATTTAGAACCAACTACAAAGTCATCTATGCAGAGAGATTTCGAGAAAGGTAAAACATTAGAAATAGATAGTTTAAGTGGTGCGGTAATTCGGTTTGGAAGAAAGGTAAATATAAGTACTCCGTATCACGGAATGGTGTATGGTGTACTTAAGCTTAAAGAGAGCAAATATCTTAAGAAATAAAGAGATTAATTAAAGAGGAAATCCTATAACCAGTAAATACCCCTAAAATTAGTACTGTAAATGTTCTAGTTTTAGGGGTATTTAATTTAATAAAATAGTACAAAAGGACTAACAGCTAGATGAACGAAGGGGGACTTATCTCTTATTTTTGGAAAATTCTATTAACTAATGATTCCTAAACAAATATAATAAAAGAAATCCATGAGTCAAAGGTGATAATTATGTTTCTGTATAACAAAACTACTATTTTTGACAATAGTGCGAATGTTTTATCTGCTGGAACAATAGAGAGTTTTAATATGAACCGGATTACCATATTGTGTGAAAAAGGTAGTTCTATTTTAGTAGGAATTGGACAGCAAGTGATAGTCAATATTTTTGATAAATTTAAGGGTGAAATAATATATGCAGGAATAATTATAGAAATCTCGGACACTAGGATAATAATAGAAAATTTAGAGTATATTCGTGGGAAGCAAAGACGTGAAGAGGTCAGGGTAAATGTAGTTATGCCTATTAAAATATATGAGGTTTTTTATAATAATACGTTAATCACACTAGAAAAATATATTCATGGATTTATTGTAAATTTAAGTGCAAACGGTTTTTTGCTATCTACTACTCTTGATTTACCAGTTGGATTAAGATTTCTATTATCATTAAACATCAATAATAGAACAATGCCAGTTATTGCACACATAATAAGAAAAGAAAATAATAATAATAAATTTTACTATGGTACGCAATTATCTACGGTAAATAATGATGATAAGAAAGTAATTAGACAGCATGTTCTTCAAAAACAAATCATTGATA
Organism: uncultured Bacillaceae bacterium; assembly: GCA_964514395.1. Lineage (GTDB taxonomy): Bacteria > Bacillota > Bacilli > Tepidibacillales > Tepidibacillaceae > CAZEQK01. The sequence goes on from CAZEQK010000004.1 coordinate 81,843, forward strand.
AAAAGGAAAAAGCAAAAACGATATAAAAGCAACATCCTCCTTTAAAGTGCATAGATTATAAATAAGCAAAGACCTAATATTTATGTGTACAATAAAGGAGGGGAAAAATGGCATTAGCAAAAAATTATTATGCTGGTAGTAATACTTATTTAGGATTTTATTCTCTTTATGAGGATGCATTTAGAGATTTAGATTATTTATATATATTAAAAGGCGGACCGGGAACGGGGAAATCGTCTTTGATGCGTGATATAGGTATTAAAATGCTAAATAATAACTATAACATTGAATTCTATCATTGTTCATCAGATAATCAATCCCTTGACGGATTAATCATACCTCAATTAAATCTAGGATTTGTCGATGGGACTGCTCCACATATTATAGATCCAATTTATCCTGGTGCAGTAGATCAAATTATTAACCTAGGTGATTTTTGGGACAGGAATAGACTAAGGGAAAATAAAGAAGATATTAAGCATTTGACAAAGAAGATATCAAGCAATTTTGTAGAAGCGTATCAGCAGTTTAATAAAGCTAAAGAAGTTTATGATGAGTGGAAAGGTATATATTTATCTGCGATAGATTTTAATAAAGTCAATATGGTTACCGAAAAATTAACGGAAGAAATATTTGATCAGGAGATTCTGAGAGAAGGAAATCCAAAGACGAAACGGTTATTTTTTGGTGCAATAACACCTGAAGGCCCAGTGAATTATATTAATAATATTACTAAGGACATAAAGAAAAGGTACATTGTAAAAGGTAGACCAGGTAGTGGTAAATCAATAATGATGAAAAAAATAGGAATGCAAGCAGAAAGTCTAGGATTATCAGTTGTCTATTATCCAAGTGCATTTGATCCTAATAGCTTAGATATGGTGATAATTCCATCTTTAAGTGTTGCTATTATTGATGGAACTGCACCTCATATTATAAATCCAGAACGTGATAATGATAAGGTTATTGATATGTTTGAACTATGTATGGACCAACAGATTGAGAAATTAAATGAAGGGAAATTAGAGAATATTGAACAGCGATATAAAATAAAAATGACAATTGGAACTAATCATTTAAAAGAAGCAAAAAGACTTCATGATGAGCTAGAAAAGTTCTATATAAGCTCTATGAATTTTGAAAAAATAAGTATGAAAAAAGATGAGCTAATGGACGAAGTATTTGATTATGCATCAAAAATAATGTAAAGAATTAAAAGGACTTAGTACCACTTCAGTCTTTTTTTCTTATGCATCATCCTCAATTGATAATGATCTTGCACTGCCTTTAGGAATTAATAACCAAGCGGTTATTAGTGATAAAAAAGTTAAAATAAATGCTGTTTGTAGTGTATGATGAATAGAATAAGATAAAATTTCAGATAATTGATGTAAAATTTCCTTTGGGAAAAGTGGTGTATCTTTAGGTTTTATTACACCGTTTACCTCCTTAATTTTATGTAGCAGAGTTTGGTCAAGTTTACCTTGATTTGTCAAAATAAAACGATTTACCTTTGGAGTCATATTCATTGTTAATATGGAACCAAGGATGGTAACACCAATGGTTGCACCTATGCTTCTTGAGAACATTTGAGTAGACGTAGCTATCCCTCTTTTTGTATAATTAACCGCACTTTGTACCGCTACTGCAAACGCAGTCATCGCCAATCCAAGTCCACTTCCTAGTATAAACATTGAGATGATAACGTACCAATAAGAGGTATTCATCCCGATTTGAGACAATAGAAATCCTGAGATTGTCATCATAGTTACACCAAGTAATATTGGCAATCTATAACCATATTTTATCATCAATCGGCTCGATAAAATGGCAAATAGACTCCAGCCGATGACTTGTGGGGTGATACTTAATCCAGCCTTTGTTGCACTAGTTCCAAGTACACTCTGAACATACAAAGGTATAAATTGAATGGAACCAAACATACCAATTCCCATTAAAAACGCGGTAATATTACTTGAAGCAATGATTTTGATTTTAAATAGATCAAAAGGGATAAATGGTTCATTAATTTTTCGTTCTAATATTGTAAAAATAACAAAGATTATGAGCGAGATGATATAGAGTATATAAGTTCTATAATCTAACCAACCATAGCGATTTACCATCAATGTGCCGTATAATAATAGTACAATTCCAGTGGATAGAAGGATGGCACCTGTATAGTCTATTTTACGTTTTTTTGAATCCTTTTGCTTTGGAAGATATATTGAAATTAAAATAATAGTTAAAATACCGAACGGTATATTCAAATAAAAAAGCCAACGCCAACTAAAATTATCAACAAGAAATCCTCCGATAAAGGGGCCAACGATGGCCGCAATTCCCCAGACGCTAGAAAAAAAACCTTGTACTTTTGCACGTAGCTCTAAAGGGAATATATCCCCAATGATCGTAAGTGCTAATGGAAGTACACCACCTGCACCTAAACCTTGAATCCCTCTAAAAAAAACTAATTGTACCATTGATTGTGATAATCCACTTAACGCTGATCCTAAAATAAAAAGAATGATTGAAATAATAAACATTACTTTTCTCCCGTACATATCTGCAAGCTTCCCATATATAGGTACAGTAGTAGTATTTGTCAACATAAATGCAGAAAAAACCCAGCTATATAAGGCAAAGCCACCTAAAGCACCAACTATTGTGGGCATAGCAGCATTAATGATGGTTGCTTCCATAGCTGCTAAAAACATAGAAATCATTAAAGCGAAGGTTATGATTTTTCGTTGAAAGTTATTCATATTAATTATGTATCCTCCTATATATTTGCAAAGTAAATATATTTTTACCATAAATAACTAATAAATTTATCAGAAATTTAATGTTACAATAAAAAAAGAAAACCTCTAAGGGAGATGAATTATGAAAAAAGTAAGCATAAAAGTTTTTTCATTAATAACTGCATGCATAATGATATTTTCAAGTGTTCAAATGACCGTAAGTGCCTATCAATTAAAACAAATTAACTTTAATATAAATGGTAATACGATTAATTACAGTAGCGCAATTATTAATAATGGAAGAACCTATATACCAGTTCGTGATTTTTCTGAATTAATAGGAGCTTCTGTTTTTTGGGATAGCAATATAAGACAAGTTATCATATCAAAGGATAATATAAATTTTAAATTAAATATTGATGAAAAGAAAGTGAATTATAATCAAGAAGTATTATTTATGGATGAACCGGCGATGATTTATCATAATAAAACATATGCTCCAGTTAGATTTGTATCTGAGGCATTACATTATTATGTCCAATGGAATGGTCAGTTAGATACGATTAATTTATATGAAAAGGCAAGCTATATTGTACAAAAAGACGATACTTTAGCTAAAATCAGTGAAAAATTCGGAATAAGCATTGATCAACTGAAGGTCTGGAATAATCTAGTAAGTGATGAGATAAGGATTAATACTAAACTATATTTAGAGCCTACCGTTTTTCATTCAGTGACAAATGGTGAAGCAAAACCAGTGATTAGCTACACCCAAGATGACTTGGATATGCTTGCAAGAATAGTGTTTGCTGAGGCTCAAGATGAACCATATGATGGATTAGTAGCTGTTGCAGCTGTGGTTATTAATAGGGTAAAGGATATTAGTTTTCCTAATACTATTCACGATGTAATATTTGAACCCTATCAATTTACACCAGCAATGACAGGTCGAATTAATCAAGTAATTCCTGATCAAGCAGCGTATAAAGCGGCTAAGGAAGCTTTATATGGGTCTGATCCTGTGAAAGATGCTTTATTTTTCTTTAATCCAAATAAATCAAATAGCACATTTTTTTCAACAAAAAAATTTATTATCAAAATAGGTAATCATAGCTTTTATCGATAAATAGTATTCATTTACATAGTGAATGAGCTGATGATTGTTAGTTAAAAAAGCTGTTGACAGTATATTGTCAACAGCTTTTTTATATCATATTAAATTTACAATTCAGTTCAGAGAATGGATAATTTATGCTCACTAGGAAATTATAGTAGTTAGAAAAATGGTTAAAGGATGAGGTAGATATGCAAAAGAACAGAAAAATAATTGTTTTTTCTCAAATATTGATTATGAGCGTATTATTAGCTAGCTTTGGTTGCAGCTCCAATCAAGTCAGAATAACATCTCCAGAAGAAATACACAAACGCATCTTAAATAATATGGTAGTCCAAAAGAACTATGCTTTTAATGGTAATCTCTCGGTTCATTTAAAAGAAAATAATATTCAGGATGTAGTCAATTTTAGTGGTTACATCAATAATAAAAATAGAGTATATATGAAGCTTAATATTTCAAGTATAGAAAATTTACCAGAAGAAAAGATGGAAGTCATAAAATTACCTAATACCATAAAAGTAAAATATAATACGAAGCAAAAGTGGGAAGTCATATCTCAGAATGACCTCCAATTATTTCATGAATTTAATAATTGGAACCCAGAATATAATTTGAAGCTCATAAAGGATTATGCATCAAATATAGATAAAATAAAATCAAAGAATGGATTAGAAGGGTTATTAATTAAAATAGATGCAAATAAAATGAAAGCTATTATAGAAGAGCAAATGCACGGAATTAAGAGTGGTGGATTAACAGAGAAAGATCTAAAAGACATGAAAACCAAGCTTGAACTTACTGATGTGGAAATAAGAAGCATGCAGAAAGACTTGGAAGATCAAATGAAAATAACAAAGCAACAAACGGATGAAATCATACGCTCCATGGATATAAATACAAGCTATAAGATTTATTATCGCCCCACTGATTATCTTATAAAGGAAATGGTTCAAATCACTAAAACTGACTATACTTTAATGGGTGAGAATATCAGCGAAGCAACCAATCTAACGATAAGGTTTTCTGATTATGGTAAAGTAAATAATATACCTACATCCTGATGTAAAAACTAATAGTTACAAAAATGGTACTATAGGATTATTTTGTTGATATTAGACAAGTTTTCATCTTTTTCTGTAACGAATAGAGAGGCCTTGTGTTATAATAATAAAAAGAAATGGTACGGTAGGAAGGGATTGAGTTGGTTGAATAGAACTTATAGAAGACTTTCTATTTTTGTTACTTTCATTCTACTAATACTAAGTTTTAATCTAAATGTTAAAGCGATTTCACAAGAAAAGTCATCTATTGAAGATTCTTATCATTTCTTTACTGATGAGGAAAAGAGTGCTATGGATGATGAGATAAACCAATTACCCGAAATTTACAAAATCATTATTCTCCCTACAGTTCATAGTTCGATAGAAAATATTGGGAAAACCTATTTTAAACATAATAATTTATCACAAGATACAATACTTATTCTAGTAGTAACAGATGATAAAAAAATATTTGCAACGACTGGTGAAGCATTACAGAAAAAAGGATTAGACGATGCTTTCTTTCAACAGGCAATCAATAATTACTTTGTCCCAAGTGCAAAAACAAAGCATATTTACGAAGCATTAATCGATTTAATACAGGGAATTAGTAAAGATATACCAAAATACATAGTAAATGAAAAAAATCCCCCTAAAATACAAATACCGTCTGAACAAGCTGTTAGTACACCTAAAAATGATGAAGCTAATCATCCTTCGAAATTATTATATATAATAGTTACTGGGGTTGCAGTGCTAGTGACAGGCTTTATTTTTTCAAAAGGCATCTACATAAAAAAATAAGTCCATTCATTGGACTTATTTTTTTATATCATTTTTCCCTCTAATCTTTTTTTAGTCACATAATCAGTTTCATAATAGCTTAGTTCTTCTCGCAAAATTTCGAAGTTTTTTGAAATTGAAATGATTAACTCCCTTATAGACGGGTGCGGTTCAAAGGAAAATTTTATAGCATCCTTTCCAGTATATGAATTTCTCCCATCTTCTTCATAAACTTCGTGATCTGGGTAAAAGAATTTATTAACGCAGAGATGAACCGTCTCATAAAGCACCTGCTCCGCAAAATCCTTATTAAATTGATTACTTCTATTTACAACTCCTAATTTTTTTAAAGTGTTTTCGCAGTTTACTAACAAATGACGTATATCGGTAAGAAAAAATTTTGTTTTTTGTTGTTTGACTTCATCGCTACTCTCTGCTAATAATTGGGGAAGTGAATAGTGATTAAGAAAACCTTCTAATGGAGTTTGGATTTCTTTTATGTGACTCGTTGATAATTGAATGAGCTCTTTAATTTGATTATCAGGCATAAAATACCTCCTTTAATACTATAATGGTGATTATATAGTATAATCTTTTCATTGACACTATTAGTTTTTTATATTGTAGCAAAATTATTAATGAAATACCATTTAATTAATGTCAATATTAAATTATATTTGTTAGAATGATTACATAATAGGAACTACAAATTTTTATGATTGAAGGGAGCATATACTTTTGCTGTCATTAAATAATTATATATGGTCTGTTGCAAATAAATTAGTTAAAAATTATGGTTATTCTGCCCTAAATTTAGATGACGCTTCTAAGGAGGCATCAAGTATTAGCTTAATTAAAAATTTGAATGGCAAATATTTTGCTATTCGTTTAGTACCTATACAACAATATGTATGGCCAAACCATTTAATAAATGACTTAAGTAACCTACAAAAAATTGATTATAAAGTAGCTAACAAGCCTGGGTTTTTTAATCGTAAAATGAATTTTTTTAATTTATATATATTTCAAAGTACTCCATCTAAGGAGATTGAAAATATCATTTTTCAAAGTCCTAGGTTATCGAACAAAAAAATTGATTTTTTGGTTGGATTTATTGATTTAGAAGCAGAGAAAATTAATTTTCCAGAAGATTTTTATCGAATTTTTGCTATAAAAGATGAGCCTTTTGAATATTTTTTGAAAAATCCTATGGAGGAAGATTTCCTTGACGTGGCTCAAGAGATAGAGTTTATTGAAGCGGAAAGAACGAGACAAATGAAAGCCATATATCTATTTGGAAAACCAATAATTACGTATTCCTTAATCATCATAAACGCTATTATTTTCTTATTAATGACGCTTAATGGTGGAAGTACTAGTATAAAGACTTTATTGGAATTTGGAGCAATTGAACCCTATTTAATTACTCAGGGACAATATTGGAGACTACTAACACCTATCTTTCTGCATATTGGTTTTATTCATTTTGCTCTAAATAATCTTGCCATCTATTATATAGGTAGATTAACGGAAAAAATCTATGGTTCATCAAGGTTTCTAGTCATTTATTTACTTGCAGGTATTATCGGTAATATAAGTAGCTTTCTATTTTTACCTACAGTAATTGGTGCAGGAGCATCGGGAGCTATTTTTGGTTTACTAGGTGCTTTATTATATTTTGGCTATGTCCATCCCACACTCTTTATTAGAACCATAGGTAAAGACATCGTGTTTATCATAGGAATAAATGTATTATTTGGTCTGTCTGTACCAAGTGTAAATATGTATGCCCACATGGGTGGATTAATAGGCGGATTTCTTGCTTCGGCAATTGTCTATTTACCAAAACAGAAAGAAAAAAAGCCGTTTATAAGAATAATAGCGATATTATTAATAGTGGTTATTAGTGCAAGTACCTGGTGGGGAATAAACGGACGAGAGGTAAAAGGAAGTCCGGATATTTACTTGGTTGGTCAATCTGCAAAGGTTAATAATCACATTGAGGAAGCAAATAACATCTTTGCACATTTAGTAAAATATTATCCAATGGAGCCTCTATTTCACTATCAATATGCAGAAACATTGTTTATAAAAGGGCTAATAAAAAATGCTGAAGAGCAGTATCAAATCGCCCTGAAAATAGAGCCTAAATTTACAGATGCCCATTACAAGTTAGCTTTAATCTATTATTTCAATATGGAGTATCAGAAGGCTAAAAACGAACTTCATATTGCCTTACAACTTTCTCCTGATTTTAAAAAGGCAGAAGAACTGTTAAAAGAAATTAATAATGCTAATACTAATAATTAAACTATTTTAGACGAAAGCAAACCACCGCTAAACTTCAAAATTAAGTTCAACTAACATTTAGATAGTTTATCTGAATGAAGTTTAGCTACATATAGATAGGAATGATGAAAATGAAGGATCTATTAACGGAATTAATTAGAAAAAATAGAATATGGACAAATAGAGGAAAAGTAGCGAGTTATATTCCTGAATTAGCAAATGCAGATCCTACCATACTAGGAATTAGTATTGTTAGTTTAGATAAAGAAATATATAGCGCTGGTGATTATCACTATAGATTTACACTTCAAAGTATAACGAAGGTTATCACATTAATGATTGCTTTAATGGAAAAGGGTGCAGATAAGGTATTTCAATACGTTGGAATGGAGCCAACAGGAGACCCATTTAATTCGATTGTAAGATTAGAAACAATAAAGCCATCTAAGCCACTTAATCCTATGATTAATGCTGGAGCAATCGTCACTTCTTCACTTATAACAGGTTCTGTTGAAGAAAGAGTTAATAAAATCATTTCTCTTATTAGGAAAATGGCAGGTAATGAAGACATACATTATAATCAAAAAATCTATCAATCCGAAAATGAAACAGGGGATTTGAACAGGTCATTAGCTTTTTTTATGAGAAATTATGACGTTATACAGGGAAATGTTGAAGAACATTTGGAAGTATATTTTAAGCAAAGTTCCATAGAAGTGACTACAATTGATGTAGCTAAAATTGCAGCAGTATTGGCAAACGATGGTAAAGATATTTTTACAGAAGAACAATTAATACCTAGAAATATTGTGCGAATAGCAAAAACATTTATGGTGACATGTGGGATGTATAATGCTTCGGGAGAATTTGCTATTAATGTTGGTATTCCTGCAAAAAGTGGGGTAGGTGGTGGCATACTAGCAGTTGTTCCTAATCAATATGGAATCGGAGTGGTGGGTCCTTCTTTAGATGATAAGGGGAATAGTATTGGTGGTATAAAAGTATTAAATCAATTATCGAAAGAATTAAAACTAAGTATTTTTTAAGAATATCGAAATAGATTGAAACGTATTATTTACTTTGAATATAGATGATAAAAAGGAAACCAAGACTTGACATTAAAACATCTAAGATGAACTTAGTCATGAAGTATTTTATTGACATCCATAGGTGCCATTTTTTTGCATAAAGGATATATTCGGCTAAGCCGATTGATAAGATAAATAGGGTAATGAAAGCAGAATAGATGTAGGCAAAATATAGAATGAAGAATGATAATATTCTTGTAATATTTCCTATACTTCTTTCATTTCCTACAAAAAAACTTTTATTATTACTTGAAAAATATATATTCAGTATGTATTGAACAAATATAGTAGAAAAGGATGAGATAAACACAAACGATATTAAAAATGTGACTTCATTCTTACTAAAAGGTAATATGGTATTTATTGGTGTTACTAGCTGTGAAATGATAAAGATGATAAAAATGTGTACGGTTTGATCTACTAAAAAATAAAAAAAAGCAAAACTTGCGTTTTTGATATAAAGCTTTGATTTAAAATAATCGATGATAAAATGTAATAAACCATTAATACCTGCCATTAAAACAAGATCTATTCCAAAGGGTATAGAGAAAATTATTGTGCTTAATGTAACAATAATGGTATGGAAGATGATCCATAAATCATCATTATTTTTTTTTTCAGCAATTTTATCGGTCTGAAAAGTAAAATCGCCTAGTAAATGTCCTAATAATAAATAATAGAAGGTCATGATCATTACCTCATCATCTTATAAGCTCTCTAATAAAGCCTGTATTTTAACTTTAAACGGGAGTTACATCGAATTTAATAAATAAGCCCTCTTTTGTAGAGGGCTTATCATTTTTTTATCACTACCAACGGAATGCATATCGTGAAAAATGACTAGCTAAAATTAGTTGTTTTTTAATATGAACATGAATGTTCTTACCTAAAGCTCTATCATATAGTAGACCATCATATTCATGAACCCAAATGTGAACTTTTTTGTTAAAAACAGGGGTCGATGGTGTGAATTCTATGTAGCCTTTACCATTTTCTGCGTATATTTGAACATCGAAGGTTGCTGGTAGTAATTCTTGATCCAAGAAATTTTTCTTAAATTGGATATTTACAAAACCTACATGAAAGTTTCCTCCAGCTGATGTTACTGTAAATGTATCCTTATAGACAACTGGTGCTTCTGCAGCAAAAACTGGTAAACTAGTTAAGATAAGTGCAACAATCATTAATAATAATACTCTTTTCTTCATTTTCTCACCTCCAATCTTCATATTTTAAAATATTTAAAAATAAAATAGACACCATTTTAAAATAGGTGCCATTAGAAATAAATCACGTTGTCAAAATTATCGTATTCATATCTTATCGGCAACCCGGCTATCATAGGCATCACACCCTTAGACCCAATGGCTTTGCGTCCTTATTTTTCAATAAAGTTTGCTATTATCGAATGAATATTTAATTGTATAAGTTTAACATAATATTATATATATACTAATAATTTATATATAGTATAATTGAAATGTACTATTAAATTAAGTAAATCATAGATTCATATTTATGTCAATTATTAAATGTTATTTATTTGGTGAAAAGGAGATTTTTAACATAGATTTACTTGATGAGGTGATATCATGCACTGTTATAATTGTGGATATTTGCTTCCAAACGATGATATTCATGATTGTCCTTTATGCGGAATGAAATTTCCTATAAATTGTCATTATTGTCATTCTCCCAATCCATTATTAGCTAAATTTTGTATTGGCTGTGGGACGAAGCTAAAAAATATGGACACAAATAATTCAATACAAAATTTCGATATACTTACAGAAAACAGGAAAAATGTAGCGGTGATGTTTGCGGATGTATCTGGCTTTACAGCGCTTTCTGAAAGGATGGATCCTGAAGAACTTCGTGAGCTGATTAATGATGCCTTCAATTATATTACTAAGCCTGTCTATGAATTAGAAGGAACAATAGATAAATATATTGGTGATTGTATTATGATCCTATTTGGTGCAAAGCATTCACATAGTGATGATCCAAGAAGAGCGGTTGTCTGTGGGATGGAAATGATTAAATTAATAAAAGAATTTACAGAAGAAAGATTATCCGATAAAGAAGTATCCTTAGATTTATCCATTGGAATTAATTATGGTTTAGTGGTAACTGGTAGTGTAGGTAATTTTTTTGATAAAGATTATACGGTAATGGGGGATATTGTTAATACTGCCCAAAGACTTCAAACCGCTGCAGATAAGGGCACGATATTGACTTCAGAATCTATTTATATTGAAACAAAGGATGTCATAGAGTTTTCAAAGCATAAAGAAATTGTAGTGAAAAACAAAGAGAAATATTTAAAAGCATACTCACCAATTCACTTACATATTGCCACTGAAGTAGATCATATGGCTCTTATTGAAAGGGATAAAGAGTTAAATCTGTTAAATAATTTATTAAATAATCCAGCATTGCCAAGATGTGTTGAAGTTATTGGGGAAGCAGGCATAGGTAAAACGAGTTTAATTAAACAGTTTCTTTCTAATACAACAGATCATATAAAAAATATTTGGTTGACCTGTAATTCTATTTTTCAGAATAGAGTGCATTATGTTTTAGCAAATATTTTATTAAAAATAATGAATCTAGAATCTAGTGATAGCAACCGGATAAAATTAAACAGATTAAAATCATATATAGATTTTATTTTAAAGGACTATGCTTATAGTGAAGAGGAGATTACAAAAAATTATCAATTTATGAGTCTTGTCATGGGATTGGATAGAGAAACAGAGTTTCAACATATTTTACATTCGATGAATTATGATGATTTGCAAAGAGAAATATTAAATCAATTAACTATTTTCTTTTTAAATACCTTAAAGAAGAACACCTTTGTATTTATTATTGATGATATTCAATGGTCAGACAAAGCTTCATTAAATATATTGAAACAGTTAGTTAGAGCGATACCAAAGCATGATTCTATGTTTATATTTGCATCAAGGTATTATCTAGAGGAATTACCTCTTCAATATGATAATGAAAATCTTATTAAATTAGAGAATCTAAGTAAAAGTGGCATCTATAATTTATCATCAAGATTATTACGTTGTAATAGTATTGATGAAGATTTGTATGATGTTATAAATAAATATACGAGTGGGAACCCTCTGTTTATCAAAGAATTTATTACCACCTTAAAAAGAAAAGAAAAATATTTTATAAAGGACGATATTGCATATATTGATGAAAATAAAATTATCTCTCTTCCTAATACGATTGAGAGCCTTATTCTTGCTAATATAGCTGATCTAGATGAAACATCAAAGCATATTTTACAGGTAGCTTCTGTAATAGGTAAGGAATTCAATGTTGTATGGATTAGTAATTTATTAGGAATAAACATTGATCATTCATTAAATCAGCTAATAAAGCAGGATTTAATAAAATTCAAGAAAATAACCTCTTTGTTAGGTGAGGTTGAAAAAAACTATGTATTTAATCAGGATACGTTAAGAGAAGTGATTTATGATAGCTTACTAAATAAAACGAAGCAAGAGCTGCACAATCGAATTGGTAAATTTATTGAAGAGACATACGTGAATGATCTGGAAAATTATTATGAAGTATTAAGTACCCACTTTAAGTTAGCTGGTCTAGATAAAAAGGCTAGAAATTATTATTATAAGACAGCGATTAAACATAAAAATGATTTTAATTATAAAGCAGCGATAGAATTTTATAATAGCTTTTTTGAAATGAGTAAATATGGAGCAGTAAATAGTACCAATCATAAGGTTATCAATGCATTAATTGAAATTGGCCAAATATACACCATCATGACAGATTACCATCAAGCCTTAAAACATTTAGAGGAAGCTTTGACTATGACAACTCTGACAGATGATATCTATACAATAAAAATAATGATAGCAAGTATTTATCGAGAAACAGGAAACTTTGTTGAGGCTTTAACCTTACTTAATGACATAGAGAAGAAGATAAGAAAGAATACAGATATTTATGGCAAGCTATTACAGCTTAAATGTAGCATTTTGGGGATTATGGGGAATAATGAAGCTCTCGATATTGCAGAGAAATCAGAAGAAATTCTTCTAAAGGTTAAGGATTTTGAGAATCTATCTGAAACAATGAGTCAGGCTGGGTTAATCCATTTCTTTAATGGGGATATAAACAATGCGCTATACTATTTAAATAAAGCTCATCAATATGCTGAGAAAACAAATAACATTAGAGCGCTAGATAAAATTTCTGGAAATCTAGGTATTGTCTATCATGCTATCGGTATGGTTTCAAAAGCTTTAAAGTATCTTAATATGTCATTAGAGTTATCAAAAAAGCTTTCTAATTTAAGATCATATGTTGAAAATAGTATTAATCTAGGTATTGTATATATGGATAAAGGAATATTTAATAAGGCAGAGTCACTATTTGCAGAAGCATTATATATTTCTCGTGATGTATCCTCTGTTTTAAATGAATGTATATCTTTAGCGAATTTAGGAGACTTATCGTATGAGATAGGAGATTATGATAACGCTACTGATTATTATAATAAATCTTTGACCATCGCTAAGAAACAAGGCTTACCTATTGAAGAAGGTATTAATTACTTAGGGTTAGCAAAGATTAATTTAGAATACGAAAACTATTCTTTTGTAGAAACTTTATTAGAGCAATCATATAAAATTTTCAAAGAAACAAATGAGGTATCCTATATAAGTGATTATTACATGACAAAGAGTCTTTGTGCATTTAAAAAGGGAAATCATGACCTAGCGCTGGAACATGGTAATAAGGCAATGGGTAAGGCAAAAGAAGCTAATAATGATATGAAAAAATTAAAATCAATGCAGCAAATAGGAGATATTTACAATAAAATAGGAGATTTTGAAAAAGCAATTGAATATTATGATAAAGCTATTAATTTAGCAGAATTGTTAGAATCAGATTATGAAAAGGGAAAGGGATATTACAAGAAATATACGGTATTATTTAACTTTAATCAAAATAAAGCAAATGAAGAATTACTTAAATCAAAAAGAGCAATTGAAAAACTAGATAAATCAAGGTGGACACAAATTATAAATAATAAATAATATTGCTAAAAGAAAGAAATTATAGTTAAATAAAATGAGAATTAAAACTGAATACTAACTTTAAAAGTGCCCAATAGGGATAATAGGGAAATTGGTGAAAATCCAATACAGCCCCCGCTACTGTATTCGCTGATAAAATCGTAGAAACCACTAAGGTTAAACTTAGGAAGGTACGAGAGTAAGTTGAAGCGTAAGTCAGGAAACCTGCTTGTAAAGTGAACCAATTTATATACTTCGGAGGGAAGGATAAGGTAACAACTATTATTTGTAATTCTACTAATGTTTAGTTGTATTCTTAAAACCTTAACTTTTCATAGAGTTAAGGTTTTTAATTTAGGAGGGTTTAGATGGGAAAAAGTAAAAGAGAAAATCAGCGTGGTCTAACATTAGTTTATACTGGTGACGGAAAAGGGAAAACGACAGCAGCAATAGGACTAGCAATTAGAGGAATTGGAAGGGGGTTCAATGTTAAAATTTTTCAATTTATAAAATCACCGAAAAGGTCATATGGCGAAAAGTTTATATTTGACAAATTAGGAGTAGAAATAATCCAACTTGGTATAGGTTTTACTTGGACAAAGACCCCTGAGGAGCATAGAGAGTCATTAAAACTGGGTTGGAAAAAAGCAAAGGAATCTGTAATGAGTGGTGAATATGATTTGATTATCCTTGATGAATTAAATAATGCTTTAGCTATTAAGGAGTTTCCTATTGATGATGTATTACCAATAGACGAGGTAATTACTCTTTTAAAAAATAGACCATCTCATGTTCATCTAGTTATTACAGGAAGAAGTGCAAGATCAGAAATAAAAGATCTAGCTGATCTTGTATCAGTGATTGGACCAGAGAAACATTATTATGATGAGGGATTACCAGCAGTTTATGGGATAGAGTATTAAGGCTAGATGTAAATTAAGTTTTTAGGAGGAATATCTTGGAACGTAGAATAGTTATAGCAGGTATTGGAAGTGGAGAAGGTAAAACGACACTCACAGTAGGTATCATGTCTGCTTTGATTAAAAAAGGATACACTGTTCAAGGTTTTAAATGCGGACCAGACTATATTGATCCATCCTATCACACGGCAGTTACTGGTAGGATTTCTCGTAATCTAGATAGTTGGATGTTATCTCATAATAACGTAAAGGAAATTTTGAAACGTGGAAGCATAGGAGCAGATATATCAATTATAGAAGGAGTTATGGGTTTTTTTGATGGGAAAAATGCAATAAATAATATTGGAAGTACAGCTGAAATTAGCATCATTACAGAAAGTCCAGTTATATTAGTAATCAATACTGAAGGTATGGCTCGAAGTGCTGCTGCTATAATAAAGGGATTTCAATGCTTTACAGAAGGAATCCAAATTGCTGGGGTAATAGCAAATAAAGTTGGAAGTGAAGGACATTATAAATTAGTAAAAAAAGCGATTGAACAAGAATGTTCAATTCCAGTATTAGGGTATTTAAAAAGAGAAATAGATATCGAAATTCCTGAAAGACATCTTGGTTTAATCCCTTCTATAGAACGAGGTGAACTTAATTCCTTTTTTGATAACTTAGGAGAACTGGTTTTATCGACAATAGATATCGATCAACTTTTCGAAATTTCTAAAGCGACTGAAATCATAGTCGATTTTCCACTTATTGGAAAGAGAAAAAAACAAAATATACGTATTGCTGTAGCTAAAGATGAAGCATTTAATTTTTATTATCAAGAAAACCTTGAGTTATTAGAGGCAAATGGAGTAGAATGCGTTTATTTTTCTCCGCTGCAAGGAGAAATGATCCCTTTAGATATCGATGGATTATATCTTGGAGGAGGATTCCCTGAAGAATTTGTCGCTGAGCTATCAATCAATGAAGAGGTGATGGTATCAATAAAAAATGTAATTGAAAAAGGGGTCCCTACTCTAGCAGAATGTGGTGGATTTATGTATTTAACTGAATTTATTGAAACAACTGAGGGAAAGAAATATCCAATGGTTGGAATTATTCCTGGAACAGTAAAGATGCATAGACATTTAGTTGCATTAGGATATAGAGAGATAACTGGTGAGAAAGGTAATTTTCTCTTTAGAGAGGGAGAAATAGCGAAGGGACATGAATTCCATTATTCTACCTTTCATCCCACAGAAGAGATCAATTATGCTTATCAACTAAAAGGAATTAAAAAAATGAAAAAGGATGGTTATATTAAAAATAATTTAGTAGCAGGATATGCACATTTTCATTTTTTATCATCTCCAAAAATGGTTGAAAGATGGATAAATCAGTGTATAGAATGGAAATCAAAATAATTTAATTAAATAACAATATAATAAATGAGGTGTTTTTGTTGAATTGGAAGGATGCTATAAAATCATTACAAGCTTTAAATGAAGATTTTAAAAAGAATGCGCAATATCGATTAGATCAATTGACTAAACCCCAAGGAAGTTTAGGGGTGTTAGAAGATTTAGCCATACAATTAGTAGGTATATATAAATCTTTAGACTTTTCCGTTGATCCTGTAACTAGTTATGTATTTGTAGGTGATCATGGGATAACTGAAGAGGGAGTATCTGCTTTTCCTTCAGAAGTAACAACACAAATGGTATATAATTTTATACAGGGTGGAGCAGCAATTAATGTTCTTACTCGAAATCATCATGTTCATTTAAAAGTTGTTGATGTTGGAATGAAAGAGTTTGTTGATAATCCAAAATTGATTCAAGCCAATATAAAAAAAGGCACGCGTAACTTTTTATATGAAAAGGCGATGACAAAAGAAGAAGTAAATAAAGCGATTGAAGTTGGTTTTCAGTTAGGTATAACAGAAATCGAACAAGGTACGAATATACTTTCTATTGGTGAAATGGGTATCGGAAATACTACAGCTAGTGCTGCGGTTGCTGCCCACCTACTTAATCGTTCACTAGAAGAAATGGTAGGTCGAGGTACAGGTTTAGATGATAAACAGTGGCAGCATAAACGGGAAGTAATTCAAAAAGCTTTTGACTTCCATTCATTATCTACCAAGGATCCGATAGAAACCTTAACAACCTTTGGTGGTTATGAGATTGCAGCTATGGTAGGAATGATAATAGCAGCAAGCTTTAGACAAGTTCCTATTATACTAGATGGTGTTATTACTGGGGCAGCCGCCCTTATTGCTGCAAATATCCATCCAAATACTACATCCTATATGATTGCATCTCATCAATCTGAAGAACCAGGACACCGCTTTATTTTAGAAGCATTAAACTTGACTCCATTATTACAATTATCATTACGTTTAGGAGAAGGTACTGGTGCTATATTAGCTTTACCATTAATCAGATCTATTCAACATTTGTTACAAGAAATGGCAACATTTACTGAAGCTAATGTTTCAGAAAAAAATCAATAAAGAAGACTTGGTTCAGATGGAGTTTTTTATTTCCACCTGAACCTTAGCACCCATAGGGCACAAGTCACACTAAATGCTAAAGCATTAAGTCGTGCTATGTCGCCCTTATTTCGAGAATGGAAACAACTCCCTCTTACGGTGTTGAAGAGGGAGACATTGAAACCGAAGATAAAATTCTATTTATCAAAGTTAGCACACTATCTGCTTCATAAACTCCATCTGAATAAAATTCAGCTTTATAGGAGAAGGTTATGTATTTATGGTATTTATTACAGATTAATATTGCATTTGTTATTGATTTATTAATAGGAGATCCACCGAAAATTCCCCATCCAGTAATAATAATGGGAAAAGCGATAGAGAAGATCGAGTCTATCTTACGAAGGTATACTTCTACTTCGATTCATGAACGGCTAGCAGGTATGATTCTAGTGTTTATTATTCTTGCGAGTAGTTATTATCTCACTGAGCTGCTATTATATCTTTTAGGAATGATTCATCCTTGGCTTTCTTGGATGATAGGAACATGGCTCATATCAACAACGATAGCTATTAAAGGTTTAGCAAAAGAAGGTAAGAAAATTAATCGGTTATTACAAAGAGGAGATTTAGTACAAGCAAGAAAACACGTGGGCTATATTGTAGGTCGTGATACTGATTATTTAGATGAAAGAGAAGTTATAAGAGCTACGGTAGAGACTGTGGCAGAAAACATTGTTGATGCGATCATCTCACCTTTATTTTACGCTTTAATTGGAGGACCAGCTTTAGCAATGACCTATCGTGCAAGTAATACATTAGATTCGATGTGTGGTTATAAAAATGATAGGTACCTCCATTTTGGTTGGGCATCTGCAAGAATAGATGATTTATTAAACTTCATTCCAGCCCGATTAACTGGAATATTATTGATTATTGCTGCTTGGATACTTCGATTAAATGCGAAGCAAGCTTATAAAATATGGAAAAGAGATGCTCATTTACATCCTAGTCCAAATAGCGGTATACCTGAGTCTGTAGTAGCAGGAGCTTTAGGAGTTCGTTTAGGTGGAATTAATTTTTATTTTGGACAGCCAAATAGAAAGGCATATTTAGGAGATAATCTGATTCCTATGCAGCAGATTCACATACGTCAAACCATTTTTCTATTGTATATGACGGCATGGTTATTTATTATTTTATTTCAAATTGTATTTTTTCTATTGATCTATTGAACGAACTTTAAGGAGATGAATCTATGAATGATTATATTTATCCCCACTTATTAGAATTGAAAGAGAGAATACATGGTAGTGCTGACTGGGCAAATATTGATTTTAGTATAAATACCAATCCATTAGGGCCACCTAAATCTATTATTAAATTATTGCAACAAAAGGATTTAACTTGGCTAACCAAATATCCTGAAATTCATGCTAATCAATTGAAAGAGAAATTTTCTGAAAAACTTAGTATCCAAAAAGAACAGCTTATAATAGGCAACGGAGCAGCAGAGCTTTTTTTCTTGTTACCAAGGGTATTGAAAATACAGCGAGGTATTGTTATTCATCCTACTTTTGGTGAATATGAGCCATCTTTATTGGCTGCAAATATTCCAATCGAACGATTATATTATCATCTGCATGGAGATAGATTTATTTTTCCTATGTCTAAAATAAAAGATACTTTAAAAACAGGTGATATCATCTACCTATGTCGACCAAATAACCCAACAGGTCAAATGGTTCCACTTTATAAAATAAAGCAGCTACTAGATATTGTAGAAGAGCGAAAAGCCTTTTTACTAGTCGATGAATCATTTATTGATTTTACCAATGAACCGGAAGGATTACTTAGTTATTTTCGAGAAAATAAACCGCTTATTATCGTTCGCTCTCTTACCAAACTATATACTATACCAGGAATTCGATTAGGATATTTAATTGCTCCTTCATGGTTAGTTCATCGATTAGAATTAGCAAGAGATCCTTGGTCTGTAAATGCTTTATCACAAAAAATCGGATTATTTGTCTTAGATGAGAGGATATTTTACCAGAATACTCGTAAATGGATAAAGGAAGAAAGAGAATGGTTTTATCAGCAGATGAAAGAATTAAATTATTTTAGTATTTTTCCTTCTACTGCTAATTTTTATTTGCTTCGGTCATTTAAAAACGATGTGCCACATCTTCACCATTATTTAAAAACAAAGGGTTTTGCGATACGTATGGCAGGATCTTTCTTAGGATTAAATGAATCATTCTTTCGATTGGCAGTTAGAATAAGGGAAGAAAATCAGCTATTGATAGAGGAGTTGAGGTCCTTTGTATCAAAAAGATAAAAAAATCATTTTGGTAACAGGTGGCGTTCGGAGCGGAAAATCACGCTTTGCCCAAGAATTAGCAATACAATATGGAAATCAAGTTCGTTACATTGCAACAGCAGAAGCAAAGGATAATGAAATGGAAAAAAGAATTCTTCTGCACAAAAAAAATCGTCCAAATACTTGGTTAACAATAGAAGAACCGCTTGAACTTGCAAAGTTATTTAAAAATAGGTATAGCAACAATCATAGAGATACTCTTTTTGATAGAAATTCAGATGAGGTGTTAACATTAATTGATTGTATTACAATATGGACATCTAACCTATTATTGCAAGAATCTGAAGGAAACGATGTATGGAAAACAGAAAACGGATTAAAAAAAGTAGAAGGTATAGTAGATGATTTCCTTATTTCATTACAAAATTATCCTTATTCAATAATCATCGTTACAAACGAAGTAGGTTGGGGTGGCATTGCGATGAATTCTTTAGGTAGGGTTTATCAAGATTTTTTAGGATGGACTAATCAAAAAATAGCTGCAATAGCAGATGAAGTCTATTTGGTTGCGTCTGGTATACCAATTAAAATAAAACCGAATGAATAGAAAATTAGATAAAGGAAGTAATTTAATAATGAAAAGTAATTGGTTGCATGCATTAGGATTATCTATTCAATATTTTAGTCGTATTCCGTTACCATTATCATTACGATATGAAGAAGAAACAATCAAAAGGTCAATTTTTTTTCTTCCCTTTGTTGGTTGGATTATAGGAATTTTTTTATATTATTTTTATCAAGGAATACAGATTTTCTTTCCAATACCAGTTCTTTCGGTATTGCTAATCTCTTTTTTAATGTGGATGACAGGTGCTTTACATGCCGATGGTTGGATGGATGTTTGGGATGGGATTGGTAGTAGTCGAAGCAAAGAACGTATGCTAATTATTATGCAGGACAGTCGAGTTGGAGCTATGGGTGTAGTTGGATTTGTAATTTTATTTGCTATAAAAGCGACTAGTTTAGTAGTTTTAATAAAATCTCCTTTTCGATTAGAAGTTTTGATGTTTACTCCAATCATTGCTAGATGGGGAGTGTTATTAGCTATTAACCTTTTTCCCTATGCCCGAAAAAAAGGTTTAGGGATGCAGTTTAAAGATTGGTTGACATGGCCTATTTTTTTATTAACTTTTTTTTGGATTATACCAATGTTTTGGTTTAGTGCTTATTTTTTATTGATGTTAGCTGTTATCATTTTATTTGTACTCGTATCAGGATTTTACTTTACAAAAAAGCTGGGTGGACTAACTGGAGACGTCTATGGTTGGTTGATAGAAGGTGGAGAAGCATTACTCTGGCTTACATTCGTTATTTGGAGTTATTAAATTTCTAAATATCTATACTATGAGGTGTATAATGAAGTTTTATCTTATGCGTCATGGAAAAACAAGTTTAAATGGGAAAGGTATATTACTAGGTCGAAGTGACCCTGGCTTATTAGATCAAAATGATTCTGATTTGATAAGGAAAATAGATTTTTTAAAAAATATTTCATGGGAATATTTAATACATAGTGGTACAAGACGAACAAATGAAACTGTTTCTATCATTCAAAAAAATTTTTCTAAGGAAATACCATCTTGTTTTGATGAACGTTTACAAGAATTAGATTTTGGCGATTGGGAATTAAAAAGCTATGATTGGTTGTATCAACATCAGCGCGAATTATTTTTGCAATGGCTAGATGACCCATTTTCTATTTCTCCTCCTCAAGGAGAAACGTTAGTTCAACTAAAAGATCGTCTATTTTCCTTTTTTGAAGAATGGTCCCATAAAGATGATGGTCTCATTTTGATTGTTACTCATGGTGGCCCCATACGATTACTTTGGTCTATGATACATCATACCTCCTTTTATGGGAAAGAAGTATTACCCGCTTCCCTTTTTTATTTAGATTGGCAAAAACAAAACATAATCGAAATTAAAGAGTAAGGAGGTAAAAATATGGCTAAGACATTGATGGTCGTTGGTACAGGTTCAGACGTAGGTAAAAGCATGGTCGTAACAGCTCTTTGCAGATATTATGCAAAAAAAGGAGTAGCCGTTACCCCATTCAAGGCTCAAAATATGGCACTTAATTCTTATGTGACGATAGATAGTAAGGAAATAGGGAGAGCACAGGGCTTACAAGCAGAAGCAGCTGATATTATAGCAACAGCGGAGATGAATCCAGTTCTTCTAAAGCCAAGTCAAGTTAATAAATCCCAAGTCGTTGTTTTAGGAAAACCAATGCATGAAATGAATTTTAGGGAGTATCATGAAACAAAATACGAAACTCTAAAAGGAATTATTCAGCAATCCTTAAAGCATCTTCAAGAAATTTATGAATTAATCGTGATTGAAGGGGCAGGAAGTCCTGTTGAAATGAATTTAAAAGATAGAGATTTAGTCAATATGAAGGTAGCAGAATGGGCAGATGCTGATGTCATACTGGTGGCAGACATTGACCGTGGGGGCGTTTTTGCTCAAATCGTTGGCACGCTTGCTTTATTAACAGAGGAAGAACTAAAACGGGTTAAAGGGATTCTTATTAACAAATTCCGGGGGGATATGACCCTTTTTCAATCAGGAATAGATTGGTTAGAAAATTATACTGGTGTCCCGATATTAGGTGTTTTACCCTATATTCATTTACCTGAATGGGAGGAAGAAGATTCTGTTGCTTTAACAAAGGGCACAAAGAAAAAGGATAATGCAGAAATTAATATTGTGGTTATTCAATACCCTTATTTATCAAATTATACCGATTTTCTTGCCTTGGAATTGGAAGAAGATATACAAATTAGCTATGTAAAAAATGTAAAAGATTTTGGCAATCCTCATGTTGTTATTATGCCAGGTACAAAAAATACTATGGAAGATTTACAGTTTTTACGAAGCTCTGGATTAGAAGCAAAAATATTAGAGCATGTTGCTCAAAAAAAAGAACTAATAGGAATATGTGGTGGATATCAAATGATGGGTAATTATCTATTCGATCCTAATTTGATAGAGTCAAGCTATCCTAAATTAAAAGGGTTAGCTTTATTACCAATGTATACTTATTTTCATACTGAAAAGAAGACAATTCGTGTAAAAGGGGAAACAATAGCTAATCACATTCCTATTTTTGGTTATGAAATCCATATGGGACAAATCGAATGGCAAAGAATGCAAACTCCTATGTTTCAACTAACAGATGGTTCTTTTGATGGTGCACACCATGAAACGCTATCAGTTTGGGGAACATTTATCCATGGTATCTTTGATTCTGATGATTTTCGTCATCAATGGTTAGAAGCAATAAGAAAAAAATATCAATTATCACCAAGGAATAATCGAGTCTCCTATAGTCAAAGAAAAGAATCGATGTTCGCTAAATTAGAAGCTTGGATCCATGATTCTCAAAGAAAGGAAGGAATAAGTTTATTAGAAAAGAGATTAAATCAATAAAGAGGACTTGGTTCAGATGGAGTCTTGTTGAAACCGAAGATAAAGTTGGCTTTAGCTATGAAAATAGATTATTTATTCTATACTTGAAAAAAACTTTTAAAAAGATATAATAAAAAAGACAAAGCAATAGCACATAGTGAATAGGTTCTTTCAGATACTGCTGAAAGATGAAAAGGGAAGTTCGGTGAAAAACCGACGCGGTCCCGCCACTGTAATTTGGAAGCATTCCACATGATCCACTGTCTTTCATAAAGATGGGAAGGGGTGGAAATGCATTGCCACTAGCCAGGAGACCTACCTATTCATTATA
Organism: uncultured Bacillaceae bacterium; assembly: GCA_964514395.1. Lineage (GTDB taxonomy): Bacteria > Bacillota > Bacilli > Tepidibacillales > Tepidibacillaceae > CAZEQK01. The sequence continues at coordinate 105,488 of CAZEQK010000004.1, forward strand.
GCTACTCCTTCGAGGAAAAGGAACGGCGATTTGGTTATGTATTGAAGTTAAACTACTTGATTCACAAACAATACATAATTAACGCATGATACATATTCCCTTTTTTCCGTTAGGATAAAAGGGTTTTTATTTTCAAAAATCATCGCCATTTGCTTTTGTTTATTTTATTTCCTCGACATGATTTCATAGGTAGATCGAAAAGTTATCATAACGATGGATTCATTAACTTTTTGAATAGTTACCAGAAATACAAAGAAAAGGGAGAGTTAAACATGTTGAAGAAAAGCTTAATTTTATTAACGGTAGTTTTACTAGTTTCAGGTATATTTACAGGTTGCTCAGCTTCAGTACAAAAATCCACAACAGAGGTAAAAGAACAGGGAGTAAAGGATCAATCAACAACAGCATCAATTGCAACAACCTATCCTTTAACGATTAAAGATGATACTGGAGCAGAAGTTAATATTCAATCAGAACCAAAAAGAATTATATCCCTTATACCAAGCAATACCGAAATACTTTTTGCACTTGGTTTAACAGGTAAAGTAGTAGCTGTAACGAAATACGCTAACTATCCTAAAGATGTACAAGATAAGGTTGAATATGTTTTTCAAGACGGTTTGAATCCAAATATGGAACAAATTTTAAACTTACAGCCTGACTTAATTATTTTAGGATCTCTTAATAAAGATTTGACTAATAAGGTTCGAGAATTAAAAATACCAATTGTTACTTATAGTCCACAAAGTATAGATGCAGTTTATCAAACAATTAATAGCTTAGGGGTTTTAACGAATACTCAAGAAAATGCAAAACAGATCGTTAAGGAGATGAAAAATAAGGAAAAGAAAATTTCAGATCAAATATCTAAGCTAAAGCCCGAAGATAAAATTCGAGTATGGACTGAGGTATCACCAGATTTATGGACACCAGGTAAAGGAACTTTTCTGGATGAGGTCATTACCAAAGCAGGTGGAATTAACATCGTAAATGATCAAGGTTGGAAGCAGTACAATGAAGAAAAAGTAATAGCTGCTAATCCGCAAGTAATTCTTACAACATACAGTTATTATGTACCTAATCCAGCTGAGAAAATTCTTGCTCGTGAAGGCTGGCAGAATGTAGATGCTATTATAAATAAGCGTGTAATAGATCTTAATAGTGATCTTGTGACTCGTCCTGGTCCACGTATTATCGATGGTATGGAAGAAATTGCAAAAGCTTTATATCCAAATTTAATGAAGTAGGTTGTTCTAATGATTAAAAAGAGAAAAACAATAATACTATTAGGAGGACTTTTCCTCCCACTCTTTTTTTCAATCATATTTAGTATTATGGTTGGAGCGGTATATTTACCTTTTGAATTGGTAACTAAGATTTTATTATATCGGATTCCCATTTTTCATTTTAATCATACTTGGACGACTGGGCAAGAGTCGATTATTTGGAATTTACGTATGCCAAGGATTTTTTTAGCTATTATTGTAGGAGCGGTACTATCGATTTCTGGTGTAGCTTTTCAAGGAGTATTGCGTAATCCTTTAGCTGATCCATATATTCTTGGTATTTCTTCTGGAGCAGCTTTAGGGGCTACAATGACCTTTCTTTTTGTTCCTGTAAAATGGATGTTTGGCTATTTCACACTTCCTTTATTCGCCTTTCTTGGGGGGATTTTTGCTCTTGGCTTTGTTATTTTTTTAAATGGTAAAGTGAGTGAAAATAATACCATTATTCTTACAGGGGTTATTGCTCAATCATTATTTGGTGCAATTCTTTCTTTTTTAATATCCATTTCTAACCAGAAAATGCAAATGATTATTTTCTGGATGATGGGAAGCTTGGCTAATCATGATTGGATTGATGTGTTTATTCTTCTTCCATACTTAGCTATTGGAGGTATTTATTTATTGTTTCAGTATCGTGACCTTAATTTATTATCTTTAGGGGAATCTTCAGCTACACATTTAGGGATGGATGTAGAAAAGAAGAAAATGCAAATTCTTATTATGGCTTCACTATTAGCTGCATCAGTTGTATCTATAGTTGGGATAATTGGCTTTGTTGGATTAATTGTTCCTCATATGATTCGAATAGTAACAGGGCCTGATCATCGTATCTTATTACCTGTATCAATATTAGCAGGAGGGATATTCCTTCTTTGGGCAGATACATTGGCGCGAACAATGGTACCTTCAAGGGAAGTTCCTATAGGAGTGATTACAGCTTTTGTCGGTGCACCGTTTTTTGCATATTTACTAAGAAAAGCATTAAGGAGGGGAGAAGGTTGAATATGATAGAGGCTCGTCATATTTCTCACTCATTTGGTAAAAAGCTAGTGTTATCTGATGTAACCTTTGATATTAAAAAAGGAGAAATATTTGGTATTATTGGACCAAATGGTAGTGGAAAAACAACACTTCTCCGTGCTATTAGTGGGTTATTTCCTATTCATGATGGTGAAATTTTGTTTCAAAATAAATCTATAAAACAATATAAACGTAAAGAACTTGCAAAATATATAGCTGTTTTGGCTCAAGAGGGAATCCCTCATACAGCATTTACGGTTGAGGAAGTGGTTGCGATGGGACGCTATCCATGGTTAAATCTCTTTTCTGATTTGAAGGAAAAGGATATATCTTTAATCAAAGAAGCGTTACAAGCATTAGATTTATGGGAAAAGCGCAATCAATCTGTAAACACATTATCTGGGGGAGAAAGGCAATTAGTTTCACTTGCTCAGTCAATGGTACAAGAACCTAGACTCCTTTTTCTTGATGAACCAACAACCTATTTAGATATCGGTCATCAAGTGGCAGTGATGCAACAGATACGAAGATGGTATATAGAAAAAGAATTAACCGTGGTAACAGTATTACATGATATTAATCTTGCAGCACAATATTGTGATCGATTGCTGCTGTTAAATCAAGGAACGATTCAAACGATTGGTAGTGTTCCAGAAGTACTAAAAGAAAAGACATTGGAAAGTGTATATAAAACAAAACCTATAATGATTGAACATCCTATTTATAAGGTTCCTCAAATTTTGTTGCATTGATTTAATCATGATAAGGAAAGGAGTAGCTTGAGCTACTCCTTCTTTGTTTCATTTTTTAACAAATGTAAAATAAATAGTTTTATATCTTCCATACGTAAATGCTTTGGAGTCTCCTCGGTGCCTGTAATAATAAGTGGAACTAATGAATCTGAATCATCAAGGGAACCGTGAGCACTACCGTTATAATGAATAGGGGAGTTTCCTGCTGAAAATTCATATCCTTTTTTTGCTGTTACAATTAAAAAAGTGCCCTTGTGGGAGTGTAATGCAGCAGCTATTCTATCTAAAGCATTTGGATAGGTACCATATGTTATTGTTTTTTTTATTTTGTCATTTATTTGAATATCTAACACATTGATATCCCCTTTTAATTGCCAATGGTTATCATAAATGTCCGTATAGTCTTCTCCAAATTTATATTGAAACTCCTCATTCCCATCACCTTTTAAAACGTTAATCCAATCCCTATTCTGCCAAGCAATGATATCAATTTTTTTATTGTTTATTAATTTATTTGCAATATCTTGTAAGGGAACATTGTTACTTAGTGAATATATATAAGCCATTCGTTCATTTACAGCAATCACAATATCAGCATTTTTAGTAATTTTATTAGTTGACGAAATATTATATTCTTTTAATAACTCCTGTAATGCTATTATTGGTTTTTTTCTAAAAGGCTCTACCTTTGTCTGCCCACTATCTCCTATAATGATAAAGATATTTTTTTCTAGCGCTTTTTCCCATGTCCCATTAGAATCCAATATTTTTTTAAGCTGTTTATCTAGTTGTTTAAGATTAATAACCGGACCTTTTTTATGTACGATTTGATCCATATCGGGTAAGTATATATAGAGAAAATCTGGTAATTGCTGTTTTCTAATTAAGTACATGGCAGTTTGTATAGCAAAGTCATTATTAAAACCATATTTTTTTGTTATATCATCCGTAAAATTTTGTTTTTTTTCAAGGGGATTTGAAAGAGCACCATAGCTAAAAAAACTGGGTCCAAGAACCTCTATTTGATTAGGAAGTGATGAAGGACCAGAAATCCATGCTGGAATAGTTAAAATATGTGGTGTTTTCCCACGGTAAATCAATCCATTGATTGAGCCAGATGTTACATTTAATTTCTCTAGCTCATCAAATAAGGTTGGTATATTTGGGTTTAGATGTTTTTGATTTAGGTTTATTACAGAATCTTTAAGTGCTTGATTTATTCCATTCTTAACCGTTTCCATCATTCCAGAACCATAATTTATGATTCTATTTTCTTCCTGTAAGTACCAAACTAACCCTGGCACATGATGAAGGCCTGGGCTTGTCCCTGTTAAAAGAGTGCTGTCTATCGTAACAGACATAGTAGGAAATGTTGTTATTAGATTTTTGTAATATTGACCGTTTTCAATCAAAAATTGAATAGTAGGTAATTCCTTTTTCTTAATACCTATATCAATATTCTTGCTCATTATTGAGTCCACTACAAGAAGAATAATCTTTTTGTGCTGATTATTTTCAGATAATGCCTTTATTCTATACAAATCTTGTTCGTTTTGTTTAGGGGTCATCCCTTTCATGCTAATGATAAGTATAGCAAAAAGAAAAATAACAATAAGAACCCATCGCCATAATTTAACCCATACATTAACCATCTAACTACCTCTTTTTTTTATGTTTTAAGGTTATTCTTCCTTAAATGGTTTGTATTATTACAGATAAGTTGAGTTCTGTTTCAATCCTTAAAAATTACCACGATATAATTTTGTTCCCGCCACAAAGTTTTCAATCCATTCATTATTTTCTTCATCGTTACATAGAAAACCATAAAAACTCAAGTTCTAAACTTCTTACATAAATATCAGTACTTTTTTGATACAATAATGATAAAGCTTAATAATGTAAGGAGTGATAAACATGGCAATTGTAGAAGTGACTATAACACCATTAGGTACAAAAACCCCTAGTGTAAGCTATTATGTTGCAGAGGTACATAAGGTTTTAGAGGAAGCAAATTTATCCCATCAGCTGACACCAATGGGGACTATTATTGAAGGAGAATTGAAGGATATATTAGATGTGATTCAAACAATGCATGAGGTTCCTTTCCAAAAAGGAGCACAGAGAGTGTCTACTTCAATTAAGATTGATGATAGGCGCGATAAAATAGCCTCAATGGATCAAAAACTGAAATCTGTGCAAGAGAAGCTAACGAAATAGAATAAAGCATACATAAAATATCATGCGCTTAGAGCATGATATTTTATTCCTTAACAGGAGGAAATCTTTTCATCCGATAGCTAACCGTCGTTAATACTCCCACTTAGTCGTGAAGCCAAGCGGTGTTGAGCTTCTGGATTAGTTCAACTAACATTCTAGTCAAAAACTCCATTTTGAATGAAGTTTCATATAATTTTTTGTTTTTTGCAGTGATGGTAATAAATATGGTATAGTAAGTGCCGACACAGTTTATTTAAATTAAAATGAGTAAGGAGTCATGTTTTGTGTTCCTAAAGAATTTTGCTCCAAATTTACATGTAAAATCTATTTATAATATAGATTTACAAGCACTAAAGGACGTTGGAATTACTACAGTAATCACAGATTTAGATAATACGCTGGTTGAGGCAGATTCACCAGAATATACACCAAAACTAATAAAGTGGTTAGACGATCTTCAAGAGATTGGATTTAAAGTGATTATTGTATCGAACAATAATAAAACAAGAGTTTCTGAATTTGCTGAGCCATTGACAGTTCCCTATATTCATCAAGCTAAAAAGCCGATTAAGACTGCTTTTAAAAAAGCATTAAAGATTTTAAATTCTTCTGTAAAGGAGACAGTGGTTATCGGTGATCAAATCCTAACAGATGTATTAGGTGGAAATAGAATGGGTCTGTATACGATACTCGTTGTTCCAATATCAGAAAAAGAGCAAATTGCAACTAAAATAAATAGAGCGATTGAGAATAAAATACTAGCTTGGTTAAAAAAACGGGGATTGATGACATGGGAGGACAAATAGATGGCAGAAATGAAATATTGTGAAGGGTGTGGCGCAACAATTCAACATGAAGATCCTAAAAAAGCAGGTTATATTCCTTCTTCTGCATCTTCAAGAAATCGTTTTATTTGTCAAAGATGCTTTCGTATTAAACATTATAATGAAGTTCAACCCGTTCAAATGAATGAGGATGATTTTTTACAAATACTGAATGGAATCGCTACTACTGAAAGCTTAGTCGTTCAAATTGTTGATCTATTTGATATAGATGGAACATTAATTTCAGGATTACCAAGATTTATTGGGAAAAATCCATTTATTATGCTCGCCAATAAAATTGATTTATTTCCAAAATCGATTAACCCCAACAAATTAATGAATTGGCTATCGGCTTATTTTAAGAATCATGGACTCCACCCAGAAAAAATCTTTTTAATTAGTGCTGAAAAAAATATAGGGTTAGAAGAAGTTGCTCATTACATAGAAAATAGGAGAAATAATAGAAATGTTCATGTGGTTGGCGCAACGAATGTTGGCAAATCTTCTTTTATTAATCGATTAATCAGTTTTCTAAATAGGGATAGTAATATTAACCTAACGACATCAAACTATCCTGGTACTACACTAAATACTGTGTATATTCCTTTATCTGACGGAAACTATATCATTGATACTCCGGGTGTCGTTCATAAGAATCGATATAGTGAATGGGTTATTCCTGATACCTTGAAGATCATATCACCAAAAAAACAAATCAAACCAAAGGTTTATCAATTATATGAAGAACAAACACTATTTATTGGTGGACTTGCTCGTATTGATCAAATAAAGGAAGCAAATTGTTCTTTTGTCTGTTATTTATCTAATGCAATCAATATACATCGTACAAAACTGGAAAAGGCAGAGGAAATCTATGAAAAGCACTTGGGAGAGCTGTTAAGTCCACCTACATACGAAGAATTAAATATACTACCTCCATTTACAAAGCATAGCTTTAAAATATCTAAAGGTAGTAAGAAGGATATCGTCATATCAGGCTTAGGCTGGATTTCGGTTGAAGGGGATACAACAAATATTGATATATATGCTCCAAAAGGAATTGGAGTATCTCTAAGGGATGCTTTAATTTAAGGTCAATTATTGGGGGAGAAAGAATGATAGATAGTCATACAAAATTATTCGGTATAATTGGGAATCCAGTAGCCCATTCTAAATCACCGCTTATGCACAATGGTTTATTTGAGCATTATGGATTGAACAATCGTTACTTGGCTTTTGATGTTGATTCAAGCCAACTAAGAGAAACTGTAATAGGGATTAGGGCATTTAAGATTAAAGGAATGAATGTGACTATCCCCCACAAGGTAAAGATTATGGAATATTTAGATGATATTTCTCAAGAGGCAAGAGAGATTGGTGCAGTAAACACAATTGTTAATGATAATGGTAAATTAATAGGTTATAATACGGATGGTGATGGATATGTTCGATCACTTATCGAAGAAACTAATATAAAATTACCTGGGAAAAGGGTTTTAATAATCGGCGCTGGTGGTGCAGCTAGAGCCATCAGTTATGCATTAGCAAAGAATAACATTCAAGCCTTCATCATTGCAAATCGTAATATGAAAAATGCAATGGAGATGGTTGAAAGATTGGGAAAGGATAGCATTGTAACAGCTATTCATCTTGATGATATGAAAGCTTATTTAAAGGATGCTGATGTGATTATTAATACCACTTCAATAGGTATGTCACCTGATATTGATCAATCACCTATTGATGCTGAGTTCATACAATCAAAGCATGTCGTAAGTGACATTATTTACAATCCATTAAAAACTAAATTATTAAAGGATGCCGCTTCAAAGGGAGCAGCTATTCATTCGGGGTTAGGAATGTTTATTTATCAAGGAGCCATTGCATTTGAGAAATGGACGGGAATAGCTCCAAATGTTAAATTAATGAAAGAGATTGTTCTACATTCCTTAGAAAATAAGTAGAACGCTAAAAAGGGAAGGAAGAGATTATGTTAACAGGAAAACAAAAAAGATATTTACGTTCTCTAGCGCACCATCTGGATCCAATCTTTCAGGTAGGCAAGATTGGAGTTAATGAAAATATGATAACACAATTAAATGAAGCCCTAGAAGTACGAGAATTAATCAAAATCTCAGTTTTGAAGAATAGCGTTGATGATACGGATGAAGCAGCATCAGCAATAATAGCTGGAACAAAGGCTGAACTTGTCCAAATCATCGGACACACGATTGTATTATATAAGGAATCAAAAGAAAATAAAGAAATTACTTTACCGAGGTAATGGTATGAAAAAGGTAGGGATTTTTGGAGGGACATTTGATCCTATTCATATTGGACATATGATAGCTGCTGATCAAGCTTTATTTTATGCAGATTTAGATGAAATCTGGTTTATGCCAGCGCAGATTCCTCCTCATAAAAGAAATAGTAATATTACCCATGCTATTCATCGATTAGAGATGTTAAAAAGGGTTGTAAAATTAGATAATAGATATAAATTATGTACGATTGAATTGGAACGTTCAGGACCCTCATATACGTTAGATACAATGAAGGAGCTACAAAAAAAATTTCACGAATATAGTTTTTCTTTTATCATCGGAGGGGATATGATTGAATATCTGCCAAAATGGTACGGGATTGAGGAATTGGTTCAATTAGTTCAGTTTATAGGTCTCAAACGACCGGGCTTTCATCATTTTCCGAAAAATGATGAGGGGGAATTGGTGTATAAGTTTGTAAAAATGATCCCTATGCCCCAATTAGAAGTATCTTCTTCCCTTATCCGTGAATGGATAAAGAATGGACGTTCAATACGCTATATTGTAGACGATAGCGTTGAAGAATATATTAAGGAGCAGCGCCTTTATGAAATTTGATACAAAATTATTAAAAACCAAATTAAAGGCTGAGGTTACTAGTAAACGCTATGATCATTCATTAGAAGTAGCGAAAGTAGCCAAAAGATTAGCTGAAAAATATGGTGAAGATATAAACAAGGCAGAGATAGCAGGATTATTGCACGATTGTGCTAAATACTGGCCAAAAGAGAAATTGGTTACTTATATTGAGAATAATAATGAGTTGTCTGATGCATTATTACAATATAATGAAGAATTGTGGCATGGACCTGTTGCTTCAATAGCCGTGCAGGAAATGTTTAACATATCTGATACAGGAATTATTCATGCTATTCGCTACCACACCTCAGGACGAGTGGGTATGTCCTTACTAGAGAAGATTGTCTGTTTAGCTGATTATATTGAGCCGACACGAGACTTCCCAGAAGTAAATGAGATACGAATGATAGCAGAATATGACTTAAATAAAGCACTACTAGCCTCATTTGATAATACAATCAATTTTTTAATTCATAAGAAAAGCAAAATCTATCCTTTAACGATAGATGCTAGGAATGATTTGATTGATGAAATAACTGTTTTAGCTGAAGGAGGAAAATGAATGGGATTAACAGTAAATGAAATTGCACAATTAGCTGCAATAACAGCGAATAATAAAAAAGCAAACAAAACTTTAATCATTGATATTAGAGGGCTATCTGTTATAGCTGATTATTTTATCATCTGTAATGGAAATTCAGAAACTCAAGTTCAAGCAATTACTAAAGAAATAAAAGATAAAATGTCAGAGAATGGTATTGATATAAAAGGTGTTGAAGGATTAGATCAAGCAAGATGGGTACTTATTGATCTTGGTGACGTAGTTGTCCATGTATTTCACAGAGAGGATAGGGAGTTTTATAATCTAGAAAGACTATGGGGAGATGCACCAAGAATTGATATGAAGGAAGAAATTAAGAGAAATGAATTATAAAAAGTTCGCATATATCTATGATTTATTAATGAAGGACGCTCCGTATAGTGAGTGGATAAGTCTGACGAAAGATATCATAAATAAGTATCACTTAAACCCTAACTATATTTTAGATTTGGGATGTGGAACAGGAAACATATCCATTCCACTTTATGAGTCTGGGTACGATGTAATGGGTGTTGATTTATCTGAAGATATGCTAGCGATAGCTTATAATAAAATGAATGATAAGGCTATTTCCTTTCCTTTAATTCATCAAGATATGAGAGAAATGAAAGCCTCAGTCCCTACTGATTTAATAATAAGCTATTGCGATTCCTTAAATTATTTAGAAGGCAAAGCTGAAATAGAACAAACCTTTCATCAGGTTTATCATAATCTAAATGAGGGAGGTTTTTTTATTTTTGATATGCATACTCCCTATAAGTTTATCAATGAATTTTCAGAAAATACCTATGCATGGCATGATGAAGGGGTTTCTATTATTTGGATCCCATATGTAGATGAGGATCAGCTTGTAGTAGAACATGATCTAACCTTTTTTGTAAAAGAGGATAACGGTTTGTACAGTAAAGTTCAAGAGATTCATAAACAAAAGACCTATACGAAGGCTACTATCAAAAAATTATTAAAAAATGCTGGATTTGAAGTCATTGAAGTTTTTACCGATTTTCAAATGCAAACCATTGAAGAGACAGGTGAGAGGATTTTTTATATAGCAAGAAAAGAGTAAATCCATTAAAGAAAAAGAAAATTTAGAAAATTATGTAAAAATCCATTGACAATCTGTGAGTTCATTGAATATAATCATAATTAAAATATAATAAGAAAGTTTTCTCAACCTCTTGTCCCTAGCAAAAAGCTTGGGGTGGGAGGTTTTTTATTTTACCCAAATAAGATAAATGATGAATGGTATACTGGTTTGAAAAGAAATTTGTTAAGTTTAAGTAAAAAAAAGGAAAACATAACTTATTATCTAATTATATAAATAATGAAATAAATTACATATTCTTAACAAATAATTCAAACATTTCTTTTGATACTATTTTTCTTGTTGGGAGCTGATGCTTCACTGCAAATTGATTTAAATCTTTTGTCCACTGATTTAGTTGAGTTAAATCTATATTGATACCTTGTTCATAATCTTGAAGTAAAAGAGAAATAATGTGTTCTCTATGTTCATCCAATTGTTTGTAAAATTCAATAGCTTCTACCTTTGTTGAAACTTTTTTTGATATTTCAAGATGTACTTCATTCATTAAAATCACCTCATCATTTGTTATGAATCATTTCAATTCATTTAAGACGTTCTCTATTTTATCGTACTTTATGATATTTGATAAGTCTAAATTCATAGAAGAGAGAAAGAGAGATCATTATGACCAACATTTTTAGGAGGATGTTATGATATATTTATCAAAAAGGAAAAAATTTTATATAGGATTCATTTTAATTATATTAATAACTGGTACTTTTCAACTTGTTTATTGGATGACTCAAAAAGAACCACCTATTTTTGAAACTGATGAGGCAGCTTTACAAAATAATCAAATAACGATGGAGTTTAGTGCCTCTGTTAATAATGGACAGAATGATAATAATAAGGAAGAAGTAAAGGTGATGATGATAGATATTAAGGGTGAGGTAAACAATCCAGGGGTCTATCAAATGGAGGATGGTGAAAGAATACAGGATGCGGTAATGAAGGCAGGTGGTTCTAAAGAAAATGCGGATCTAAATCAAGTAAATTTAGCGATGAAGGTCTATGATGAAATGGTAATTTATGTTCCTAAAAAAGGTGAAGATATGGGTCAGAGGCTCTATATTATAAATGATGGAAAGATTTCAATCAACCAATCAAATAAAGAGGAATTAATGGAGCTAAATGGAATAGGTGAATCAAAGGCAGATGCAATTATAGCTTACAGGATGGAACATGGCAGCTTTAAAAGTCTTGATGAAATAATGGAAATATCGGGGATTGGAACGAAAATATTTCAACAAATTAAAGATAAAATTACAATTCACTAGTATGTAAGGAAGTAATCCATGCATCCTTCTATAGGTTTCTTGTATAGATTCCTAATAGATTATAAAAACTATTGACGTGTCCCGTAATAAATAGGTAAACTTTCTGTATATGGAAAAAAATTATTTAGGAGGATTATTATGAGCATTTTGATCACGGATGAGAAAATTAGAGATTTAATTGAAAGCTCTAAACGTATAGCAATCGTAGGCCTATCAAACAAACCTGAACGAGATAGCTATAAGGTTGCAGAATATTTATTAAAGAACGGATTTGAAATCATACCAGTCAATCCTACAGTTGATGAAGTTTTAGGAGTTAAAGCAGTTGCAACTTTAAAGGATATTGAAGGTCGTGTAGATATGGTTGATGTATTCAGAAGGCCAGATCAGGTGATGCCGATAACAGAAGAAACGATAAAAATTGGTGCAAAGTCAATTTGGTTCCAATTGGGAGTGGTGAATGAAGAGGCCGCTAATTATGCTTCGGAAAATGGTTTAGAGGTTGTTATGGATCGCTGTATTAAAATAGAGCATAATAGATTGTTCTAAAAAGTAAGTAGGAGTGCTTGTATAAGCTCTTACTTATTGAATAATATAGTTTCTTATTGCTATTTCAGTATAGTTGCCTTGATATAAATACAGAAAATGAAGGGGATGAGAAATTGAGTTCCTATTACAGAAAAAGCTGGGATGAATACTTCATGGAATTAGCTTTTACTGTTTCTGATAGAGCAACTTGTCCAAGGAGACATGTTGGTGCTATCTTAGTAAAAGATAAAAAATTAATGGGAACAGGTTATAACGGAAGTCCCTCAGGTGTTTCAGATTGTTATGAGCAAGGCTGTTTAATTGAACATTATCACGAAGATGGTGAAAAAAAAGAAAGATGTATTAGAACGATTCATGCAGAGGTTAATCTAATGCTGTTCACGGATAGAGAGGATCGTGAAGGGGCTACTGTTTTTGTAACAGATTCGCCTTGCTATAACTGCGCTAAGATGTTGGCCAATAGTGGTATTAATGAAGTTGTTTATGAACGTGAATATGAGAAGGACCATCCAAAGGTAAGCCAGCTATTTAAAGAGGCAAAGATTTCCTACAGACAGTTTAAAAAAAACAAACAGAATTTAACAGACATATAAGTAATATTTGATGAATAGTCTTCTATTAAAGGGATAGAAGACTTTTTTTATGAATATTTTGAGTATATAGGGATATCATCCAATGCGGAATGAATGATTTAGATTCACTGCAGAAGAGACAATATCCTTTTTTTATTTATAACATGGTGTTTTTTTGCCCGATAGCAAACTGCCGCTAATATAGTCTCATGAATTAAGCGGTGCTAAGCTCCTGGATAAGTTCAACTAACATTCAAGTATTCCCTCTGAATGCAGCTTCACATAACATATCCAATAATATCTAATTAATGAGAAAGGAGTGTAAATTTATGTGTCCATCTAATTTTAATGCATCAAGCTTACGCCATGCATCGTCTGAAACAAAGCGAGAATTTGCAAATAAAAGGGGTGATGAGCTTAAACTTACAATTAAAGATTATTTAAATGAAAGTAAGAAGATAAGTACAGGTTTTAAGCTAAAAGATAAATATGAAAAGTAGAAACAAAAAATATTAAAACTGCTAAAGGCTACAGAGAGGATTGGAATGATTGGAGATGGTAAGTAAAAAATAGATTTACGAGGGCAGAAGATATAGTAAAAATATTAAATCTAAAAGAAGCAGAAAAGAAACAAATAGAACAGGTTGGTAAGCATTTTCGCTGGGCAGTTTCTCCGTATTATCTTAGCTTAATGGATCCAATGGATTCTACAGATCCGATACATAGACAAGGTATTCCTTCAATAGCTGAGATTGAGAATACGATTGGTGAGCTGACCCAATAGGGGAAGAGTTTACATCTCCTGCTCCATCTCACAGGGAAATGAAAAAATCACGAACAGAACATGGGAAGGTAGAATAATAGAATACCCAAACTAAAATGAGTATTTACGAGGTGATAACCTAATTATTTAATGAATAGACGGCTATCGTCGTCTTTTTTTTGTGAAATAAATCATTTATAATAATTCTTATTATTAATTTTTTAGAATAAAAAATGGTAATATAAACAATATAAATCTGTAATATTTTTTTAAAAAGATAAAAATGGTGGGGTGTAAAAATGATCAATTTAGAAACGTCAAAAGCATTAAACAAAGAGGAAATAGATAAAATAGCCCCCTTTGTACAAGTAGCCCATGAAATGCTACATACTGGGAGTGGTGCTGGAAATGATTATATTGGTTGGTTAAAGTGGCCACTTCAATATGATAAAGAGGAGTTTACAGCAGTAAAAAGTGCTGCAAAGGAAATCCAATCTAACTCTGATATATTCATTGTAATTGGTATTGGTGGATCCTATTTAGGGGCAAGAGCAGCAATCGAGCTTTTATCTCATACCTTCTATAATCAATTAGAAAAGGGTAAACGAAAAACACCTGAGATTTATTTTGTTGGTAATAACATAAGTGCTACCTATATAAAGCATTTATTTGATTTATTGGAGAATAAAGACGTGTCAGTAAACGTCATTTCAAAATCTGGAACGACAACCGAGCCGGCATTAGCATTTAGACTATTTAGAGAATGGTTAATCCAAAAGTACGGTAAAGAGGAAGCAAGTAAACGAATTTATGCAACGACAGATAAGTCAAAAGGTGCATTGCGTCAATTGGCAGAGAATGAAGGCTATAAGACGTTTGTTATCCCTGATAATGTTGGTGGACGATATTCTGTTTTAACCGCAGTAGGTTTGTTACCAATAGCAGTAAGTGGTGCTAATATTGACATGCTCATGGATGGAGCGAGAGAAGGATTAGAGGAATTTAAAGAAACTGATATGGCAAAAAATACTTGCTACCAATATGCTGCTGCTCGTCATGCATTATATCAAAAGGGGAAAACCATAGAATTATTAGTAAATTATGAGCCATCCCTTCAATATTTTTCTGAATGGTGGAAACAGCTTTTTGGGGAAAGTGAAGGAAAGGATAACAAGGGTATTTTCCCTGCAAGTGTTCATTTTACAACGGATTTACATTCGATGGGACAATATATCCAAGACGGTAGAAGAGATTTATTTGAAACAGTCATCCATATAGAAAATCCGGTGATTGATATTGAAATTGAAAATGATAACGATAATCTAGACGGATTAAACTATTTGGCCGGGAAAACAATAAATTTTGTAAATAAAAAAGCACTAGAGGGGACAGCACTTGCTCATCAGGATGGTGGTGTACCAAATCTGTTAATCACTCTATCAGAAATAAATGAATTTTCTTTAGGTAAATTAATCTATTTCTTTGAAAAAGCCTGTGGTATAAGTGGTTATTTGCAGGGGGTAAATCCTTTCAATCAACCAGGGGTGGAGGAATACAAAAAAAATATGTTTGCACTTTTAGGAAAACCAGGATATGAAAAAGAAAGAGAAGCCATTGAGAAGCGTATTCAAAAGTAATTTTGCAAACTAAAAACTGTAAATAAGCACCATAATGAAAAACAGAAACAACAAAACTAAAATCAAAAATCTTGAAGAAAACGTTTCCATGTAATATAATTTAAATAATTATTTTAATACTTAAAGAAAGTATTAAAAAAACAATTGTAAAGGGGTATTTCATGTGGTTACCGCAAATTATGAGGTGATAAAATCTGTCAATACTAGTTTGGTATTAGATGCCCTTCGAATTTACAAAACAATTTCTAGGTCTGACTTGGCTAGAATTACAGGACTAACAACTGGAACCATAACAAATATCTCACAAAAACTTTTAGAGTTAGGGCTGATAAAGGAATCTGGTTCCAGTGGACAAAGTACTGGAGGTAGAAAGCCTATACTCCTTAGTCTTAACGAAAAAGGAGCTTACGCAATTGCAATATCCGTAAAGACAAATGGAATAGAAGCAAGATTGGTTGATTTTAAATCTAAAATTATTCAATCCTATTCCAAATCAGGAGTCTTTCACGTTGAAGATGGCATAAAAGTAATTGTTGAAGCGGTTGATTATTTAAAAGCAATCGGAAAAGTGGATGAAAAGCTTATAGGTATTGGGATTAGCCTACCTGGCTGGATTGATTATTCCATAGGCAAGGTGGTAAAGCTACCAAATCTATTAGGCTGGGAAAACTCATTAATTATTCAAGAATTGGAGAGCATACTTCACATTCCTGTTTTTATTGATAATGATGCTAATTTAGCTGCTTTAGGTGAGCTGTGGTTTGGTAAAGGTAAGCTCTATCATCATATGGCTTATATCTTAGTTGATGATGGTATAGGAGCTGGATTTATATTAAACCATCAAATATACAGAGGTAACGGTATTAGTACAGGTGAATTAGGTCATATTCCAATCGTATCTTCTGGGAAGAAGTGTTCTTGTGGGAACAGTGGCTGTTTAGATACAGTTTCTTCAACAAATGCGATGATTGAAAAATATTTAGAATTAACTGGTGAAAAAATAGATTTTGTTCAGTTGGTGAAAAAATTAAGTGAAAAAGAGAGTCAAGCCTTGAAAATCGTAGAGGAAGCAGCAAATTATATTGGAACTGCACTTAGTATGCTGATTAATTTACTGCATCCACAAGCGATCGTTTTGGGAGGAAAGACAATAGATCTCATTCCAGATTTTATACCTTTATTAAAGCAAGTTATTCAAAAAAAAGCATTACCATCCATGGTACAGGAAATTGTTATTCTCTCATCAGAATTAAAGGAAAATAGTTCATTACTTGGGGCAGTTGCTTTAGTATTTCAATCAACGCTACAGCCCTATTCATTAAATTCTGTCGAAACTAATTTGATATAAAATCTAAGGAGGAGAAAGAATGAGTGATTTACAATTAAAGCACATATGGAAAAGATTTGGAGAGGTAGAAGCAGTAAAGGATTTCGATCTAGAAATTGAAGACAAAGAATTTATCGTTTTTGTTGGTCCATCTGGTTGTGGTAAGTCAACTACACTTCGTATGATTGCTGGTCTTGAGGAGATTTCTGAAGGAGAGCTACTAATAGATGGGAAAGTCATGAATAATGTTGCTCCAAAAGACCGTGATATCGCGATGGTATTCCAAAATTATGCATTATACCCTCATATGAATGTGTATGATAACATGGCCTTTGGATTAAAGCTTCGTAAATTTTCCAAGGATAAAATTGATGCAAGAGTGAAGGATGCAGCAAAAATATTAGGAATTGAAGAGCTTTTGGAAAGAAAGCCTAAAGCATTATCTGGTGGTCAAAGACAGCGTGTTGCATTAGGAAGAGCTATTGTTAGGGAACCAAAGGTTTTCCTTATGGACGAGCCTCTATCTAATTTAGACGCTAAATTACGTGTACAGATGAGAGCAGAAATATTAAAGCTTCACGATCGTTTAAAAACAACCTTTATTTATGTTACCCATGATCAAACGGAAGCAATGACCATGGCTTCTCGAATCGTTATCATGCGCGATGGAGTAATACAACAAGTAGGATCTCCGAAGGATGTTTACGAATTACCAACTAATAAGTTTGTTGGTGGCTTTATTGGTTCACCTGCAATGAATTTTATTGATGGAAAAATAGCTTCTGAATCAGACAAGCTACTATTTGTTGGTGATGGTATTAAAGTAGAAATACCTGAAGGCAAAGCGAAGTCTTTAAGGGAGCTTAAATACGAAAACAAAGAGATAATTTTAGGTGTTAGACCTGAAGATATCCACGATGAACCTGTATTTTTGGATTTTGTCACATCAAAAATCAAAGCGAAAATTGATGTTTCAGAATTAACTGGATCTGAAAAATATCTTCATCTTTCTATTGGTGAAAACCAATTAGTAGCAAGAGTTGATGCTCGATCACAGGCAAAAATGGGAGATACCATCGATATTGCCTTTGATCCTAATAGAATTCATTTCTTTGATACGAAGACAGAAGAGAGAATTGAACTATAAATATATAAAGGTGTTGGGCATTACATGAGCAAATATTATGTTGGTATTGATTTAGGTGGTACTAGTATTAAGCTAGGAATTATAGATGAAACAGGGAATATTGTAGCAAAGCAGGAATTACCAACTCCACATCAACAATATAAAGAAACCTTAGAGCTATTTATTCAAATGATAGAAAATTCTGGTGTCTCTAAAAGAGAAATTATTGGCATCGGTATTGGAGTTCCTGGGTTTGTCGATGTTAAACAAGGAACGATTGAACATTTAGTAAATGTCGGCTGGCAAAATGTACAGTTAAAACGGGATTTAGAGGCATTAATAGATCTTCCGGTCTTCGTAGATAATGATGCTAATCTAGCAGCATTAGGAGAATTAATAAATGGTGCTGGTAAGGGTACTAGCAGTTTACTTTGTGTTACGATTGGTACTGGAATTGGTGCAGGAATAATCATCAATGGTGAAATTTATCATGGGAAAAATTGGATGGCTGGGGAAATAGGCCATATGCCAATCAATCCGCTCTCAGGTCGTCTTTGTAATTGTGGAAGGGTAGGCTGTTTAGAAACAGAAGCATCAGCCACAGCAATTGTAAATTACGTCATTGATCAAATAGGGAAAGGCAATGGAAAAAATATTTCGCTTCAACCAACAACAAAGGATATTTTTGAACTAGCAAAGCAAGGAGATGCCCTAGCAATCGAAGCCATTGACCATGCAGCCTATTACTTAGGCTTAGCCTTAGCTCAAATTAGTCATGCCATGGCACCTGAAATTATCGTGATTGGTGGAGGAGTTTCAAAAGCTAAGCATCAGATCATCGATCCTATTAAAAATTATTTTAGTAAATTTAGTTTACCTAAAATTGTAGAACAAACGAAGATTGTTCATGCAAAATTAGAGAATGATGCAGGGATGATTGGAGCTGCACTGCTAGCAAGGCATCATACGAACATGTAAAAACCATCCCTCACGTATATAGGAGGAAAATTCATGATAGAATCTATTTTTCATCAACCATATGGTAGTTTTGCCTTTCCGTTAGATAGTAATACCTTAAGAGTTCGTTTAAGAATTAAAAAAAACGAAGCTATAAAGGTAACGGTATTATTAGGCGATCGTTATCAATCCATTGATTATGATGAAGCATATGTTATGGAGAAGGTTGCATCAGATGAACTGTTTGATTATTTTCAGGCTGATTTTAGCTCTAGTACACGTCGATTACGATATACATTTTATATAGAGGATTTTAATAACTATTACTGGTATGGTGATAAAGCAGTAAGCATTGAGAGAGTCCCTGCTGGTGACTTTCAATTTCCTTATATCAATGAGGCAGATCTATTTATTGTCCCTAACTGGGCGAAGGAGGGCATTATATATCAAATATTCCCAGAGCGTTTTGAAAATGGGAATGAACAAAATGATCCTGAGAACGTAGAGGCATGGGGCGGAAAATCTAAACCAAATAATTTTTTTGGTGGAGATTTAGATGGTATCATTCAACATTTAAGCTACATTGAAGAGCTTGGTGCCAATGTGATTTATATGACTCCAATTTTTGAAGCTCCTTCTAACCATAAATATGACACAACGGATTATTATAAAATTGATCCTTCCTTTGGTGATATTGATACGGTGAAGAGGTTAGTGAAGGAAAGTCATAAAAGAGGAATAAAGGTAATCTTTGACGCAGTATTTAATCATTGTGGCTATAACTTTTTTGCCTTTCAAGACGTGATTAAAAATGGAGAAGCATCAAAATATAAAAATTGGTTTTATATTGATAGCTTTCCAATTGTCTCTGAGCCTCACCCAAATTATGAGACCTTTGCAAATGATGTGTGGACGATGCCCAAATTAAGAACTAGCAATCCTGAGGTTAAAGAGTATTTATTAAATATAGCTCGTTATTGGATAGAAGAGGCTGATATCGATGGCTGGAGATTGGATGTTTCTAATGAAATAGACCATGATTTTTGGAGAGCATTTCGTAAGGTTGTAAAGAGAGCAAATCCTGATACCCTTATCATTGGTGAGATATGGCATGATTCTTCTTCTTGGTTAGAGGGAGATCAGTATGATTCTGTTATGAATTATCTCTTTAGAGATGCGGTTTTTGATTTCGTAGCTAAAAAGGATATAGGAGTTCGTACATTTGACGCTCGATTAGCAAAGGCTAGAATGAAATATAAGGATCAAGCTAATTATGCAATGTTTAATTTAATCGATAGTCATGATACCGAGAGATTCTTAACCTCTGTTCATGAGTCAGCGTCTCGTTTAAAGCTAGCAGCTTTTATACAAATGACTTACATAGGGATGCCGATGATTTATTATGGAACAGAAGTCGGTATGACAGGCTTAAATGATCCTGATTGTAGAAAAACAATGGTTTGGGAAGAAGAAAAGCAAAATCAAGAACTATTTACATATTATAAGCAATTAATTCAAGTTAGAAAGTCAAATCCTGCATTAACTAGGGGAGACTTAAAAACATTCCTTACGGATGATATAAGACAGCTCTACGGTTATATTAGGAGCTATCAGGAGGAAAAAATTGCTGTCCTTCTTAATTCTTTATCAAAACAGCAAACAGTTAGTATTAATCTTCCATTTGAAGGAGATAAGCTTAAAAATCTGATGACAGAAGAAATATACACTGTTAAGAATGGTAATCTAACGATTACTTTAACAGAAGAAGAAGGGGTAATATTAAAAGCAATATAAAAGCTACCTTGCAAAGCGAAACTTCATTCAGACGGTTTATCTTCGGTTTCAACAAGACTCCCACTTCAACACCGTATGAGGGAGTTATTACCATCTTCAAAATAAGGCCGGCATAGCACGACTTAATGCTTTAGCATTTAGTGTGACTTGTGCCCTATGGGTGCTAAGGTTCAGGTGGAGATAAAAAACTCCATCTGAACCAAGTCTTCTTTATCTGAATGTTAGTAGACCTTGTCCAGAAGGTTAGCGCCGCTTAAGTTACAAGGACAATTAGCGGTGGTTAACTATCAGACAAAGTAGAAGCATCTCTTATGAAAGAACTGCTCATAATATTCTAGCAGTTCTTTCATCATTTCATCGATTGCGATATGAGGAGTGGAACAAGTGGATATTGCTGAAAAAAAAGAGATGAATCTCTTTACGATTACGTGGCCTATCTTTATTGAGGTCTTTTTATACATGCTGATGGGAAATGTGGATACAATGATGCTTAGCCGTGTTTCAGACAATTCTGTTGCTGCAGTTGGAGTATCCAATCAAATTATTTCAATTGCAATCGTTTTATTTGATTTTGTAGCTGCAGGATCATCCATTATTATCGCTCAATATTTAGGGGCTAAAAAGGAAAATGAAGCCTTTACAGTTGGTTCAATTGCCATTGGTATTAATATACTATTTGGTCTATCTATTAGTATTATTATGTTTTTCTTCTCTAACTTCTTTTTAGAGATGATGAATATACCAAGAAATCTTCAGGACATTGCAAAAATCTATCTCATGGTTGTTGGAGGATTTCTATTTATCCAATCTGCAATGATGGCGGCTGGAACAGTTTTACGTAGCTATAAATACACGAAAGACGCCATGTATATTACCTTAGGTATGAACATCTTAAACATCATAGGAAACTCCATTTTTATTTTTGGTTTATTTGGAGCTCCAAAAATCGGGGTAACAGGTGTAGCAATATCAACTGTTGTAAGTAAATGCATCGGATTTGTCGTTTTGATGATTCTTCTTTCAAAACGTTTAAAGTATACTTACGAATTAAAGAAATTCTTTCATTTCAAAAAAGAGTATGTAAAAAAAATATTAAAGATAGGAGTACCATCAGCAGGAGAACATTTAGCCTATAATATATCACAGGTTATGGTTACTTTTTTTGTAACGATGATGGGAACACAGGCATTAGCAACAAAAGTTTATGCTCAAAATTTAAGTGTATTTATTTTTTTGTTTGCAGTCTCTGTTGGAATAGGTACGCAAATATTGGTTGCTCATTTAGTAGGGGCTGGTAAAAATGATGATGCTTATTATCAATGCATTCGTAGTCTTAAAATTAGCTTAGTAGTAACCTTATCCTTAGCAGGTACTTTTGCAATACTCGGTAAAACTTTGATGGGTCTTTTTACAGATAATCCAGATATCATACATTTAGGCGCTACGCTTTTATTATTAAACGTATTATTAGAACCAGGTAGAACGTTTAACTTAGTCGTTATCAGTGCCTTAAAGGCTACTGGAGACGTAACCTTTCCAGTCGTGATGGGTATCGTTTCGATGTGGGGGATTAGTGTCTCTTTATCCTATGTGTTAGGTATAACCCTTGGATTGGGTTTAGTTGGGGTTTGGATCGCATACGCTGTAGATGAATGGCTTAGAGGATATATCATGATTAAGAGATGGCGGAATCGTACCTGGGAGAAAAAGATAATGGTACAGGCTAGTAATCTAGTGGAATAGAGAAGGATAGATTCAGAGCGTTCATGAAGGAAATATATTAATTTTTAATTTTTATATTTTCAAAAAAAAGCTTTTATTTCTGAGAATTATAAATTATAATGAATGTAAAGAAAACGCTTGCATAAGTATGCTATTATTTTTTTTACTAAGCGTGCAAACGTTTTCGCAGTTTACGTGCTTTTTTCACTAATGGTATCAAAAGTAAAAAAAATAATATTTTGAAAGGGGTCAATTATGAAAAAGTTTTTAAGTGTTTTATTAATTTTAGTGCTTGTTATCTCTGTTGCTGCTTGTAGTAATGCACCAACAAACGCAAGTCAAGACAAAAATCAAAATCAGGATCAAAATGCTAGTCAAGAAATTACACCTGAAGATGGAGCTAGTTTAGTAGTTTGGGAATCTCAAGGTGCTGTTGGAGATTGGATGAAATATGTTGCTACTGAATTCACAAAGAAATATGGAATTCCTGTAAAATATGAAGAAGTGGGACATACTGATGCACCGAAGAAAATGCAAACTGATGGACCAGCTGGGCTTGGTGCTGACGTATTTGCTGCACCTCATGATCACTTGGGTGAACTTGTTTCTTCTGGTTTAGTTCTTGAAAACTTCTGGCCTGAACAATATAAGAAAGATTATATGAGCGCTGCTATCACAGGTACTACATATGATGGAACATTATATGGTTACCCTACAGCTATTGAAACATATGCATTATTCTATAATAAAGATTTAGTAAAAACCCCAGCAAAAACTTGGGATGAATTAATTACACAAGCAAAAGCATTCAACGATTTAAAAGCTCCAAAATTAGAAGATAGAAAATATGGATTCATGATGGAAGTTGGTAACTTCTACTTTGTTTACTCTTTAATCGGTGGAGATGGTGGATATGTGTTTGGTAACAATAACACAGACCCACATGATATTGGTTTAAATAATGACGGTGCTGTTAAAGCAGCTAAGTTGTTACAAAAGCTTCATGCTGAAATCTTACCTTTAAATCAAGAGGATATGACATATCAAGTAAAACAATCTTTATTTAACGAAGGAAAATTAATGTATAATGTGGATGGACCATGGGCAGTAGATGCACACCGTAAAGCTAGTGTTAATTTTGGAATTGCACCATTACCATTATTAGATAATGGAAAACATCCAACAAGCTTTTCTGGTATTCGAGCATTATATGTAAATGCTTATTCTAAATATCCTAACGCAGCTTCCTTATTTGCGAAGTTTGCTTCTAATCAAGCAAATCTATTAAAATTCTATGAAATGGCTGGAATGCTACCACCTCGTACAGCTTTATTAAATGATCCAAAAATTAAGAATGACCCAGTTTCTGCTGGATTCTTGAATCAAGCTCAATATGCTGTACCAATGCCTAATATTCCTGAAATGCCTTCTGTTTGGGGACCTATGGGCTCTGCACTAACAACTATTTGGAACAATAAAGATAATAAAGTTGATCCAAAAACAGTGTTAGATCAAGCAGTACAACAGATTAAAGATGCGATTGCAACACAAGATGCTAGTAAGTAATTTATCCGATAGCTGACTGCCGCTAATACTCTCGCTTTTTCCGGAAGAGAAGGCGGCGCTATGCTCCTGGATAAGTTCTACTAACATTCAGATGAAAATCAGTCTGAATGAGGTTCACTTTGCCC
Organism: uncultured Bacillaceae bacterium; assembly: GCA_964514395.1. Lineage (GTDB taxonomy): Bacteria > Bacillota > Bacilli > Tepidibacillales > Tepidibacillaceae > CAZEQK01. The sequence goes on from CAZEQK010000004.1 coordinate 129,593, forward strand.
GATAGCCAAACGCCGCTAAAATGCTCTGTGTGAATAAGCGGCG